>JBCDIX010000040.1:0-63867 GCA_038748405.1 Cyanobacteria bacterium P01_H01_bin.21 | reverse complement strand
CTGATTCGGCATATTGCTCTGAACCTCTTGAGACAAGATACCGCAACCAAAGCTGGCACGAAGGCCAAACGCCTTAAAGCTGGATGGGATAACGATTATCTCTTAGGAATCCTGGTTAATTGAGTATGCGTTTGCCCTGAATCTGGAAGGCAAACTTGGTCAGCTGTAGTAATCTCTATGGTATTAACTCCTACCCGTAGGGCATCTCCACCTTAGCCTCCTGATTTCATCATGGATCCTGCCACGCTGACTGCATTTATTGCGCCATTCCTTCCGTTCTTATTCAAGCTGGGAAAAACAGCTGCAGAAAAAGCTACAGAAAGCGCCTCTGAAAAGTTTGGCGAAGCGGCCTGGCAGAAGGCACAGTCGGTGTGGAAAACCCTTAGTCCAAAGGTAGAAGCGAAAGAAGCCGCAAATGAAGCGGCAATGGATGTGGCAAATAACCCAGAGGATGAGGATTCTGTGGCAGCGCTACGGGTACAGCTTAAGAAATTATTGGCCCAGGATGAACAGCTAGCAGCGGCCATTGCCCAGCTGCTTCAGGATGATGCCGCTGATGGCACTCCTGGGCTTCAGATCGTTCAAAACGTAACTGGCAATCAGAATCAGGTCATTGGTCAAGTCACTGGTGGCAAGGTGTTTGGCAATGTCCAGGGTAATGTGACCTTTAATGAATAACGGGAGCGTTGTTTATGCCTGGTGATGAGCCTTCATCTGACCAGCCTCAAGAGGCACCTATTGAGCAAAACGTAACCGGTGACCAAAATCAGACGATTGGTCAGGTGCTGGGCGGCATCGTTGTGTATGTCAGCGGTGGACAAGCGATTATTAATGCTCCTTCAGAAAAGGGGGCTGATGAAAATTCATCAGGCAAGAAACTGGGGCCAAATCCTTACAAAGGGTTACTTGCCTTTCATGAAAAGGATTGCGATCGCTATTTTGGACGCACTCGGGAAATCGATGTCTTATGGAACCAATTTCAAGACCTGCATCGGCGATCATCTGCTGTGCACGTCTTGCCGATTTATGGTCCCTCTGGTTCTGGAAAGTCTTCCTTGGTAAGAGCAGGCTTAATTCCTGCATTGAAGAAGCAACCTTTGCCGACTCAGGAGCGGGCTCGCATAGCCGTTTTGGTACCAGGGGATGAACCGCTCTATTCCTTGGCTATGGTACTAGCTAAAATTGTGACTAATGATCCAAATCCAGTACTCAAAGCAGATGAATTTAAAGAAGTACTCAGTAAAGAAGAAGATGGTGAATACTCAGGTCTACAGCGTATTGCCTATGGGATACGAGAGATTGCTACATTTCCGCTCATCGTACTGGTGGACCAGTTTGAGGAGATTTACTCGCTGTGTAAGGACGCCCAAGAACGGGATGCTTTAATCGGGAATCTCCTTTATGCCGCATCGGCTCACACCCAATATGTTTCAGTTATTGTCACTATGCGCAGTGACTTTCTCGGTGAGACCCATAAGCACCCTGCCTTGAATCGTTTATTTTCGACCCAAGGCTATTTAGTGCCAACAATGGATAAGTTAGCGTTGCGAGAAGCTATTGCCAATCCGGCAATAGAGGCAGGGCAAGCTTTAGATGAAACCACCATACAGCAATTAACAGAACAAACTATTGGTCGAGAAGGGGCTTTACCTCTACTTCAGTTTGCATTAACACGAATTTGGGAGAGCATTGAAAAGGGCGAGGCTTCTGCTGAAACATTAGCAAAAATTGGTGGTGTAGGTGGTGCACTGGCAAGCGAAGCCCAGCAAGTTTATGACGGTTTAAATAAGCAGCAACAAAAGATTGCACAGCGTTTATTTATGGGTCTGGTTCAGCTAGGAGAAGGGAATCAAGTTACCAGACGACGAGTCAAAATTAACAGTCTTATTACCCGTGTCGATAATGCTGAGAAATTTCACCAGGTGGTTTGGCGATTTGCTGCTCCGGATGTGCGATTAATAACAGTTTCTGTAGATGGTGATAAAGCAACTGCAGAAGTAACCCATGAAGCATTGTTTGAAAATTGGCAACAGTTAAAAATCTGGCTTGACAACAATCAAGATGATATTCGCTTCCAACGAAAACTAGAAGCTGCAGCTAATGATTGGAACGATGCGAAACGACCTGAGGGAAAACTATGGCGTCCACCAGATTTAGATTTTCTGCGCCAGTATTATGAGAGGTTAGGCGATGATATGACATCTCTAGAAGTGGATTTTTTCCTAGCCTCAGTCAATGCAATTGAGCGAACTAGAAAAGAAAAAATTAGACAACGTAGATTTTTGGTAGGAAGCTTATCTGCAGGTTTGATCATGACCACCGGAGTAGCAGGGTTGGCTATGTATCAAGCTCAACGAGTTGAGCGTCAACGAGTTGAACAACTAGCAGCGACAGCAGAAATGTTGCTCCTATCAAAGCAACCAGTTAATGCACTGATTCATGCAATTGTAGCAGGGGGGGTAAGTCAATCAGTTTTGGTGCGATTTCCAAACCGTCCTGCATTTCCTTCCGCATATGAAAGCTTACTCAATACTGTTCAAACAAATGCAGAACTCAATCTATTAATTGGACATAGGGCTGTAGTGTCTTCAGTAGCGTTTAGTCCCGACAGTTCTAAACTGGCCAGTGCTAGTGATGACAATACAATTCGGCTCTGGGACGTTACGTCAGGTAATCCCATTGGTGAGCCATTAACTGGTCATGACTCTGCTGTGAATGCAGTAGCATTTAGCCCTGATGGCTCTAAACTGGCCAGTGCTAGTGATGACAATACAATTCGACTCTGGGACGTTACGTCAGGTAATCCTATTGGTGAGCCATTAACTGGTCATGACTCTGCTGTGAATGCAGTAGTATTTAGCCCTGATGGTTCTAAACTGGCTAGCACAAGTGGTTTCTGGGTTTCTTACAATCTTAAGTCTTCTTTTCGAGATAAACCTCTTGGTATTGTTCGTGGACTGTTTAAGCCAGATAATACTGTCCGTCTTTGGGATGTTATGTCGGGTAATTCTCTTGGTGAGTCATTAGCTGGTCATAACTCTGCTGTTACTGCAGTAGCCTTTAGTCCCGATGGCTCTGAACTTGTCAGTGCCAGTGCCGACAACACGATTCGGTTTTGGAATACTAATTCTGGTGAACTAATTGGTAGACCATTACCTGTTCATAACTCTGCTGTTACTGCAGTAGTCTTTAGTCCCGATGGCTCAAAAATTCTCACTGCTAGTGCTGACAATACGATTCGGTTTTGGAATACTAATTCTGGTGAGCGCATTGGTGAACCTTTAATTGGACATACCGATACAATTAATTCGATAGCATTTAGTCCTGATGGTTCTAAGCTCGTAAGCGCTAGTGCTGATAAAACACTCCGACTTTGGGATGCTTTTTCAGGCAAGCCTACCGGTAACCCCTTCCTTGTTCATGAGTCAGATGTTAACTCAGTGGAGTTTAGTCCTGATGGTTCACAGCTTGTTAGCGGTAGTGATGACTATACGGCTAGGTTATGGGATTTATCGCAAGAAAAATTGTTGCAAAGAGCTTGTAACCAATTAGACAATCACTCTAGCCTGCTTGAACCTCAAACAGATGTTGCAAAAGAGGCCAAACGCATTTGCGATCGCTATGTCTGGCGAAAATAAGAACAAAACTGCCTTTTGCCAAGATATTATCTAGTTATCGATAGAATTAAGGTGACATTCAGAGAAATATGAATTCCTATAATTGAAGAGAGAGAAGTCTATGTCTGGTAGCGATTTTTCATCTGACCATACTCAAGGCACTGCTTCTCATATTCAACAAAATATCAAGGGCGATCGCAACCAAACGATCGGCCAGGTCTTAGATAGCATCGTCGTCTACGGTCAGGTCATTCTTAATGCCCCTCTCGATGAACTGGCAAAGGAAACTAGCGCAACCGATATTAGCCCCAATCCCTACAGGGGCCTCTTGGCCTTTCAAGAAACCGATTGCGATCTCTTCTTTGGCAGAGAAGCCCAATCCAAACAACTCTGGGAAAAATTTCGCACTTTACACGAAACCGACGCTGCTATTCGTCTACTACCAATTTATGGCCCCTCAGGTTCAGGTAAATCATCCCTGGCCCGTGCTGGGCTCATTCCAGAACTCGCACGACGACCATTACCAGGTAGAGATCGAGCCAACGTTGCCATACTGGTTCCCGGCACCCATCCCTTAGAAGCCTTAGCCACAATATTGGCCCGAATAGCAACAAATGACCCCACCCCTGTCAAAAAAACTCGCGAGTTCCGAGAAGAGTTAACCCAGACTAATTCAGAAGGTACCTATGATGGCCTACGCCGCATTGCCAATGCCCTACCGGATATTACTATTTCACCACTAATCATCCTGGTAGATCAATTCGAAGAAATTTATACCCTCTGCCAGGACTCAACAGAACGCACAGCATTCATTAAGAACCTACTCTGTGCCGCAACAGATCCAGCAAAGCGAGTATCAGTTATCATCACAATGCGCAGTGATTTCCTGGGTGAAACCCAGAAGCTTAGCGTATTAAATACCCTATTTGCTGAACAAGGATTCCTCGTTCGAGCTATGAATGAGTTGGAATTGAGAGATGCCATCAGCAAACCCGCAGAACAAGCAGGCCACCCCCTGGACCAAGCAATCGTTAGCCTACTGATTGAGCAAACAGAAGACCGAGAAGGAGCACTGCCACTGCTCCAGTTTGCCCTTAGCCGCATCTGGGAAGGACTAGAGCAAGGAGTCTCACCCCCTGTAAGCCTGGAAAATATTGGTGGCGTTGGTGGTGCCCTGGCAGGAGAAGCAGAGCGAGTTTATCAAGACCTACCACCAGAAGAACAGGCTATTGCTCGTCATGTATTTTCATCAATGGTTCAGTTAGGTGAAGGCATTCGCGATACTCGCCGTCGTATGCCCCTGGAAGAAGTAATATCGCATCAACACGATACTCAAATAATAAGACACTTTCTCGACAAGTTTTCTGCATCAGGTTTACGTCTAATAACCCTATCCAATGCTAATGAAAAAGTACAGGCAGAAATTAGCCATGAGGCATTGATAACATATTGGGATAGACTGCGTGACTGGATTGATAGTGATAGAGAACTGATTTATAGAAAACGTCAAATTGAGTTATCTGCCAAGGAATGGCAGGATAATAATCGATCTAAAAATCACCTACTCCAAGGCAGATATCTTGAAGAAGCAGTCAATTTCTATAAGCAATACTGTACGAACTTCCCACTTTCAGAAACCGTCAAAGAGCTTATAGATAAAAGCTTGCAAAAGAAAGCTATCAATTTTAGCAAGTTAGCTGGAGTAGTTTTGCTAATTTCAACTGCAACTCTAGCTGTAGGATTTGGACTAATCAGTTTTGTGATATATCAAGTTATGCTTCAGGGCAACAAAGAAAATGCCATCGGAATAGCTGAACGTTTTGGCCAAGATGTGGCATGGATGGATGAAACAATGCCATCCACAATGGCGTTGGAAAAAGTTATCAACTATCGCTCAACGGCGGATACAGCTATTTGGATTCGCTCTCCAGAAGGAGAGATTGTTGCTCAATCTGATACCTTGGAAATGGGTTCCTGGCAAAAAGATGGTCTAGCAGCAAGTGTGTTACAGTTGCCTACCCAAAAACGGTTGAACAGTGTAAACATCCGAGGACGCCAGATGATTGTTAGCACCAATCCTCTGGAGGTAAATGGTACTCTCGTTGGAAATCTATTTATTGCTGACGACATTACCAACACGCAGCAGGCTCTTAATTCGATTTCAAGAATTATTTTTGCTATCTTTATAGTGTTATTTATAGCTTATGGTTTAGTCATAGCAGGAAATTTTATACGCTCTAAAAACCTAAGAATAGCTTTGAAAAAGCTATAGTTACTAGGATTTCAGTAATATTAGAAAGATATGCAGAGCCATCGATAACAGTCTGCTTCCAGAACTGAATATCCTGTGGTATTGTCTTGGCTCACATCCAGAGCACTCTGACAAGCTGCCATAGCATTAACAGCCAATGATAGAAACCTCTATAAGAATGTCTATTGCTTTCAAGATTAAAAGTTAAAATTCTGGTACTTCCAGTTTATGTCTTTTGCCAGCATAGTGTCTGTAAATGACCTCTGGAGAATTACCTACCAGCCGTGCCACATCCTTTGCATCCATCCCAGCCTCTAGAGCATGGGTAATAAATGTATGACGAGTTTGGTAAAGCTTTCGATACTCAATTCCAAGACCATTCAATACCCTTTTCCATACTCTATTTCTGAAGTTGTTCGTGTCGATCATCTTGCCACCAGGTGATGGAAAGACCAAAACCTTCGATAAACTTTCTTGAGGTTTAAGCGACTTCAACAGTTTTTTCAGAGAACGATTACATGGAAATGATCGCTGTTCCTGAGTCTTTAAACCTAATCGAATCTCTTTACCAATATCTGCATTAATCAGGGCTTGGGCAAAAGTAATCTGCTTACAGTCTGCTGCCACATTTTGCCAGGTAAGGGCCACCGCTTCTGATGGACGACATCCAGTCGCAAACAGAAACTTAACCAACGGTCCATAGTAACTATGCTTACGACTTGAGGCTGCTGGACAAAATTGATCCTTCTCAATTGCCTTAATGATGGCATCTCGCTCTGACAATGAGAAAGGATTGATATCATTCAGCCCTTTCTTCGCAGTAGCCTTAGGCATTTTTATTTTAGATGCCATTCCCTGGAAAGGATTGTCATCAATCTGCTTTGAGTCAACCGCCCACTCACAGCAGGCAGCCAGACGAGTGATCAATCGCTTCCCCGCATCCAGCGGCAGATTTAACAAAATATAATCGCGAATCTCATTAGCTCTTGCCAACTCATGGGTAGGAAACCGTTTCACATGGTTGGTATAGGGGCCATAGGTTTGCCGCATAGTATTGGGCGAACACTGGGGCCGCTTAAACTCCACAAACTGTGTCCATAGAGTGAATAAGTCTACCCCTGCTTCTTCTGGAATTTCTTCCACTTCTGGCTCAGATTGGTACTTGGCCAGAGTAGGATCAAACTTCTCAAAAGCAATATCCGCTTCAATTAGCTTTGCCTTTGCTGCCGCAGCTCGTCGATTGAGCTTAGTATCTGGCAAACCCAGACTCAAATAATGTCGTTTACCCCTGTGGCTAAAGACCAACTGCAGACGATCATTAGAGGTTTTGATACGTACAGTACCTTTGGAAGCCTTTTGCTTTGTCCGAGTCGCAGCCATGGCAAAAACCTCAGAATTGGGGTAAATTCTCTTATCCCAATTTACCCCATCTTTACCCCAACCTTACCCCAATAATGGGTCTAAATTGGCCTAAAATGACCCAACATATGTCCTAAAGTATGTATTTTTAGACTATAAAAAACGAAGGCTCAAAAGCTGAAAGGCTCTGAAATCAACTGATTTCAGAGCCTTTCATAAAAAAGCGGATGATGGGACTCGAACCCACGACATTCAGCTTGGGAAGCTGACGTTCTACCACTGAACTACATCCGCACAGTGCAGAAATAATGTTAACAGGTGAGTGTCCTCTCTAATGGGTGTTTTACTTTACTTATAGATTTAACCTTTGCTTACTCGGCTAGCGTCCATCGAGTGGCCTCAATAATTCACATTTGATTAGTCCGGAGATGTTTGTGAGAAAGCAGTATACGTGCGTAACCCTCTGAATGCGATCAATACTACGTTATGAGCCAAGTGTAGCCCTATGATTGTGGACGACCTCCTCACACCTAAATTAGATAACAAAGACGAGGTAATAGAGCACCTTACCTATAGAGGCTACAGTTTGGTTGAGCAGTTGGGTACATCTCAAAAGATGGGGACTTACATTGTCCAAGACAACCGCGAACCTGAGGGATACTACTGTTTAGTAAGAGTGTTGCCGTTAAACGAAAGTGAACAAACACCGGTTCTGGAAGTATTTCACCCTACACCGATAGTTCCAGATTCAGCTCAGTTACTAGGTGGATTTCAAATTGATGGATACAGCTATCTTATTCGACAATATATCCATGGTCAGCCGCTAACTTGGGAAATTCCAACCCAACAAGGTTGGACAGATACGCAAGTCGTCAACTTGCTGCAAACTGTTTTGCATACGTTGGTTAAATGTCATCAGCACGGAGTTGTCCATGGTAATTTGCATCCTAACAATCTTATTCGTCAGCCCAACGGTCAGCTAGTTTTAACAGACTTTAGTGGTAATCAAGGTTACTATCACCAAACTCTGAGACGACAGAAAAGCGGATTAAAGAGCAATGTTTTAGGTCTCTTAGAGCGGCAGGCCTATGCAGCGCCAGAACAATGGCAAGGAAATCACCAGCCCAGCAGTGATATCTATGCGTTGGGTTTGTTGGGAATTCAGTTTCTCCTTGGTCGACAGATATGGACCTCTGAAACACAGCTGTTTCATCTCTTGAAACGGTCGCCATATCAACCGTTGGTATCTGTTTTAAGGCAGATGGTCAATGTTCCTCCAGAACGCCGATATAGCAATGCTCAGGAGATATTATCGGTCTTAGAAAACATTGATAAATCGGATAAGTCAAGGGTTGATCAGCCTGCAAAGGTACCCGCGTTGGCAAGTGTTGTTCCGCAGTCTGTTTATGGTGCCTCAGCGCAGGCCCGTGATCTATCTGTCCTTCATCTGCAATCAGTGTCAAAGCAATCGTTTTCAGAACCTGTTAAACCAGGACACGAGTTTGGTAGTCTAAAAAGCCTGAGTTCTGAGTTTGTAACCCCCACACTTGTGAGTCCAATGCTCTTGGGTGTAAACACTCTGAGGTTTGATGCTATCCCATTGGTAGAGGTTCCGCCCATATCTGTTTCTGAATCTGTGTTGTCTGATGAGAAACAGGCTAATGACGATCCGGAAAGTTTTTTGTTAAATTCTGTGCGATCGCAAACAGCATCGTCTGTCTCTCGCTTTAAATGGACGCCTGCTGTTTTAGCCCTTACAGCCTCTGTCGGTGGCTTTGCTGCATACTATAGCTGGGCCTATCGTCATCAAAAGACTCCCACATTGCCAAAGGCATCCTCCTCACAATCTCCATCAGCTGCAGATACGGTATCCTCAACCCCTTTGCCTGTGCCAGAAACTCCCACCATCATCGATTCTGTACCTGCATTTAGCCAATCTGGAGCACGGCATTAATTCATCTGAACGGCTGCCAAAGCACAATGTTTCTTTGAGACTTTGTGTGAGTAGATAATAAACCAAACAGCCTGCAAAAGCTGAAGCCAGTCTCAGCGGCTCTGCAGGCACCTAGCATGTATAGCGGCTGAATGCATCCAGCGGACAGCTGTTGCTATCTAACGCTTTCGGCCATGGTTTGAACTATGTGCGCAAAGCTATAAGACTAATGAGTTCTCTAACTTTATGTATTACAAACGCAATATTTAAATGGTTAGCGACACCCACATCTATCACTAAACAAATTGCGTAACAGACCAGTCTATCCCCTGTCATAACTGGGCTTTAACAGTTGATGGATAATCTTCTTTACGAAATACTCACAGTCTTTTCATTATATGGAGCTGCCATATAGGTCGTATCCGAGATACCTTATTTGAAGTGTGTTCTGATCATCATCTTTCAAAGCATAAAAGTGCTTTGAATATATTGAATACAACGTTTAATCTTTGGCAATACAACGGCTTTCACCTCCTGATATATTTGTTACCTTGCCCATACTGAGAATTATTTCGGCAGCATGCATCTCTTCGTTTCGAAGAGATTTAGATCTCTGCAATGAGTTCTAAAAGTCATGTGTTTTTACTGAAAAATCTCCTTGTTGGGTAACAATTTTAACAACAAAAGACTCTATCGTGAGATTCATCGCGCTGGAGCTACTTGGTGATGTCGTAACGAATGCTTTTGCGAATCAATAGAATCAACGAGACCTAGAGATTTCAATTATGGCTAATAACGATCGTACATTACGTTCTGCAGCTGACAGACAAAATGTAGTTATTGGAACAGCTGTTAAATCAAATCGCCTCAGAGGAGATAGTCGATACCGAGAGACTATCGCTAGAGAATTTAACAGTATTACGGCTGAATATGAAATGAAATTCAGGTTTTTGCAACCTGAAAATGGGCGGTTTGACTTTTCTCGTTCTGATGAAATTGTTAACTTTGCCACCCAGAACAATATGGATGTTCGGGGACATACTCTGGTCTGGCACATAGATGTTCCGGGTTGGTTAGAGAATGGAAACTGGAGTCGTCAAGAACTACTGGGTATTTTAGAAAACCACGTTAAGACCGTAGTCGGCCGGTACAAAGGACAGATTGAGGTATGGGATGTAGTCAATGAGGCGATTGCCGATGATGGCACGTTGCGAGATTCATTTTGGCTGCGAGAGATTGGCCCAGAGTATATAGAACTTGCCTTTCAATGGGCTCATGAGGCTGATCCTAACGCCAAACTGTTCTATAACGACTACAGAATCTCTGAGGTGAACAAGAAGTCTAATGCTGTCTATGACCTGGTATCGGACTTGCAAAGCAAGGGGGTTCCCATCGATGGTGTTGGGTTTCAAATGCATATGTCAGAGGAAGACCCTCGTAAGTTTGACAGTGTTGCCAACAATATGCAGCGTCTGGATGACATTGGCTTAGATGTTCACTTTACCGAGGCTGATGTACGCATCAGACAGCCAGCTACAGCGGCAGAATTAAACAGCCAAGCGCAGATCTACCAACAAATTATTGAAACCTGCCTAGAGGCTGGAAACTGTGATTCAGTAACGCTATGGGGATTTACCGATCGCTATTCGTGGGTCCCTGGGTTCTTTAATGGCTTTGGTGATGCCCTTATCTTTGATGAGAACTATCAGCCTAAGCCAGCCTATGATGGCGTTCTAGAAGGACTATCGGGTGAACCCATCAGCCAGCCACCTAGTAAAGTGGCACCAACAGTGACAACTCCTGATGCCGTAAGCGTATCTGAGAACCAAACAGCGGTGTTAAATATCAACAGCACCGATGATGTGGACAGCGAGGGGGATGGACTCACCTATAGCTTGAGCGGTGGCGCTGACGCTGCGCTCTTCTCCATTAGTGATGAAGGGGTTTTGAGCTTTAAGGAAGCTCCCGATTTTGAAGCCCCCGGTGATAGCAATGGTGACAATAAATATGCGGTTGAAGTTACGGTTACTGACTCTGATAACTTGACCACGACACAACGTCTGAATGTCGCCGTATCCGATGTTTCTGAAACATCACAAAATGCGGCTCCACGGTTTACAACCCAGTCTTCGGTTACCATATCTGAGAACCAGACAGCGGTGTTAAACGTCGATAGCACCGATGATGTGGACAGCGAGGGAGATGGACTCACCTATAGTCTGAGTGGCGGTGCTGATGCTGCTTTGTTCTCAATCACTGATGAAGGTGTGTTGAAGTTTAATGCAGCACCGGATTTTGAAGCCCCTGGTGATGCTAATGGTGACAACATCTATAAGGTTGAGGTCTCTGTTGTGGACTCTGGTAACCTGAGTGCAACTCAAGCCTTAAGTGTTACCGTATCGGATATTGCTGATACTCCTGGTAACCCCGGTAACCCTGATACCCCCAACAATCCTGATACGCCCCCAGGCACGGGTGATATCACGGTGCTGGACCTGGGTAATGGCAATAATAACGTCAAGTATGACGTCGGCAATTACAAGATTACGGCTGGGGCTGGAAACGACAAGATCGGTCTAGGAACCGGTGTAGATAGTGTCAATGCAGGCGATGGAGACAACTCCATCTACATGACCCGTCACGGCGGTGCCAATGCAGGCGCAAAAGATATTCTCACTGGTACTGGTAACGATCGCGTGAGAGTGGGAGACGCTGATGATCGTATTGATCTAGGTACTGCCAAAAAGTATGACATCGCCTTTGGTCGAGGTGGAAGTGATACGTTTGTGTTGAACAAGGGCAGCGGCTATCTCATCATTAGAGACTTTGAGCAAGGGGTTGATATGCTAGAGATTGGTAACGGTCTTACCTTTGGTTCTTTAGAACAGTCCACTAAAAATGGTAAAACCTTTATTTCAGCGGGGAATGATGTTCTAGCTGAACTGACAGCGTTTACGGATACTCTGACTGCAGAAGACTTTGTTGCTGCAGGATAGGTGGGGCTGGCGTTTGTTGAGATCTGTACGACATGTGATTTGTGTTATGTATAGTTTTCACGTCTTAGACGGATCTCTTCTTGGCTAGTCTCTCGGTGAAAATAGCTAAAGCGGTTTGAGTACACAAAGTCTCAAACCGCTTTGGTGCGCCAGAAATTTCTTGCTATTAAACTCGAGCGCGATCGCATGTTTGATATGGGGTATCTAAGGTTTAAATCTAACGAACTCATTCATAATTTAAGCATCTTGCTCCGATTGCCAACCATCTTTTATCAGACTTACTATGGCTACTCCCCGTGTATCTATTCCTGACACAGAGGTCTATCCACTTCATTCCCAACTGATTAACGATGACTTTGAGCTGTGGTGTGCCAGACCTCAGATTGGTTTTGTACCATCACCTCCAGGGCCACCCTATGTGCTTTATGTGTTGGATGCCAATCTGTTTTTTGGCACAGCTGTAGAGATGACTCGCCTGATGCATAAACTATACGGAGAGCTGCCGCCGCTTTTGGTGGTGGGTATTGCCTATCCAACAGAGGATGGGTTTTTACAAGGGGCACTTCGCAACCGAGACTTTACCCCATCGGCAGATGCAGGGCTAGCGTCTATGCCCATGCCTTTGCCCCAGCCAGATCAACCAGCTAAGGTGGAACCGGTCTTAGGCGGAGCGAATACGTTCCTGCGTTTTTTGAAAGAGGAGGTTAAGCCTCTTGTTGCTGCGCACTTTGATATTGCTCCCGAAAATTCGACGATTTTTGGCGCGTCTTTGGGGGGCCTGTTTACTATTTATTCGCTATTCAAAGAGCCTACAGCATTTGATAACTATATTGCTGTTAGCCCATCTCTATGGTGGGATAACGAAATGATGTTTGACTTGGAATTGGGAGAGGTTATAGCTGACGGCGCTACAAATATTTTTCTTGCAGTCGGAGCACAAGAAGAAGCGCTTGAGATCCCCATACTCCCACAGTTTAAGATGATCACTAATGTTCGCAGGATGGCTAACCAACTGAGTCAACAACGTAGAGAATCGCTTGACGTAACGTTAGATGTGATTGAAGGAGAAACCCATACATCGGTGGTACCTGTTGCTTTAACCAGGGGATTAAGATATGTCTTGACCACCAAAGATTAGCGACTGCCTTTTGGATCAAGGGCATCTCGAAGACCATCCCCTAACAGATTAAAGGCTAAAACTGTCAGCGTGATAAATAAGCCAGGGAAGGCAATGGTCCAGGGGGCTGAAAGTGAGTAGCCGCCTTTGAACGCGTCCGATAGCATGGTGCCAAGCTCGGGGGTGGGGGGCTGAGCACCCAACCCCAAAAAACCTAAACCGGCTGCTTCTAGAGTGGAGGTGCCAATGGCCAATGTTGCCTGCACCACTAGTGGGGCAAGACTGGCTGGCAAGATGTGGAGAAAAACAATGCGGGGTGGCTTAGCACCAAAAGCACGAACGGTCTGGACAAACTCTTGTTCACGCAGCGATAGCACCATGCTACGGGTAAGGCGTATAAACTTAGGGATTTGTACAATGCCAACGGCAAACATGACGCTGAGGACGCTAGGACCCGTGACGGTGACAACTGCGATCGCAAGCAAAATTGACGGAAATGCCAGCATCACATCTGTCATCCAGCCAACTATTGTTTCTACCCAGCCACGGAAATACCCAGCCGACAGACCTAGCGTTACCCCAATCAATAAGCCAATCAGCACTGAAACCAGACCGATTACCAAAGATGTTCTAAGACCGTACCAAACGAGCGTTAAAATATCGCGCCCCAGACCATCGGCCCCAAACCAATGCTCTAACCCAGGCCCCTGCAGCCGGGCTGCATAATCACGGTCAGAGGCTGGGTCGTAAGGGTTAAGCACTGGTGCTAACAGAGCAGCCAACACAATAAAAATTGTGATGCCCAGACCAATTAACCCTGAGGTAGATTCTAAAAAACGTTGAACAGCTCGGTTTCTAAAAAATTTGGGAACGCGTGCAGCAGCAGGAGTCATAATTATGGGAGAAAATTGGGTATTGGAATACGGATGGGCGTGGATATGTAGGGACGCACCGCGGTGCGTCCAATGCAGGATATTGAACACTTGCCTATATCTAGGAGGGTATTAGGAATTTGTTTATATCTCGAAGGGCGCACAGCTGTGCGCCCCTACTTGTATTGAATTCTCGGGTCTAAAAAGGCGTAGGAGATATCCACTAGCAAATTTACCAATACAAACACAAAGGCTACGAAAACTACCCCACCTTGTACCACTGGATAATCACGCTGCAAAATACCCTCATAGATCCATTTGCCAATACCGGGCCAGGAGAAAATGGTTTCTGTCAAAATCGCTCCGCCCAAAAGGGTGCCAAATTCTAACCCCACGATTGTAACGACAGGCAGCATGGCGTTTTTTAGCGCATGTTTGCCGATCACCAACAGCTCCAAAAGCCCTTTGGCCCTGGCAGTGCGAATATAGTCTTGTGAGAGTACTTCTAACATGGCACTGCGGGTAATTCGCGCCAAAATAGCTAGAGGAATTGTACTGAGGGTAATGGCAGGCAGTACTAGATGGGCCAAAATATTTTTTAGAGCCGCAAAGTTGCCCTGAACCAGTGCATCAAAGATAAAAAAGCCAGTAATGGGTTCGAAGTTATTGCCTATCTCAATGCCAATGCGACCGCTGGGAGGCAGCCACTGTAGGTTAACGGCAAAGAAATAGACCAGCAACAGCCCTAACCAATACACGGGCATCGATACCCCCAACAATGAGCCGCTCATGGTGAGATTGTCTATGAGGCTGTTTTTGCGAACAGCGGCAATGACACCTGCAGGAATGCCTAAGATCAGCGCGATCAGCATAGCGATGACGGATAGCTCAAAGGTGGCGGGCCATCTCAGTTTAATTTCATCCCAAATGGGAATGCCGGTAAAAATGCTCTCTCCTAAATCAAATCTGAGTAAATTGCCCAAAAAAGATAGATACTGCAGCGGCAGCGGCTCATTGAGTCCCATACGCTCCCGCAGAGCAGCTACTTGCTCGGGGTTGGCCCGGTCGCCTAACAAAACTAAGGCCGGATCACCCGGAATAAGATGCAAAAAAGCAAAAACTAGCAGTGAAATGCCCAGCAGTACAGGAACTAACTGAAGCAGACGTTTAAGGATATATCTACCCATGGAGATTTTTTTGAGGGTAAACGGATTGAGAGAATTTAAATAATCAAGCTCTTATCTGACTTTTATTAGACAAGAGCCTGACAGATAGCTTTGCCCACAGAGTTCATAACATCGTTGCAAACTTAGAGAACAAGAGCTATGGATGGCGCAAAGCTGATTCAGCCTGCGATATCTGGCCCAGTCCCAATCTCTCATCTGTTGAAGAAGACGGACTTAGACCCACCGGTAGTTGGAACAGGCCAATGCTAGGTAAAAACTGCATTTTAGGGCTGTGCTAAGACTTTTCTACTTCAGGAAAAGGCTCGTTACCCAACGGACTGGGGCTCCAGCCAGCTAAACCTGTTCGCTGAGCCAGTAGTGGCTGAGAGTGAACAATGGGAATCCGTAATGCCTTATCGAACAACATCGTGTCGACATCTTGATAGAGTTTTTCTCGCTCTTCCGGTACTGTCTCAGAACGGGCTTTGTTGAGCAAGTCAAACATCTCAGGACTCTCATAGTTGCCCAAATCTTGAGTGGCACCGGGGCCAAAGTGGGCGTAGAGAAAGTTGTCGGGGTCACCATAATCACCGGTCCAACCTAGCATAAAGGACTGAAAGCCGGGTGCGGTGTTGCGATCTTCTAGATAAGCGGCCCAGTCTTTAGTTTGCAGATTAACTGTGATACCAATTTGGCTTAGCTCTGCTGCAAATGCCTCAGCAATGGGTTTAGGATTTGGGAAATAGGGACGACTGACGGGCATGTACCAAAGGTCTAGATCAAAGCCGTCGGGGTAGCCAGCTTCTGCGATCGCAGCTTGAGCAGCCTCTGGATCATACTCATAATCGCCCACGCTACCGCTGGTGTAGGCTTCCATTGAGGGGGGAACAAAATGAGCGTCGGTTGTCCCCAACTCTCCCCAAAAGGCTTCAACAATAGCCGGTCTGTTGATGGCCTGAGCAATCGCCTGTCGCACCTCGGGACTTGATAGAGGCTCATAGCTAGGGTTTAGCGCCAGGTAGCCGACGTTAAACGATGGGCGATATACCGCTTCTATGTTGTTATCCGATTCAATTTCTGCTAGCTGATCGGGGGTGAGATCAACGGTAAAGTCAAGCGCCCCGGCCCGTAGCTGAGCCAGGCGGGCGGCTGGGTCTTCAATAAAGCTAAAGACTAGCTGCTCTGTTTTGGGCAATCCCTCTTCCCAATAGTCGTCAAATTTAGACAGGGTAATGCGGTCACCGCTAAGCCATTCTTCAAAGACAAACGGACCAGTGCCCACCGCTAACCCAGAGGGCGTGCCATAGTCTGCGCCAGATTCTTGAATGGCCGTAGGGCTGGCAATACCAAAGTAGGCAGATGCGATCGCAGCTGGAAATGCTGCAAAGGGTTCAGACAGCGTAAATTCTACCGTCAGGTTGTCTACAGCGCTGACATCCGCCAAAATTGATGCCTCATCGCCCTTAAACCCGCCAAAAAGCTGGGTCCAAATTTCATATAGCTTGCCTTCATCTCGAAAGCCATATTCAAACTCAGGGTCCCACCAGCGGTTGACGTTAAACACCACCGCCTCGGCATTAAAATCAGTACCGTCATGGAATTTTACCCCCTCACGTAGCGTAAATGTCCAGGTGAGAGCATCTTCAGAGGCAGTCCATTCGGTTGCAAGTTCAGGCACAAGATCGGTTGACCCTGGTGCATTGCCAATCAAGTAGTTGTAAATCTGCAGCTGCACATACAGTGAGTTACCATCCGTCACATCTCCAGAAGAGAGATTATCGGGCTGCCCACCTGAGCCAAACACCAGCGTGTCTGTTGCCGTAGCTGCCGCCTCGCCGGGGGCTTCGCTATCGCTGTTGGAAGCCCCACCGCAGCTGATAACAACGGCTGTCAGCGTGAGTGCAAAAATAATTGACAAAAGTCTTCGAAAGCGTCGCCGGAAAAAGCTTCGTTGACGAATCATAAATGACTCCTATGGATCCTATAGAGAGAGAGTTTAAGAGGGCGTGTGTCATCCCCTTAAACTTTGGATTTGATCCAAAACCCTACATGAAGATTACTAGAAAGAATGAGTAATTTTATACACGTAACAACATGTCAAATTTTTCATATTTCTATGACGAAAGCAAAATTGCTTTGCCTACAGAGACAATGGATACAAAAGTCGGACAATGTGTAGTAAATAATTAATAACAACGCTGGCTTGGCCTAAGAAAAATACTGGACTCACTATGCCTGACCCTATTCTTGATGTTCAAAATCTCTCTGTCACATTTCCAACCAAGGCAGGTGCTGTATCAGCGGTTAAGTCTGTGACGTTCTCTTTGGCGGCAGGAGAGACACTGAGCCTAGTGGGTGAATCGGGGTCAGGTAAATCTGTGACATCTTTGGCCTTAATGGGGCTACTAATGCCAGGTACAGAGCTGTCGGGTGAAATTTGGTTTCGAGACCCTACCTCGTCTGATGCGCAACCGATAGACCTGCTTAAGCTCTCTCGTGAAGACCGTCGGCTCTATCGCGGCAAGCTGATTTCAATGATTTTTCAGGAGCCGCTGACGTCTCTCAACCCGGTCTATACCTGTGGTGATCAGCTGATTGAAGCACTGCAGCTGCATCAGGAACTGGATCGTAGCGCTGCCAAAGCGAGGGCGCTAGAGCTGTTTGCTGAAGTCAAACTGCCTGAACCACAGCAGATTTTAGGGCGATATCCTCATCAGCTCTCGGGTGGGCAACAACAACGGGTGATGATTGCGATCGCACTTGCTGGTGACCCAGCTGTTCTCATTGCGGATGAACCCACCACCGCTTTGGATGTTACCATTCAATCTACTATCCTTGACCTACTGCGGGATTTACAGACCTCGCGAAAAACCGCCATTGTGTTTATCACCCACGACATGGGGGTGGTTGCCGAGATTGCCGACCGGGTAGCGGTGATGTACAAGGGGGACCTGGTGGAAATTGCCCCGGTTTATGATCTCTTTGCTGATCCACAGCATCCCTACACCCAAGGGTTATTAAACTGTCGACCCCGACCTCATCAACAGCTGCGTCGGTTGCCCACCGTCAGTGACTTTATGGAAGTGGAGCCAGAGGCCGGACAAATTGTTGCCAAAGTTAGCACCGACGATGAGAAAGCTCAGCTGTTAGCCGAGGTCAGCTCCCAAGAAATTGAACACCATCGTCAAACGCTGTTTCAACAAGCGCCTTTATTACGGGTTCAGAACCTCACCAAAGCGTTTCCCGTACGTACAGGGTTCTTTGGCAAAAAAGAGGCGTTTCGGGCAGTAGACTCTGTTAGCTTTGATGTGTACCCTGGCGAAACCCTAGGGCTAGTGGGTGAATCGGGCTGTGGTAAATCTACCCTCAGCCGCTGTTTGCTACGTCTGATTGATCCGACATCTGGCCGCATTCTGTTTGATAATCAGTCTGTTTTAGAGCTGAATGCCAATGCCATGCGGCGTCTCCGTCGAGAGATGCAAATTGTGTTTCAAAACCCCTACGGTTCTTTAGACTCCCGCCAAACCATTGGGGCTGCTATTACTGAGCCGATGCAAATCCACGGGCTGGGCGGTGACACAGCCGAACGCAAAGCGCGGGCCATCAGTCTGCTCGAGCGCGTCGGGCTAGATGCCACGGCTCTACGGCGGATGCCCCATGAGTTTTCGGGCGGTCAGCGTCAGCGTATTTGTATTGCCCGCACTCTGGCGTGTGAGCCGAAATTTATTATTTGTGATGAGTCGGTGTCTGCCCTGGATGTCTCAGTTCAGGCTCAGGTGCTAAATTTGCTCAAAGATTTGCAAAAGGACTTTAATCTGACGTATATCTTTATTTCCCATGATCTCAGTGTTGTGAAATTTATTAGCGATCGCATCATGGTGATGAATCAGGGACGGTTAGAGGAAATTGGTCCTGCAGAAGATATTTATAATTCTCCTCAACAGCCCTACACTCAGAAGTTAATTGCGGCGATTCCGGATGCTCAGCTTGATGATATTCGGCAGCGGCAGTTGGCTATTGTTAGTGCTCAGTCGTAAGAAACCCCTGCCAAAAAATCAGTCAGTGTTTTACTAAAGCTTTCTGGTTCTACTAGAAATGCCCAATGGTTTCCGGGAATTGTCTCGATTCTTAGATCTTGCAGATATTTTTGATAGGGCTTTAGCTGCCAGTTAAATCGATTTACGCCTGCTTCTGGCTGCATAAAGAGGCTGGGTACCTGAACCTCTTTGATCAGCCCTGGCACTCGCAACACCGCATCAAAGATGCGATCTCGTGCTGTCTTAGTAAATTTACTACCTACTGTTCCATCGGGCTTTTCTTCTAAACTCTCTTGGAAAACAGATGCCTGTAGCTTGTTCCAGTCTCGATACTGTTTCATCTGTTTTCCTTGTTGGATAGCTGTTTCCCAATCGGCAAAGGGTCCCATTCCCTTTAAAAACGGCAGTGTTCCATAAAATAATGGAAACGTCAGCCGAAAAATGCCGGGTATGCCATAGACAAAAATTGGGTCCACCAGCACCATACTGATAAATCGCTCTGGCTGACGCGTTGCCCAGTAAGTCGCTACTTTTCCTGCCCACGAGTGTCCAACAACGTGCGCTGTTGACCAGCCCAGATGATCCATCAGCTGGCTTAGATCCTGCATTACCGTATCAAAGTCATAGCCGCTGTCTGGTTTATCACTTTCTCCATGACCTCGCATATCCACCGCCACTGGATGGTAGCCGTCCGCGATCAGATCACCCACTGCCGCCCAGCCCAAGGCATGATCGGCTAGGCCATGCAACAGCAGAATCGGCGCACCAGACGTTTCCCAGTCTAAATAAGACAGTGTAATCGAGCCGAGGGTAACTGCTTTTCTAGTAACCATGGGGGGATGGGGGCACATCCCTTTTATAATCGCACCTCCCCAGTTAAATCAACCGGTCAAATCAACCGGTCTAGAATCCTATAAACAGAACGAACTGGATGCTTACATGGGAACCCTGGCTGCTTTTAACCAGTCCATTTAAGATGTGCCGCTGTTGATTTATTGAGATTATCTAATCTGATGTGAATAAATTTGCTCACACTTTACAGATTTGACCCTCATTATCCTCAACAGCAGTGAACAATAATCAGTGGTAAGCCAGCATCTGCGCGATCGCAATACTCAATGACAGGATGAATTGAATGCGGTTCTATTTTGCACCTTCTGACATATAGACCTTTCAAACCCTTGGTGAAATGCAATTCATCCCTAGATTTAGTAACGCCAAACAACCTGTAGGTTATCAAGCACAACCTTCTGTGCCCCACCAGAAAAACAGCCTTCCTGCCAATAGCTATATCCGTCGTCCACTTGAGCTTAATACTATTTTTCAAGACACGACCATAGAGATTAGAGAGCTACTCAATGTAGATCGGGTTGCTATCTTTAAATTTCATCCCAATGCTAACGGAGTCGGCGAGTTTATCGCTGAAGATGTGGCTGAAGGCTGTGTATCTGTGCTAAACAAGCAAGCCTATCAGCACTTTGTAGACGGCCAGACTCAATATCATGAGGGTCAGGTACAGGCTACCGCCGATATCCAGACTGCTAACCTCAGCCCCCACTATACAGATGTCCTCAATCAGCTGCAGGTACGAGCAAATCTAGTCGTGCCCATTCTCAAACAAGAGCATCTTTGGGGACTACTATGTATCCATCACTGTCAGACTCCTCGTCCCTGGCATTTAGAAGAAATTAGCCTGGTGCAGCAGATTGTTGAGCAGCTCGGCAGACTAATACACCAGGAAGAAGAGAGAACTAAGTCCTATATTCAATCCACAGTATTTGCCTACGATATTGATCGTGAGCAGGCCCTGGCTAAAACCATTAGTAAAATCCGCCAGTCTCTCGATATCGATGTCCTATTTCAATCCGTTACTACTGAAATACGCCATCTTCTCAAAGCAGATCGGGTCACCATATTTCAGTTCACACCCGAGCAAAACTGGGGAGGAGAATTTGTTTCTGAGGACGTGTCAGATAGCTGGCGCTCTGTCTTAGCAAAACGGATCTATAACCAAAGTTTTGAAGACCAGTTTGCTGACCATTATGATGAGCGGCGAGTCCAGGCCATCAGCGATATCTATGCAGCGAACTTAAACAGTGATTATGTCAAAATTTTAGAGAGATTTGAGGTCAGAGCAAATCTAGCCGTCCCTATTCTTCAGGGTGAGCAGCTCTGGGGTTTGCTGTGTGTTCACCAGTGTGAGCATGCTCGTCATTGGAGCGTAGAGGACGTTAAATTTGTTCAGCAAATTGTTGAATACCTCAGTTTTGCTCTACAACAGCTTGGGCTACTGGAGCAGCTGCGCTATCAGACTGAGCAACAGAAATCTCTGACAGGTGTAATTACCCGCATTCGAGAATCTCTGGACCTGGAAACGATTTTTCAAACGACGGCTCAAGAAGTCAGACAGTTGCTTAAGGCCGATCAGGTGGGAATCTTTTTCTTTCAGAACGAGGAGCACTGGGAAGGACAGTTTGTTGCTGAAAACTGTGGCGAGGGTATCACTTCAATCTTAGAGGAAAAGGTTTATGATCGCTGCTTTGGTGAAAACTATGCCCCCCTTTACAAAGAAGGGCGGATGTATGTTTCGCATAATATCTACGAAAGCAGCTTAACCAATCCCCATTTGCAAACGTTAGAGCGGTTTGGTATCCGGGCAAATGTTGTATCTCCGATTATGAATGGCTCTGAGCTATGGGGGCTGCTGTGTATCCATCAGTGTCAGGCCCCAAGACATTGGCAGCTCTCAGAGATTGAGTTTATTGACCAAATTGCCAAACATTTAGGTGTGGCCCTTGAGCAGTGGAGTCAGGTTGAACAACTTAAATTGCAAGCGGCTCAGCTAGCCCACATTTCATCTCGTGAGCAGGCATTAGAACAACAGGAGCTACTGTCTCAAACCATTAATGCCATTCGCGACTCGCTACATATCGAAGAGATTTTTGAAACTACTACAAAAAGTATTCAATCACTATTTAAAACTGACAGAGTTGTTATTTATCAGTTTAATGCCGACTGGAGCGGTCAATTTGTGGCTGAATCTGTAGCCGATGGTTGGTCCGAACTTGTGGATACTCAGACTATTCACGATACCTATCTAATGGAAACTCAGGGAGGTCGCTATGCTCGACAGGAGACCCTGGCTATTAATGATGTCTATCGGACTGATCATGAAGCCGCCCACATGACCTTGCTGGAAGACTCCCAGGCACAAGCTTATATGATTGTGCCCATCATGGAGGGAAATCGACTGTGGGGTCTGTTAGCGGCCTGTCAGAACTCTCGCCCCCGTCATTGGGAGACAGATGAGATTGACTTTTTAGCTCAAGTGAGCACTCAGTTGGGTGTAGCCCTAAACCAGGCAGAAGCGGTTGCTCAGGTCCGTGAGCAGGCAGCGGCCTTGCAAAAGGCGACCGAACGCCAACGGGCTCTCACCCTCACCATTGATAAAATTCGCCAATCGTTAGATATCGATGTGATTTTTACCACCACTACTCAGGAAGTGCGGCAGCTGCTGGAAGTGGATCGGGTGGCGATTTATCGGTTTAATTCTGATTGGAGCGGGGCGTTTGTCGCAGATTCTATTGTGGATGGATGGCAGCCAGCTATTCCTAACCAGACGGTTATTCAAGATGTATTTTCTAGACCCGATCAAGATGGTCAGCTACCCCGCAATGAAGTGTTTGTTCCCATCTCACAGGGGGAAAAGCTCTGGGGGTTGTTGATGGCCTATCAAACCTCTAAGCCTCGGTACTGGGATGATGATGAAGTAGGCTTGTTAGCCCAGGTGGGGACCCAGTTGGGGATAGCGCTACAGCAGGCCGAACTTTTAGATAAAACCCAACAGCAAACGGCCAAGCTAAACCAAACCTTAGAAACGCTAAAAAGCACCCAGGCTAGACTGGTTCAGGGCGAAAAAATGGCAGGTCTCGGTCAGCTGGCAGCCGGAATTGCCCATGAGATTAACAATCCGGTCGGGTTTATTTCTAGTAACCTGGAACCGATGCAAGAGTATGTGACGGGTCTGATAGAGCTGCTGTTGCTTTATCAGCAGCAGTATCCAGACCCTGAGCACCCTATTCAAAACAAAATAGACGATATTGAAGTGGACTTTATCTTAGAAGATTTACCTAAGATAATGGCGTCTATGCAAATGGGCGCAACGCGCATTGTCGATATCGTCAAAAGTATGCAGAACTTTTCCCGTGTGGATGAGTCTGCTATTAAAAATGTGGATATTCATCAAGGGATTGACAGTGCCCTGCTCATTTTGAAGCATCGCTTAAAGGCCTGTAAACAACGCTCGACTATCAATGTTGTTAAATCCTATGGAGAGCTACCAACTATTCAATGTTATGCCAGTCACCTTAATCAGGTGTTTATGAATATTCTGGTAAATGCTGTTGATTCTTTTGACGAACTCAATACGCCGAACGATCGGATACCAGAAATTAAGATCTCTACCCGTTGGCACAAGATTCAGAATACGTTAGCAATAGAAATCTCAGATAATGGCCGTGGTATTCCTGAGAATATCTTGGCAAATATTTTTAATCCCTTCTTTACGACAAAGCCTGTAGGTAAAGGGACTGGGTTAGGATTGTCCATTAGCTATCAAATTGTAACGGAAATGCATGATGGTAAATTATATTGTCAATCTAGGTTAGGCCAAGGGACAACCTTTCATATTGAAATTCCGTTGGCTATCTCAGAGAAGATGGACAGGTAGTCCACCATCTGACCCGCGCTCATCGCAATTAATTCTGGCTGCTAGGGCAGCAGGCTCGTATAGCTTTTGCTCACATAATTTACAACATCGTGGAAAGCTTAAAGCAACAGCTATGGTGTGAGATGAGAAAACTTTCATCTTAATTTCATGAACATTAGATTTAGTCGCCTTACTGTCAGTAAAAGAACTTAATTCATTAGTTCTTTTACGTTCTGCCAATTAGGTGGATATACACAATTCTTACGGGAGACTTTGGTTGAATACCTTGCTGCAGGTAGCAACCTCAGAATTGTTCTGTAGATGAGTCTACTGCTTAGCTATTTAGCTAGGGGTGAGTTTCATTATGGAAGCCTTTAGGGTTGTGTCTTTCAAGTGTTTTGGCCTAGTTGGATAGTTGTTTAAGGTGATAAGAGTGGGTATCTAGTCAAGACGAGAATCTTCGAATCTGAATTAAGAGTACTGTAATTTCCTCCGAAGGAGATATATTTGTCTGTGATTTAAGGGGACTGACTCTTTGAATAGCTAACTTAGGTTTTGCTTTTCACTTGCTCTCAAGCTTGGAGAAGAATCTTATGAGAGAGTTTCTTTTCTCGGTGGATAAGGGGACCGTTTCGCTTGTTTATAAACATTAATAAGCTGTTTGCTAGAGGATAAATTTGATTGGTTGTCCTTTTGATATTTGAGTCTTCAAGGTGAGAATGTCTTCAATTAATATCTCAGTTGTGATTCCTGTATATAACGGTGGAGAGGGATTTTATAGGTGTTTGACTAGTATAGGAGAAAGTCTTCGCCCTCCGGATGAAGTTGTTGTTGTTTCCGACGGAGATACGGATGGTTCTTGGCAAGTGGCTAAAAACTTTGGGGCGACGGTGCTGCGATTGCCCAAATCAGAAGGCCCAGCCCGAGCTAGAAATATTGGCGCGCAGACTGCCCAAGGCGACATCATTTTCTTTATGGATGCGGATGTGACTCTTCATTCAGATACGCTTAGCTTGGTTGAACAGCGATTTCAGGCGCAATCGAACTTAGCGGCCTTGATTGGCTCCTATGATGATGCACCGGGGGCAGAAAACTTTTTATCTCAGTATAAGAATCTCTTTCATCACTATACTCACCAGGTCTCTTCAGAAGTAGCGTTTACTTTCTGGGGGGCGTGTGGGGCCATTCGCCGTTCAATTTTTCTGGCGGTTGGCGGCTTTGATGAGGGCTATACCAAGCCCTGTATTGAGGATATTGAGTTGGGCTATCGCCTCAAGCAGATGGGGTACGATATTCGTCTCTGCAAAGATATCCAAATCAAGCACCTAAAACGCTGGCAGCCAATCTCGCTGCTCAGAGCGGAAATTTTTTATCGAGCACTTCCTTGGGCTGCTCTGATTCTCAGTGAACATCGGTTTGAGGCTGATTTGAATCTGAGTCATGCCAATCGCCTGAGTGTTGTCGGTGTGTATAGTCTGATTGGTACCTTGTTGGCTGGTTTCTTCTTTCCCTGGTTGTGGGGAGTCACAGTAGTAATAGCGCTGGGTCTATTGTTGATCAATGCCAACGTTTATCGATTTTTTTATGCCAAGCGGGGGATGCTATTTACCCTACGAGTTATCCCCTGGCATTGGTTTTACTTCTTCTATGGAGGAGGTGCATTTGCCTATGTCCTGGTACAACATTCTTTTAGACGTTTTCTCCGGCTGCCAGCACCCGTGATGAAAGTGCGTCGTTCCAGGTAGGGCTGAATTTCAAGAACGGGGACTCAGTTGAACAGGGATTTAAGCACAACCCTATATTTGGCCTATTCGGAGTTTGTAATCTAATGAAGTCCAAAGCTGTAGAAGAGAGAGTCGCTCCTGTAATCATTATCGGTGGTGGCCCGGCAGGATTGACCTCTGGCTATGAGTTGATGAAGCATAATGTTAAGTCTGTTGTTCTTGAAAAGGCTGATAAGGTGGGTGGTATTTCCCGTACTGAAAGCTATAAGGGATATAGGTTTGATATTGGTGGGCATCGTTTCTTTACCAAAGTGGGTGAAGTGAAGTCTATTTGGCAAGAGATTTTGGGGGATGACTTTATTCAAACGCCGAGGCTATCCCGGATTTACTACGATGGTAAGTTTTATGATTATCCCATTTCCATTTTTAAGACCCTGAGAAATTTGGGATTCATTCGTAGTTTTCTAATTGTGATGAGCTATTTGAAAGCAAAGGCCAAAAGATATTTAGGGTTGAGCGGGGAACCTCAGACGTTTGAAGATTGGGTGACGGATTGTTTCGGGGCAAGACTGTACCGTATCTTCTTCAAAACCTACACAGAAAAGGTTTGGGGGATTCCGTGTAATCAAATTCGTGCAGATTGGGCGGCTCAGCGAATTAAGAATCTTTCTTTAAAGGAAGCTGTGATTAATGCGCTGTTTGGCAGTAAGAATTCGAAAAGTCTGATTAAAACATTTGACTACCCTCGTTTGGGGCCTGGCATGATGTGGGAACGGTGTCAGGAAATTTTAGAAGAACGTGGGGTTCCGGTGCACCTTAATACAGAAGTGGTGCGTGTGGAGCGGGAGGGGACTCGTTTGACTAGGGTGCTCGCAAAACAGGGCGATCGCAACTTTGAACTAACGGGCGATCACTTTATCAGCTCGATGCCGATTACGGCGCTGGTGCATCGTATGGATCCTCCGCCCCCTGACTATGTGCTGGAGGCCGCGCGTGGGCTGAAGTACCGTGATTTTCTGATTGTGTCACTGGTGATTGATCGGGTGCAGCTTTTTCCCGATAACTGGCTTTATATTCACAGCCCTGAATTTAAGGTGGGCCGCATCCAGAACTTTAAAAACTGGAGCGTGGCGATGGTGCCTGACTCGACTAAGACCTGTCTAGGTATGGAGTACTTTTGTAGTCAGGGGGATGAGATTTGGGAGATGGCTGATTCACAGCTGATTGAGCTAGCCTCTCAAGAACTCTCAAAGCTTAATTTGGGTGTTAATGCACGAGATGTAGAAGATGGATGTGTTATTCGTCAATATAAGGCATATCCAGTCTATGACGGTGAGTATCGTCGCCACCTAACGGTGCTCGAAGACTATATTCGTGGTTTTGAGAACTTACAAACGATAGGGCGCAACGGGATGCACCGCTATAACAACCAAGATCATTCCATGCTTTCAGCGCTGCTGGCCGCGAGAAATATTCTCGGTGAGGACCATGATATTTGGAACATCAATGTAGAGCGCTCCTACCATGAGAACTTTACCGATCAAGAGTGGTCACAGCTCAAGAAAAAACCGGCACAGGCCGCACCTAAACCATTATCTCGTGCAGTTTAAGGGAGATGAGAGAAGATGATCTATCGGAGCGCTGAAAATTGGAAGGTGTTGAATCGATGAGCCAACCCAAAGTCACTATCGTGGTCTCACCACGAGAACGATTTAGCTATGCTCAGACTTCCTTGGAAAGTATCTATACCCATACCCAGCTTCCATTTGAATTGGTGTATGTGGATGGAGGGTCACCTAAACCCATTAGAGAGTATCTAGCGAGTCAAGCCAAGAAAAAATCGTTTGAACTGATTCGCGTGGATCATGTGCTAACGCCGAATCAAGCCAGAAATATTGGCTTAGCTCAGGTCAAGACACCCTATGTGGCCTTTGTTGATAATGATGTTGTGGTTGCTCCAGGCTGGCTGGATGCCTTGGTGCAGTGTGCTGAAGAAACCGACGCCGCTATTGTCGGGCCGCTCACCTGTCAGGATGAGCCCATTCATGAAACCATCCACTTTGCCAATGGTGTGGCTAACATTATTGTTGATGTCAAAGGACGGCGGCGACTGCGGGAAAAGATGACTCGCCAGGGTCAGCAGGTGACTAAAACTCTGTCTAAACTACAGCGAAGCACGGCGGAACTGGTGGAATTTCACTGTATGTTGGTCAGCATGGATGTCTTTAAGGACATGGGCCCGTTGGACGAGAAGTATCTCAACACTAAGGAACATGTTGACCTGTGTATGGCAGTGACCGAGGCCGGGAGGAGCATTTATTTCGAACCCAGTTCTCTGATTACCTATGTGCCGGGGATTGCCTGGAGTTGGGCCGATCTGCACTTTTATATGCTGCGCTGGAGTGATGCCTGGGAGACTATCAGCCTAGAACACCTTAAGCAAAAGTGGAATCTGTCGGAAGATGCTTACTTTACTCAGAAGCATAAGGCCCTTGGCTGGCGGCGACGGCGAATGATTCTCTCACCGTTATTAGATCGGCTAACTTTTGGGGCATTTAAGCATCGATTTTTTGAGAAGTTGACGTTTGGCTTAGTGAAGGATCGGTTTTTGGAAAAGGTCGTTATGTATGGCCTATTAACCCCCATCGATCGCGTACTCAATAAGTATCTAACCGATCGCCATGCCCGCAAATGGTTAAATCGTTCAACAGAAGATCGGGGGCTAACGCCATCGCTCGGAATTCTCCAGAATAAAATTGATGAAAATTCTTCTGCTGCATGACTATGGCACTGCGACTGGTGGCGCAGAGCTGCAGATGCTGTCCCTGCGTCAGGGGTTAATTGATCGAGGGCATCAGGTGCGGTTGTTTGCCAGCAGCGCCACGCCGGTGGAGGGCTACCCTCAATTGGCAGATGATGTTTGTTTTGGCACGAATTCAACGCTGCAGGTGTTGACCCAGACGGCAAATCTGTCTGCTTACTGGCAGCTGCGTCAGGTGCTGCAATCATTTCGGCCCGATGTGGTACACATCCGTATGTTTCTCTGGCAGCTGTCTCCATTGATTTTGCCCTTGTTAAGGGACATTCCCTGTATCTATCAGACGGCTGTGTACAAGGCCATTTGCCCGGCGGGGACTAACTTGCTGCCCGATGGGAGTTCATGTCAGTTTTCTCCAGGCCGGGTATGTTTGTCGTCGGGGTGTCTAACGCCGAAAACGTGGTTGGTTTTAATGGTGCAGTGGCGGCTGTGGCAGCGATGGCGCGCTGCCATTGATCGGGTTGTGGCCCTCAGCTATGCGATGAAAGCGGAGCTGGTGCAGTCTGGGTTGTCTTCAGTAGAGGTGATCCACAACGGTGTGCCGGTTAGAGAGCAGCGACCGTCCCTAGGCGCTCCGCCCACTGTGGCCTATGCAGGCCGCCTGGTACCTGAAAAGGGAATTCAGGTATTGATCAGGGCATTTGCGATCGCAACCACCCAAGTCCCCCATGCCCGTCTGCTGATTGCCGGTCGAGGCAAGTCAGAACCTGAGCTACGCGATCTGGCCATTGATCTGGGGGTGGCCGACAACATTACCTGGCTCGGCCACCTACCCCGCCCAGAGATGGAGCGTCAGTTCGACCAAGCCTGGGTGCAGGTGGTGCCGTCCCTGTGGTCAGAGCCCTTTGGCAATGTCACCACAGAAGCCATGATGCGGGGAACCGCCGTCATTGTCAGCGCTGTGGGTGCCCAGCCAGAAATCATTGAACACTCTGTTACTGGCTTTACCGTTCCCCCTGGGGATGTAAAGGCGCTGGCGGTTTATCTCACCCAAATATTGCTCGATCAAGACCTAGCAGAGAAACTGGGCACCCTGGGCAGAACCCGAGCCCTCACCCACTTTAGTGAGGATGCTCGCACAGAGAGGTTTATCTCGCTCTATCGGCAGGTACGGGCGGCCCATCCGGAGGTCTTGTTGTCATGAGTCTGCCTTTACTCAGCATCATTATTCCGACTTACAATCGTCCTGAGCTGTTGTCTCGGGCCGTTGATAGTGCCTTAAATCAAACTCTCACCAATATTGAAGTTATTGTTGTGGATGATGGGTCTAAACCAGGGGTGGTGCTGCCACCACAGGACCGTCTGAGGGTGGTGCGACAGCCCAATCAGGGGGGAGCGGCTGCCCGTAACCATGGTGCTAAAGCGGCTAGAGGCCGCTGGATTACCTACTTAGATGATGATGATGTATTGCTGCCGGATATGGCTGAAAAAGCGCTGGCGGCGATTCAGCAATTGCCTCAAGACTTACCTGGGCCAATTGCTTTGCTCTTTGGGCTCACCATTGTTAATGACCAGGGCAATGGTATCGAAACTCACCTACCGCCAACGCTGCCCCGAGGCGCGCACTTTTGTTTAGAAGAGATTCAACCAGGAGAGTCCTTTTTCTCAAAGCAGACCCTGGTGGTAGAGCGGGAGGTGCTGTTGGGGATGGGCGGGTTTGATCCAAGTTTTAGCTCACGGGTGCATACTGAATTGTTTTTACGGCTTAATCCTGTCTGTTCCCTATGGGGCATTCCAGAGGTGACGTATCATCTATCAGCCCATGAGGGGGTGCGAGTGTCGTCTAATTCGCGCCGTCGACAGCATAATTTTGAGCGGCTTTTGACCAAGCACCATGCTCTATTTACGAGCCACTCTCGCAAGACGGTGGCTGACTTTGTGTTTAACCATGCCGATATGTTGCAACGAAGTGGGCAGTTTTGGCTGGCAGCAAAAGCCTTGGGTCGCGCTTTAAGGCTCCACCCTATCCACATTTTGCTGCGGTTGGGGTCCCCTTATAAAAAGCAGTTTAAGAACCTGTCTCTTCTAAAAACTCGATTTAGTCATGGAGCGTCGCCCCATGACTAAATCAAATCGCCACTTTGAAACGACGGACCTCAAGGCCAACTTAAATCAGCGCTCACTGCAGTCTGGTCTGGTGTCTGTTGCCGCGCAGCCTTTGAAGTTAGGCATCGGTATTGGTGGCACCATGGTGCTGGCCCGGCTGTTGGTCCCGGCGGATTTTGGGTTGCTAGCGATGGTGCAGCCGGTGCTGAGCATTGTGGACAGTCTCAGTAACCTGGGGCTAGAGACGGCTACGGTGCAGCGTCAGGAGTTTAATCCTGAGCAGGCCAGTGCGCTCTTTTGGCTGTCTTTAAAAATCAATACTCTGATTATCGGTGCCATGGTGTTGAGTGCCCCCCTGGTGGCTCAATTTTATGGTCGGCCAGAACTGACCCACATGGTGTTATGTCTGGCCATTGGGGTGGCCAGTTTGTGTTTGTCGTTTCAGCATCTGTCGCTGTTAAAACGACAAATGCAGTTTGAACTGCTGACCACAATTGAACTGGTGGCGTTGGTGGTGAGTACGATCGTTGCGATCTCAACCGCCTGGCTGGGTCTCGGCTACTGGGCCTTAGTGTTGCAGCTGACCAGCCTGCAGGTGACCAAGGGCATCGCCTACTGGCGTTACTGCGACTGGCGTCCCCAGCGCAACACAGCTCACCTGACAAAAGATCTGCGTTCCACCCTCTCCTATGGGCTACATCTAACGGGGTTTCGCTGTATTAGCCGTGTGGGTATGAAGATGGATCGGGTGCTGCTGGGCTATGTGGGCGGAGCTAGCTCCCTGGGGTTTTATTCCATGGCCTATAAGTGGGCCTATTTCCCGTTTTGGCAAATTTACTATCCACTGTTTGATGTGGCGGTGTCCAGCTTAAGCCGCAGTTTGTCCGAGCCGGAGCGCTATCGGCTCTACTGTCGACGGGGGCTGCTACTGATTTTTGCCGTCTGTATGCCGGCGCTGGCTTACGTGTTTATGACCGCTAGCGATGTCACCCTGCTGATGCTGGGGCAGCAGTGGCTGGAGAGCGTACCCATGTTTCGCGTCTTGATTGTGGCGGTTTTTGTCGGCTGCATTTATCGCGTCACAAAGTGGATTTATGTATCGGCGGGGGAAACTAAGCGACAGTTTCGCTGGAGTTTGATTCATACTCCGGTGATGATTGTTGCGATCGCAATCGGTGTTCGCTGGGGAGCCTATGGCGTTGCTGTTGGCTATACCGTCGGTGTGTGCCTGTTGAGCTACCCGGCGGTAGTCTATTGCGTGCGCCAATCGCCCATCACCCTAGGCGACTTTATGGGGGCTGTGTGGCGACCTGCCATCGCCTCTATCGTCTCGGCAGGGTTGCTGTATCCGGTGCAGTTGCTCACCACCATCGATCTGCTGGTCATGAGGCTGCTGATCACCGGTTTGATTTATTCACTGTTCTATGTCTGTATTTGGCTGATGTTGCCGGGGGGCTATACCCAGGGCAAATTTTTTATTTCAGCCGTTATCAATAAGCTGCAGTAGGCGTTATCAAAATTGTTTCATACAGAGGCCATATGATTACGGATATTCTCGAACTGGGTGAACATACACAGCTGCGCGGTCAGGTGGTTGTCGTCGGCTCCGGGATAGCCGGTTCCGAAGTGGCCACCCATCTAGCCCGCCATGGTCAAGAGGTAATTCTGTTAGAAAGCGGGCGGGAAAAATTTGATCCCTCAATCCAGGCTCTTAATAATGTTGTTTTCCTGGGCAAACGCCATCGCGAATTAAACCCCAATACCTACTACCATCGGTACTTACCGCCCGAGCTGCGCGGCGTCAGTCGGGTCCGCCAGTTTGGTGGCACCAGTAACGTATGGACAGGTAAATGGAAATATCTGCAGCCCTGGGATTTTGAAGGCAGGCCGTGGATTGCCAATAGCGGCTGGCCTATCCGCTACAGCGATCTCTTAGAACACTACCGCTCCGCCGCCAAGGACTACGGCTTTGGGGATTTAGAGGCAGAAGCCATCCGGCCTGAGATTATGGCCTTTCGCTCCAAACTGGCGGCAGGTGGCTTAAAAATAAGCAGCTTTTATTGGGAAGAAACCCCCACCCGCACCGCCGTTCGGTTTGGTGATGAGATGCGCCAATCTCAAAACTTAACAGCGGTGCTAGGGGCAACCGCCACTGAGCTAAAACTTGATGATGCTTGTCAGCGAGTGACGTCGGTGGTTTGTCGTTCCCTTGAGGGGCGAGAACTGGTTGTTACCGGTGATTCCATCGTTCTAGCCACTGGAGCGTTTGAAACAGCACGTCTGCTATTGGCGTCCGACCGCCAGATTCCTGGAGGCATTGGGAATGCCCATGACCTGGTGGGTCGTTTCTACACCGATCACCCCAAGCACCATACCGGCAAGCTCCGACCCGGCCCTCTAGCGCAACAGTATGCCCATGAGCTGCAATATGCCCCGAAACCACGGTTTTGTGTGTGCTTTGCCCTTGATGACGAGACACAGCGTAAACAAGAGCTGTTAGAACATGTGCTGTATCTGCAGCCGATTTATGAAGGGGTGAGAGATCGATTAGGACGACTTTGGCAAGGACGCCCTGTCTGTCGAGATGGCAATGGTATTGTTGCCAATTATCGCGTCAAGTTTGTGACTGAACAGGCCCCACAGATAGGTAGTCGTGTGAAATTGGCCACGGACTGTGATGTGCTCGGCCAGCGTAAGCTCCAGGTGGACTGGTGTTTCACCGACCACGATCGCCGTTCTATGGCAGAGACCCTACAGCTCTTAACCAAACGCTTTGCTGAAGTAGGTCTAGGGACATTTGACTTTGGTGATGATCCGCCCAGCTTAGAGACAATGACAGACGCCGCCCACCAAATGGGGACTACGCGGATGGCCAGCCGCCCTGAAGAGGGGGTGGTTGATGCCAACTGTCGAGTATTTGGTACCGATAATCTCTATGTCGCTAGTTCGGCAGTATTTCCCACCGGTCCCTCCTACTCACCCACTTTTACCATCCTGGCGCTGGCTCGCCGTTTGGGGCAGCATCTGCTGCAGGCAACAGCCGTTGGCGCTGGCAGTACTTATTAAACGCCGGTTTTTAGTTTTGAACGACAGTTAAGCGCAAACCGTAATCATTACTGTTGCCATGAATCCCCCTGAATTTTCTATCATTATTCCAACCTATAACCGGCCTGATTGTTTAGGGCAATGTTTGCAAAGTCTGGCTCGATTGGACTATCCGAAGGATTGTTTTGAAGTTGTGGTAGTCGATGATGGTAGTCGCATGCCATTAACCCCGGTGACTGACAAGTTTTTGCCATTGCTGTCATTACGGTTGATTCAGCAGCAAAATGCAGGGCCAGCGGCGGCTCGCAACAGTGGGGCCGCTGCCGCCCAGGGGCATTATTTAGTGTTTACTGATGACGATTGTCAGCCAGCGTCTGACTGGCTCACGGCGCTGTCAGCGGCTTATCAAAAGATGCCCAATACCCTGATTGGCGGCCGCACTCTAAATGCACTACCCAACAACCTGTATTCAACGGCGAGTCAGTTGCTAATTGACTATATTTACGACTACTACAACCAGGGCAAAGGAGAGGCCACGTTCTTTGCCTCCAATAACTTTGCGATGCCTCGGGCTGTTTATCAACAGCTAAAGGGCTTTGATACCAGTTTCCCGCTAGCAGCTGGGGAAGATCGAGAATTTTGCGATCGCTGGCGACACCATGGTTTTCCCATGCACTACGCCCCCACGATGCAGCTAAATCATGCCCACAAGCTCACCTTAGCGTCCTTTTGGCGACAACATTTCAACTATGGTCGCGGAGCGTTTCATTTTCATAAGGTGCGCAGTCAGCGTCAGGCCAAGCCAATGCAGGTAGAACCCCTAACGTTTTATTTTCGACTGCTAACCTATCCGTTCTCCAAGCATCAGGGACTACGCTCTTTTAGTCTTTCAGGACTATTTTTGATATCTCAAGTTGCCAACGTAGCTGGCTTCGCCTACGAGAAATATAGGCAGCGCTCTATCTCTTCTACAATGACGGCAACGTCTTCTTCCTAGAATGATTAATACAGCCAACGACTGAATGCGTTCAGCCGTTGGCGATAAAACCGAGTATTACTCTGCTGGTATAAACCCTCCTCGAATACCACGAGACGGATTGCGCAAGCGAATCTCAAGCTCGTTGTGGGTGCAGGGAATGGGGGCATCCCAGCATTTTATGCTGTCGTCGTTGGCAGGTTTCACATATTGAACGTCATAGGATTGTCTAGATTCCACGCCGGTACTTGGAATCGCTGGAGGAAGTAACAGACGGGCCTGGATGGAGGGTTGCAACAAACCCAGGGATGCAATCAGTCCGAAGCCGACAAACAAGGCTTCGGATAAATATTTACGTGTGTTGACCCCTGAGAAATTTGGAGCTAGCTGCCATCTAGATCGATTTACATAGGCAGTGCCCAACACGGCTGCACCAATGGTGGGAACCATGACAAAATATCCCAGGCCGAAGCGTACCATAGGAGCACGGGCCATGATGAATACGATGCCGATGGCGCTACAGCAGAACAGCCATGGAGTGCCATAAATCTTTTGTTTTCGTGCTGATTTATAGGTAGGCACGATGAGGATTGCTGACAGCAATATCAGTATCAGCATGACGATATTAAACCGGGAGAACTGTAGCCATTCCCATAGCTGCAACAGGAAACGGCTAGGCCCAGGGGGAATATCTCCAAAGTTATGCTCCCAAAGGGTAATAACCTCTATGGTTTTGTCAATGACTGTTGTTGATACTCGCCAGGGCACATTGACACACATTATAGAAGACGGATAAAGCGGACACCCGGAAGTCACTATGCTGACTACCATAAGCGGCGCTAAAAGTAGCAGTGAGAGCACACATCCCATCAATACTCGTCGAAAGTCTGGGAATTGCTGTCGCCAATAAAACAGAAGAGCAACGGGCAAGAGGGGAAGTGCCGATAGTTTAATAGCTATTGTCCCTAAGGCAAGAAATAAAGGGATAAGAGCGGCATTCCAGGGGGTGGCATCCGTTGTCGCTCTATGGGACTGAGGGGGGTTTGCCACCGTTAAAATACTCCAGGCCATAATGCCAGAGAGGAATATAACAGGAATATCTGGCGAAGAGGAGATCAGAATGGTCGATAGAAATGAACTCAGAGTCAGGGACGGCAACACTAACCCGAGGAAAATCACCATAAACTTATCGGTGATTCTTGCCTTGCCCATGAACCAATGCCAAAGGGCAATAAACCCATGACACGTAATAACTAAAAATACCCACCCATTGGCCACCGCCGTAACGCGAGGTGCCACAGACTCAAGGGTTAAAGGAGCCGATAGTGCAAACCACGAAGACGTAAATCCAAGATTGTTTAATACTAAGGCCAAGCCAGGCACAGTGCCAAACTCCGACAGCCAGCGAATCGCTCCAAAGTGATAAAGTCCTGTGTCAAACCAGGTCACCTTTGTGGTCATGTACATGGCTATTAGGACTGTCCAGCCCATAACAGCTGCCATAACAGCTGGCGATTTGACTTTCCAGAGCTGATGAATTTCAGCTCTGATGGCAGACCAGCAGAGCAGCGGTAGACTCACCCCAACCGCAATTGCTAACCCTGCTACAGGAGAAAGCGGTAGCGCCAGTGAGAGCAAGAGTAACCCATTAGCCGATAAAACGAGCCCTAGCCAAAAGGCGGCCATGATACGGTCACTGACTCGATCAAAACAATCTGCTCGTAATCCGACAATTAATGCAATACCAATGAGCCAACTAACGATGGATAGGATGCTCCATACAGCAATAAAGTAGATCACAGTTCTACTTAGCCTCTCTATTACTATTAATCTTTGCTCTACAGAAAATCTTGCGCGTTGTCTAATTATGTTAAATAGACTGCACTTATTTTCGAAATACTTGTTCTTTTTATTGAAACGCTACTAAGGCTAGCGAGTAAATATGCCCAATCTTAACACGTGCCTACACGCTGAAACTCTATGATAAAAAACGATGTTAAATTTGTTCTCTAACTATCTTCTCAATCTTCTCAACAGTGAAAAAGCCGCTTACGACTGATGCTGTGCAAGTTGATACCGTGCAAGCGGCTATCGGGATAATGCTTTCTTGAATTCTACGGCCCAGAAAATGACGGTACCCAAGAGCAGTGCGATCGCAATCTGTTGACTACTCAGGGCCACCGTTGAGAAGAAGACCTGACACACCGGCACATAGATCACCATCAGCTGCAAACTAAAGGTTAATAGCACAGCAGCCAACAGTTTGATATTTGACAAGATACCAATTTGAAATAACGAATCAGATGAGGAGCGCACCGCCTCTGACAGAGCGATGCGAGAAAAGGCCAGGGTGGTAAACACCATCGTCTGCCAGGACGGGTCGTCGTTACGCCAGTAGCCATTGGCCACCAACAGCAACACAAGTCCCAGCAACATACCAATCCAGAGAATATCAGCGCCCATGCCGCGACCAAAGACACTCTCATTGGGGTGATGGGGCGGTCGTTCCATCACTCGTCGTTCGGCAGGTTCAAAGCTCAGCGCCAGCGCCAAGAGACCATCGGCGATCAGGTTAATCCATAAAATCTGGATTGGCACCAGCGGAATTGGCATTCCCAAAAACGGTGCTAGCAACAGCAGCCACAGCTGGCCCACATTCCCGGCCAGGGTATATTTGATAAACTTGCGAATATTTTCATAAATTACTCGGCCTTCTCTGACCGCTGCCACAATTGACGCAAAGTTGTCGTCTTGAAGAACAATATCTGCGGCTTCTTTTGCCACATCGGTACCGGTGATGCCCATGGCTACACCAATATCGGCCTGTTTTAATGCCGGGGCGTCATTCACACCGTCGCCCGTCATCGCCACAATGTGGCCATGACGCTGTAGCGCTTGCACAATTCGAAGTTTGTCTTCAGGGGTGACCCTGGCATACACTCCCGTTTTAGTAACAGCGGTCTCTAGCTGCTCAACCGGCATGTTGCTGAGGTCTTGCCCAGTCAGTAATGTGTCGTTGGCAATGCTTAAATCTTGGGCAATGTGCTGGGCGGTCAGAGGATGGTCACCCGTAATCATCACCACCTGAATCCCGGCAGTTTGACACAGGCTAATGGCCTCTTTTACCTCCGGTCGGGCTGGGTCCATTAACCCCATCATGCCAAGAAACACTAGCTGTTCTTCTAGAGAGTCTGGCTGAGCTGACAGGGGTCGAAATGCCAACCCCAAGACCCGCAGTCCCTGGTTGGCCAGCCGATCGTGGGCCAAAAATATTCGCTGGCGTAGTTCATCGGTTAGCGCCTGAATTTGATTGTCTGACCACACCCGATCAACGGTGGTCATCATGCTGTGGAGGGCACCTTTGCTAAAGACCACGACATTAGTGTCTGCGGGTACCGCCTGCTGCCAGATCTGCTGTAGTGCTTGCGGTAAGGGCTGCTGACAGCTATGACAGGTGGTCATCCGCTTTCGCTCTGAGTCAAAGGGCACCTCGTTTATACGGGGCCATAGCTGGTCAAGTTTGCGCTTGGGTAACCCCATTTGAGCCGCTGCCGTCACCAGGGCTGTCTCTGTGGGGTCACCAATGGCACGATTGTTATCTAAGGATGCATCGTTACACAGAGCACCGCTGAGCAACAGTAGACTCATGGCTTGATTGCCAACGGCCACATCGTCAGATAGCTCGATCTGTTGTCCGGCCACCTCCAGCACGGTCACTGTCATGCGGTTTTCGGTGAGGGTGCCTGTTTTATCAGAACAAATTGTCGTCACCGACCCCAAGGTTTCGACCGCAGGTAAGTGACGAATCAGCGCATGACGTTTTAACATGCGCTCTGCCCCCAGTGCCAGGGCAATGGTCACCACCGCTGGCAGCCCTTCGGGTACTGCCGCCACCGCCACACTGACGGCGGTGAGCAGCATCTGTCTCAAGGGCTCTCCCTGCAGCAGACCCATGGCGGCAATCACCAGCGAAATGGCAATAGCCCCTGCCCCCAGCGCCTTACCTAGCTGGGCCAAACGCTTTTGTAGCGGTGTGGCCTCGGCCTCAACCGACTGCAGCATGCGGGCAATGTGGCCAATCTCGGTCCCCATACCGATTTCAGTCACCACAAAGGTGCCGCGCCCACGGGTAATGGTGGTGCTGTGGTAAACCATGTTGCAGCGATCGCCCAGGGGTTGTTCCTGTTCAAAAACAGTGGCTGCCCGTTTATCTACCGGGGCTGACTCCCCCGTCAGCGCCGCTTCTTGCACCTGCAGGTTGACGGTCTCAACCAACCGACCGTCGGCAGGCACCACATTACCGGCCTCTAGCAGCACCAGGTCGCCCCGCACCACAGAGGCCATAGAACATTCCTGCACCTGGCCGTTGCGTCGAACGCGAACCGTTGGCACCGCTAGCTTTTTAAGGGCCGCCAACGCCTGCTCGGCCTTACGTTCTTGGCGAAACCCCAGGACTGCATTAAAAATAACAATGGCAAGAATTGCGATCGCATCGCGCAGGTCTCCCACTATCCAAGAGATCACTGCCGCCACAATCAGCATCACCACCAGCGGCGCACTAATTTGCTCCCACAACAACTGCCACGGCGATTTACCCTCAGTTGCAGTTAGTTCATTTGGTCCATCTCTCAACAGCCGCTGATGAGCGGCTTCGGTTGTTAATCCATTTTCTAGATGACTGTTCACCTGCTGTGCGACCACAGCGGCTTCCAGTTGATACCAGTGACTCACAGTTGTTGACCGTTGCGTTAAGGGGTGAGCTAAGTGCGTTGCTGACCATAGCAAAGCTATACCCAGAAAGCTATTCACCAGGCTACTAGTTTAGCGCTCCCATCCACAGTGGCTCTATGCTTTTAGATAGAGAATAAAAAGCCCTAGCAAAGTGGCGAACTCTGCTAGGGCTTTTTGTTTACGTTTAGTTACTCTGACAAAATCGTTTGAAGTCGTCAGTCTTGATAGAGCAGAATAGACTGATCGGGCTCCACGACAACGACTCTTGGCGCGGTGATATTACCCAAAACCACACCGGCTGCCGCACCGCCCAAAATTTCCAGGAAGTCAGAATCCCCTAGCACCTCACCAATAATTAGACCACCGGCCGCACCAATACCGGCATCTTCAATGATATCGTCAGCATCTGTTTGGCGTGGGTCCTTTCGATCAGTGAGAGTTTCAGACACAGCATCCAATTCAAAAATGCGGTCACCCACCTCTGCGGAAGTCGCTACATAGCGCAGACCGCCATCCACCGGCTCAAACTGCCCACGGATAATGCTGCCCTCTGGTAAGAAGCGATCACCAACGGCGGTGCGATCTTCCAAAATTAGGTTGTACTCATGGACGTCGTCCTTATTGAGGTAAAGGGTTTCGTCACTGCGAAGAGTTGTAGTTAATGTTTGAGTCGTTTGAGCAACAATGACAGGTGCCGTCCGCTCAGCGGTGGTTTCCTGAGCCAGAGCTGGACTAATCAATGCACCGAGAGAAATGAGCGTACTCGCAATTGCAACAGCTTTCATGGTGGATCCCCCCACTGGTTACTTGGCCTGTTCTAGCACAGTATTTACTACAAAAATGAGCAAGTCATGAGTCTTAAAGTGTTAAGAACTGAGGGTGAATTTCCCCTGAACAGCCTTGGGCTGACAGCTTGCTTGATAGTTTTATAGGTGTATTAACAACTCCTGTAGAAACTAACTAGAACAGATTGATTAAACCAATCTAACTGTTAAAAAAACAATTGATTATGACAGTTGAAACGCTGTCATAACCAATTGTTGATGGGTTTGTAGAAAACTACAAAAGCGGTCTATAAAAGCTATAAAGACAGCCTAAAAAAATTGCAAAGACGGTCTATAAGTTTGTCAAAAATAAATCAATCTGCTCCAAGAAAGTAGGATTAGAAGCGGCCAGCACGCCCCCCAAAAAACCAAACATATGGGCTTCCCACGACAGTGTCGTCTCATCTGAATTGGGTAGCATAGACCCAACTTGGTCGCCATATAGCAACATCACCATAAAGGCTAGACCAATGGTCATCAGCGTTACTTCTAGGTAGCCACGGGCAATCAAATAGCCCAGGTAGCCAAAAATCAGCCCGCTTGCCCCTAGATGAATGGCTGAACGCCCAAAAACCCAAGTCCCCAAACCACTGACCAATAAAATAGCCATGCTCAGGGCATAAAAATTGTCGATGCCCTGTAGCAAAACCAGCCAGCCCAAAATAGCAAATGGCAGCGTATTGGCAATCAAATGGCCCGCGTTGCGATGCAGAAAAGGTGAAAACAAAATACCTAGAAGACCCAGTGGTTCTCGGGGGCGGATGCCTAATAGCCGATTTAAACCACCCCCTAAATAAGCAAAATTAACAATACCAATTACCCAGGCCATAACAACACAGTCCCGCAGGATTTTAGCCTGAGTTTGCCAATCGATAGGAACAAACATCGAGAGTATGACCGTGCCCAATATCATGTAGATAAGGACAAGCTGCTGCTTAACCCCTGTCATTGCACCAAACCTGTTGTTGCGATTTAGATCTTGTCAGTCTGGAAATGTAGAGCACCCGGCCACACCCAAGTCAATGAGATATGGATAATTGATAGATGGTTTTACTTAACTTTACTTATAGATGTGTATAAATGCACGGTTAATGCCAGGGTTAGATACCCCTCACTATGAGAAAAAGATAGCAATAGCTATGGTTTGAGCATCATATAAGATTAATTACATAAGTATCGTAAGATACTAGCAGCTACTGGTCGACTGTTAGTGTTCCCCTAGAAACTGTTGTGGGCTATGGCTAGACCTGAGTGGATAAAAGACTGGCTGAGAAGACCGTCTGCTTTTAGGATGGTATAGGCGATGTCAAAGCCTGAGACCGGTCTGACAATTCACATGTGGAAAGAGGATGAACGTAAAATCGTTGGCAACGGGCCTTGCTGCACTACTCACGCTGCTGGTAGGGGTATTGAGTTTTGCCACCCCCAGCTGGGCATACATTCAAGATGACGTGGACATGCTGTTGGAGCTAAAAGACTGTCCTGTCTGCATCCTCACTGAAGCAAATCTGTCAGGGGAAGATTTTTTTCAGGTTAATCTCAAAATTGCGGAACTAACCGCTGCAGATTTGAGCAACAGCAATCTGCAGGAAGCTAACCTGATGCTGGCAGAGCTTAGGGATGCTGACCTGACTCAGGCGAATCTGATTGGAGCCTCTATGAACGGTGCTCGTCTGCAGGGGGCCAACTTGAGCGGTGCTGATTTATCGGGCGCTGTGCTCACCCAGGCAAATATCGATGGGGCCAATTTTCAAGGGGCCAATCTTGAGAATGCAGAGATGACGGCAGCCGTTATTGGTAACGCTGACTGGCGTGGGGCTAATCTAAAGGGAGCCAATCTGCGGGGAGCTACCTGGTCTGAAGCTATTATTTGCGACACAGTCCTACCAGACGGTAGCGTTGGCGATCGCAACTGTTAAACGCACTAAGCCATGAGTCAAATTACCCTTAACCTCATCGCCATTTCAGTTTTTTCGGTGACGATGCTGATTTTGCTGGCTCCCCTCCTGTCCATATCGCCAGAAGGGCTGGCCACCGTTGCCGCCACCTTGCTGGGGTTAGTAGCCATCGACCAGCTGGGCTGGCAGGGTCGGGTTGGGCGACTGCTTATAGATTGGCTGTCGCAGCGGTCGCCGGAATATTGCGATCGCATCGTCCGTCATGAAGCCGGCCACTTTTTAACCGCCTACCTGCTGGGTATTCCCATCGACGACTACACCCTGACCGCCTGGGAGGCCCTGCGTTCCGGGATTGACGGCAACGGCGGCGTTATTTTCAAAACTGACGACATTGACCGAGCCGTCGAAGTTGGCAAAATCAGCCAGCAAGAGATCGACCGCTACTGCACCGTGTGGATGGCCGGTATTGCTGCCGAAGAAATTAACTTTGGCAGTGCCCAGGGGGGCTACGACGACCGCCTCAAACTCAACCTGCTGTGGCGGCAAATCAACCGCCCTCTGGCCGAGGTTCCCCTAAAACAGCGCTGGTCCACACTCCAAGCCAAAACCCTAATCGAAAAAGAAGCCAGTGCCTATGGTGTCCTGGTCGATGCCATGACAGAGCGTCGCCCCGTCGACGAATGCTGCGAGCTAATCGAGCAGCATCTGGAGTCGATAGAGGCTTAGTAAAGTTATCCCAGATGGAGAAGAGGGGAGATACCCTTTACCCTTTTACGCTGCGTAGCGGATGCGAAGCAGCGTAATCCCCCTAGCCGTAACCCCTATTTCCAATGCCATTGAGAATCACCTAGTGCGAGGGGTGTGGGGAAGTCAGGTCCCCACGAACAAGGGGGTTTCAGGGGGGCAAGCCCTGAGCGATCCTTTTGCTTTCCCAGCCTTCCGTTCTGAAGAGGGTAAGCTAATTCTTTAAACGGTGCGTTGATGGCAGCACCCTACAGAAGAACCTTCCAATAAATACCTACAAAACCATTGCTGTTTCATCAAACTTGATGCAACATCGTTCAGAATGGTAAAAACATGAGTCCGCCAAGCGCGCTTGCTAAAAAATGTCTAAGCCTGGGTTAGAAAAATCGGTTACGACTGGCGCTGGTATTCGCCAGGCCTTTCTAAAGTTCTACGAAGACAAAGGCCACACCATCATGCCCAGCGCCTCGCTGGTGCCCGAAGACCCCACGGTTTTGCTGACCATTGCAGGCATGCTGCCCTTTAAACCCATTTTCTTGGGTCAGCGAAAAGCGCCCGTGCCCCGAGCCACCACCTCCCAGAAATGTATTCGCACCAACGACATTGAGAACGTAGGCCGCACCGCCCGCCACCATACGTTCTTTGAAATGTTGGGTAACTTTAGCTTTGGCGACTACTTCAAAGAAAAAGCCGCTGCCTGGGCCTGGGAACTGTCCACCAAAGTCTTTAAGCTGGACCCCAAAAATTTAGTCGTTAGCGTCTTTCGCGACGACGACGACGCCTATGCCATCTGGCGTGACCAGATTGGTGTGCCCGAGCAGCGTATCATTCGCATGGATGAAGAAGATAACTTTTGGACCTCTGGCCCCACCGGTCCCTGCGGTCCCTGTTCTGAAATTTACTACGACTTTCATCCAGAGCTGGGGGACGACGATATTGATCTAGAAGACGATACCCGTTTTATTGAGTTCTACAACCTGGTATTTATGCAGTACAACCGGGATGCCGATGGCAACCTGACACCGCTGCAGGCTCAGAACATTGATACTGGTATGGGTTTAGAACGCATGGCCCAAATTCTGCAAAAAAAGCCCAACAACTATGAAACAGACCTAATTTTCCCCATTATTCAGACCGCTGCCGACATCGCCAAGGTGGACTACTTTCAGCAGACTGAATCCGCTAAGGTCTCGCTAAAAGTCATTGGCGATCATGTGCGATCCGTCGTAAACATGATTTCCGACGGTATTACGGCCTCTAACGTAGGTCGAGGCTACATTCTGCGACGGCTGATTCGTCGGGTGGTGCGCCACGGTCGACTGCTCGGCATTGAAGGTGCCTTTATCAATCAGGTGGCAGAAAGCGCTATTTCTCTATGTGAGTCGGCCTATCCAGACCTGCGAGAGCGAGAAACCATTATCAAAGCCGAACTTGAGCGCGAAGAAGAGCAGTTTCTCAAAACCCTGGAGCGTGGTGAAAAGCTGCTGGCAGAAATTCTAGAGCGCAAACCCAAACAAATTTCTGGCGAAGAGGCCTTTAAGCTATTTGACACCTTTGGCTTTCCGTTAGAGCTAACCCAAGAAATTGCCGAAGAAAACAGCCTGACCGTCGATGTAGCCGGGTTTGAAACCGCCATGGCCGCCCAGCGAGAGCGGTCAAAAAGCGCCCATGAAACCATTGACCTGTTGGCTCAGGGTGGCCTCAGCCAGCTGGGTATCGACTCTACTGACTTTCTGGGCTATACCGATGTCACCAGCCAAAGTGTGGTCAAAGCTATCTTGGTCAATGGCGAAACGGTGGAGGCTGCTGAAGCCGGGACCGATGTGCAGCTTGTGTTAGATAAGACCCCCTTCTATGCCGAGTCGGGTGGCCAAATTGGCGATCGCGGTTTTCTCTCTGGCGACACGCTGGTGGTGCGCATTGAAGATGTGCAAAAAGACAACAATCTGTTTATCCATCTCGGTCGTGTAGAGCGCGGCACCCTGACCGTGGGCGACAGCGTCAGCGCTCAGCTTGACCGCGCCTGTCGTCGTCGTGCCCAGGCCAACCACACCGCTACCCATCTATTACAGGCCGCCCTCAAAAAACTGATAGATGACAGCATTTCCCAGGCCGGTTCGTTAGTCAGCTTTGACCGGCTGCGATTTGACTTTAACTGCCCCCGCGCCCTTACCCCTGCCGAAGTACAGCAGGTCGAAGCCCAGGTCAACACCTGGATTGCCGAAGCCCACGGCGCTCAGGTAGAAGTCATGCCCATTGACGATGCCAAAGCCAAAGGTGCTGTTGCCATGTTTGGCGAGAAATACGGCGATGAAGTCCGCGTTATTGACTTCCCCGGCGTCTCAATGGAGCTGTGTGGCGGCACCCATGTGGGCAACACCGCCGAGATTGGCGTATTTAAGATTATCGCCGAGTCAGGCATTGCCGCCGGAGTACGACGGATAGAAGCTGTCGCCGGTCCAGCCGTGCTGGAGTATTTGAACGTGCGCGACCAGATAGTCAAAGACCTGAGCGATAAGTTTAAGGCCAAGCCTGAGGAACTAGTCGACCGCATTACCAACCTGCAGAGCGAGTTAAAAACAACCCAAAAAACCGTTGATGGTCTTAAGTCAGAGCTAGCCTTGCTTAAGTCTGACCAGCTATTAGATCAGGCAAAAACCATAGGTGATTTCCAGGTGCTGGTGGCCAATATGGGCGAGGTGGATGCAGACTCGCTGAAGACTGCTGCCGAACGTCTGCTGCAAAAGCTGGGTGACGGTGCTGTGGTGCTGGGGTCAATTCCGGCTGAGGGTAAGGTGAGTCTGGTGGCAGCATTTAGTAAGCCTGCCATGGATAAAGGTTTGAAGGCTGGCAAATTTATTGGCGGCATCGCCAAGATTACGGGCGGCGGCGGCGGCGGTCGGCCTAACTTTGCACAGGCCGGTGGGCGCAATGCGTCGAAGCTGCCAGAGGCGTTGGATGTAGCGAAGGCTCAGCTGAGTGAGACGTTGGGTTAAGCGCCCCCTGAGCGGAGTCGAAGGGGGTGTGGCGGGGATGTAGCTTCGACTCCGCTCAGCTAGCGCGGGATATCTCAGATATGGCAAACTCACATCAGACTTGATACTGTGACAACCACCACGCATCTTTCCTGCTGTTGAGCCGCCAATGATTCTAAATCTTCTAGCGAGATGACATAGCTGTCAGCGATTGATTCTGTAGCAAAGCAGGCGATAAATCCGACGGTGTTATCGGTTATCTTGCCACCTAGCCCAATGGCAATATCTCTCGCTTGTAGTAGTTCGTCCATTTAATCTTTTGAGATGACGGTAGACCAGGCAAATAGTTCTAGAGATTTACAGCGCTACACCTTACAAGATCGGCAACCTATCGTCTGTGAAGACGAGGCTAGCTGGCGAGCGTTTATGAATAACGGTGATAACCTGCTAGTTGCCCAAGATGCGGCAGGCAAGTTTGAGGTGGTGACCGTGTTTCTAGGATTTAACTATGGCAGTGCTGAGCGGCCAAAATTTTTTCAAACGACCTGCTTGGGAGTAACTAGCGAAAAGCGACCTGACTATGCCGCGACATGGGAAAAGGCAATGCTGCGGCACCGAGGCGCGGTCAAGTGCGGCCAAATGCTAACGGAGTTTGAGGCAGAGCAAGCGGCTGGAATTGATCGATCTTGGGAGTTTATTGACTGTCATGTGGTTCCAGGTGAACTGCAGTTTATTCTTAGGTCAGAGGCTGATGCGTTGAGGGCTGTGCCTGAAGATAAAAAACACTGGAAGCGTCGTGGACGCATGATAGTATTTTGCTTCGATATCGATTGAAAGGGAACCCACCCCGCCTACGGCACCCCTCCGAGGAGGGGAACCCACCCCGCCTATGGCACCCCTCCGAGGAGGGGATTAGCTAGGATTTGTTTTGCCTTGGGGTAAATTGTTTCTTGGGCAATCTGCCCTTATAACGCCAGCCGACTACTCTCCCCTCCTGGGAGGGGCTCCGGGGTGGGTCAACATCCAAATCACCCATTATCAACTGCCATGAATCTTCCCCCTGATGAAGAATCTCGTTTGACTATCAACATCGTGCCGATGATCGATGTGGTGTTTGCGATTTTGGCGTTTTTTATCTTGTCTACTTTATATTTGACAAGGGCTGAGGGGTTGCCGGTTACGTTGCCAACGGCAACAACGTCGATTAGTCAGGATGAGGCGGCACTGACGCTGACGATTACGGCAGACGGAGAGTTGTTTTTGGGTGATCAGCCGGTTAGTTTAGATGTATTACCTGCTGAAGTACAGGCGTTGGTTGCGCCGGGACAGCCTACGCTGGTGACTGTGCGGGCAGATGCAGCGACGCCCCATGGGCAGGTGGTGGCTGCAATGGATCGGATTCGGAGTTTGGAAAATGTAAGGTTAGGGATTGCGACACAGCAACCGTGAGTCGATGCATCGTCAATTTTCTATTTGATGAAAGTAGCACTGTTGGGATTGGATTTCGCGCAGGAGATGCTAAATGGTGAGACGTTCGGATAGTGGAGCTTTCTATTTTCTTATTTGAGCTGAAGAAAGATTCTACTTAGAGCTAAATTCAGAACTGCGTTAGGTATGGTAACTCAAGTGTAAGTAACCAATCAGGTTTCCCTAAAAATATTTATTGTTTAAGATATTACTTGACAACGTATCTACCTGCGTAAAATAACACAATGGATACCTTCTTATTCATTACCGTACTTTGGATGGGTTTTTCCATTTGGCAGTATCGCCAAGAAAAAAACAAGCTAAAAGAAAGACTAAAGAAATACAGTTCTTTAATTTCTCAAGAAGAATATAGAGAAGATTTAGATAATGCTATTTCTGAGAAAGAAATGCAACTAGAAGATTTAGAGGACATCAAAGAATCGCTAGAAGAATCCATCAAAAAACTAAGAGTCAAATTCACTGAGATTGATGATCGCCTGTATGTAAAGTCCCTAGATTTCTATGAGCCTCAATATGCATTTATATCATCTCAAGATTATATTTTTCGTCTAAGGCAAATTAGAGAGGAGATAAAAGAACTCAAAGAAAGAGGTAGAGACTATATTTGTTATCAAGATCTATTTATAGATAGACGGGATGATGGGAAAAAGACAATAAAAATTTCAAGTAACATAACACAGCTAATGAAAATAGCCTTTGAGACTGAGTGTAAATATGTCATCAAAAACGTCAAGTTCTCTAACCTTGATAAGTCTGAAAGAAAAATTAAAAGGCTGTTTAATAGAATTAATAAGCAAGCAGGAAGAATAGATTTTGAAATATCCGAGGAGCTATTAGAACTTAAACTTAGAGAACTGATACTTCATTATGAACTATATGAAAAACAGCACGAGGAAAAAGAACGTCAAAAGATACAAGCTGAAGATGAAAGAAAAATGAAGAATGCTGAAAAGGCTAAGCGAAAGCTAGAAGAAGCTGAAGAAAGAGAGAAACGATATACAGAAAGGTTGGAAGCAGCACTCAATCGACAAAATAGTATTGCCATACGAGAGCAGCAGAAGTTAGAACAAGAGGTCTTAGAATTAAGAAAGCTTGTAGAAGAAGCACATACAGAAACAGAAAAAGCGCAAGATTCGTATCGAAAGGCTATGACAAAGAAAGGTTATATTTATATTCTTTCTAATATTGGTGTATTAGGTGAAAATATATACAGAATTTGTATGACTCAAAGTACTCCTCCAGAAAGTTATATAGATCGAATGAATCCTATGGTGCCATTCCCTTTTGATACCCATATCAAATTATTTTCTCAAGACTCTCTAAGCACATTACGTCAACTTCATCAACGATTTTCCTCTCAACGATTGAATCTTGTAAATGATAGAAGAGATTTCTTTAGAGTCTCATTTGATGAAATTATTCAAGCAATCGAAGAAATTGAGAATGACACTGGTTTCGTTGCCGTTGAAGGTGAACCTGTTCAAATCCCTGAGGCGCATGAATATATAAAGTCACGAGCACTCGCACGCCAACACTCAACTTCGGATAAATCTGAGTATTAAGAGCAAGGCTCAAAATAGTTGATTCAATTCAGAAAATGACTCTTACACGTTATTCCTGTACATCTACCGCGTAGGCTACTCTACATCCCATTACTTTCGAAGATTTATCCGCTTTCCAAATTAATCGAGAGGCTGAACGACATAAGAGTGGTTCATTCATCCAAGAGCCACCACGTAGAATACTGGAATTCTTCGAGGGTAGAATGCTTTTTGAGGCTTGTTTGAGGAGCATATCCTCATATTTTTCCAAACACCATTCCCATACATTTCCATGCATATCAGCCAATCCAAAACTATTAGAAGAATTGTAGTATCCTAAAGACACAGGTTCCCCAATCATCTTACCTTTTGGTCCGAAGCGATAGACGTATTTGCCATCATAGTTTGCTAATTCTGTTGTTAGGGTCGGTCCGAAATGAAAAGGGGTATTGGTTCCGGCACGACATGCATATTCCCACTCATGCTCAGTGGGTAGCCTAAACTCTCTCCCAAAATGGCAGCTCAAACGCTTACAAAACTCAATTGCATCTAACCAAGAAATATTAGTTGCTGGCGCATCATTGCGACCTTTTGGAGATGGTCTACTTTTTAAGTCTTTATCGATCTTTGGAAATTTAGCAACTATTGACCATTGTTTTCTAGTTATAGGAAATCTGCTCATACAGAAAGCGTTAACAGATACTCTTTTTTGAGGTTTCGGCTTTTCTCCAGAGAGTTTGGATTCTATTTCTGATGGTCCCATCAAAAAGTTTCCGCTTGGGATAATTACCATATCCAAAGTGAGGTTTTTACTCAGAGGATGTTGGACCTGTTTAGATCTACCGTTAAATTTACAGACTTCCTTGCCGTATTTATTAACCTTAACAACATTGAATGGAAAATCATTGCAATCATAATTCTGAGCAATTTCCAATAAATCTTTCTCTAATCTCAACTGGAATTTGTAGAGTTCGTGGCTCAGTAACTTTAATTGTTCATTTGCCTGATGAAACTCAAATGAAGAGGTTGTTTTAGAAGGTTTTTTGTTATTCTTCTGTGTCGATATATTTTGAGACTTTCGAATAAACTCTAGAAGCTGACTTCTTTTCTGTTTTAATGCATTTAGTTCGAGACTAGCCTCCTCAGCTCGTGTAATTTGTCCCGAATTTTGTAGGAAATCTATGAACTCTTCCTTATCCTGAACTTGTTTATCTAATTCTAAAATGTCTAGATTTAGACCTAATATCTGGGCATTTTGAATTTTATAAAATACAGAATTATCACTAATATTACTGTGGTTTATATTTTGATATACTCTATTACTGTCGCCAGATAATTGGGCCGTATTATCAAGACTGTCCAACGGTTTTTCATTTTTTTCTGGTGAGGACTCTGATGCTAGTTTATTGTCCACAGTTACTCAAACCTCGCTGAGTCAATTTTATCGATTTTGTAGCTCTTGGAGCTGTCGTTAATAGAGCTGTCGTTAACGTTCTGGTAAACCTTCCCACCATCACCGAAAACGGTTGTGCTGTTTATCGTAGCAATAGGTGTTTGATCAGGAGGTGCTTGCAGACCATCATCTACCGCCAGCTTTAGAAAGCCACTAGCTGCCAGCTTGTCCAACTGATTGCTAAAGTGCTCCTTTAGTTCAGCGATATTTTTGTATTTTGTTTTGTAATGCTTCAGCTTTTTTAGCTTATCTTCAAAGGTCCACAGGCTCTGCAGCTCAGCTCGGTCTCTAGTCTCTGATGGCTTGAAGTAAGTGAAAATAAATGGCTTTTGGGTTTCTGAGAACTGACCAAATGCCTTTTCAAATTCCTCGGCGGTGTACTTACCTACTTTGTTAAACGCCAGTAATACAAAGATATCGCAATTCTGAATCGCCCTGTTATATTCGCTCTGCAGTCCCCCAGCAGACATGGCATCTAAAAAATCTTCCCAGATATCCAGATGCAAAAATATACCCCGGTCAAACCAGGCTTTGCATTTGCGATAGATAAAAATTTCAAACTGCTCTCGATCTTCCTTCAGTTCCGACGAGGATGCTAGAAATAGCTTTATCTTTTGCATCAGGGCTTTTTCGGTCAAGGACTTTCACAACCACTATAGTAAATGCTGAATTTGCCTGAAAGGTATCAGAATTAACCCTAGATATCTCAGCAAAGCAGCTTATCACTCATCAACTTTCTTCAATATGAAACAGCCAATTCCTGATTAACACTTCTTCTCTTGACGACAACAGAATTTTGTCCTACTTTCATCTAATGTCGTGATGCTCACGACTGACTAGAACCTAATAATTTGGCACCATCGGTAGGTGCGGCAACACCGTACCGATGGCTAACCCCCAGAAAGATCATGCCTATCTGGAGGCTGGGCATTATTATGCCTCAGTCACCTCGATTAGCAAACTATTCACGGGGTGGCTGAGTTCTTAGGTTCTGGCTTTCCTTCGCCTCAAGTCCGAGGCGCTATACCAAACCGGAGAACCAGAACCCATGTTTCAAGACAATACCCAGGGCAATACACCCAACCTGCCGACCGCCAACAATCCCCTACCCGACTACCAATACGAAACCGTCAACCACACCCTGTTTGGTAGCCTCACCGCCATCCGCAACACCATCGCCCTGCTCCATAAACTCAACTACGCCGAACCCAACGACTGGAGCAAACCCCTACCCACCGGGCGACCCAATGAAATGATGGCAATTTTGACCAAACGAGTCAGGGTGGATTAAACACCGGTAGGGTATGTTGCGGCTAAACCCAACGCACCGCATGTACTAATGCCACAGCTACGGTGCTATGGCATTAGTACATGCAGAATCATCTTCTTAAGCGGTCGCCACAGCTTTCTCTAGGCAAGCGCCCTTCGCCTCAGTCACTTCTGGCGAAAAAATTGTTTCCAGTAAATCAAAGTGGTATGCACACTGAGCAAACTCACTGGGAGATAGCAGCTGAACAACCTCACGTTGCAACAGCTTAAGCATGTAGCGTACCAGCTCCCACTTCACGTTAAATGTGGGATACAGCATCACACACAAAGGAAACAGCTCCTGCTGTACGACGCTAGGATTTTTCTCTAGCAGACACACCCAAAGATAGGTTTGAAACATTTCTGCATCTCGAGTGCTAGACGTTCTCACGGTGGGTGACTTTAAGGGGCCGCTATAGCACTGGTGGTTAGGAAATGCGTCTAAAACTTGAGCCACTACCCGCTGAGCGATCGCACTACTTTTAGGCAGAAGCGTCCGCACAATTCTTAACTCTAGTGACGCATAGGGATAGTTCGAGGCCGCATCATAGGCCCTTTGCAATGGCATATAAAGATGATCATCAATGGCCTTAAAGTAAAGCTCCAATACTCCGCGCTGGCCAGGCTCAAGTAGCTCCAACAGTAATTGCCCAGTGTAGTGAAACTGCATGCTGACAAAGCCAATGACTCTAGGGTCCACAGCCGTAAATTTTGCGCGAATATGACCTAGCTCGGGGGCAACAGTAACGGCAAAGCGCTCAGGATAGATAAATGAAGCATAGCTTTCAAAAGCTTTGTCAAAAATTTTGAATACATCCCCTGCAATCGCCCACGGGTCAATAATGTCAGGGTCTAATTGATGCCGCACGACCTCTTTAGAAAGAAGCTGCTCCGTTTTGTTCCAGGCTTTGGCGCTAATGGGTCGCAGTGCCTGGTGTAGCGTTTTTGCAACAGCCGCTCTCAGTTCTCGTTCATCCGAAAACGTAGGGCGCGACAATGGCTGATTAACTTGCTGTATGTATCGAATAGCCCAAGCTTTGGAAAATGAAGAAGAGGAATCTGAGCGTTCAAGAGAGAATGAATCGTCTTCTTGTGAAGACGACGACGTTGAGGGAAATGAATTAACCATTTTCTAAAGCTTAGGCTTTTGCTAAAGCCTTTAGGAATAACGTTGACATGTTCACAAAGAGCAACTTGTCAACAGAATTAAGTGCTGACACATTACTCTCCATAAGCTGCTTTTCTTGTAAATAAACTACTACAAAAAAACGAGTAGCTTACACAATTGAGTAATCAAAGATTGCTCTAAACTGCAGGCTTTAAATGGCTGGCTTCTAAATAATTTGTCCTCATTATCAAACGTAGTGCTTAATATTTGCTTAACGTCTTTACATATCTTAAGTTCCTGACAGTGGCGCGTCACGACACACCCTACCGAGCAGAGTGCAATACCTGCATTTTGTAGTGTCCCTGCAGGGGAAGATTATTCGTCCGTTGCTAACAATGTCTTGAAGAGATTAATCAATGGTTTTCCTGCTGTTTCTTCTTGGTTTTCAATGTAATTCTAGACCGAGACCACCGAGCATGCGATCGCGACCCACTTGCAAAAAAAAATTACAAACCAACAGTAGGCCGTAGTCTCACTCTGCTAGTGCCTGCCGCACCCGTTCTGCTAGTTCACGCACTGCCGCTCGCTGTCCAATCACCTTTGCCCGCTCAATAAACAACGGTAGCTCTCGCACCGGCAGCTGCGGAAACACCAAGCTCTTGTCTGTTTCCACATATCCCGACTGCTCGGCGTCTAGCTGCAAAATCATCAGCTCACCCTGTCGTAATCGCCAAATCTCAGGAATCCTCAGTGCCTGATAAATCGGCAACTTTCCTAGCGACAGACTGCTATTGTCTACTTCCACGACTAAATCTGGCGGCGGATGCACCGAAAAATCTAACGTGTCGATACCCCGTACCACCGACTCATTGGCAATATAAAAACAACAGTCCGGCTCCAATCCCATCTGCTGCTGCGGGTCTTTCATTGTCAGCGAACCCAGTTTGCGTAGCTCCAGTCCCAACTCGTCTACAAACACAGCCACAAAATCATCAAATAGCCGAGTTGGTTCTTCATGTCCCGCTAACGGAACCATAATCTCTAGAATTCCATCTCGATACGCGAGCTGCTGATTGCGACTGTCACCAATCTCAACCAGCAGGCGTTCATAGGTTTCCCAGCTAACACCTTTCAACAGCACCCGCGTTTCATAAGGATTTAATCCCTCATTAGTTGCCTCGGCAGTGTTCGTTTTTGGTAGAGCCGTGGTCATAGCCAGGTACCTCTAGGGTATTCTCAAGTTCTATTCTATAAAACTCCTAAAAATCACGATAACAGTTTAGCCGAGCCATTGCCTGCTCTCGAGTATTGCTATCCTGCAGGGCTGCAACAACAGCGACTCCCTGCTCAAACGCTCCGGCTCTGGCATAGGCGACGGCAACTTCCTCATAAAGACTGCCTCTATCTTGAGTGTCATCAACCGCCAAATCTGATCGTACATAGATAACTTTTGATTCATCGCCAGGAATTGTTTTAGCGACCTCAAACGCCTGGTCTAAAAGGGGCAAGATTTGCTCTGTCTGCCCCATGTGAGAATACAGTTCGCTAATGCGCAAAAGCTGGTCCACACTGACGTTAGGCGCATTGTAGACACGGTTCAAAATCTGTAATGTCTGAGTAGTCTGCCCGGCTTGCATATACAGTTCTGCAATTCGCATTAGCTCTTCGGTCTGCATGCCAGACCCATCACGAGATTCGATAATGTCTAACGCTGTTGCATAGTCTCCTTGATCAATTAGCGGCTCAACTAGCAGCGTTTTCCATAGGGAATTGTCGGGCTGTACCTGTGCGATCGCATCCATGACCTCCAGCGCAGCCTCGTACGCCTCAATCTCAACCCAAGCCTCGGCAACGGTTTGCATTGTAAATGAATCAGCTGAGTCGGGTGACTGTGTCTGAATCAGAGCCAATATCTGGTCCAATAATTGACGCGCAGGTTCAATAAAGCCTGCACTAGTCTGGGCTATGGCAATGCTGTTAAGTGCGATTAATCGTTCAGAAAAATAGTCCAGAGCTTCTGCTGTTTGTACTGCCTGCTCCATTGTTGCAGCCGACTCTTCTAATAAACCGACCTTTTGTTGCTGCAGTCCAATTCTTGCTAGCACCTTGGCATAGTCAGCCCCATAGGGAGAGTTTGCTTTCTCGACCATCGCAAAGGCTGCATCAAAGTCACCTGCGGCGGCGTGGGCTACGGCGATTTCAGCAAGTGCCTGATTTATATTGGCGCTATAGTTGGGGTCAATGCGGTCAGCAACAGTGAGGGCGGTGTCGATTTGGCCCGATTTTGCTGCTGCCGTGGCAATGGTGGTGTAATGAGAGATTTCGTTAAATGTGAGACCCTTATCCACCAGGGTTTCTACTGTTGAGACGGCTAAGTCATAGTCGTCTAGCTCAGTAGCGCGTTTGAGAATTTCTTCCCAGAGTTCTTGCTGGGCGTAGTCTTGGTCTACTCCATTGGTGGCCATCATCGCCTGCTGCAGAGCCTCTCTAGCGGTAGCCGTATCGCCAGCTTCGGTGTAGTAGCTGACAAGCTCCATTAGGCCATCTGCCTTCATACGTCCTTCAGGGGCAGCTGTCAGCGCGGCCCAGGCAGTTTTGGCAAGACCTGCGCTGAGCATCTCGTCGGTAAATCCAAACCCTGGATAGCCATGGGTTTCAATTTCTTTAATCGCCTGGTCAAAATATAGCTGGGCCTGCTGGTTATCTTCCTGAGCGGCTAGGTGTAGCCCAATCTCTTTGAGGGTTTGAATGGTGAGCTGATCAAGCGTAAGCTGCTGAATCAGATTGTTTGCCTGGTCCAACTGACCCGACCGGGCGGCTGAAATAGCAGCCGCACTGATAACATTTTCTCGAAACGATAGCTGCTCAATAGTCTGAGCTAGCTGGACTGCCCGGTCCAGGTCGCCTGCTGTTGCATAAACGGTGGCAATTTCCCCGATGGTGCGGTCTCGTCTGACGGTATCTGCATAGTTGACGGTTTCGGCCTGCTGCAGTGCCTGGGTGGCAACCTCAGTGGCAAGGGTTTTCTCACCCACTGCGCTGTAGCCCTGGGCGATTGTTATCAGGGCATTTGTTTTAAATTCTGCACCCTGGACAGTGTTTTCTATCTGTTGGACCTGGGAGAGCAGCTCTAGCGCTGTGGGTTGGTCTCCAAGAACAGCGTAGTCTGCAGCAACTGTTGTTAAGAAGCGAATTTTTAGGGAGCTGTATCCGTCGGGCATGCCCTGGGCCAATGGGGTCGCTGAATCGAGAACGGTGCGGGCGGCGGCGATCTCCCCTAGCTCGATTAGCTGGTCAACTCCCCTAACTAACCAGCCAGTGCTGGCACTGTTCTCTTCAATAAAGTTTTCTAAAATAGAGGCCCTTGTGCGGATATCGATAGTCCCGGTCTGTTCTAGGCTCTGGGTTAAATGCTCGACCGCTGATGGGATATCTCCCTGGTCTAGGGCTGTATTGCTCCAGTCTGCTCGCTCGGTAACTCTGTTGCGTTGATAGTAGCTGATTTCATCAAAACATTGCTGGGGTTGCGATCGCACCGGCAACGACCAGCTTAGCCAGCTTAAACTACCAACCCAAAAAATGGCCAACCAGTGCTGACCGGTTGCTTTTTTTCGACTACCCATAACAACGTCCTTCAGGGAACACAAATAAAGTGAAAACACACAGCGCCTATGCAGTTCTAGCACTCTTAAAAAAACTCAGCCACTCAGTAATCTCAATACACATCGCCCCTACAATCCAATGGCTAAACTAGGAAGGTATACCTGTTCAGGGGTACCTAAATGAGCATATTTAAGCTATTGCCTTAGAATGTATGACTTATCCGCGCAGAACCGTCTTAAAATCGCTGTTTGCCCTCGCTGGAGCGTTTTCTCTAAATGCTAAACCAGCGTTGGCGGCCACCGGGCATGTGATTGTTGTCGGGGCCGGGCTAGCGGGTCTAGTCGCGGCCTATGAGCTACAAAAAGTAGGGTGGAAAGTAACTGTTTTAGAAGCTCGCGATCGCATCGGTGGGCGGGTGATGACGGTCCGTTCTCCGTTTGCGGCAAACCAATATGCTGAAGGCGGTGGCGAATATATCGATGGGGTTCAAGTTCATCGTCAAATGCATCGCTACATTCGTGAGTTTGGTCTCAATCTGGACCCTGTTGCGGCCTCGTCTAGTCAGGGTTCCTACTATCTTCAAGGAAAGCGATTACCCTATAGTGAGCGCGCCCTGGCAGAGATCTTTGGTAATCGAGTCGGACAGGATGAAAATCGATTTTGGAACAAGCTGGAGACTCTAGCGCAGACCATTACAGATTTAGATCATCCTGAACGCGCCGTTGACGCCACTAAACTAGACTCTGTTGTGCTGTCTCGCTGGATGGCAGATCTACAACTAGCACCCCTGGCTCATACCCTCACGACACAATATCTGCGGGGAGAATATGACGATCCAGAATGGTTATCTCTGTTCTTTTTAGTACAGCAGGCGGCCCTGTATAATCGCGTACCCGACGACCGTTTGGAACTGTATCGCATTCGTGGCGGTAATTCTCAGCTGCCCCAGGCAATTGCCCGCAGGTTGCTGCAGCCGGTAGTTTTAGAGGCGCCTGTTACTGAAGTGCAACAAATGCCCACAGGCGTTCGGGTCACCCATGGCCAAGGGCAAATCACTGGCGACTATGCCATTATTGCCACGCCGCTGCCACCGCTAAGAACGGTACGGTTTGAACCAGCCTTAAGTGCAGACTTGCAGCAGGCGATCGCAGAAATTAACTATGGTTCTCACGTCAAAGTAATGGGGCAATTTAGCCGTCGTTTTTGGCATCAGACTCAGTACGATCTGCCCATCATTACCGATTTGCCGCTGGGGTTTATCAGTGAGACCACCGCGCATCAACCGGGTGAGCCAGGTATTTTAACGGCCTATGTGTCTGGGAAATATGGTCGACGGTTGAGGGCCATGGATGAGTGCGATCGCATTCAAACCGTTCTGGATCAGTTAGCCACCATCTATCCCGACAGCAATTTGCACACCTTAGCAACTACCTCATTTGCTTGGGAACAAGACCCATGGGTGCGGGGTTCCTATTCAGCCTATGGCCCTAGCCAAATGACAACTCTGTGGCCCGCCCTGCGTCGTCCCTACGGTCGTCTTCTCTTTGCTGGCGAACATACCGATCTCTACATTGGCTATATGGAGGGTGCCGTACGTAGCGGTCAGCGAGCCGCCTCGATGTTGTTGCGTATGGCTTAGTGACGGCTAGTTTAGGGGATAGCCGCTGTGGCTGAGATACCTCGGCCACAGCGGCTGACTAGAAATGGCAATTAGCCAATCCAATGGCGATTAGACATATACAAAGCCACCGCCGTTTAGCGAGATGTTGCTGTCTCCCTGGATAACGGCTACTAGCTCACGGCCACCATTTTCTTGGATGAACAACCCTTTGCCGTCAACGCCTTTGGGTGCAGAGCCCAGGACATAGCGATGATCATCATTGAGCTGGATCTTGTCCCCTTGACTCTTTTTAAAGTCTCGAATAATGACGTAGTCATTTTGACCGCCGGCTGTATAGAAAGCCTGGTTGCGATCTCCAAGGACAAATCGGTCTCCTCCGGTACCTCCAGCCAACCGGTCAATTTCATTTTTGTAATTGCCACCACCGACAAGAACGTCTTTGCCAGAGCCACCTATTAGGCCATCAGAGCCAGGACCACCGCGCAGAGTGTCGTTTCCTTTACCACCGCGCATCATGTCATCACCGCTATCACCCCAGATCTGGTCGTTACCGCTACCGCCCTTGATATAGTCATCTCCCTGGCGGCCTCGAATTTTGTCATTGCCGCCCAAACCAAAGATTCTGTTATTGCGGCTGTTGCCGTTAATCGAGTTTCTACCAGAAGTCCCCGTAAAGTTAGCGGTGAGCGGGGGATTTACCGGCTTTTGAACTTTCGGAGGCTGGCTGACGGGCGCAGGATCCGGCTCAAAAATGGATGGGTCTACTTCATCTTGTTCAACTTTGGGGGCGGGGCTGTTGGGGGTCAAATCGCCACTGCCAAACTTCTGTGTCCAGTACCGGTTGTAATTTACACGACCAGTGTCGTTGTCTAGCTCAAAGTAGCCAACACCCAGCTCGGTGTAACTGGGGTTCAGCATGTTACGTCGGTGTCCAGGGCTGTCAATCCAGCCTTGCACCACCTGCGCCGGTGTCCGCTGTCCGGCCGCAATATTCTCTCCCATAGACCGGGCGGTATAGCCCTCATCTTCAGCCCGGTCCCAGGGTCTATCTCCGTTGAGACTGTTGTGGCTAAAGAAGTCACCTTCAGCCATGGCTTTAGAGTGTTTTTGAGCTGCGGCGTTTAGTTCTCGGTTTAAGGTGAGTGGTTTCCGACCGTTTTTAGCTCTAAATTCGTTTGTTAAGCGTAAAACTTCTTGTGCAAATGACATGTTAGTTACCAGTACATCCTTCTTGATAAGTACGCGTCGTTGCACCCTCTGAGTTCAGAGATGTATTGAAAAACAGGGAATATCAAATGAGTACGGGTAGATCGCTAATACTTGCAGGTAACAGCGTCTTAAATCTCTAGCAATCCTTACAGTGAGTAATGGATCGACGCTGTTGGCGAATAAATTTTGAGGTCAATTTATTAAAAACGGCAAGTTCAATAACATCTTGAACAGACTTGCGGGACTTGCGTAGTCTGGCTACGCGGCAGATTGACCTTTTGTCAACGATTCAAAACATAAGGGAAAGCAAATCCGCTTTTCCCCCAATCTATACCAGTCAGATAATTGGCACAGTGTTCCACTTTGCTAACTGGTTTTTTCGTCTATGCATATTGCGCGATCACGCTTGCTTATTGACTAAGCATTAACGAGAGAATACTCAACCCAACCTCAGTAGCTCAAATTGTGAAGTAACCGTGTTACTGAGGGTAGTCAGTTTATGGACTGGCCTATTCTAATTTTTGAGGTTCAATAACCGGGCGTTGCTGCTCTTTAGAATGGATTTTTAGGCTTAAACCAGCAGCGAGACCAATTTTATTCTTTGCAACAGCCTTAGTTGGCTCTTTTTCGGTAACTTTTTGCAGGTATTTCACCAAAGTTGCCACTATTAAGTGAACGCGTAAAAATAAGATACGCATCAATTCACTGGCTAACCTACTTTGAACGCTTCTAGCTATCTCACCCAACCTTCTAACAACCAGCACCGTACAGATATTGCCATCGTTGGCGCAGGTATAGTGGGTTTGACGTTGGCCTGTGCCCTTCGCAACAGTGGCCTGACGGTAACGGTGATTGAAGCTCAAAGTCAGGCTAAAGCGGCTAGTCGCGATCGCGCCTATGCGTTTTCGCCCATGTCGGCTCGTGTTTTTCAGCAGCTGGGACTGTGGGACCAGGTGGGACCTTACATTACCCATTTTCAGCGGGTTCGCATGTCCGATGCTGACTATGGCAAGGCAGTCAATTTTTACCCCACCGATAGCCCCGCGGACGCCGTTTACTATGGTGCGGAGCATCGGGTCCTGCTCAGGGCACTGCAAGGTCTGGCGACAAACGTTCGCTGTGTCACCCCCTACTATGAGACCACCCTGGTTGATATCCAGACAGTCCCGACTGGAACCCAGCTGACGTTAGAGCGCGATGGTCAACGACATACGTTGCATACTCAGCTGTTGGTTGGGGCTGACGGGGCGCGGTCTAAAATCCGTGAGTATGCGGGTATTCAAACGTCTGGCTGGGCTTACGGGCAGTCTTGCATTACAACGGTGCTGGCTCCGACCAAATCCCACCAGAATACGGCCTATGAAAAGTTTTGGCCCAGCGGTCCCTTTGCTATCTTGCCGATCCCCGGCAATCGTTGTCAGGTAGTGTGGACAGCGCCCCACGCTGAGGCTAAAGCTATGGTAGAACTCCCCGAGCAGGCATTTATGACCGAGCTGCGGCTTCGCTATGGTGACCAGATGGGGAACTTGGAGATGCTAAAGCCTCCTATGATGTTTCCTGTGCGGCTAATGCAGAGCCATCACTATGTCAGACCGGGTATTGCTCTGGTAGGGGATGCGGCCCACTGCTGTCACCCAGTAGGGGGACAGGGGTTAAACATGGGTATTCGTGATGCAGCTGCCCTGGCTAAGACTTTGCAAACAGCCCATACTCGACAGGAATCCATTGCCGCTATCCGTGTGCTCAAACGTTACGAACGCTGGCGACGGACAGAAAACTGGCTGATTTTGGCGATGACAGATTTGTTAAATCGAGTATTTTCCAATCGCATCTTGCCATTGCTTTGGCTACGCCGTGGGGGCTTTTGGCTGATTGAGCACACTGTACCGCTCAAGCGAGTAATTTTACGTATAATGACGGGTTTTTTTGGTCGGCAGCCAATTTTTTAGCCGTTAGCTGTTTTCTCTCGGACAATCAGGTAAACCACCGATGGCTCTAGCTTGCGAAGAATAGTTGCAGGTTTATTACGAAAAGTAAAATAGCGATCAATTAGATTCTCGCCGTATTCCAGGATACTTATTACGCTTTTTGGCGTAGAGGATTCATTGAATCGCTGATGTAGTTCTCCCTGAGAGTTTTCTATTCTTTGAATCAAGGGTGTTCACAAGAATTGTGTTGGTTAGTTGCTTAGAGCTTTGGCGCTAGCTACCTGTGCTACGGCTCATAACCAGCTGAAACACTGAGGTTTTATCTACACAACCATCTATCGCAAACGGCTGAATGCATTCAGCCGTTTGCGTCGCACATAGCTATTGTTATCCGCTTGGACAGTAACGCATGCCCCAATAGATCTAATCAGCCATATATCTATGCCGTAAGACTGTTGTCACTCCAGTTTTGATTGGGGACAATCCTTATAAATAGAGGGTTTGGAGACTAGACTGACGAGGTGCACACACTATGTGTGATCAAACAAACAGGGTACTCGGTGTCAAATCACACCAATACTTACGTGATTTGAATAAATTAAGTTTACGAAATTGCTTCTGCGGTCTCTGTAGGGGCTTTACAAAGGTTCAACACGTTTATCAAGGCTTCCAAGATTTTACTGACGGAGCTGTTTAGCAAACCTCTATTCTTGGTTCGAACACCGCAATATATATCCTGCAGTGTTTGATACGATCTGTTGCTTCCTGAATCACACTAACCCGCTTATAAGGAGGGGGGGTACTATGCAGTCAACCGCCGCCGTTTTATCAGAAAGAGAGCCACGACAATCTGTTTCTAAAAGAACAACTAAACGCTCTAAACTCAAGCGTATAGTTGCCAGGTATTGGCAGAAACTCATGAGAGCTGGAGTGCCTCAAGATCATGCCAGAGAAATTGCCATTGCAGTCGTTCGCTACAGCCATCTTGACTGTCGTCCCTCTTTTAAGGAAAAACGTCTGATTGGCCGCTACTGTCAGCATCTATGCGCTGCAGGGCTGTGGCATTTAGAAATGTTATTGGGTAGCTGAGATATTGGCACCGAGGTCTATGTACGGGCGCACTGCTGTGCGCCCCAACAAGAAGATTTTTAGAGCCTAAGCCGATACGGCTAGAAGTTCATCCAGCTTATTGCTGTTATCGAGTGCGTGAAGAGCATCGCAACCGCCGACGTGCTCGTCGTTAATAAACACCTGGGGGACTGAGCGTTTGCCATCTGAGCCTCGGGCTGCCATAGCATCTCTAGCCTCTTCATCGCCGTCGATTACATATTCGGTGTACTCAACACTCTTACTATCCAAAAGCTGCTTTGCTCGGATACAAAAGGGACAGCTGGCCCATGTATAAATCTCAACCTTTGCCATTGTTTAATACTTGAAGTAAAAACTGCTGGTGAGATCCTAACGCATCTGTTTAATAGAAATTAATAGAAATCTAGTCAGATACGAGGGCTAGAAGTCGACACCACGCTTTAGTTCCACCCCTCGTTCTGCATAGTGCTTGTGGTTAAATACCTCGGAGTGGGCACTGGCCAGTTGGAAATAGGTCGGGGGATTTTTACAGCGTCCGGTAATAATCACCTCTGTACCTTTAGGTTTACGCAACAGCGCCTGGACAATGGGTTCTTCAGGAAGTAGTTCTAGGTCTACGGTGGGGTTAAGCTCGTCGAGAATGATGGTTTTGTAAAGCCCGGATGCGATCGCAGTGCGGGCGATTTCCCAACCTCGTTCGGCTTCAACATAGTCGATGGTTTGCTGCTGACCGCGCCAGACAATCGCGTCTCGACCACAGCGCTGATGGTCAACCAGATTGGGATAGCTTTGTCGCAGTGCGGCGATGGCAGAATCTTCGGTGTAGCCCTTACCCCCCTTAAGCCATTGGATAATCATGACTCGGTGAGACTTGTCCTGGCTGATGCCAATGCCGATAGCCTGTAGTGCCTTACCCAGGGCACTGGTGGATTTACCCTTGCCATCCCCGGTGTAAATTTCAATCCCGCTTAGTCCTGGAATCTCAGATGGGGCATAGTGTTGGGGCTTCATCTCCGAGTGTAGATCGGCAATTTCTAACAGCGCGGAGGGGGCGCTCCGCCCCGTGGCAATAATTTCTAAATAGTCGGGCTTGCGTCGCAGCGTGCGTACAACATCGTCAATGTCTAGCAACCCCAGGTCCAATACCGGATTTAGCTCATCTAGGACGACAACAGAATAGAGACCCGATGCGATCGCACCTTTGGCTACATCCCAGCCTCGCTGCGCCTCTTGTTTGTCAAATTTAGTAATCTCATCGGCCCCAAAATATTCTGCCCGGCCCGTTCTTACCTGATCGATTAAATGGGGAAACCCCCGCTGTAGGGCTTCAATGGCTGAATCTTCGTCATAGGTGCGGCCTGGGCCTTTAAGAAACCGCAGCAGCAGTACCCGGCTTTCCATAAAGGTTTGAATTCCTAGGCCAATAGAGCGTAGAACGACACCGAGCGCCACTTGGGATTTTCCCTTACCCTCACCGTCATAGACATGGATCTGGCCCACCATACGCTCTGACGTTTTTTGAGCAGTGCGAATACCGATGCCAGAACGAACCATAGGATAAAGGGAATAAATAGACCGCCTATGATTGTAGCGTTAGGCGTTGGTGTATGGATTTTGCACGCAACAACCCTACACCAAAGCGCCAAAAAAAAACGCATGGGTCATATATTTTATATTGTGTT
>JBCDIX010000039.1:0-65075 GCA_038748405.1 Cyanobacteria bacterium P01_H01_bin.21 | reverse complement strand
GATGGCATTAAACCCGGTTGCAATGACTGTAATGCGAACTTCACCCTGCATCCGCTCATCAATTACAGCACCAAATATGATGTTGGCGTTGGGGTCAACGGCTTCATAAATAATCTCAGCGGCTGCGTTGACTTCATGTAGCGTCATGTCGTTGCCACCTGTGATGTTGAGGACAGCTCCAGTTGCGCCATCGATGGACGTTTCTAACAGTGGTGATGAAATGGCTGCGATCGCTGCTTCACGGGCACGTGATTTGCCAGAGCCCACACCGATGCCCATTAGAGCAGAGCCTGCATCGGCCATTACGGCCCGCACATCGGCAAAGTCAACATTGACCAAGCCAGAAATTGTAATGATGTCAGAAATACCCTGTACACCCTGACGCAAAATATCATCGGCAAAGCGAAACGCTTCTTGTACGGGCGTTTGCTCTGAAATTACCGACAGCCATTTGTCATTAGGAATAATGATCAGCGGGTCAACAGACTCCTGCAGGGCCATAATCCCCTCTTCAGATTGGGAGGTACGACGCCTGCCTTCAAATGTAAATGGACGAGTGACCACGCCGATGGTGAGTGCTCCCGCTTCTTTGGCGGCTTCTGCAACGACAGGGGCTGCCCCGGTACCCGTGCCGCCACCCATGCCGGCGGTAATAAAGACCAGGTCTGCACCCTCTATAGCGGTGGAGATTTCATCGCGAGATTCTTCAGCGGCTTTTTGGCCAATGGCAGGGTTGCCGCCTGCACCCAAACCACGGGTTAGCTTTTGGCCAAGCTGCAGTGGATTCGCACTATTAGCTTTGGTGAGCGCTTGCGCATCAGTGTTCAAGGCCCAGAACTCGATCCCCGAGACACCGGTATCGATCATGCGATTAACCGCATTACAACCGCCACCACCGACACCAACAACCTTAATCCTCGCCATACTCCCCGGCACAATATCACTCCCCATAGCCGCATTACTCAACGTAGTTTCATTACGATGATTATTATTCATATCAGACAAGTTGAGGCCCAGGCCCGAATTTCCGTGAGAGTTTTGTGAGGATGCGTTAGACATAGGGCAAGTGTAATACGAGGTATCAGCGAGCTATTGACTCAATCAGCCACAGAACACACGCGACTGCCGTATAAAGTAAGCACTAACTATATAGCAATTACAAACGGAGCAGGAGCAGGTCTCCGCGAATAGATGATTAGTCAACTAAATCAAACTATGCAGAGAAAGCTTGAAACACGCTTCCCAAAAGCTTCACAGAGACTTTGAAGATTGATTTCGAACACTATGAAGTCATGTTCTAGTCAACTATACGGGAACTTGCTTGAAAAACCAACCAAACTTACTAATTAATTCAAGAATTTAATCTGTCTAGAACTCTTTCTGCAAAAAAGCAGACTAATGGGCTGGATTAAAAATAAAAGATGGGCGTTATAAGCGGCGATTAAGTATCAATATCTAAGGCTAAAAATACAGATTTCATAGCGTATACAGCGATCTTGAGTAAGTTTACGTAGAGGCTTCTTTTAAGGAGCTTCAGTCTTAGTTGCTTGGAGTATTTCTAAAGTTGGATTGTCCGGATTACGCATGTCAATGAACGCAATTTCTTCGATATCCATTTTGGCGTTCAAATTTCGCATTCGATCTAGGGCACTCAGCTGTTTAGAAAAGTTTTGCCCGTAGGGACCTATGTGCACAATGCCGAGTTCGGTGTGCAAGATCAAGTTGGCCGGATCGCGCCAATCGAGCCGGAAGACAGCAACTGGATTTTTTTGTAGGGCTTGGTAGATGGTTGGCCAATCTTTTTGATAGGCCGGACGCATTCCCTGCACCTGGAGCTTTGGTTCCTGGATCTGCAGTGTAGTAAAGCTGTTGTAGGGCATCCAGTAGCCATTTGCATCCAGCAATCCCATTTGTGAAAAGCTTTGGGGATCGTCGTTTATGGACCTGATGGCAACCTCAGTATTGGGAAGTGCGATCGCAACGGGTGTCCGCTCCTGAATGCGAATATTGAGCCCTGGTGGTAAAAGTCGCCGCTTCACGATGACATCCGCAATGGGTCCTTCATCTATTAATGTATTTTCCAGCTCCAGGGGCTGCACCTTTAATAGAGATTGAGGATAGTCTATGTCTAACAGCTTATGGATCTCATGATCGGGCAGTAGACGGTTACCGCTGAGGGTAATCTGCTCGGCAGACTGTAGCAGCCAGCGGTTAGAGGTGGCCAAACTCAAACAGCCCACCGCTAGCCCCACCATAGCGGTCTGTCGCCACAGGCGCTGCCAGAAAAGCCGATGACGTTTGCGTTTAAGGTTTTTACGACGGGCTGTCAGATTTTCTCTAGAGAATTCAGTAATGTCGTCTGGCATGGGAGTGTCGATCACAGGTGAGGGAGCGCCAGTAGGGATTTTAGAAAGCAGAGGGCGAGATAAAAGTAGCTCTATATAAATTAGGTCTAAGCAGCCTGATAAGGATGCTGAAGAGTCTATTTAAGCATCCAAACTTCCCAATGAAGCCCTATTCTGACACTTCTTTGAAAAAAAGTGCTGGCCCGGACAATCCGTGCATCAGGACGAGGGTGCTTCTAAGGTTCTTGTCAAAAAGCTATGCCACTGTGTAGCGAGTTCTGCATCTGTAAAGGGAATCTGGGGTGTGCTGCCATCTTCTAAATTTAGTTGAATGACGGCGTCACCCTTTTTGGCAGGCCCTGTGACGCTACCAGTAAATGTGTCATCTCCTTTGATCAGTAATTCGGTACTGCGTAGGTTGTTGAGTTGTGTTGTTTGCACATCAATCACCCCTTTGCGAGTGGGAATACCCCAGGTCAGTGTTTGTCCCGTTTGCCCAAGGGTTGCATAGATGTCGTACTTGGCGCGCTCAAACTGAGTCGCCCACTCTTTGTAGGTTTCTACTTTTTGATATTCGTTCCAACCGGCCCACGTAATCCAAAAAAAGAAGATCAGCAGCGGTAACCAAAGTAAGCCATGCACCATAGGTATTTATGCTCCCATTGTAAATTCTTGCAACGAGGCGGTCGTGAACCCTTCGCGTTGATGAAAGATGATGTCAAGGTTTGTACTTAGTTTGCGCTAAGTCAGCCTCAAGCTTTCAAAACCATACTATTTCTGAGAGGAGACGGTAAATTGCTTTACTTACCTTCTTTATTGGCGGTTACTCCTAGCACCGTTGCCTGGAGCCCCAAAGTTGGTCTCGTTATGATTATTTGCAATGTGATTGCGATCGCAATCGGTAGCTACGGTATCAAGCAAAAGAACGTTGGCCTTGGCCTTCCCTCCGCCGAGCTCTTTGGCGGCATGGGTCATGGTGCAATGCTAGCCTGCACCAGCCTAGGGCACATCATCGGCGTTGGTGCCATCCTGGGTTTATCCACCCTAGGTGTTCTTTAAGGTAGCTAGATACCTAACAGGCTATCTGGTGAACTTGCCAGATAGCCTGGCCAAGACAGTTTACCTGAGCATTCTCAGATAACATTTCACGTTTTAGAAATATCAGTTTCATTTAAGGCTGGAGATTGCGGACTCCAGCTTTTTTATTGCGGTTCGCACTATTCAACGACAGCTTGCAGCCGTTTGCGAAACTCACCTTTGGGGTGCCCCCCCTTAACCTCACCCAAAATTTTGAACTCACCCTCTGGTTCTTCGCAAATAATATAGGTGGGCCAGCCCATGTCAGCTTTATCAGGGTATTGCGTAAGTAAAACATTGCGATACTTACGGTACGTAGCGGTATCCTGCATTTTGATATCCACAAAGTCTAGACCTAGCTCGGTCGCAACCTTAGCATCGTAAAACGACATCTTGTGGCAAATGCCGCAATCTTCAGAGGAGAACTTTAGAACAGCTTTAGGCATGGTGGGGTTCTAATTAATAATTATCCATTGATAATTCATGGCTTGTTTCTTATCTTAGAGCGACTCTGTCCCTCGCTCTCGCATAGCTTTTCCTAAGGCTGGCAGCACTGGACAGGGGTCTCCATCCTGTAGGTTGTCTGGATTGCTCCAGGTGAAGGGGGCTTGTTTGGCTGCGCTCATCCAGAGCAGACGTTTGGCGCGAGTCATCGCAACATAGAGTAGGCGAAATTCCTCGGCTTTTTTGAGGTCGTTGGCACGATGCCAGGCGGTGGGTATATCAGGAATATCAGGACTGCCATGAATATAGGCACGGATCTGAGCGCGGGCAACGTCGGGTAGGGACACGGTGCCAAGAAATTCCCCCTGGGGGGGAACCCAAGACTCGCCAGGGATCAGTTTGGCATGAAGAAATGGGAGAAAGACCACATCCCAATCCAGACCTTTGGCTTTATGCATCGTGATGATGGTGAGTTGACCGGGCCGGGTGTACTGGGCTTCAGTATCTTCGGCTTCAATGGCGTCAAATCGTTCAGAACTCACGATTTCTTGGAGTGCGCCAATCATGGTGCTGAGGCTGCTGTCTTCTGTTGTTTGCTGAGCGATACGGGCAGCTAGTTTATCTGCGGTGGCCAGTTCACTTTGGTTGTAGTTGAGGGTGGTGCCTAGAAAAGGAATCAGGTGATAAGGCGGTAGGTCAAATCGGGCACGTAGCAGGCTTGTGCAGTAGCGACGAGCATTAAGTGCAGCCTGGGTTGTCAGCGGCGGGTCGAGGGGGCCTGGATAGAGAAATTGTTCGGGATTGGTCGCCAGCGGATTGAGATCTTGAGTCGGAATCCGCTGGCGGTCGACTAAAACCCTGAGTGCTCCCTTTAGATAGTCAGGCGAATGGGGGCGTTCTATAAACTGCAGCAGCTGCAGCATTTCGCGAGGAACCTGGGTATTGCGATCGCGACTGCCCACATCGTAGATTTTTAGCCCAGTTGTTTCAATAAAATCAAACCCCAGCTGGTCTGTGTTTTCCAGCATTTCTCGAATAAATCGCCCCTGACGATTTTCCCGCACCAAGACTGCCAATGTGGGCGGTTTTGGCCTTTCTCCTGGGGTGTCTTTCTCTTCTTTCCAGTCGTTAATCAGCTCTTTTACCCGCTGCGCAATTTTTTGAACAGAGGCAGTAATATTGGCTGGTTTGATTAGCTCCACCCCTTGACCCAGCGGAGCCGGATTAGCATTGGGCTGCGGATCATCCGGCGGGACCGGTAAGATAGCCTGTGCTCGAAACGGTGGTTCTTCGCTTTGCTGGTTAACCCACTGCAGTACAAAGTTGGCTGCATCCATAATTTTTTGGGTGCTACGTCCGGCTTGGTCAATAGTAGCCAGACGGTCGGGGCGATTAGCATCGCAAAACTGGTTAAAAAATACGGGGTCAGCAGGAGTAAACGTAGAGTTAATAGCCTGGTTGGGGTCGCCAACGCGGACAAGGTTTAGGAGATTTAGAGACTCTCGATTACCGAGTGCTTCTTCAGCCTCTGGGTTAGCTGCCAACCTTTCTAGCAATCTTGTCTGTAAAGGCGACGAATCCTGAGCCTCATCCTCAAACACGGCAAAAAATTGAGTCTGCCAGCGACGGCAGATATCGGGATCTGCCAATGCCTTAAGCGCAGCCAAAATCATATCGTCGTAGTCAATGAGCCCCCGCTGACTCAGCAGGGTTTGATATTGCCCGTAGAGTCCGGCAGCCACATCCAACAGCTGATAGACATTGGCCGGAGCCTGCTGACCGATGCGGCTCAAGTCGGCAGGCTGTAGCCCTGAACTTTTAGCTTCGTGGATAGCGGTGTAGGCCAGGGTCGGTAGTATTTCAGTGCGCAGCACAGACTGTCTGCGCAGCCGTTCGGTTTCTTCACCATCAAAGCTTTGACCCTCAACCAAGCGGTGATAGAGGTCTGGTGCTTCGTGAATCCAGGCTTCTACCGCCGTGCGGATGAGACGGTTGCTTTGGTTGGGGGAGATCAGCGTAGTCGTTTCAAGGTTGATGCCCGAGACTTCAGGGTTATGGGTGGCAATGTTGAGGGCTAACCCATGCAGTGTTTGAACGATAAAGCTGTTGTACGGGAGTTTGAGAGCTTTGAGATGATTGCGGACTTTAGCCTTTAGATTGGCTGCAGCGGAACGGGTGAAGGTGACGAGGACGAGCTGTTTGCGGGCATGGAGTTGAAAATGGGAAATTGCGATCGCAGCTCCAGCCGCCATACCAGTAGACTTACCCGAGCCTGGTACAGCCGATACCGCCAGCGGACCACCCCGCCAGTCAGCCAGGCGACGTTGGCCAGGGCGCAGACCATCGCGCAGTGCCTGGAGTTGTACGTTGCGATTGGGGACGGTCATCAGCGCAGTATGAAACTCTCAGCCATAGGGTACTGCACGCAACTGCCTATGAGGAAACCATTGCGCTTACAGTTTGAATTTGACCCAGATTATGTCGAGAATTCCGTAAAAAACAGTCTGCCTCCTACAATGAATCCTAGATGCTTTTCGGTGCTGCCTATGATGAATCTTTCTGAACGTATGATTGCAATCTTAGGTAGCGTGATGGTTGGAATCGGCCTGTTATTTACAGCCATTAGCCTGATCCCTAACCGCGAGGTGTCTGGTGTGGCTGCGCTACTGATGGGTGGCGGTGTCGGGCTAATTGCGATCGCATCTTCTAGGGAGTAGACCTATGAATGGCAAGCAGTTAAAACGTCGAGAATCGACAATGCAAAAGTCACCCATCCAGACACAGTATGGGGGCGGTAGACGATACGCCATCGGTAAAGGTGTCGGCCTCTGCCTCATCGCATTCGTACTCATCTTTGCCGCAAGCAATAACTCTGGCCGATTAGTCGGCTCATCAGAATCGTTGATAGACTCTCATCCAGCACAGTTTGCAGCCTATTTCTTTGCCGGATTTGCCGGCATTTGTGGGTTGGATCTGATTAGAAGAAGTTAGAAGCTGTCCACCTTGTGAACATAGTTCGGTTAGCTAAGATGGGGTGACACGTGGACTGACGTCAATGAGGGGCGATGAGAAGCTTTGAATCATGACCTATACGCCTGCTAAGTTACTTACTTTCGATGGTTTTATTAAAGACTATGGGTCAGACTCTCGTTATGAGCTAGCCGATGGGGAGCTAATTGACATGGAGCCGACTGGCCCTCATGAGACGGTGGCAGGTAAGCTGACTAGCAAGCTAAATATTGAGATCGATAAACAACAACTTCCTTGGATAATACCCACACGCGCTATTTTGAGACCGTTTGCCAATGTTGCGACAGCGCGTCGTCCAGATGTCATTGTTTTGGATGAACTAACTCTAGCGCAAGAACCCTTATGGCAGCGAGAGCCAGTGATAACATTGGCAAATTCTGTAAAACTGGTGGTCGAGGTGGTCAGCAACAATTGGGAAACAGATTATGCCCGAAAGGTAGAGGAGTATTCTCTCTTTGGAATCTCTGAATATTGGATTGTTGACTATCTGGGTTTAGGTGGAATTGCGTTTATCGGGCGGCCTAAACAACCTACGATCACGGTATGTCAGCTGATAGGTGATGAGTATCAGCAACAACAGTTTCGATTAGGAGAGAAAATCATTTCACCAACGTTTCCAGAATTAATGCTAAAGCTAGATGATGTGTTGCCACGTTGATATTTTGAAGTTATTCCATACTGAAGGGGCTAAGAGTATCGAATGTTTACATTGCGATATTTTTCCTTTATTGCCATATTGAAAATGTGAAGGCTATTATTGATGCCACGCCTGGGTTAAGACTCTTACAAGGAGAACTTGACCTATGGATTCTAAACAGTTGATGCATTACATCAATCAAGTTATTGCGATAGCGGTAACGCTCTTATTGTTCTCTTATCTCGGCAGAGGACAGCCTGCTGGTATCAAGGTTGAGTCTCCATCAATAGAAGAGATTCCATTGCTGGACTAAAAGCTTGTGTTAGGTTCATCGACCTAAGTATCTTCTCAATATTATTTGTACTTTTTACACTAGTCACCTATCTATTATCTAGACACTTTTAGCCCAGGTGTGCGTTCAGAGGCGCTCTATAAGTTAGAGGGCCTCTGAGTCTGAGTACTGAATTGGTTAGGTTTTCAGAATAGGTCTTCCAACGTAAAGTCAACTTCATCGTACAGATCAGCAAAAGAGATTTCAAAAGGTGCCTTTTCTAAGGAAAATCCCTGATCGCTAGCGTCATATTCGCTGAAGAACCAGCGTTTCTCAGCTGTTTTCACATAATGTTCAACTTGTTGCTTGTATTGGTTAATCAATACATATTCTTGAAATGTTGAAATTGTGCGATAGGCGCTGAATTTATCCCCATGGTCGTAGTCTTGCGTAGACTTGGACAATACCTCAATAATGACTGTCGGATTCTCAATTGTATCTGTACGATTATCATGATATGCAGGCTCTCCCTGAACAATCATCAAATCTGGATATGTGTAACGTTGTACTTCTGGTATCCATAACTTGACGTCACCTGCAAACTGTCGATAGCCTTTGCCCTTTAGGCTGAACTTTAGAAAAGCAATCAGGTTGATAACGATTTGATTGTGATTGGTTGATCCACCTGTCATCGAAATCAATTTGCCATCATGGTATTCACTCTTGAACGTTGCTGAAGCTTCAAGCTCAAGATATTCTTGAGGAGAGTAAAGAGTGAGAGCTGACATAGCCTGCTGAATTTTCAACCTGGGTGTAAACCCTAGTGTAAGCCATGTGTACTTTTAGGTTGGGCATATAGTGCTAAATATTGACTAATGCCTACAATTATCACAATGACCACATCGCATGCCTTGAGCTTCTGCCTCACAGCCAAATTGCACTAAAAGTTTCTGCCAACGACACTTTCGGCTAAAGAGATACTGCTTGATTTCCTTCACATTGTCGAAAGCTTTGTTCGTTTTCAATGATCGACCCACCTTCAATCTATAGTGAAACGGATCTTCCCAAATCAGCCGTCCCTGACTATGCAACAACGCTAACGCTGCAGCTGCTTTCCGATTCCGCTGCAGTACCTCATCAATATTGCCAGTCGCAGGTAGCAACTTCACCAATCGCTTTGCCTCTTGCTGCAGCTTCCGCTCACTCTTCGCAAAAAACTGCCAGCGCTGTTTATCTTCCGAATCCAGCCAACCCGTAGGCTCACTTACCAGCGTCAGAGCATGTGCCGGTTTGCCATCCCGTCCCCCACGACCAATTTCTTGCACATACTCACTCAGCGTACTCGGTGCATGAAAATGACAGACCCATCTAACGTGCGGGTGATTAATCCCCATGCCAAAGGCGCTGGTGCATACTACAAATTGATAGCGTCCCTCTATCCACTTCGCTTCGATACGACGACGTTCCTCACTGATAAGTCCTGCATGATACGCCGCTACTGAAAACCCCTTGGGTTGTAACCACTGAGTTAACTCTTCTGCTGTCCGTCGTGTGCGTACATAAATTAACCCTGCCTGACGAGGGTGCGCCTTTACAAACTTCAGCATCGCCTGCCGTCGTCCGCGAGGTGTCCAAACCATTTTCACGGCCAAATTTAGGTTCGCACGATAGGGACTTAGCTTCACCTCCTTAGGTTGTTGTAGATGCAACACTTTGCAGATGGTTTGCTGAGCTGCTGGGTTTGCTGTTGCTGTAAATGCGGCAATAGGGAGCTTTGTGCCTGCGGGCTTCTGCTTCAGCAGCGCTGGTCTAACGGCACCCAGTCGTCGATAGGTGGGTCGAAACGTGTCGCCCCACTGCACCAGGCAGTGGGCTTCGTCCAAAATGAGACCGTTGATTATGACCTGGGGCTGACAGAGAATTTTCCAGACTGGCTTGCTGAGGAGTGTCTCAGGTGATAAGTACAGCAGTCGTAACCGATTTTGCTGTACTTGTTGTAGTATCTTTCGTTTTTCAAAGCTGGCTAGGGCGCTATGGATGCAAGCTGCGGCTAAATGGCGCTGCTTTAGCTCTTGGACCTGATCTTCCATCAGAGCAACCAATGGAGAGATTACCAGAGTTACCCCTGTTTGTAATAAAGCAGGTAGCTGGAAGCAGATGGATTTGCCCCCGCCAGTTGGCATCACGATCAGGGCATCTTGTTTTGCCAGTAGCGTGCGAATAACGTCGTCTTGTGGCGGGCGAAAACTGTCGTAGCCCCAGATTTCTTTGAAGCGGGCTTCTACCTGCTGCCATGGTGTTGCGATAACCATTGATGCACCCTCGAACTGAGCCTAGAGTGCCCGGTTGGGAGTGTGTCTTACTTACCCATCGCATGCATCGCAGCTAAAATCTGTGCTGAGACAAAGGGCAAAATATCTTCGTTATTGCTGTGTTCAGCGCCTTCAGTAAATACGATCAATAGATAAGGATGTGCTCCATCTGTTTCAATATAGGCGGCATCATGGCGCACCTTACTCGTTAGACCTGCTTTAGACCACACTTTTGTCTCAATTGGGACGCCAGCGCCTAAAAAGCCGGTGACCTGATTTTCTGGATCTGCAGCTAGCACCTTAGGGGCTAGATCGCGTTTCATCAGGTGCATCATTGTTTGAGACCTTTCCGCATTCACTGCAACACCACCCACAATGCTATGGAGCAGTCTGGCAGACGCCTCGGTCGTTAGCATATTGCGATTCTCGTAGCCTTCGCCTAAAAAGGTACGCTCACGTCCATAGGGACCATCGCACCAGGTTTTTTGGTTAGCATTGATTGTTGCTAATTCAGGCCACTTAAGGCTGTTGAGATAGCGATTGATCAAATTGCGCTGATGTTTCCAAGTTTCAAACGGACCGGGGGGTAGCTCTGGTCCGCTTGTGGTACCGGTCAGAACATCAATGACATAGCCTGTTGCATCATTGCTGGAGTCGATAATCATGTCGCGAACGGCACGCTCTAGCTCTAGACTTGTTTGGACCATGCCCCGCTCTAACCACTCATGAATTGCTACCAGATAGAACAATTTGATTACACTGGCGGGGTAAATCCGCTCTACCCCGCGATAGCTGGCTCCCTTTGGCTGTTGTTTCCAAAACTCGGTAATACTTAGAGCACCGCCTGTATTGACGATATAAGGTGGCTCATAGGCTAACCAGGTAACAGCAATCTGATTTTGTGCCAGGCTAGGAAAACGAGTCCAGGTAAGGTCGAGAACCTGATTGAGCTTTTGCTGAAGTGTGTCGTCGGTTTGGAAAAATTTTGAGGTCATGGCGGTAGATGGAGAACAATGGGAGCATGAACAATCAAAATCAATAGTTTTGAGGCGATAGAGTGGCTATCTACAATTCAGGATTGATTTTCTGTCTCAAATCCTAAATTTGTACCTTTACCTGCATGGACCATGGCTAACTGCTCATATTTTTGGGCATGGTCGGTCAGCTCCTCAATTTGTTCGGTGGACAGAGTTTTGAGGACTTTGCCGGGAACGCCGACGACTAGGGAACCTGGTGGGACGTCTTTATTAACGACGGCTCCTGCACCGATGATGCTGCCTGCACCGACGCGGACACCGTTCAGAATGATGGCACCGATGCCAATCAGACAGCCATGCTCAATGTGGGCGCTGTGTACTACGGCGCGATGGCCAATGGTGACGTAGTCTTCGAGAATGGTGGGTTGATTGGGGTCGCCGTGCAGCACAGCCCCGTCTTGCACATTGGTATGGGCACCGATACGGATTAGCTCGACATCACCCCGCACTACTGCGCCGTACCAAATGTTGGCTCCCTCATCTATTTCTACATGACCGATTACGGTGGCATTGGGGGCGACAAAAGCGGCTTTGGAGAGATCGGGTGCAGGCCAAAAGCCAGCGGGGGTGGTTAACACGGGGGTAATGCTAGTCACAAAATTAACCGAATGACGTATTTGATCGACTTAACTGTACTCAGGATTGCAGTTATGGGGTGTCCGGATAGACAAAACTCTTTGAAATAATGTATGTAAGGGTTAGAGCGCGGTATTTTGCCTCCCGTTATAATAAGGCGAGTGCAAGCCTATTTGCCTTATTTTGGAGTGTTCTTTAGTGCGTTCAAATACCTCGGGCTTTTTCCTGGGCTCAACGTTGGGGTAGTTGAGACAGGCCAATCCAGTTTGGGCGTAAATGTTTTAATAAACCCGCATGATAAATTCCGCTTCGCAGTATCCGTTTTATGGGCCAGAGATAAAATGCCCCCACTGTCGGCAGACCATTCCGGCATTGACCCTGACCGATAGCTATCTTTGTACGCGTCACGGTGCGTTTGAGGTCAGTCTTGAAACCCATGATTTGGTACATGTGCAATCGGGGCGTCACTGGCGTCAGTGGGAAGGGGAATGGTACCGCCAGCATACTCATCCTGACGGTATCCGGTTTGAAATTCATGAAGCACTTGACCGGTTGTATACCGAGGGGTATCGGGCAACACGAGTAATCATTGCAGAGCGCTATCGACCTTTAGTGAAATCGTATTTGGAGTACAGCGCTCCCTGGCGTGGTCAGGTGGATACTGGAACACCTAGACTCTACGGTTTGCCTGTGGCGTTTAGCCCGTCTTCCCAAGAGGTGCCTCAGTGGGAAGTGATCAATTTTGATTTGGAAAAAGAGCCAGGTGTACCCAATAATTATCGCTATTTAAAATTTTTTGAATAAGCTGCGCGAATTGTTGTTTGGGCAATAGAACTACTATGCATCACGCGTCGATTCGAACGGCAGATATTCATCGAGCTATCGCTTTTTATGGCCTACTGGGGTTTGAGGTAATCGAGCGTTTTACGGCTGGTATTACCTTAGCCTGCTGGATGGAAGGCTTAGACGGGCGGATTGAGCTAATGCAGGTGCCAGAGCCTAAACCTGCTGCGGATGCTTTTAGCGATGAGCACTACACCGGTTATTATCATTTGTCGTTTGATCTGACTCAAATGACTGAAAGCTTGCCAACCTGGTTGGAACAACTGCGACGGGATGTGGCTTCACAAGATATGGCTCTAACTGTCTTGTTGGAACCCCAGCAGCAAATGATCGGGGCTAGTGTATATGAGGTGGCCTTTATTGCCGATACTGATGGGTTACCGCTGGAGTTTCTGCGTCGCTTGAAATAATTAATGGGTTCCGGAATTCCGTTTGCAAATAATTGGGCCTATCTGGAGACAGAGCTCAACTGGCTGGAGCGTCTGCTTTTGGTGGCGGTATCTCAGCAGCGTAAAAATTTAAAGTCGGTGACTCGTGTGGCTAAGACGTCAGCCGATAAGGCCACGAGTGACTGGTGGCAGGGGCTGGTGACGATTAAAAATAGGGCCTACGATGATGCAGCTCCGAAAGTGTTGGGGGAGAGACCCTCGCTGGGGTATCAAAAGACGCTAGATAAACGGATTTTGCTGAGCCGAGCCAGTAAGGTGTCGCTGGGTTTGCCAATGATGCAAATAAGCCTTGGTCTCAGCCTGTTTGAGAAAAAACTGGTGCTGATGGTGTTGGCCCCAGAGGTGCAGGTGCGCTACGGACGGCTGTATCACTATTTGCAGACGGGAACTAACTGTACAGTTGGTGCGTTGCCGACGTTAGATCTGGCACTACGGGTGCTGTGCCGCAATGACGCTGAGCGCCGACGGGCGCGATCGCAACTTTCAAGACCAAACTCACTACTGCAGCGCCAGATTTTGCGCTGTGTTGAGGGTTCGTCGACACTGCTGGGTAGTCAGCTACAGCTAGCCCCTGAGTGGGTTGATTATTTATTAGCTGAAAATCCTGACCCTGGTTGGCCAACACAGGTTATTACGGCTGACCAGTCTGCTCAGCTGTGTCGAGAACGGATACCTTGGCCAGAGCTGATAGTGGCGGATGTGCTTAAGCAGCGGCTGCAGACACTGGCAGAGCTACCTCAGCTGAGATTGTTGCTGGTGGGGGAGCAAGGTGTGGGAAAAGAACGATGTGCGATCGCACTTGCCACTCACCTCAAACAGCCCTTACACATTTTGGACCTGGCGCAGGTTGCCCCTAACGACTGGTCTGCCTGTCTCACTGAACTAGACCAAGCTGACTATGGGGTCGTGCTAATTAAAGCCGCGCACCACTGGCTAGGGCGTAACTCAGCCATAGACAGCGCCATACTGCACCACTGGCTAACGACGTCATCAGCCCAGATTATCTTATCAGTGCGATATCGCCATCTGATGCGACGCCACTGGCGACAGCAGCTCACGTCTCTTGACATTCCTATGCCCAATGCAGCGCTGCGGTTTCAGCTGTGGCAGCAGTCATTTCCAGATGGTGTTAAATCTATGGGTAAGGTCCGCTGGAGAGCTTTGGCAGAGGGGCTACCGCTCTCTACCAAACAGATTGCCGAAATCGGCCAACTAACGAAAAGTCTGGCGGGTGACGAAGAAATTACTATTAACCATCTGCAGCAGGCACTGGATCATACTGGTCAAGCGTGGAATCTTCGCTAAAAATCGCTAAGTCCACTGGGTAGGGGCCATATCTTGGGGAACTAGGTTGGGAAACGGTTCTGGTTCAATGACAATATCCTTGGGGGCGGTCTCCTCTAGCAGATCCCAGATGACCTGTAGCAGCTCATCTAGACCCTGGCGGCTCACGGCGGAAATGCCAAAGATGCGATCGCATCCGCTTCTAGCCATGAGTTCTTCCGTGACCACCTCTAATTCGTCTTCGGGTACGGCATCTACTTTGTTGAGTGCCAGTAGCTGAGGCCGATCTGCCAGACCATGACCATAGGCCACCAGCTCCTGTTGAATCGTATGGTAATGCTCAATCGGGTCCAGTGTGGTGATGTCGATGACGTGCAGTAGTACCCGCGTACGCTCTATGTGGCGTAGAAAGTCATGACCCAGCCCTGCCCCTGTATGGGCCCCTTCGATGAGTCCTGGAATGTCGGCAAAGACCGTACCATCCCCAGTGGGTTTGCGGACCACGCCCAGGTTAGGTACCAACGTAGTGAATGGGTAGTCTGCTACCTTTGGTTTAGCCGCAGACAGTGCCGAAATTAGCGTGGATTTGCCCGCGTTGGGTAGGCCAATGATGCCGACCTCTGCCAATAGCTTTAGCTCTAGACGAATGCGTCGTTCTTCACCAGGGAGACCGGGTAGGCAAGACTCTGGTGCCCGGTTGCGATTGCTGAGAAAGTGTTTGTTGCCCAGCCCCCCTTTACCACCTGCCGCGACGCACAGAGTTTGGTTTTCTGTGACTAGATCGCCCAATAGATCGCCTGTCTCGGCGTCGTACACCATCGTGCCGCAAGGGACCTCTACAACCAAGTCTTTGCCAGTGGCCCCGGTCATATTTTTAGGGCCACCCCGTTCACCTGCTTCAGCGCGAAACCGATGGGCGTAGCGAAAATCTAACAGGGTTTGTAAGTTGGTGACAGCCTTGAGCACAACCGAACCGCCAGGGCCACCGTTGCCACCAGATGGCCCCCCTGTCGGCACATATTTCTCTCGACGAAAGGCCACTAGCCCATCTCCACCATCGCCCCCTTGGACGTCAACTTCGGCTTGATCGATGAATTGCATAGGGGTGATGGATAAATGCTAGAAGATAATCACGAGGATGAGCTGGTTGCTTACCGCAGCCTTGCTATCTCCAATTGTATCTGTTCCCTCAGCTCTTCATTCTCTCGATGTTCACCCGTGATTGCATTAAATTGACTGTCGGTGAGGCCAGCGTCTTCTACTAGCTGCTTGGCGTCATTGCAGTAGTTAATCAATAAACGTCGCACTTGAGACCTGACGGTACGGGGTAATTCTGTTAAGTCATTGGTGCTCACACAGCGAAGGTCGTGTCGAGTTACATCTGCATTGGCAATAGTCATGAAGTCGCTGATGTCGGCGTAGGCTTTGGGGCGAATTTCTTCGATGGCCAACACAGCGGCAGCATAGTTACTAATGGCTTCGTCAGTAAAGGTCTGGGCGTATCCCCTTTGCCAGAGGGTGGACAGGGGGACGCTGGCGATCGCAATCAGGCTAATACTGGCTCCAACAATCAAGCGGAGTTGACGAGGACTGTCATTACTAGAGTGACGAGTAAGCATCATGGCAAGACCTGACAAGAGTTGACCAATTCTAGTGAATAGAACAGGGAATTACATAGTAAGAGCCTGGGTTGGCTTAAAGCAATGCGCTAATTCGATGACTTTGGTATGCAATGTTACAGTCTCGGGCGCACCCTGTTTAAGGGAATATTCAAGCGATAGTAAAAGTTTCAGGGCGTTTTGTAGCTGTATCGATGAGATATCGCGGGTTTCTTTCTGTAAGAAATAGATACGTTTTGGGTTCCCCACATCAGCAGCCTGGGCAATGATACGGGTATCGCGCTCGCCAGACTCGGTCATTAATTTGACCCATAGCCAGGTGCGAAACTGACCCACCAGGGTGGCCACAATCCGCAAGGCAGGCTCATTGCGCTCGAGAAGTTCTGTCACCAGCGTCAGGGCGCGATCGGTGTACCCCTGTCGCAGGGCTGCGGCTAGCTTGAGGCTGCTCTGGGTGCTAGTGGCCACTAGCGTATTAACGGCCTCAGGGGGCAGGGCTTGTTTAGGGGTGGTCCAATAGGTTTTAAGTTTTGTCAGTTCGTTATATAGACGGCGGGTATCAGCGCCAATGACTTCGCCGAGTAGAGCCGCTGCTTGGGGGGTGAGCTGTAAGCCTACATCCTTAGCAACCTGGTAGACCTGGTGTTCGATTTGTTCAGTTTTCCAGGGGGGAATGGTCTCAAACTCTCGGATATCAGCGTGTTTTTTAATCAGTTTGGTGGACTTTAGCCGTCCGTCAGGCTTGTTGCTGCTAGTTAGCAGCAGAATAGCGCTGTCAGAAATATTGGGCAGCGTCCGCTCTAGCTCTGTTATTAGGTCGGCGGCACAGCGCTGAAAGATGGGGGTATCTGCTAGCCACACTACCCGTTTACCCATACCAAAGGGAGGCGTCATTGCCTGGTTGAGGGCTTGAATCACACCATCCGGCTGTTCTGGTGGTATTTTTTCGTAGTTAAAGCTGGACCAGTCAGGATTGAGGTTGCGATCGCACAGGGCGCGCACCGCCTTTTTCATCCGAAACTCATCGGCTCCCCAAAAGAAATAAACCGGCATTGACGTTGAAATAATTAACCGCTTAACAATGCTTCGATAAATTCGTAGCTAGAGAATGGCCGCAGGTCTTCAATCCCTTCGCCGGCACCGATAAAGCGAATCGGTAGCCCCAACTGCTGCACTACTGCTAGGGCCACACCCCCCTTGGCCGTGCCATCTAGCTTGGTTAGCACTACGCCACTGAGGTTGGCGGCCTGTGAAAAGACCTGAGCCTGACGCACGCCATTCTGACCCAGGGTGGCATCGAGGACGAGTAGTGCTTCGACGTTAGCGTTGGGTGCTTTTTTGTCGATAATGCGACGTACCTTGGTCAGCTCGTCCATCAGGTTTTTCTTGTTTTGGAGACGGCCCGCAGTATCCACCAGCAGCAGTTCTGTATTACGCGACTGGGCGGAGCTGATGGCATCAAACACGACAGCTGCAGGGTCAGTATTTTGACCTGGGTTGGCGACCACTTCAACCCCGCTGCGGGCTCCCCAGACTTTAACCTGCTCTACTGCAGCAGCTCGAAAGGTATCGGCAGCGGCAATCAGACAGTTATAGCCAGACTTTGTGGCAATGTGGGTGAGCTTACCGATAGTAGTGGTTTTACCCGCTCCGTTTACACCCACCATCAGCCAAATATTGAGCCGTTCGCTTTCTGGCACAAACATCAGATTGTGCTCTCCATCGAGGGGGCTATCGAGCATCTGTCGCAGAATCGTTTTTAGATAGCGAATCGCCGCATCTGGCGGTAGGGTTTCCTCCCGCATTCTGGCCTGGAGTGCCTCGATAATCTTATCGGTAGCGGCTACGCCTACATCGGCCTGTAGTAGCAGCGCCTCGATTTCATAAATGGCGTCTTCGTTAAGCGGCCCTTGACCCACCACTGCCTTGAGCTGATTAACTAATCCTCGTCTGGTTTTGCCTAGGCCCTGACGTAGCTGGTTAAGCCAAGTGATTTCTTCGAGGGAAATCTCATCTGGACGTCGTCCCTGGGAGGCCAATACCTCAGCCGACCATAAAAATGCCTCATCTAAATCGATGTCGGGCATGACTAGCTCGGGTTCGGGCTCAAGTTCGGGCTCGGGTTCGGGCTCCTGCGCGATCGCGTCTTCTTTGAGTTTGGCCAGCCGGGCTTCCCGTTCAGCTTCTGCCGCTTTTGCCCAGAAGGGAGCAGCAACAGAGCTAGTATCAGCTGGAGTACTTTCTTCTGCTTCTGCTTCTTCAGTTTGATCTGCCGTTACGCCTTCAATTTCAGTCGCACTGATCTCCTCATTAACGGTTTCGGTGGCGACCACAGGTAATACTTCTTCAGCCGCTTCTGAAGCACTACTGGCCTCGGCCTCGACCTCAGGTTCCGGTTCTGGCTCTGCCGCTGCTGGCTGTTGCTGCTGCTGAATATTCTGATAAGCGGCCTTTGCCCAAGCCAAATAGTCCTCAGCACTGGCGGGTGCATCACTGCCGTCTGTCGCAGACTCCGTGTCTGTCGCGGAGTCCGTAGATGTGCCGGTGGTTGTAGTTTCATCTGACTTGGCACCCTCTGCTTCAGAGGACTCGTCATAGCCACGGCGAAACCAGTTAAATGAAGACATAGATCAGTAAATGGGCGACGGTAGCGACAGGGTGGGGGCTGCCCACCGAAACATAGATCAGGTTAAATTTGATGGGTGCATTGATTAGGGTTCGTCGTCAGCAATCGGGTTTTCAGGGTCAGAGACTACTTGAGACACCTTTAAAGGTGCCGATCTAGCCTCTAGTTTTTGATTGTCTAACTGATCGGTGACCCGACGCATCACTCCATTGATAAACCGATAGCCATCTTCATCACTGTATCGTTTTGCAATTTCAATAGCCTCATCGATGGCGATGCGTTTATCGACGGCTAAATATACAATCTCGGTCAGCGCAATCCTTAAGATGTCTCGATCTACACGGGCCAGACGCTTAAGATTCCAACCCACCATGGCGGTATCTAGCTGCTGGTCAATCTCGTCACGATGCTGAATCAGCTGAGTAATAATCCTTTGGGCATAGCCCTGCACATCCTGACGCCCTGACAGCTGCACAAATTCAGGGAGTTCTGTTGCCGCCCCGAGCCGATTAATGGCGGTTTGTACCTTTTCAATCGCTTCTCTAACGGTTGCTTGAGCACTGTTAAGGTCGCCAGAGCGAGTTTCGCTATCGAGTAACTGCCGATTGCCCTGTATCAGCTCTGCCGATGCCGCTTCTAATGTTTCTTTGGCTTCAGTCGTCAGTGTGCGAATGGCCTCGGTCAACAAGGTTTCAACTGTGGGTCTAGAAGCTTGCTTACTACGTTTGGGATCGTCCGTGAGCTGACTCATACCGAGAAGTGCAAGCTCACGAGCAATGCGACGGGATTGCATGGCGATTGGGGAGTGGGTGATCTAGCTCAGATATATTATCAGCCAGACGCCGTAGGAATACTATCTATGCCTGTTGGTCAATGTTGACCAACTCAACGGTGGTGTTGGCGGAACCCGCTTTGGCGGAACCCGCTTTGGCGGTTTCAACTTGGCCAGTCATAGAACGCTCTCCAGCAGCGTCCTCTTCACCTGGATTTTCGCTGGCAGGCAATGCTTCTTGGTTAACTAATGCCTCAGCCAAATTAGGTCCGACAATACCCCCTGAAAGCAAAACTTTAAAAGCTTCCTCAATCGAGATACTCAGATTGACCACATCAGTTTCTTGGACAACTGCATACCAGCCGCTGGTGGGATTGGGCGTAGTCGGTACAAAAACACTCAACATCTTTGAATCAGGATTCATCGATGTTGCTGAGCTAGTAACAAAAGCAATGGCCCAAACACCTCGGCGGGGATATTCCACCAAGACGACACGTCGAAACTGACTTCTAGTGTCCTGCAGTACCGTTTCTAAAAGCTGTTTCAGAGTTTTGTAAACGGACCCTGCTAGGGGAATGGACTGTAAAATCCTTTCGCCCACATCGAGTAGCCACCGACCTGCAATATTGCGAGCCATTAGACCAATAAGCAATATGGCCAGTAGCGGCACGGCAAAACCAACCCCCAAGTTAAACAAGGCAACTAGGGCAGGATGTAAATCAGTAAATGGGCTCAGCTGTTTTGGAAACCGCGTCAGTGCACGAATAACCCAGCTGGCTACAGTAATGGTTAGCCAAATAGTCGTGGCTAGGGGAATAACCACCAGAAGACCCGCAATTAGGTCGTTCTTCAAACCTTGCTGGAAGTTTTTTAGCACGGGCTGACGTCTCGATTACAGTCGTAGCAGTGGAATGTTTTGATGAATAGCGTGGCTAGGTAGTGCTTGTTTCAGAAAACTATGATGCCTGGCTGTGTTGCCCGTCACCATCTATATCCTAGATTATTTATGGCACATAGCTGGGAGCAGTGTGGGGATCGCCTGAGCTTGGTCGTATCTACAATAACCAAGACTAAAGCTGCAGCACTCGTCGAGCTAATGTCAGATAAATAAAGACGCCAAATACATCGACAACCGTTGTGATAAAGGGCGCTGACATCAGGGCCGGGTCAAACCCTAGACTTTGGAACAAAATCGGTAAAGCGGCTCCTGCACTGGAGGCTAGCACCGAAATTGCCAGCAGACTGCAGCCAACCGTAAGCGCTACCCCCACATCGATGGCAGGCACGACATAAGAAACCCCGGTCACCACCAAACCTAGCATCAAACCCAAAAAGGCTCCTGCGATCGCTTCTCGTCGAATCACCCGAAAGGCTTCTCTGAGCTTAAGATCATCGGTATTTAAACCACGAATGACCACCGTTGAAGACTGAGCCCCAACATTACCGCCGGTACCAATCAGCAGTGGAATAAACGAGGCCAGTACGGCAAACTGCTGAATTAAGTCTTCCTGGCTTTTAATGACAGCGGTGGTGAAGGTATTGGCAATCAGCAGTACCGAGAGCCAGACAACTCGTTTACGCGCGACGGTAAGCAGGTTGGTTTGAAAATAATTGTCGCCGCCGGACTGAACACCGCCCAGGGCGTAGATATCTTTAGTGGCTTCTTCTTCTAGAATATCGATTACGTCATCGACGGTGATGATGCCCACCAAACGGTCTTCTGTGTCGACAACGGGAACGGCTAAAAAGTCGTAGCGCTGAATCAGCCTGGCGACTTCTTCTTGATCGTCACCGGTTTTGACAGAGACCACTTCACGAGTCATTAGCTCCCCAATGGTCTGTTCTGGCTGACCCATCACCAAAAGCCGCAGTGAGAGAATACCGGTTAACCTCCGGGCATTGTCGGTGACATAGAGGTAATAGACAGTTTCACTAACGCTTGCTAACCGACGAATGTGGTTGAGGGCGCGCTCTACCGTCCAGTTTTCTTTGAGGGCGATATACTCAGGCGTCATTGCCCGCCCAGCAGTACCCGATTCATACCCCAACAGTAGGGCCGTGGATTGTCGTTCTTGGGCGCTGAGCTGTTGAAGCAACTGTCTTACTACTTTTGCAGGGAGTTCATCAAATAGTCGAGCGCGGTCGTCAGGGGACATTTTGTCCACAATGTCGATGACGTCCTGGCGCTTAAAGTCTTCAACCAGAGTTTGTTGAATGCTGGAATCTAGATTTTCATAGACTTCAATGGCTTCTGATTTAGACAATAGACGAAATGCCAGAGCCTGCATCGTATCGGGTAGCCCTTCGATGGCTTCTGCAATGTCTGCCGGCTGTACGGGGACAAGCAGCGCTTTAGCCCCCTGGTAATTGTTCTGTTCTAAAAGAGCCTGGAGTTGCGATCGCACCAGTTCACGCAGTTCCCTGCGCGAGAATGATGCAGCGCTTGTAGCCTGTTCAATGTCCGTCAAGGAATGTATGCCCAATCCAGTTGCCTATAGTCTAGTGGTGGAACGGGCCTAGAACGAAGAAAATCCTGCAAATTTCTCAGCCGCATGATGTTAAAAGGGTGGGCATTGCCCACCCTTTTAACTAAGCAGCCTTTAATCCACGATGTCTCAAAAGCGCATCGGTACTAGGCTCACGCCCGCGAAATGCCTCAAACACCTCCATCGGGTGCCGACTGCCGCCAAGGGCAAGCACCGTATCGCGAAAGCGTTTGCCAGTTTCCTGTACAGCGCCTTCATTATCGATACCGACCTCTTCAAATGCTGCAAAGGCATCAGCGCTCAGCACCTCAGCCCAGAAATAGCTGTAGTAGCCTGCCGCATATCCACCAGCAAAAATATGGCCAAAGCTGCATAGAAACGCATCTTCAGCTAAAGGCGGTAGAACTGTTGTCTTTTTAGATAACCGATCTCGCACATCCCAAATAGAGTCAGACCCATCAGGCTGATAGCGAGAATGTAGCTCAATATCGAGCCAGCCAAAGTTAACCTGACGCAAAATGGCATTGCCGGTCATAAAGTTACGAGCTGCCAGTAGCTTTTGGTAGTCGTCTTCGGGCAAGAGCTCACCCGTTGCGTAATGCCGTGCCATCTTAAAGAGCGTGCTACGGTCATAGCACCAGTTCTCCATAAACTGGCTGGGTAGCTCAACAGCATCCCACTCTACGTTATTGATGCCAGCGGCCCCTGGATAGTCCACCTGGGTCAGCATGTGCTGCAACCCATGGCCAAATTCATGGAATAGGGTTTCCACTTCTCGGAAAGTCATCAAACTGGGCTTTCCATCAATGGGGGGGGACTGGTTGCACACCAAATAGGCCACCGGTAACCGTACTGGGTTTTCAGGTTCTGTGTGGGCGCGGACGATGCACTCATCCATCCAAGCACCGCCGCGTTTTTCTGCCGGTCGACTGTACGGATCAAGATAAAAATAGGCAACTGGATTGTCGTTAGCGTCGGCAATGGCAAAATAGCGCACGTCTGGATGCCAGATGGGGGCTTGACCATCAGCCGCTGTAATAGTCACCCCAAACAGCCGGCTGGCCAGCTCAAACAAGCCATTGAGAACCCGCGGCAACGGAAAATAGGGCCGCAGTTCTTCATCATTTAAGTCAAATTCCGTTTCCCGCATCCGCTCTGCCCAGAAGGGAATATCCCACTGTTTTAAGTCATCGGCTTCAGCCGCATTCTGTTGTTTAGCAAAGGCTTTAAGATCTTCTAATTCTTTAACGGCGGCATCATAACTAGCGCTGCGCAACTCTTCCATTAATCCTTCAACAGCATCCACTGAAGGTGCCATCTTTCTAGCGATGCTCAAGTCTGCATAGGTCTCAAAACCCAACAGCTGCGCCTGCTGTTTTCTGAGCGCTAAGGTTTTGTCAATCAGCGGTGAGTTATTGAGGTCGCCTGCAGACGCACGACTGATGTAAGCACGATAAACTTTTTCCCGCAGGTCTCGACGACGGCTGTGTTTGAGAAATGGCCCATAGCTGGGAATATCCAGTGTGATGCGCCAGGGACCTGTCTCAGCGGTAGCCGTCTCTTCGCCAGCTGCACGGGCTGCTTGGGCTGCCAGGCTGAGCAAGCTAGGAGGTAAACCAGTAATGTCTGCCTGAGTAGTCAGCGTCAGACTAAATGCCTTAGTCGCATCTAGCACATGGTTTGAAAATTGAGTCGATAGCTCTGCGAGCTGTTGCTGAATTTGGTTAAACCGCTCTTTAGCTTCGCCCTCTAGACCGACACCTGAGAGTTCAGCATCGCGAATGGCCGCGTCTACAATGCGTTTCTGAGCAGAGCTAAGATTAGCAGTCTGAGCAAGCTGCTTAAAGCCGTTGTAAAAAACTTTGCTCTGGCTGAGTCGGGTGGCAAATTGAACCAGGGCAGGTTGTACAGCTTCGTAGGCGGCCCTCAGATCAGGGCTATTTTTGACACCCATGAGATGCCCCAACACGCCCCAGGTCCAGCCTAGTCGTTCGCTAATTTTAGTGAGAGGGGCTGCTAAGCCTTCCCAGGTTGGTGTCATGGTTTGTTCCAATGACTCCAGAGCGGTGGTGAGATCACTAATTAACTCAGTAATAGCAGGCTCTACCTGATCGGGCTGAAACTGATCAAAGGGAGGCAACCCTTGGCCAATTAAGAAAGGATTTGTTGAAGCGGGAGCACTGGTAGTTGCTGTAGAAGTCATAGGTATTTGAGGATTTAAGGTGACAGAATCTTCAGGTGAGTTGAACGTCTGTCATTTTCTTAGAACAGGTGTTAAGCCCGAAGGCGTTAAGTGATAACGCTAATGTGACTGCCAAAAATTCTGATTCAGCAGAATCTTTAGCATAGTTTTCCGGAATCATTCCGACTTAGGTTTTTCTATCCTACTGCGATTTTTTATAGCTGGGGATGTGGGCAGCTATAAAACTGTTTGGATATAAGGCAAACTCATCAGATGTCCTGATCAGATGTCCTTAAATCCCATAGATTACTTGTTTTTATCTTGCTTCGATAGTCTCTGGCTCAAGGGCTTGAAGGACGCGGGCGGCTTGGGTAATGATGCTTTCGCCACCGCTGACGACAACTAAATATTCGCCAGCCTCAATGCGATCGCGATACGACTCTCCATCATCGTTAAACAGCAGCGCGGGGCCACCACTGATAAAAAAGCTGCCCATGAGTCCTGAGCCAGCTCCTAATAGCCCGCCTAAAATCTGATTGCCCAAAGTTCCAGCCCACTGAAAGGTATTAAGACCGGTGATGGTGTTGAAAACAAACCCGCCGCCAAACCCAAAAGGCACTAACCAGGTGGCCATACGTCTCACCTGGGTCCAGGCAGCCTCTTTAGGATTCTGCAAACCAAACTCATCGGTGGTTTGGCACCCTTCACCCAAAATGGTGATGTCGTCCATGGCAAAGTTGCTGGACTCTAGCCTGGCATAGGCTTCTTCAGCATTGGTGCGATCGCGAAAAGCAGCAACAAGGTATCTCATGGGGACAAAACATATAGAGGTGTTTGGTCAGGGCAAATCCCGATACCTTCTATTATTCCTCGTTGACTACATTTTGGATGTGTGAATAGTTTTGATGCCAGCTGCCACTCAGATTCAGACTATTTGCTTTTATACATGGACTATTGAAAGCAGCGCAAATAGCTTTTTAACGATTGTGCTGTTGTGGCTGTTGCTGTGCAGATTTTCTCCTTTCAGGTTTGACCCTATCTCTCTCAGAACAAAACTAAAAAACATAGCTAAGATCATGACTAGACCATGCGTTCCTTAATCATGCAATCTTTGACAAAATTTCTGACTTGGTTCTGTCTAGCGACGGCGTTGTTACTAGGTCTTTGGTTTAAGCCAGTTAACGCTTCTCCCTCCTTGATCGATCCGCGCATTAATCGGTTAGAGTCTCAGCTGCGATCGCTCCAATCCCAAGTTACCCGCCTCCAGTCTCAGCTGCCCCGTGCTGGTGCCCGCCGTCCTGTGACCACCGAACCTGCTCCTGCGACTGAAACTCCATCCCAACAGTTTGATACTCTTGCCGTGCGACTTATCGAGCTGACGGAGCGTGTATCGGTCTTGGAGGAACGACTGCATGATGTGGAAGCACCTGCTCCGTAGGCTGCAGAATCATTTCGCCTGTGAAAAATCCCCTACACACTTTTTCGATAAGGTTCATACATGATTGGCATCTGGCCCCAGCTGTCTAGCTCATCACAGATCCAGCGAATTTCTTGATAGTTGCCATTGATGCGAATGGTGTGAAATGGCCCGTCACTCTTGAAGTTGATTTTATATTGAGGGATTTTATCAGGGCCCGCAGTCATTTGAGTCAGGGGTTGTCTAAAGAGTTTTTTCTCTTTGTTTTTATAGAGCTCTGTTAGCACCATAAAAGTGCTGTTAGAAGCCTTCTCGAACATTAAAGAATAGGTGATGCCTTTCTTACCTCGTCTGGGCGTGCCGAAATAAATAAGAGCAGAGACGAATAGGACTGGCCAAATTAACCCAGTCACAATGAGAAAGCCTAAAACCACAACCGCTAAAGCGCCACCGAAAGAACCAAATGTTTCCTTGAACCAGCTACTGATTAAGGCAGGTATGAGAAATTCAAGTTTAAGGTTCTTGTTTGGGACTTGAATATGCAGATTCCCTTGAGACTGACTGAGCTGAATGGCACTGTGTTTGGGTGGCGGTTCTCGGAGAGGATGTAGCTCTGCAGGCTGACTTGGCGATTGATTGAATTGCTCGCGGGCAATGGCTGCTGTTTGCGGACGTTTGGCGATGTCCGGTTCGGTGAGCCATTCTAGCCAACCGATAAATTTGGGACTTAAATTTGCTAGATCGGCAAACTGTAGCCGCATGTCTTTCTGCGGCAGGTTGGCAGGATGTTGACCGGTCGCCAGATAAATTAAGGTAGCTCCCAGGCTATACAAATCAGATGCTGGAGCCGCTCGTCCGCCAAACTGCTCTAATGGCATATAACCATAGGTGCCCACAATGGTGATTGTGCTGCCTTGCTGCGGTGCTTGAATGCCACCAAAGTCTACTAGATATAGTTTGCCAGGGCTATCTTCAGTACGTTCCGTGAGCAAAAGATTGCTGGGTTTGATATCGCGATGAATAACGACAGGTTTACGGTTATGCAGATAGTCAAGAATGTTCAAGGCTTCCCGGGCAATGTAGTGAAGATCGGCTTCGCTAAATGTACGACCCGCAGTGACCAAATCTTGCAAAGATTGAGCGTCTATGTAGGTCTGTACCAGCAAAAAACCTTTGCCCAAGTCTGTTTCAATATCGACAAAATCTAGATATTTGGGAATAGCCGGATGTTCTAAAGACTGTAGAGCTACACTTTCTCGTTCAAATAGTCTCAGATTTTCCCAGGTGAATTCGACATCAAACAGCAGCAGCTTGACGATAACCGTTGTCTCGGTTTGTAAATCTGTTGCAACAAAGGTGCGACGTCCTGATTTTTGGCTAAGGCGAGCGCGAATTTTATAGCGTTGGCACAGCACCTGATTGAGGAATGGCTCCATGGGAATAAGGCGCTAATGGATGATGCGGCGTAGGGCTAATAGAAGTATATACAGGTCTGTATATCAGATTCCAGATAGAAGGTCAGCAATAGAGTCTGAATTGGATATTCCTAAGCAGCCAATGGTTGGGATGTATCCAAAAAGATCTCTCCTCAGTTGTTGCACTATATGATGTCTTTTCTAGAGAAGGTAATCGGACTAACAATCTAACCGTTGAGCAATGTCGATGACAATTTTATCAATGATTTGACGTATGCTAGTGGCTGAGAGAGTTGAGCCAACTGTTATGCCGGCTTGAGCCAGGTTCTGCGCGATCGCATCAATGCGTTCAGCTAGTTCTGCCCGACAAAATCCTTCGGCAATGGCGCTGGACGCTAAAAGGCCAACGCCATAGATATCCCCAACAGCCCTTTTATAGATAAGCGTAGACCAGTTTCTATTGCCTGGGATAGCTGATGCTTAAAATGTTCAGATTGCTGAACAGATTTTAGAGCCATGGCAGTTCTAAGTAAGTGATGCAATCTAGGTTCCGAGGTTAGCTAGAAAATTTACTAACACCCGGATGACACCGGATATTGTTTGAAGTCTTAGTGAAGTCATGGCTCAACTCCGGATAGAGCATGACAAATCAAGCATGTTGGAATGGTAGATGCACCCTGATTCCGAGCCCTAGAGATGCATCTTTGGGGCTCTTTCTTCTCTTCTAAGGAACTGTTGGTGATATCAACAAAAGAAAGATGGGTGCCACCCCCCATTCACGATTGAACGGTTATTCGAGAAATATCTTAGGGTAGAAGGCTCAGTCTCTAATGCTGCCACCAACACTTTCTCCCTTTAGTCTTGAGAAACGGCATGATGCGTTTTCCTTAGCCTTTGTTGATTGCCCGGTTTTTAATCGCATCAATAATTTGACTATTTGCTTTTGGAAAGGGATAGCTGGCAATTTCATCCAGGGTGACCCATTTGATTTCGTCGCATTCAAGCGGTTTGGGTTCACCACTAATGTGGCTGCAGTTAAATACGTTTAGCGTCACCTTAAAGTGACTGTAGGTATGGTCAATGACGATCAGCGGGTCGTTGACCTCAATTTCGATGTCTAGCTCTTCTTTTATTTCTCGTCGCACGCAGTCTTCAAAGGTTTCGTTAGGCTCGATTTTGCCCCCTGGAAATTCCCATAAACCACCCAGCAGGCCCTCTTGTTTGCGGCGATCGATCAAAATGCGACCGTCATCATCGTAGATAACAGCCACACCAATTTGCTTATGGGGTAATGGAGCACGAGATTCGGTCATAGGTAGCTCAGTCTGTAGGTTTTGATGGTAAGCGGCGCAATGGCTTTGCCACGGACATAGCAGACATGATGGACGATGACGGGTGCACAGGGTGGCTCCCAAATCCATAATTGCCTGGTTAAAATCACGGGGCTGCTGTGGGTCCAAGATTTGTTCGGACAGCTGCCACAGCTGATTGATGGCTTTGGTCGGTGGCTTGGGTAAAGCGACCAAGCGAGCCAATACTCGTTTCACATTACCATCGAGAATGGCAACCGGTAGGTTGTAAGCAGCACTGAGAATACCGCCAGCCGTAGTGCGACCAATACCGGGAAGTGAGATCGCAGCTTCAACCGTTTCTGGAAATATCCCGTTATGACGCTCGACGATTAGCTGAGCAGTCTTATGTAAGTTTCGCGCCCGAGCATAGTAACCTAAGCCTTCCCAGGCTTTAAGAACAGTTTGCTGCTCAGCTTGAGCTAAAGCCGCTACCGTTGGAAACAGCTCCAGCCAGCGCTGATAGTAGGGCAGCACCGTCTTCACCTGGGTTTGCTGCAGCATGATTTCCGAAATCCAAATAGCGTAGGGATCTCGACTACGCCGCCAGGGTAAATCACGACCCTGCTCGCCATACCAGGTCAGTAGCGCCTGACGCAGGGCAGGTGCTGATTTCTCTAAATTTATAGCTCCATCAAAAGCCAAAGCAGATGCCCTGGATGTGGACACCTGCTTTGGAGCATAGTTACCGCTGGCGCTATCGCGCACAACATGTCGTTTTTTCTTAGCCTCGCCCACAAGCCGATCACAATTGACTGTTATCTTGATCCTGCCATGGTGAGGCTATTGTCTAGAACCAATTAGTTATCGAGGTCGGCCTCAAGGTTGCCCATAAGAGATGTTTCCATGTCCAGCCGTTGCTCAGCGTTCTTGAGGAAGTACCCCCCCATCATGGCTGATGCTAATAAGCGACCTAGATTCTCGCGGCTGGTAGTGACAGCAACATCAAACCCCTCAGAAGGAAGGCCACCCAATAGAGCAATGATATTGTGCTCCATTGCCTGCATAACATCGCTGGAGACAGGACGAGAGAGTTGAGCAATCATCTCGGGCTCCATAGACTGCACATACTGCATTAGAGAATTGCCCTGTACAGCAGCCCCACCCATAAACCCGGAGTTTGTGTTGTTGTTAGACTCGTTGGTCATAGTTACCTCACTCAAAACTTGGCTGGTAGCGGCTGTTTGGGTTTTTTGCCGCTGTAATGCCAGTGTAACGAGGCAGGTTAAGTTCTCGTAGTGGGCAGAACCGAACTGAAAGGTGAGGATTCTAGTAGAGACGTTGCATGCAACGTCTCTACCGAGAACGCAACGTCCCTACCGAGAAAATTGGAATCTACAGATTACAAATGTAGGAAATTGATTATTTGCTGACAGAAGATTGAACAATTTCCTGAGCCTCAAAGCTTTGCAATGGAGAACTGGCCAACCTGTCAAGGCTGCCGCGATCTATCAATCGCATTCCTTACAGCCCGAGAAACCCGTTAGCTTTGACTGCCATTGCTGCCATCTAGGCTACAATTGTAAAGGTTTTTTACGAAACATCACACCGCTAGTTCTGGAAGTTCCAACCCAATGAGCCTTCCCATCCGCAACGTTGCAATCATCGCCCACGTAGACCACGGCAAAACAACGCTGGTCGATTCTCTACTTCAACAGTCCGGTATTTTCCGGGAAGGTGAAGAGGTCCCCACCTGCGTCATGGACTCTAATGACTTAGAGCGTGAACGCGGTATTACTATTCTTTCCAAGAACACAGCGGTTCATTATAAAGACACGCTGATTAACATTGTCGATACCCCTGGTCACGCTGACTTTGGTGGCGAGGTTGAGCGAGTACTTGGCATGGTAGACGGCTGCATCCTGATTGTGGATGCGAATGAAGGGCCGATGCCTCAGACTCGTTTTGTACTCAAAAAAGCACTCGAAAAGGGCCTGCGCCCTATCGTTGTTGTCAATAAAATTGACCGACCTCGGGCAGAGCCCATGGGAGCAGTCGACAAGGTTCTAGACCTATTTATTGAGCTGGGTGCTGATGACGACCAGTGCGATTTTCCTTATCTGTTTGCGTCCGGTTTAGCAGGCTATTCCAAAAATGAGCTAGAGGACGAAGATAAGGATATGCAGCCTCTGTTTGAGGCAATTTTGCACAATGTTCCCCCACCGGTTGGTGATGCTGACAAACCTCTGCAGCTGCAGGTCACCACATTGGCTTACTCCGAATACCTGGGACGCATTGTCATCGGTAAAGTGCATAACGGTACTATTCGCAACGGTGAGCAAGCTGCTCTGGTTCAGGGCGATGGCAAAATTGTTAAGGCGAAAATCTCTAAGCTGATGGGCTTTGAAGGTCTACAGCGGACCGAGATTGAAGAAGCGACTGCTGGCAATATTGTGGCAGTTGCTGGTTTTGCAGATGCCAATATCGGTGAGACCATTACTTCTCCTGAAAATCCCCAGGCTCTGCCTTTGATTAAGGTAGATGAGCCTACATTGCAGATGACCTTTGCAGTGAATGACTCTCCATTTGCAGGGAAAGAAGGTAAGTTTGTTACCTCTCGCCAGATTCGCGATCGCTTGATGCGTGAGCTAGAAACAAACGTAGCTCTGCGGGTAGAAGAAACCGATTCTCCCGATCGCTTTGCCGTATCCGGTCGTGGTGAATTACACCTGGGTATTTTGATTGAGACCATGCGCCGTGAGGGCTATGAGTTCCAAGTTTCTCAGCCTCAGGTAATTTTCCGTGAGATTAACGGCCAGCCCTGCGAGCCCTATGAGCAGCTAGCGATGGACGTACCTGAAGATGCTGTCGGTGGCTGTATAGAGCGCCTAGGCCAGCGTCGGGGTGAAATGCAGGACATGATGGTGGACGGCAATGGCCGTGCTCAGCTGGAGTTTGTGGTGCCTGCCCGTGGTCTAATTGGCTTCCGGGGCGAGTTTATGCGTCAGACTCGGGGTGAGGGCATTATGAACCATAGTTTCTTAGAGTATCGCTCTATGTCGGGTGATGTGGAGACTCGCCGTAATGGTGTGCTGATCTCTTTTGAAGAGGGTGTGGCGACATTCTATGCGCTTAAGAATGCTGAAGATCGCGGTGTTTTCTTTATTGAGCCTGGGACGAAGGTATATAAGGGCATGATTATTGGTGAGAATAATCGTCCTCAAGACCTTGAGCTAAATGTATGTAAGGCTAAGCAGCTGACCAACCATCGGGCGGCTAGTGGTGATGAGCTTGTGCAGTTGCAGAGCCCTCAGGAAATGGGTCTAGAGCGGGCACTGGAGTATATTGCCTCTGATGAAATGGTTGAGGTGACCCCAGAGTCGATTCGTCTGCGCAAGATGCCCAAGAAAAAGCTGGCGAAGCGTTAGTGGCTGAGTGATGCTTTTAAAAAGCGCCCTGATGGTTGTGTACTGTCAGGGCGCTTTTGCTTTTAGGTCTTGTTTGGAGGGGATTGGGTTGTAGGGTAGGTGGATCGGGTTTGAAGGTATTGGTTTGGATGAACCCAACCTACAGATCGTCGGGGTTGATGCCGAGCGATCGCAACTTTTCGGCTAAGGCTCTAGCCCGCTGTTCTGCCGTATCTGCCCGCTGTTCTGCCGTATCTGCCCGCTGTTCTGCCGTATCTAACGCTTGTAGAGCTTCGTCACGCTCCTCTAGTACTTCTTCTTGGTTAGGTAAAATGCGCCCGGTTTGAGGATCACAAAACCGCAGTGCCCTTGGAATAGGGGCAATACCGATGCCTTTAAAGGATTCTCGTAGCTGTAAATCTAGACTGAGGACCTGACTGTGGATAAACGGAATCTGGTCGGCTGTATGCTGAACGGGCAATGGTTCATAGCTGCCGTTGACTAGCTTTGCACCCTGGAGCTGAGGTCGTAAATAGTCAGCCGTCGGATCGTACTGAAAGTATTCCTGAACGCCTAGACTGGCATACAGTTTGGGTTTGTTTTCTTGATCTTGTTTTTTGGTGGTTTTTGAGGTGATTTCTAAGACAAAAGAAGGCAGTTTATTTCCTTCTTGCCAGGTTTTATAGCTGCGGCGCTTTCGCTGGCTGACACCGAACACCACAAATACATCCGGCGAAATGACAGCTTTCGGATTACCTTCTTCGTAGTAGATAAACAAATTGCCAGAGACATACACACTGCCACGGCTTTTGAAGTAAAGTCTAAGCGCCTCAACGCTGTAAAACAAATAATCGCGGGTAGCGTCGCTTTCTGTCATCGGTTGACCGTCTGACTCGGGGTAGATAACGGCATTTAGCGGAGAGCGAATATTGGTCATGACTAGTGCGCTCAAGAGCCATTTGGGGTGTCATCAGTCTAACCTAATTACTTAGGGCACCCTATCGGTGGTCTGGTTTTGCTAATCGTCGTTTCAGGGTTTGATTGATGTTGATACTTCAGCGGTGGTCTCGTTGGATGGAAGCAAACTGGGTGACGCCTGCCTACAGTGGCTGGGTGCTGCTGGGGCTAACGCTCTGCTTTCTAGGGGCAGCTACCAACACGATGGCTGGCTGGCTGTATGTGATTAGTGGTGTCTCGCTGGCGCTGCTATCGGTGTCATCGATTTTGCCGCAGCGAGCGTTACATGGATTATCGGTCACTCGCCAACTGCCACGACCTGTTTCGGCAGGTGACGCACTGTCTATGGTGGTGAGGCTAGAAAACACCACACCTCAGACTAAGAGCCTGCTGCAGATGCAGGATCTGGTGCCTGCGGATTTGGGTGGATATCAAACCAGTGCGATCGCACGTCTAGAATCGAGATCGCACTACAACTGGCGTTACGAAATTCCGACTAAAAAGCGGGGTATCTATACCTGGCCTGAGGTCCGTCTGCGCACTGCCGCTCCCCTGGGGTTGTTTTGGTGCAGCCGTTTGCATGTAGCTAAAGCCAAGGCTGTTGTTTATCCACAGATACTGCCATTAGATCGCTGTCCGGTGATTGACTTGCTGGGCGATGAAAAAGGCCAACAGCGACTTCAGAAAACTGCCATTAATGCCAGCGGTACGGAAGGTTTGACACGGGCACTACGCCCCTATCGCTGGGGTGACTCGACGCGGCTGATTCACTGGCGTACCAGTGCTCGCTACGGAGAACTGCGGGTGCGGGAGCTTGAAGTGTTGACCAGCCATCAGAGCTTAATTATTGCTCTCGATACTTCTAATGCTTGGGATATAGAGAGTTTTGAACGGGCTGTGATTGTGGCCGCATCGCTCTATAACTACGCCCAACAGCAGGGGCTAGCGGCGCAATTTTGGAGCACAAAAACGGGACTGCTACAGCAAATGACAGCGGTGTTAACAGCGCTGGCTGGCATTCAGGCCAACGACAGCGGTGACCACAAACTGCCTGCCCCACCGCTTGTATGGCTCACCGCACAGCCAGGTAAACAACTCCCCAGCCACAGTGCTGAGATTTTGTTTTTACCAAAAACAGCCGCCCATTCTGGTACCTCCTTACAGCATGAAGCACAGGGATTGGTGATTAATCCGGTGGATGATTTGCAACGTCAGTTACAGGCGTAAGAGATTGGAATGTTGTAGATGTTATGACCCCGCCCATTCAACACTCAACATTGAGAATTCAACACTAAATCCACCTAGCGCATCGCTTTAATTTCTATTGATTAGACTGGAAATAAAGCATAGCGGGGTAGCACCATGGCGCATCTTACAGCCCGTCGTCCAGAGAATGTAGACGGCGATATTTATGTTGATACTACTTGTATTGACTGTGATACCTGTCGGTGGATGGCTCCCGAGATATTTGGTCGAGATGGTGACATGTCAGCAGTTCATACGCAGCCTAAAACACCAGAGCAGCGGATTCAGGCGCTAAAGGCGTTGTTGTCTTGCCCCACAGCATCGATTGGGACGGTGGACACACCCAGCGATATTAAACAGGCCCAGAGTCAGCTGCCGTCGCTGATTGATGGCAATGTTTATCACTGTGGCTACCACTCAGAGAATTCCTATGGAGCGGCCAGCTATTTTATTCAGCGACCTGAGGGGAATGTTCTAATTGATTCGCCACGGTTTACGCCACCTCTGGTAAAACGTCTAGAAGCCATGGGCGGTGTGAAATATATCTATCTCACCCATCGAGATGATGTGGCAGACCATGCCAAGTTTCAGCAACATTTTGGCTGCGCTCGCATTCTTCACCAAGACGACATCACCTCAGACACCAAATCTGTCGAAATCCAGCTTAAGGGCCAAGACCCTTATCCGCTCACGCCCGATATCACCATCATCCCGGTGCCTGGCCATAGTAAAGGCCATACAGTGCTGCTTTATCACAACACGTTTCTATTCACAGGCGATCACCTGGCCTGGTCCGTTTATTTAGAACATCTCTACGCATTCCGACGCTTTTGCTGGTACTCCTGGACCGATCAGATTAAGTCTATGAAGCGCCTTACCGATTACTCCTTTGAGTGGGTCTTACCCGGCCACGGTCGTCGTTTTCATAGCAAAGATATGGCCAAAGAACTGCAGAAATGTATTGAGTGGATGGAACAGGTTTAACTACTTTGCTGAGTGGGCCGCAGCAGAATATCATGCACCTGCACATGGTCGGGCTGGCTGAGAACGTAGCCGACGGCGCTAGCAATATCTTGGGGCTGTAGTACAGGGAACTGGCTGTAGACCTGCTGTGCCTGTTCGCGGCTGCCAGAGTACTTTTCGGCAAACTCGGTTTCGACAAAACCGGGACTAATGGAGGAGATGCGAATAGCGCTATTGTCGGCACGCAATTCTTGGCGTAGACCCTCGGTTAGAGCCCGCACTGCAAATTTAGAAGCCGAGTACATACCGCTGCCAGGAACGCGATGTCCAGACATTGAGCTGATATGAACAATGTGGCCTCTATCTTGGCCGGGGTTGCGCATTAGCTGAATGGCTTCGCGGGTGCAGATAGATAGGGCAATGACGTTAACATCCAAGGTCTCGCGCCATTTTTCAGTAGTGCCGCTAGTTAAGGATTCTTTGTGGCCGAGACCGGCATTGTTGATGAGCACATCGAGGCTGTTAAAACGGGTTGCGATCGCGCTAAACCAATTTAAAATTTGTGTCTCATCTCGTAGGTCGACACTTTGAGTCAGAACCGCAGCACCATGCTGATGGGATAACTTATCAGCTATTTCAGTCAGACGCTGCTGACGACGAGCGCATAGGGCTAAATCATATCCATCAGCCGCAAGACGAGCAGCAATGGCACGGCCAATACCGCTAGAAGCTCCGGTAATGGCTACGACAGGACGATTAGTCATAATTGGCGAAACAAATAAACTAGACCTGAAATTCTATCGTAGAGGCCGCTACAGATCTCAAGCTGGGATTATGAGCCCTTCTGATTTTGTGACCGGAAGCGACCACTGCCAAAGCCACGTTGCTTAAGATGTTTGGTTTTTCGCCCAGTAACCCGCTTGCGCCACATCTTAAAGCTAGAGTGCTTCATTTCCCGCCGCATCAAAGTGATGACCTGCTTTTCCTGAAGGCCATATTGCAGTTCGATGGCCTCAAAAGGAGTGCGATCCTCCCATGCCATTTCAATGACGCGATTAATAGTGTCAGAGTCGAGTTCAGGCAGTTTCATAGATCAAGGGAGTAGGCGTTAAGAAATAAACGTGTACTAGAGACGTATTTAATTAGTATCTCCTTAAATAAAATTATCTGCATAAGCCATGGGGCTTATACCGTTTCCTATCACTAACCCACCTCATTAACTTTCAACGAAGCTCCCATCTCCACTTCAAACCTCGCCTGGTTTATGAGAACATTATGTATAAGTATTTTAAAAACGTTTTTCTCCGCAGGAGGTTCGGTAATGGACATTGATTTCCGGGTTGTAGCTGTACTTGCTCCCATTGCCCTAGCTGCGGGCTGGGCTGGGTTTAATATCTTCCAAGCTGCACTAGGCCAGATTCAATCCATGTTTGGCGAAGAATAAAGCCCTTTTCGCAAAGAAAAGTTATCGAATTACTCATTTAGGCTGCCTTTGTAAATGAAGGCAGCTTTTTTCTATTTAAAGGAAACGTAGGTGATCTAAATAGCTGGTCAGCTGCGAGTTATGTCGCCGTGTCGCTAATCCACAGCGACATAACCTGTAGGACAAGCGCCTGTATCATCTGGCAGGTCAGGCATCTGATCAGTGGGGCTGGTGCTTTGGCAGAGTGTGTCAACAAGGGTGGAGTTGGAGAAGCTATCGATGGATATACTTACCCGACCCACAAAGGCTCTAAGATCGTCGTGTTTGGGGATGGCGATGGTGCTGACCACGTTACCATCTGTAGATAGATGCACCATATAGTCATAGTTCTCGCTCTGTAGCAGCTTGCCTCCTTCGCCTCCTATTTGTCTTGCTATAGTCTGAATATTAGTTTCAAACCTTGTGTACTCTAAAAGAGCGGCCTGCTGGAATCGATTGACCGCACTGATATGGATACTGGCTTCGCTTTCTCTAGCCCTAGCCACCCGCTCTCCAAAAAAATCAGTGGGCTCAACGATGGGTGCACCGCCTGGCAGGCTTCTTAAGGCGAAGCTGTCGATCGGCAGGCTTCTGAGAATGTCTGACTCGACTCGACGAGCATAGATGACCGGTAAATCATTATCAGAACTAACTGGCTCCTCAATGGACAGCTCCATCAAGTCTGGCCCTAAAAATTTGCCAGTTACCAGGACGCCCAGGTTGGTTTCAATGATGGATTGTGACGTATCCAACGACCAGCTAGAGTGCACAATCGCGATCTCATCCTCTGGCTGTTCCAAATAAAACAAGTTCCCATGAGGGGCGAAGATCAAAACTGGAGTCACCCCAAATGGTGGAATAACACTGTGCTGGTAAAGTTCCCAGCGACCCAGCAGCTGCTGGGTAAGCTGTTCATCATCAGTTGTTTCGGGTGCCTGGGCAATGGTTGCTGCTCCTAGGGATTGAGCCACACCGATCAGTAAACAGCTAAACAGTAGGCAGGCCACGACGCTAAAAGAATGTTTGAGCATAGTCTGCAAAACAGTGATGAGTACCGGTGACCTACATCGCTTTGCAATTAGTCTAGCGTTAGCTGTTTAAGCGCATCCATAATTTGAGCAAAGGCAATACCCCGATGGCTGTGGGTTTCCTTTTGACTGTCACTCATTTCTGCAAAGGTTTTACCCTGGCTAGGCACATAGAAAATGGGGTCATAGCCAAAGCCGTTACTGCCCTTGGGTGCAGTCAGGATCTCGCCGGGGCAGATGCCCTCAGTTTCTAACGCAATGGTGCCGTCGGGCTTAGCTAGAGCTAACGCACAGACAAACTGGGCACTGCGATCTTGAACAGTATCTAACTCTCGCAGGACGCGATTAATACGGTCTTGGTCGTCCCTGCCATAGCGGGCAGAATAAAGACCCGGTGCACCGTCAAGAGCATCAATCTGGAGACCAGAATCATCCGCAATGGCCCACTGCTGGGTTGCCACTGCCACTTCCTTTGCCTTTAGTCGAGCATTCTCAATAAACGTCGTGCCGGTTTCATCCACATCAATCTCTTTTGGCTTAAGCTGCAAATCCCAGCCTAGCGGGGTCAGATAAACCTGCATTTCTTTAAGTTTGCCAGGATTCCCCGTAGCAACGATCACGGTGGGCATGATGGTATGCATTAATTTTTGAGTGCGTTGCTATTGAACCATGAACCCGTAGGTTGGGTCGCCCCTCCCTCGCATTCCTGCCGTAGTCCCAAAACTTCGTAAACCCAACACTTCTCAGGTGAAACACCAATAATTGGGGAACAGAGGAAATAAGAGAAACAGATTTAGTGGCTTGAGCGAAGCCGCAGACCGAGAGTGCGTCATAAAAACCTGGTAGCGTAATCCATGAGACGTTTACCGGTTCAACTCACCTTGGACAATCGCCCCAATTATTGGCAGCTACTGCCCTATATTCGTCGCCAGCAGGCAATTTTGATTCCTGCCTTTTTCTGCACGCTGGTGTTCACCATCTATTGGCCAATTCTCGCCAAGCTTGGCGGTTTGGCTATTTCCACTCTGGTGCAGGGACAGGTTGCAGCCTTTGGTAGAGTTGCTGCGTTGACTCTGATTGGTCTGCTAATCCAAAAAGCGGCTCAGTATGGACAAGATTCTCTGATGGCAAAGGCTGCGTTTCGTGTGGCCCACCAGCTGCGCACACGAGTTTATGGCCACTTGCAAACGCTCAGTCTGACCTATTTTGAGCAGGCTAAAACGGGTGATTTGGCCTACCGTCTAACTGAAGATGTAGACCGTATTGGTGAGGTTGTTTACAAACTATTTCACGACTTTGTTCCCTCAGCTTTGCAGCTGGTAGTCGTGTTTGGCTATATGATTTATCTCAACTGGCAGCTTACAGCAGCGGCGCTGATTCTGATTCCGTTACTGGCGGTGCTGTCCGGCTGGTTTGGCGAGAAAATGTTGACAGCTGCCCGACGTAGCCAGGATAAAGTGGCCGATCTCTCTTCTCAGGTGGCGGAAGTCTTTGGCGGGATTCGTCTGGTGCAAGCCTTTGCAGCGGAAGACTATGAGATTAATCGTTTTGCTAATGCCTCTGCCAACAATCGTGATGCGCGCTATTCAGTTGCCTGGCTGCAGGCGGTTCAGTTTCCGGTGGTGGGGTTTCTCTATGCCGGTATGATTGTGATTTTGTTGCTGGTGGGTACCTGGCAGATCAGTGCTGGCAACCTGGCCCGTGAGGGTTTTGGCACCTATGTGATCAATGCATTGTTGCTAATTGACCCAGTCAATCATGTCATTCAAAACTTTAATGAATTCAAGCAGGGTGAGGCTTCAGTAGATCGTGTGCTAGAACTTTTGCGGCTCAAACCTTCGGTGCAAGACATACCCAATGCAAGACAGCTACCTGCAGTTAAGGGACATGTGGACTATCGAAACGTTAGCTTTGCTTATGAGCCAGAGCAGCCAGTTTTAGAAAATGTAAGTCTCACTGCAGAACCTGGACAAACGATTGCATTAGTGGGGCTGTCGGGAGCAGGAAAAACGACATTGGTCAATCTGTTGCCACGCTTCTATGATGTGGCAACAGGAGAGATTTTACTTGATGGCATCAATGTACGAGAGGTAACCCTGCAAAGCCTACGTCGTCAAATTGGGATTGTTCCTCAAGAGAATGTGCTGTTTTCAGGAACGATTGCTGAGAATATTGCCTTTGGTCAAAAAGACTTTAGCCTGACAGATGTGGAAGCAGCGGCACAAGTAGCAAATGCCCACGACTTTATTAGCCAGTTTTCGCAGGGCTATCACACCTGGGTGGGGGAGCGCGGTGTAAATTTATCGGGAGGGCAGCGTCAGCGGATTGCGATCGCACGTGCTGTTCTCTTTGACCCCAAGATTCTTATTCTAGATGAGGCAACTTCTGCGCTAGATGCAGAGTCAGAGGCTTTAGTGCAGGAAGCGTTGGAGCGGCTAATGCAGGGCCGAACCGTGTTTGTGATTGCCCATCGGCTAGCAACGGTACGGCGATGCGATCTCATTCTGGTGATGGAAAAAGGCCGTATCATCGAATCTGGCACCCATGCTGAGCTGCTGCAATGCTCAGGCCGCTATGCCAGTTTCTATGCCAAACAGTTTCAGGCATGACCTTAACGTTTTATCAGGCCAACGTATTTGTAAAACTTCACAAATATGTTGGCTTTTGAGTTTTTTGCATGTCTAGTTCAGTATTATCGCCAGACCTAACGAATTATCAGGTGTTAGATTACTGAGAGAATGTCCTTAGTTAAGGAATTTATGTTAGGCAATCGTTACCAAGTCATAAAAAAGTTGGGCGGGGTTGCGGTTACGTCGCTTACTTGCAGTGATATGGGCCAGAGCCTGGCTATCTGGAAACGTCAAAACTTTCATCATCAGTGCTCACGACGCAAAGCATTGAAATTTATTGGAGTTTCTACAGCCACCACAATGGTCTCTGTCGGCTGTAAAGGGGCATCAGCGGTCGTTGCACCAACCGGTAAACCCTTAGGGACAAAGACCCTAAAAACAGTCGAGGTAGACGCTGAAGGGCAGATTATGACTGAGCCTTCTGTAACTGTGTCCTATTTTGATGAACCCTCTCTGCGACCTAACGCTCGTAAGCTATTACCCCTACGTATGGTGAAAATACCAGCGGGGGAGTTTTTAATGGGCTCTCCACTGACTGAGCCACAGCGGCAAGAGCAAGAAGGACCCCAGCGTCTGATTCAAGTGCCCAGTTTTTATATGGGGGCCTTCGCGATTACCCAAAGTCAATATGAGAGGATCGTGGGTAATAATCCGTCATATTTCACAGATGAGCAAGGTGAAAATGGGGGTAATTTTCCGGTTGAGCAAATTACTTGGCAAGATGCTGATGCTTTTTGTCAGCATCTCAGTGAACTCACGGGGCGCAAGTATCGGCTACCCAGTGAAGCGGAATGGGAATACGCCTGCCGAGCTGGAGCAACGACTCCATTTTGTTTTGGTGAAACACTTACAACAGAAATAGCCAACTTTTTTGCTGATTTCTCCTTTACTGAAAATTTTGAGGAGAACTATCGCAACACACCTGTTGCTGCCGACAGCTTTTGGCCCAATGCCTTTGGGCTATATAACATGCATGGCAACGTGCATGAATGGTGCTCCGATGATTATCACGATAGCTATGACGGGGCACCCGGCAATGCTAAACAGTGGCTATCCGGTAAATCTAATGACTCTAAGGTAATGCGCGGCGGCTCCTGGTTTAATGATATCCCTCTCTGTCGTTCAGCGGCTCGTGATAAAAATTCTCAGATAGGGCGCAGCAATTCTTTTGGGTTTCGAGTCGTCTGTGAGCCAAGAGTTTAACTTTGAGAGAAGTAATGAGCAGATTGAGCCGCAAGAGTCGCAGATTGTCATCAGACTTCAGTGTAAGTTTAGTAAAAACTGTTTTCTAAACTTTTCGTGATGATTCTCACATTCTAAAAAGGCACACAACTAGGATTGCACTCGAATCCATTGTCTAAATTTATTTTCTGCTTCAATTTCATCTGTCTGTGCCTGCTCTAAAAACTCGTAGAGTTTTTTCTTGGGTACAAACGAAAACGTTGGGCTCTTGTCAGCTGGTTGATATTCACCATTTACCAACTCATAAATCTGCCAAACTTGCCCGTCATATCGCCAAAATTCTAAAACCCCCATACGCGCATAGAGAGTGAGTTTATCGATATCTGTATGGGTGATATCTACTTCGACTACCAGATCTGGAGGCGGGTCCTGGCTTAAATCAACTGTTCTACCCACTACTTTTGACTGATTTTGAATGTAATAGGCTTTGTCTGGCTCAGCTCCTTTGTCTAAATCTTTTCGCTCAAGTGTAGTCGAGCCCATGCTTTTCAGCTTTAGTCCCATCTCTGACACCAGAAAATAGATAAATCTACCAATCAACTCACTATAAAACTCATGGGTTTCCAGGGGCATAGTGATTTCCAAACTTCCACAGTCATAAATCAGTCGGGCTGAGCGATTTTCGCCCAGAGCATGTAAAACTTCCTGGTAAGCTCCCCAGTTTAGGTTGTGAAATATTACCCGTTGCTCTCCTACTGGGCGAGGTGGCGAAAATGATGATGGAAGGACAACCATTGATCTAGCTAAACCTTACTGATGCTGGGTTAGATATTGGTGTGATAGTTCTATACTAACGCTCAAATACAAAGAGCTATCACTTGAGCCCATCGCTGTATCGCCAATGCCAGGGTTCTTTTTCTCCAGCCGGATTACCCTGGGGATATGACAGCTCAAAGCCATAGTTTTTGGCATATCGTCTTAACCAGCGATAGCCGTCTGTTTTTTCAAAGCTAATATCCCAATCTGTGCTCTCTTCGGCGTTTTTATCGCCAATGGCCACCGCATAGCCAGTGTGATAGTCACTTTGTTGCAGCCATTGTTTGACATCAATATCTGTTCTCTCCTTAAGCCGTCTACGTTGCTCAGATAATGAGAGATATCCGGCAAGGGGCAACAGTTCAACACCTTCTTCTTTAGCGGCAGCAACCATGCTCCAAAAGGCGTCTACCATCTCAGGTCTGGCTTGAATGCTGCCATCGTCTAAGAGTGCTACTAGCTCTGCTGACTTGGCTTCATCATACCCTTGGGGAGCTGCAGTAACGGCGTCCCAGCGTCGACTAATGTTGTAAGCGGCCCACTGATAGCCTTTGACGCCAAATCCTAACATCAATAACACCGCTGTAATGACCCCCATGATTTTCAAAATAAATTTGGGTGGGATTAATTCTACGGGTTTTGTTACGGGCTCAGAGTCTACCGGTGTCTTAGCCCTGGCGGCAACATGAGTTGCCATCTGACTGTCTTGGCCGACTCGAATACCCGTAATTGTTTTTTCAAAGGCTCTTAGGGCGTCAGCGGCCGTTTGAAAACGTTGCTTAGGACTAGGCTCTATGAGTCTTTTGAGAAATGTTGCTAGAGCTGGGCTAATCCTGTCATTGGACCACTGAACCCGTTTAGTGATGGGATGAATGCTTAACTGCTGTGGGGAAATATCTTCAAGAGCTGCAATGGCAAGCATGCCAACAGAGTATAGATCGCTGGCGTAACAGGGGTTGCCCCGTTTTTGCTCAGGCGCTACGTAGCCCGGTGCACCTACTCTAACTCTGAAAAGCAGTCGTCCTTTTTCGTCAATGTAGCTGTTGCTGAGTTCCTTAATGCTCCCAAAGTCACTTAAAAAGATATCGCCATTCTTAGATTGACGAATGAGATTTTTGGGGTGAATATTGCGATGAACAGTGTGATGCTGATGGACAAAGACCAACACACTGAAAATGTCTTTTAATAATTTGATGACATAGGTTTCGTCTAGCCGTTTGCCTTCTTTGATTTCATCACGCAGGGTATGGCCATGGATCATGTCCTGGACAATGTAAAACTTGTTGTCTTGATCAAAATAGGCTAACAGTTTTGGAATCCGGGAATGAATCCCGATTGTTTCGAGAATGCTAGCCTCTTGGCGAAACATCTCTAAAATTTTAGGGCTATTGCAAATAAGCTCCTGGATGACACAGTGCGATCGCAACGACTGATGATGATCAATACCTCGGTATGTAATTCCATAGCTACCTCGGTCTAAAATTTCCAGTATTTCAAAACGATTTGCCAGCTTCATGGTCGTTTAGGTGCGTTGTCTGGGGCTGCAGAGTGGCTAGATTAGAAAGAATAACAGCGATTGCTGATGGGAGCAGTGCCTATTTTCTGACTTCTCATGGCTATGGCTGTCATGAAGATCAGCAATGCTGACTAATAATATTGTCCGTCGAACAGTATGAGATGTCGTCTAACCCATAGAATTCTTTTAGTCTCAATATCAGGTGGCAGCTTGGGGTTAGTCTCTACAGATGCCTTGGTTAAGCTAGAGATCTAATTAGAGTAATTGTTCACAAAGAGGATTTTCCATGGTGGGTTTTCATAGGCAGGTCTTACCACTGACATTGATTGCAGCTATTGCAACTGTTATAGGTAAAGACGCGGTTAACCAACCACTGCAGGCCCAACCCAGCCCGACTATTGTTTGTAACTATGACCCTAGTACAGGCGCACCTAATCCATTGGGAATGCGGGCGTTTATTACGCTAAAAGAAGCTGATGGGACAACCGAGGTGCTTTACGAGCAGCTCGGTTCCCGTGTACCTGGCCCGGCAGAAGCTGTGCTGACGGTGGAGCGATCTCTACTTTTCCCAAATCGTTCCATTGACAATGTTCGTCAGCTTTTGCTATCTAATGCCACCTACTACAGAGAGCTGGTAGGTTTTGACGACCCAGAGGGATTTGCTGCGGTTAACGGCACTTTGATTTGTCGAGCTGAAACGGTGACGGCACGACCAGAGCCGCGCTCACCTGTGTCGACAGAGCTGCCCGATTTAGGTAGCAGTTCGCCGCGTGCCGATTTGCCTGACCTAGAGAATCCGATCAGTCCTACCAATGGGTCTGAAGATATATCAACACCGCCGACATTTTATGAAACCATTGCGGGTCTGGCGGATGGTAACTATCGCTATGTGTCAGGTTCAGCTGAGGAGAGGGCCTATTCTGACCAAGAGCTGCTGAATCGCGGCGGTGTTTTATTTATTTTTAATAAAACCGGTGATGAAATCATGGGTGATTACAGCTACATCGATGGGGAGGCTATTTGTGTCAGCGGTCGTGTGAGCGGTAATACTGTGAGCGGTCAGGCCTATCCTTATGATGGTCCGGCTCGTGAACTCGGTGAAGAGTTTATGTCTTGGGGACCGGCCACATTTTTGCGGGTACGTCGCACCCGTGGCGATGAGAATAGCCGCTTCTATGCCAGTGCCACTCTAGAACTCAACGACTTTTCTCGCATTAATGCTGGGTCTTCATTGCCACCCAGCAGTTGTGGATAAACTTGGGGTTGGGGAAATGCTCTACTTGCCTGCCGAATTTAGTGATGTCTTTGCAACGAGCTGATCGAGGTTTTGTTGCATGTGAACAATGACTTGGTCGTAGCATTCTTGTACATACGCCTGGTCTCGAGCAGCGATACGCCCTGTGCGTTTAAAGGTAATTGGGGCACACACCCGTGTGTGGATTTGGTGGGGTAGTGGAATGTGGGGCAACGGACCCACTGCCAGCCCCCAAGGGAGTCCTAGATAAATTGGGAAAACTTCTGGATCAATATCTTGAAACCAGGGAAGAAGCCCCTGTTGATTTAGCCATTGAGCCTGTTTGTAGCAGTTGCCTAACACGATGAGTGTGTCATGGGCACCACAAGAGACAATGGGCACAATGGGCACTTTTTCTCTAAGTGCTAGCTTAATAAAGCCTTTTCGCCCCATCAGCTGAACCTGGTGACGCTGGTGGTGAGGGCGGAAGACGTCTTGAGCCCCCCCTGGAAAGACCAGGACACTGGCACCGCGTTGGAGAGCTGCGATCGCAAACTTAGGCTGAGCTGGGATGGCACCACACTGACCCACCAGATCTGCAAAACTAGAATTCACTTGCCAAATTTTGGCATGCATCAAACCATACATTGGTCGCTCATAGCCAAACCGACGAAACCAGTCCACCATGAGCATCAATAAGTCGGGTGCTGCTAGACCCCCATTATGAGAGCCAACAAAGAGCGCTTGTTTGGGCACATGGTGCCATCCATCAGTACGGCTGCGAAAATAACAGTCATAGAACCACTCCCACTTGGGCATGAGCGATGCAATCACCTGCGGGTCACGTTTCGCAAGCGCTACTTCGACATCCTGGGCGCTATCTGGCATAGACTCACTCTAACTAAAGCAGTCCTCAGCCTACCGAAGATTAATCACCGCATATATCAAGATTTGACAGATATACAAAAAAATCCTGAGCTAATGCCGTGGATTGGGATATAGAAACGTCTACCCATACAGACAAACAAAAAGGGCTCTCACCGAAATGAGAGCCGCAGTAAGCGTTATTCCTTAATGACCTAATTGTGCCAGGGAAACTTGGTCTAGGTTGTGACGATGATCATGCCCTAGTCGTGTTTAAGTTCATATACCAAGACTGATCTGTTCGGTACCACTTTGGCACCAGATTTGTAGCGACTGGTGCTCAATAAAAGACTTACCATATAGATACAAATGCTGTGAACCCGGCATTGACCCCCTATGTTGTAAGCAAGAAAACCATGCAATTCCTTAATCGTTTGCTAGGTCGTAATCCTAATGCGGTAGAGGCAGATGTCGAAATCTATACATGGCAGACTTGCCCTTACTGTATTCGTGCCAAACTGCTGCTGTGGTGGAAAGGTGCAGCCTTTAAAGAATATAAAATCGACGGTGATGAAGCAGCCCGCACTAAAATGGCTGAGCGAGCAAATCAGCGTCGCAGCGTACCTCAGATCTTTATCAACAACCATCATATTGGTGGATGTGATGATCTCTATGGGCTCGACAGCCGTGGTCAGCTCGATCCGCTGTTAGCCCAAGCTGGGTAATAACGGCAAAATTGTTGGCATGAATAAGTTGGCAGATTTTCGCATTGGCTGTGCCGTGTGGGCTTACAAAGAATGGTTAGGGGAGTTTTATCCGGCGGGAAGTCGTCCTACAAATTTTTTGCGTCTCTACGGCGAACGTATGACCTGTGTCGAAGGCAACACCACGTTCTATTCCATTCCCACACCAGAAACAGTAAAGCGCTGGGCTGATAATACTCCTAGCTCATTTCGCTTTTGTCCAAAACTACCGCGCACCATTACCCATGGGGCTGAGCTGATGCCACAGCTGTCTGATGCCCTCAATTTCCTGACATTAATGCAGGGGCTAGGGGAGAAACTAGGCCCAATTTTTGCTCAACTGCCGCCTAGATATAGTCCAAGATTGTTACCAGACCTAGCCCAGGTTATTGAGAACTGGCCCCACCACGTCAGTCCGCTAGCCGTTGAAGTGCGTCATTTAGATTGGTTTAAGTCTCCTCACTCAGATCAGTTAAATAGGCTATTGCAGCGCTTTGGTGTCGGTCGCGTACTGTTAGACACTCGACCCATTTATACCTGGAGTAACCCAGCCGACGATCCGCAACTACGTTCTGAACGTAAGAAACCGCGAGTCCCCTTGTTGCCAATAGCGACAGCACCCTTTGTTTTAGTGCGCTACATCAGCCATCCTCAATTGGAGCGTAATCGTGATTTTTTAGCAGGTTGGGTACAACAGGTTGGCGAATGGCTGACCCAAGGACTATCGGTTTTCTTTTTTGTGCACTGTCCTGATGAAGCCAAGTCACCTTTAATTGCCCGTTATTTTCAAGAACAATTAGAAAAAGCGGGGGTCAATGTACCACCGTTACCTTGGTCACTAATTCAAGCTCCACCTCAGCAGCTAGGTTTGTTTTAGATAGTGACATATCGCTAGATAACGCAGATGTCTGAAAATCTTGTTTTCTAAAGCTCAGTAGGATCAATACCCTTTGTCTCTAGTAGACTTTTGAGCCTGGCTAATTCTGACTCAGCTATATCAGCTCGTTCGGTAAGTGTCGGTAGCCATGCTGTCTTGTCAGACTAGCGTAGCCATGGCCGTTCTATTTGCTTGTAAGGTTGATGGGTCATGCTACGGCTTAAAAAACTAGATTCAAGTAAAGGGCCGCTATGCATCGTTCACTTAACGGTTTTTAGGGCTACTTCGACCCGTGAATTCCTCAGTGATTTCTCAAACAAACAAAAAAAAGGGGACTAAATAGCCCCCTTAGGTTCCTTGAAACAAAACTTGTATGTCACTGGCTATTGTACAGATCAAATTCCTATTTGAACCAGCTAATTTGCTTGATTTAGAAGGTTTTTTGTTTATCTGTGAGATCCACGGAAAAAATGTGTAACACCACAGAACTTTTGCAGAAAAGTTCCAGGAATATGACTGATTTTTCTGCGCTCTTATGTGATTTTTTTAACACTCAAATTAATTTATGAGCTGTGGGTTGATGACTGTCGCTGCGTGGCTAATTCAATCGCTAAAGTGATGGCGGCAACCATGCTATCGGGTCGAGCTATACCTTGACCCGCAATGTCAAACGCAGTGCCATGATCGGGTGACGTGCGGATAAAGGGTAAGCCAATGGTGGTATTAACAGCTTGGTCAAACGCCAACATCTTAACTGGAATTAATCCTTGATCATGATACAGGGCTAAGTAGCCATGGTGTCCCTGTCGTCCATCCTGTTGCCAAGCCTGGGCTGGGCTGACCCAAAGTGTATCGGGAGGAACAGGCCCATCTAAAATCACATCGGGAAATCGTTGACGCTGATGCTTAATCCAGGGAATGAGCCACTCGACTTCTTCTTGTCCAAGCTGCCCTTGTTCGCCACTGTGAGGATTTAAGCCTGCGATCGCAACCCTCGGTTGTTCCACCCTAAAATCTCGCTGCAAACATTCCAGCAGCAGTTCCAGTTTGAGCGTCATCAATTCCGGTGTGAGGGTGTCAGCCACCTTTCTCAGAGGAATATGGGTTGTTGCCAGCAGTGTTCGTAAGGTCCACCCAGTGATGGGTGAACGTGCTACAAACAGCATGCCAAATCGCTCAATCTTGGCCATCTCCGCTAATAGCTCAGTTTGACCGGGATAGTGATGACCTGCGGCGAGCCAATTAGCTTTGGCAATGGGCGCTGTAACGATACCCTGGTAGTCCCCGTCAAGGCAGTTGTTGATAGCGGTTTGCAAACTGCGAAAGCTCAGATCTCCACTAATAGCATCACCTTGGCCCAGACGAATGGTTTGATCTGCAGCCAAAGGCACATCGATGATTGGATAGTCATCAAGCGGCAGACCCAGTCGTTTACTAAAGGTAGTCAGCAACTGCTGATTGCCCACCAGCGTGATTTGTGCTGTGTTCTGCTGTACTAGCAGTAATGCCTTAAGGACGACTTCTGGCCCAATGCCTGCCATGTCCCCCAACGTCACCAATAGCTTGACGGGTCTAATATCATTCATACAAGTCGTCTCCTGTTGCGTTGTTTCCCAACGATAAAGCAAAGTGCTAGCGTTAATGAGTTGCTACCGTCAGTCCTTTTCATGGCATTCAAAAACGTAATGCGTACAATTGCCGCGGCTGCTTTGCTAGTGCAAGTTGGCTGCGCTTCTCCGACTGATTCAGAACAGACTGCAGAAACCCCAGCTGACACCCAACCAGCGGAAGAAGCGGCTCCTACTGAAGCGGACATTGAAGCAGCAGAAGCCGAATGGAGAGCCCGACAAGATGAGGTCAATCAGGTACTAGCCTCCATGGATCGGGCTACATTTATTGGTGAATCACCTACTAAGGGGAATCCGGACGCTGAGGTAGTGGTTGTCAAGTTCTCCGATTTTGAATGCCCATTCTGTGCAGTGGCAGCAGGCCACATGAATGACTTTGTAGAGGAACGCAATGAGGAGGTGCTGTATGTGTACAAGCATTTGCCCCTCAAAAGTATTCATCCGGAGGCAGAACCGGCTTCTAAAGCATCATGGGCGGCGGCTCAACAAGATCAGTTTTGGCTCTATCACAACGGTTTGTTTGCCAACCAAGACCGCTTGGGGGAAGACCTGTATATAGAACTGGCTGAGCAGATGAGGCTAGATGTGGAGCAGTTTAATCGCGATCGCAATAGCGATGCTGCTCAAGCGGCAGTGGATGCTGATTTAGACCTGGCATCTCAACTAAGCCTACGTGGCACGCCCAGTTTCTTAATGGGTGGTTTGCTGGTGCCTTCTGGTGTTCCGCCCGAGAGCTTTGGTGAACTATTAGATAATCTAAAAGCCAGGCAGGCCCCGTCGGAATAAAGTTTTGAGCCGTCGTACTTGAAGTCTTTTAACCAAAAAAGCTTCAGTTCTTCAACTCAAAATTCAAAACTGAGAATTCAAAACTCTCCTACCTTCATCACGCACTACCCTTCTGTAAGCCCCATGTCAGATTCTCGCCGACCTAAAATAATTGTTATTGACGATGACCCCACCGGTTCTCAGACGGTTCATAGTTGTTTACTGTTGCTGAAATGGGATGTGGCTACCTTAAAACAAGGTTTGTTAGACGATTCTCCCATTTTCTTTATTCTTGCCAATACTCGTTCGCTGACTCCGGCTGAGGCAAAGCGGACAACCCAAGACGTTTGTCACAATCTCAAACAGGCGTTGGCCGAAACCGACACCCAAGAATATTTAGTCGTGAGTCGTTCAGATTCGACACTCCGAGGTCACTACCCGTTAGAAACGGATGTGATTGCCTCAGAGTTGGGTCCCTTTGACGCTCACTTTATGGTGCCAGCCTTTTTTGAGGCGGGGCGTATTACTCTCGATAGCACCCATTATATTGAGGCCGATGGTGTGCGCACCCCTGTGCACGAAACTGAGTTTGCCAAGGATTCTGTATTTGGCTATAGCTACAGCTATTTACCCGACTATGTTGCTGAAAAAACAGCCGGTAAGATTGTTGCTGAACAAGTAGAACGATTTACGCTAGATCTATTTGAGCAAGGTACAGCTGAGCGATTGACGTCGCTAAGTAACAACGTCTGTGCGGCTGTCGATGCAAAACAACAAGAAGATCTTGATCGATTCTCACAAGAATTATTAACGGCGGCGGCTGAGGGTAAAAAATTTCTCTTTCGGAGCGCGGCTAGCTTGCTGACGTCTTTGGCAGCACTACCTGCTCAGCCTATCTTGCCAGCGGAGATGGCCCGCTATACCCGCAACAACAAACCAGGAGTAATTCTTGTTGGCTCACACGTTAAAAAAACAACTCGTCAGCTAGAGTATCTGCTCAAACAGTCAGGGGTTGCTGGTCTAGAAGTGGATGTCTCTCGTTTGAAGGAGAACCCAGACCAGACTAGTGCAATAGTTGCTGAAATACTAGCTCTGGTGCAAGCTGCCTACGATCAAGATAAAACAGCTGTGGTTTACACGAGTCGCGAAGAACTGACATTTAACGACGTCGATACTCGTCTGGCTTTTGGTGAGTCTGTTTCTGGTTTATTGATGGATATCGTCAAAGGGCTACCTGACGACCTGGGATTTTTGATTAGCAAGGGAGGAATCACCTCTAACGATACCTTAAGCAAGGGTCTAGCCTTAACCTCAGCCCGGCTTCTGGGTCAGGTGATTCCTGGTGTATCTGTTGTCACAACCGGAGCCAATCATCCCCAGTTTCCTGATTTGCCTGTGGTTTTATTCCCTGGCAATGTAGGGGGTGACGACGCTGTGGCCACTGCTTACCAGCGGATGGCGTCTAAGCAATGAACCGCTGAGAGTAACCTAAATGCTGCGGTCCTAGGCTCGATTGGCATTTTCCATTCTGAGCTCTGAGAGGAGATCGCTTAAGCGATCGCACTCAGCTTCATATTTATCTCCACAAAAGTGGCAGATGGCCTCAGCTGGTTCTCTTTTGTTGATCATGTCCTGAAGCTCATCTTCCCCTAAGAGTTTTAGAGCAGATAACATTCGCTGGCCGTCACATGGGCAGTTAAACCTGAGCAGCTGACTCTCTGGAAAAATCTCTAGACCCATGTCGCCTACTAGATCTTCAATAATCTGGGGTAGCGTTTTCTGTGCCCGCAGCATAGGGGTAAACCCGGTTAATGTCGACAGCCGAGACTCTAAGACAGAAATTAAACGCTCATCGTTGGCGACTTTTGGCAGAATCTGCAGCAGTAATCCTCCTGCCGCTTCTACACCGTGCTGATCGACAAAAACACCTAAAGCTAGGGCCGATGGCGTTTGCTCTGATGTAGCCAGATATTGGGTCAGGTCATCCCCAATTTCCCCGGATACCAGCTCAATCGTGCTGGAGTAGGGATACCCCAACCCTGAGTCGCGGACAACGTATAGATAGCCATTGCGACCTACCGCTGTGCCGACATCAAGCTTACCCTGGTTATTGGGGGGTAGCTCCACCGATGGGTTAGACACATAGCCCCGCACGCTACCATCCAAGCGAGCATCCACTAAAATTCCACCGAGAGGACCATCTCCCTGAATTTGAATATTAACGCGCGAGTCTTCTCGCTTCATATTTGAGACTAGCAGTGCTCCAGCTGTTAACGTTCTGCCTAGGGCTGCTGTGGCAACGTAAGAAAGTTTGTGGCGAGTTCTCGCTTCTTCAACTAATCGGGTGGTGATGGCTCCAACAACACGAATACCACCATCTGCTGCTACTGCTCGAATCAGCTGATCCGCCATGATTTTGCTTTGTTATTACGGTTCTTAATCTTTTTGTCTTTACTATTGTAGTGGTAGAGCCGTCGCGCCAGGTTGTCGGTTAATCAGGGATTTATTACCTGTTCCATTGCTAGCCAAAATTTACGAACAACATGTTTGGGATATATCAGCAAAGTACTCTCAGGATTGAAATTGATGCGACGGTTGTCCAACTGCGACAGAGCCTCACTCAGCCTGAGCAGCTGCGACAGTGGCTGTGGCCGCAGCAATTTTCTGAGAACTTTAAGGCTCCGTTACAGCCAGGACAAACCTTTTCTAGCTATGTTGGGCCTATTCGTATCGATCACACCATTGAGGAAATCTCTGACAATTCCATTCGGTTTTTACTTCACCGGGGAGTTGATGGTTTTCACGAATGGTATTGGGGAGATGGTTGGGTCCAATCTCGTTTAGAGGGAGTCTCAACGTTGCCTCTTAATATTGCTCAGACCACTAGCCTACTCAGGCTAAGGCTGTATCTGGTGCTGCAGAATCGGCAGACAACTAAGGTAGCTGCAGACTAACGCAGCTTATTCGTTTTGCACCCGTAGGCGTACTGAATCTCCATGGGAGGGTAGTCCTTCTGCCGTCGTTAGGGCATCAATAGCCCCAGCAACGCTAGTCAGTGCAGACTTTGAGTATTGAATTAAGCTGGAATGCTTCATAAAGGTTTCGGTACTCAACGGTGAAGCATAACGGGCCGCTCCTGATGTTGGTAGGGTATGGTTAGGACCTGCAAGATAGTCACCAACGGCCTCCGGCGTGTCATGCCCTAGAAAAATTGCTCCGGCCTGGGTGATCTTCTCTAGCAGAGTCCAAGGATCATCCACCTCTAGCTCCAAATGTTCGGGTGCAAACTGATTTGATAGTTGGGCTGCCACATCGAGCGACTCTACAATAATGGCAATGCCATAGTGGGCAATGGCTTTTTCGGTTAAGATTTGCCGCGGATGGCCGGCCAGCTGTCGATCTACTTCAATGACAACTTTTTCTGCCAAGGTGCTGTCAGTGGTCAATAAAATTGCCGCTGCCATTGGGTCATGCTCGGCTTGGGCTAGCAGATCGGCCGCAATATGGACCGGATTCGCCGTGTGGTCGGCAATAATCAATACTTCAGAAGGGCCGGCTAATGAATCAATACCCACAGTGCCATACACCTGCTTTTTAGCCAGGGTGACGTAGACATTACCGGGTCCGCTGATGACATCTACTTTGGGGACCGTTTTAGTTCCATAGGCCATCGCGCCGATAGCTTGTGCTCCACCTACCCGGTAAATTTCCTGCACCCCGGCTTCTTGAGCAGCCACTAAGACTGCTGGGTTGATATGCCCCTTGGGTGTGGGTGTGGTCATAACTAATCGTTCAACCCCAGCGACCTGTGCCGGAATTGCGTTCATAATTACTGTGCTAGGGTAAGCGGCTCGACCCCCAGGGACGTATATGCCAGCGCGGGCTACGGGTGTGTATCGTTTACCAAGGACGACACCATTTTCTTCAAAGGTGACCCAGTTTTTAGGCAGCCGCTGCTTATGAAAGGCTTTGACATTTTTACAAGCTAAACGAATCGCGTTAAGGAGTTCGCCAGAAACCTGTTGATAAGCCGTATCAATCTCTGCGCCGCTAATGCGTAGGGTGCTGGAGGTCAGGGTCTGTTCGTCAAATTTGGCTGTGTAGTGCAAGAGTGCCTCATCCCCGGAGCGTCGGATGGCATTTAGTATTTCTCGAACGGTGGCTTCTTGCTCAACCACCTGATCGGTGTGAATGCGATCGCAAATACGCTGGAGTTCAGTCTGCGCTTCGCTAAGCTTGTACAGAGTTCGCAACATTGAGGCGGGTGGCGAGGGTGGGAGGGGAGTATGACTGTTATAGCTTAGCGCGGATTAGTTAGAGGCAGCCGCATAGAGTGACCAGATTCTACAGACTTAAAGTTCAGTTAAAGCTATCTGATGCTATAATTCGAGACCCTGGCAAAAATTACACTGGCAAATAGTGGCAAACATCAAATCTGCGATGAAGCGCATCCAAGTTGCGGAGCGCAATCGCCTACGAAACAAGTCATACAAGTCGGCGGTTAAAACTTTAACTAAGACTTACTACGCTGCACTCGATGCATATGCTGCTGCTCCGTCTGATGAGACAAAGCAAGCTGTTGATTCGTCTATGTCGGCTGCATTTAGTAAGATCGACAAGGCCGTCAAGCGTGGCAGCATTCATAAAAATGCAGCGGCCCGCCGTAAATCTAAGCTTTCTCACGCGCGCAAGAAGCACGAAGCAGCGTCATAACCCTTTATGCAGCTGGTTGATACCCACGTTCATATCAATTTTGATAGCTTTCAGCCTGATCTAGATGAGGTTGCTTCTGCTTGGCGACAAGCTGGCGTCGCTCATCTAGTCCATTCTTGTGTTGAACCTTCTGAATTTGATGCCATACGAGCAATCGCTGACCGGTTTAGTGAGGTGTCATTTGCGGTGGGTTTACATCCGTTGGATATGGACAAGTGGACGCCGGATCTAGCTACTCAAATTCGTCAGCTAGCTCTTTCTGATGATCGAGTAGTGGCCATTGGTGAAACTGGTCTTGATTTTTTTAAGGCTGATGACCAGGCCTGTCAAATTGAGGCATTCCGGGCTCAACTGTCCATTGCCTACGATCTGAACCTGCCTGTGATTATCCATTGTCGTGATGCAGCTGCGGCAATGCGTGAGGTATTGCAGTCTTTCTGGCAGGAACATGGTCCTGTTCAAGGCGTTATGCACTGTTGGACAGGGACACCGGAAGAAACTCAATGGTTTTTGGACCTGGGTTTTTACATCAGCTTCAGCGGTATTGTGACGTTCAAAAGCGCTACGCAGGTTCAGGCGTCAGCCCAAATGGTAGGGCGCGATCGCATTCTTGTTGAAACCGATTGTCCTTTCCTATCCCCGGTTCCAAAACGAAAGGAAAAGCGTAATCAGCCAGCGAATGTGCTTCATGTGGCTGAGTTTGTGGCAACCCTTCGAGGCATATCTTTGGAGGAACTAGCTGCTCAAACAACGGCTAACGCTAGAACTTTGTTTAATCTTCCTGATGCATCGTTTGCGATCGCTAAACCCTGATAAAGCTTGGAGATGTCAGATAGCCACTTAATTTGTGGCAAAAGTTTAGCCAAAGGCTGCTTTTATTGGTCTGCGTCACCAAGTAAAAATACAAAGTGACAAAAATATTAAATTTCACCGCTAATTTGTGCTAGACTACCCCGGCTATGCGTTAGCCTTACGATAGCCAGCCAAATCAGCTTTTTGCACTCATCCTAATTTATGACGTTGGTGCCTAACGGTTGCATTTTAGACACTGCCCATTGCGCACATTTTAGCTATCGGATGCCAGCAAACCCCTTGAAAAATATTGGTTTGACTGCATTGCCCAATCGGGCGGTGTAGTCGTTCTTGTGTTTGTAACTCGACACGATTCCAAATCTTGCTTTAACGAAGCCTCTTAATCGCTCGCTTTTATACACCGTTTAATTTAGGCCTGACCTGCTTGAGGAGACGAATGACTGACCTAACCATTTCCCAATCCTCCTTTGTACTACCTGACCTAGTTGAGATTCAGCGCTCTAGCTTTCGCTGGTTTTTGCAAGAAGGTCTGATAGAAGAACTTGAGAGTTTCTCTCCGATTACCGACTATACAGGGAAGCTAGAGCTACATTTTCTTGGTAAGGATTATAAGCTCAAAAGCCCTAAATATATGGTCGATGAGGCTAAACGTCGTGATAGTACTTACTCAGTACAGATGTATGTACCCACGCGCCTTATCAATAAGGAGACTGGAGAAATTAAAGAGCAAGAGGTCTTTATTGGTGATTTGCCATTGATGACCGATCGCGGCACATTCATCATCAACGGTGCTGAACGAGTAATTGTTAACCAGATTGTGCGTAGTCCTGGCGTTTACTATAAGGCCGAAACCGATAAACACGGCCGCCGTACTTACAATGCTAATCTGATTCCTAACCGGGGCGCCTGGCTTAAGTTTGAAACTGACAAAAATGACTTAGTCTGGGTTCGGATCGATAAGACTCGCAAGCTTTCTGCCCAGGTTCTGTTCAAGGCATTGGGGTTGAGTGACGGCGAAATTTTTGACTCCCTACGTCACCCTGAGTATTTTCAAAAAACCATCGAGAAAGAAGGCCAATTTAGCGAAGAGGAAGCTCTGCTGGAGCTATACCGGAAGCTTCGCCCTGGTGAGCCTCCTACTGTCTCAGGCGGTCAGCAGCTTTTACACTCGCGCTTCTTTGATCCCAAACGCTACGACCTTGGTAAAGTAGGTCGCCATAAGCTCAACCGTAAACTACGACTTAATGTTCCAGATGCCGTCCGTGTGTTGACACCTCAGGATGTCCTGGCTGCTATCGATTACTTAATTAATCTAGAGTTTGACATCGGAATTATCGATGATATCGATCACTTGGGTAATCGTCGTGTCCGTTCAGTCGGCGAACTGTTGCAGAATCAGGTGCGTGTTGGTCTAAATCGTTTAGAGCGTATCATTCGTGAACGGATGACCGTTTCCGATGCTGATTCGTTAACACCTGCTTCGTTGGTTAACCCTAAGCCTCTGGTTGCTGCCATCAAGGAATTTTTTGGCTCTAGTCAGCTGTCTCAGTTTATGGATCAGACCAATCCCTTGGCTGAGCTGACTCACAAACGACGAATTAGTGCCCTTGGTCCCGGTGGTTTAACTCGTGAGAGAGCGGGTTTTGCAGTTCGCGATATTCATCCTTCCCACCATGGCCGTATCTGCCCAATTGAGACGCCTGAAGGTCCTAACGCTGGACTCATTGGTTCTCTAGCAACCCATGCTCGTGTGAATGATTTTGGCTTTATTGAAACCCCCTTCTTTCCGGTAGAAAATGGACGTATCCGTAAGGATAGGCCGTCGGTGTACATGACTGCTGATGAGGAAGACGACTTCCGGGTAGCGCCAGGCGATATCTCAATTGATATTGATGGCAATATTCTGGGTGAGTCTGTACCGGTTCGATATCGTCAGGACTTTATTAGCACCTCTTCGTCTGAAGTGGACTATGTTGCGGTTTCTCCAGTTCAGATTATTTCAGTCGCAACGTCTTTGATTCCGTTCCTAGAGCATGATGACGCTAACCGCGCTCTGATGGGCTCTAACATGCAGCGTCAGGCCGTGCCGCTGCTGCGCCCTGAGCGTCCCTTAGTGGGTACAGGTCTAGAGGCTCAAGCAGCGCGTGACTCAGGAATGGTCGTTGTGAGTCCAGTAGATGGGGTAGTTACCTTTTTGGATGCCAGAAAGGTAGTTGTCACCGATGCTGAAGGCAAGAACTACGCCCAAGAACTGCAAAAATATCAGAGGTCTAATCAGGATACTTGCCTCAATCAACGTCCCCTCGTTTTTGAGGGTGACACAGTAGTGGCTGGGCAGGTCTTAGCAGACGGTTCGGCTACCGAAGGGGGCGAAATTGCCTTAGGCCAAAATGTTTTAGTCTCCTATATGCCGTGGGAGGGCTACAACTACGAGGATGCCATTTTGCTGAGTGAGAGATTGGTATACGACGATCTCTATACCTCTATTCATATTGAGAAATTTGAGATTGAGGCTCGTCAAACTAAGCTGGGGCCTGAAGAAATTACCCGTGAAATTCCTAATGTTGGTGAAGATGCTCTGCGCCAGCTTGATGAAACCGGCATTATCCGTATCGGGGCTTGGGTAACCTCCGGCGATATTTTGGTGGGTAAAGTAACCCCTAAAGGTGAATCGGACCAACCCCCGGAAGAAAAACTGCTGCGGGCTATCTTTGGTGAAAAGGCCAGAGATGTCAGGGATAACTCCTTGCGAGTGCCTAACGGCGAAAAAGGCCGAGTCGTAGATGTGCGTGTATTTACCCGTGAGCAAGGGGATGAGCTTCCCCCTGGTGCCAATATGGTTGTACGGGTTTATGTCGCTCAAAAACGCAAAATTCAGGTGGGTGACAAAATGGCCGGTCGCCACGGCAATAAAGGAATCATTTCCCGGATTCTGCCGATTGAAGACATGCCATACCTGCCGGATGGTACTCCAATTGATATTGTGCTCAATCCTCTGGGTGTACCGTCTCGTATGAATGTGGGACAGGTTTTTGAGTGTTTGTTAGGTTGGGCGGGTGAAAATCTCAACGCTCGCTTTAAGATCACACCTTTTGACGAAATGTATGGCAGTGAAGCGTCCATGGAAACGACCCATGGCAAACTTCAAGATGCTCGGGATAATACAGGTAACGATTGGGTTTTCAACCCAGATGATCCAGGCAAGATTCAGCTCTACGATGGCCGTACTGGAGAAGCGTTTGATCGACCTGTAACGGTTGGAAAACCCTACATGTTGAAGTTAGTTCACCTGGTGGATGATAAGATTCACGCCCGCTCTACCGGTCCTTACTCGCTGGTTACCCAGCAACCTTTGGGTGGTAAGGCTCAGCAGGGTGGTCAGCGTTTTGGAGAAATGGAGGTTTGGGCACTCGAAGCCTTTGGTGCTGCCTATACTCTGCAGGAACTGCTAACTGTCAAATCAGACGATATGCAGGGACGTAACGAAGCGCTAAATGCGATCGTCAAGGGCAAGGCAATCCCTCGACCAGGTACACCTGAGTCCTTCAAGGTGTTGATGCGCGAGCTACAGTCTCTGTGCTTAGACATTGCGGTGCATAAGCTTGAGACCCAGGAAGATGGTACAAGCCGCGACGTTGAGGTTGATTTGATGTCAGATTCTATCAACCGACGCTCTCCCTCACGACCTACCTATGAGTCGATATCTAGAGAGGAAGCCCCGGCTGCTGAGGCTCCGGCAGCTACACCAGCTGCTGCCCCTGGGATTGAAGAGCCACCACTATAACCAGTAGTAGACGAGTCAAGCGCTTAATGTTGCTCTATATCTTTGCTGTAAACGTATGGAGCTAAACGCTGAGCGCTCGTGCAGTCTTCCGAGGAGCAAGGCTAATGCGCATTTCCAACCGCCTTGCTCCAAAACCCAAAACCATGTCCTGATGTGTAGGCCGCGTACAAGGAATCAAGAGAATGCCAAAATTAGAACAGCGCTTTGACTACGTCAAAATTGGCTTAGCTTCACCTGAGCGTATTCGACAGTGGGGTGAACGTACGCTTCCCAACGGTACTGTTGTTGGAGAGGTGACCAAACCAGAAACAATCAACTACAGAACCCTAAAACCTGAAATGGATGGGCTGTTCTGTGAACGTATTTTTGGCCCCGCTAAAGATTGGGAATGTCATTGCGGTAAGTATAAGCGAGTGCGCCATCGCGGCATCGTCTGTGAGCGCTGTGGTGTTGAGGTGACTGAGTCACGAGTGCGCCGTCATCGCATGGGCTATATCAAGTTGGCGGCTCCAGTCGCTCATGTGTGGTATCTCAAAGGAATTCCTAGCTATATTGCTATCTTGCTTGATATGCCCCTCAGGGATGTTGAGCAAATTGTGTATTTCAACGCCTATGTTGTTCTAGACCCCGGAAATGCTGACAGCCTTAGCTATAAGCAGTTGCTGACAGAAGACCAATGGATCGAAATTGAAGATCAGCTCTATGACGAAGAGTCAGATCTCTCGGGTATTGAGGTTGGTATAGGTGCCGAGGCCCTGCAGCGCCTATTACAAGATTTGGAGCTTGAGGCCGTTGCTGAGCAGTTACGGGAAAATATTGATAACTCTAAAGGCCAGAAGCGAGCAAAGCTCATTAAGCGGTTACGGGTTATTGACAATTTTATTGCGACTGGTTCACGTCCAGATTGGATGGTGCTAGATGTAATTCCCGTGATCCCGCCTGATTTGCGCCCGATGGTACAGCTGGATGGTGGGCGATTTGCCACCTCCGACCTCAATGATCTATATCGTCGTGTCATTAACCGAAACAATCGTCTGGCGCGACTACAGGAGATTCTTGCACCTGAAATCATTGTCCGTAATGAAAAGCGGATGTTGCAAGAGGCTGTAGATGCCCTGATCGACAACGGTCGCCGTGGCCGAACAGTAGTCGGTGCCAATAACCGTCCCCTCAAGTCGCTCTCAGACATTATCGAAGGTAAGCAAGGACGTTTTCGCCAGAACCTACTAGGTAAGCGCGTTGACTACTCTGGGCGCTCGGTTATTGTGGTGGGACCTAGCCTCAAAATTCATCAGTGTGGTCTTCCACGAGAGATGGCCATCGAATTATTCCAACCCTTTGTGATTCATCGTTTGATTCGTCAAGGATTGGTTAACAATATCAAGGCTGCCAAGAAGCTTATTCAGCGTAACGACCCGAGTATTTGGGGAGTGTTGGAAGAAGTGATTGAGAACCATCCGGTTATGCTGAACCGGGCTCCTACGCTTCACCGTCTTGGTATTCAGGCATTTGAGCCAATGCTAGTAGAGGGGCGGGCTTTACAACTACATCCTCTAGTATGTCCAGCTTTTAATGCTGACTTTGACGGTGACCAGATGGCGGTCCATGTTCCTCTGTCGCTTGAAGCACAGTCTGAGGCACGGTTGCTGATGTTGGCGTCCAACAACGTGCTCTCACCAGCTACGGGGCGACCAATCATTACGCCCAGTCAGGATATGGTGCTGGGTTGCTACTATCTCACAGCAGAAAATCCCTATGAGCAAAAGGGAGCTGATTCCCATTTTGCCAGTATGGAAGATGCAATCATTGCCTATGAGCAAGGCATTGTGGATCTTCATGCTTGGGTCTGGCTTCGATTTGATGGCCCTGTAGAAGAAGATGGCGAACCTATTGAAGTGGTTGATAACGGAGATGGCATGGTGACCAAACGTTATTCACATCGTCGTGTTCGTGAAGATAGTGACGGCAATCTCCTATCACAGCATCTCTATACAACTCCTGGACGCATTATCTATAACCACGCCGTCCACGCAGCGCTTGCCAGCTAGGGCCATCCTTTAGTTTTTTATTTAGTTAGCCATTAACACGTTGAGGCAGAGAGTTCCCCATGGCAGATCAAGGTAACGAACAAGCCAGCTCCATCATTTTTCGCAACCGCATTATCGATAAAAAACAGCTTAAGAATCTGATTTCTTGGTCATTTGATAACTACGGCACCGCTCGTACAGCTGCAATGGCCGATGAAATAAAGTCACTTGGCTTTAAATATGCAACCCGTGCTGGGGTATCTATTAGTGTGGACGATTTGCAAGTCCCTCCCAGTAAGCGAAAGTTGTTAGAAGCTGCAGAGCAAGAGATTCGTGATACAGAAGAGCGCTACACTCGAGGCGAAATCACTGAAGTAGAGCGTTTCCAAAAGGTAATCGATACCTGGAATGAAACTAGTGAAGAGTTGAAGGATGAAGTTGTCCGTAACTTTAAGGAGAACAATCCGCTTAACTCGGTTTACATGATGGCTTTCTCTGGTGCTCGCGGTAATATCTCTCAGGTGCGTCAGCTAGTGGGGATGCGAGGGCTGATGGCTAATCCCCAAGGTGAGATTATTGACCTCCCTATTAAGACTAACTTTCGAGAAGGGCTAACGGTTACTGAGTACATCATTTCATCCTATGGTGCGCGTAAGGGCCTGGTGGATACTGCTCTACGTACCGCAGACTCTGGATATCTGACGCGTCGGTTAGTGGACGTTTCTCAAGACGTCATCATCCGTGAAATTGACTGTGGTACGGATCGAGGTATTCCGTTATCTGCCATGACTGATGGTGAACGGGTGCTGATATCGCTAGAAGATAAGCTGTTGGGTAGAGTCTTGGTTGAAGACGCTGTTCATCCCAAGACGGGTGAGGTTGTAATTCCTCGTAATCAACCAATAGATGCCGATATGGCTGCGTCTGTTGACATCGTTGGTATCAAAGAGGTTAAAGCTCGTTCTGCATTGACCTGTGAAGCTGCTCGTTCTGTATGTCAGCATTGTTACGGCTGGAGCTTGGCTCACTCTCACATGGTGGATCTGGGTGAAGCCGTTGGTATTATTGCTGCCCAGTCCATTGGTGAGCCAGGTACTCAGCTCACGATGCGTACGTTCCATACAGGCGGAACATTTACTGGTGAACTAGCTCCTCAAGTGAGAGCAGCAGTAGCTGGTCAGTTCCAAATGCCTACAGCCCTCCGGAGTCGTGCTTATCGAACCCGTCATGGCGAAGATGCTCTGGTTATGGAAGCTAACACTGAAGCCACAATCCAGATGGAGAGTGGAAAGACGCGTGCTGTTTCTTTACCCCAAGGTTCAATTGTATTTGTTGTCGATGGGGCAACCCTTTCTAAGGGAGATTTAATTGCGGAGCTGCCGACTAGTGGTCGGGTTCGCAAGGTGACTGAGAAAGCCAGTAAGGACGTAACCTCTGACATGTCAGGTGAAGTTCTATTTGCTGGCTTAGTACAAGAAGAGAAAAAAGATCGCCAAGGAAACATCACAAAGCTAGCCCAGCGTGGTGGTTTGTTGTGGGTACTTTCTGGAGAAGTGTATAACTTGCCACCCGGTGCAGAGCCAACGGTCAAAAATGGCGACATGATTGCCTCCAATGGCATTTTGGCTGAAACCAAGATTGTGACCGAGCGAGGAGGCATTGTTCGCTTACCCGACCGTTCTGACAGCAAAGGTAGCCGCGAAGTTGAAATCATCACAGCTTCAGTCATGCTAGATACGACTGAAGTTGAAGTTGAGAGCGGTCAAGGACGCGAACATTATTTTCTACAGACCGATAAAGGCGTTCGTTATTCCTTGATTGCTACGCCAGGCGCTAAAGTCACTGGCGGCCAGGTAATTGCGGAGCTAGTTGACGATACCTACCATACTCAAAGCGGCGGAATCATCAAGTTCTCGGGTGTGGAAGTCGCTAAGAAGAGTAAAGGTAAGCAGGGTTACGAAGTTACCAAGGGTGGAACCGTTCTTTGGATTCCTGAGGAAGCCCACGAGGTAAATAAGGATATCTCTCTCCTAATGGTGGAAGATGGCCAATTTATTGAAGCTGGGACAGAGGTTGTTAAAGATATTTTCTGTCAGATCAGCGGTGTCGTTGAGGTAACTCAAAAGAACGATATTCTTCGCGAGATTGTCATCAAACCTGGGGATATTCACATGGTGGATAGCCCGGACGCAGCCAGCGGTAAGGATGGCGTTTTGGTTAGCGCTGGGGAAGAAGTGATTCCAGGCGTTACAGCTGAGGCTCTTCGCTATGTTGAGTATGTTGAAACCCCGGAAGGCGCTGCATTATTGTTGCGCCCTGTTCAAGAGTTTGAGGTTCCGGATGTCCCTGCTGTTCCCAGTCAGTACTCCGTAAGCGATAGCGATGATAAATCTATTGGCATTAGCGCTATTCAACGGATCTTCTTCAAGGACGGTGAGCGTGTGAAGTCAGTTGATAGCGTAGAAATTCTACGTACTCAGCTGGTTCTGAACGTTGATGAACCCTCTCAGCTAACAGCAGACATTGAACTTGTACCCGATCAAGATAATCCTGAACTTCAGCGACTTCAGCTAGTAATCTTAGAAACGCTGGTTATTCGTCGGGATATTGCAGCAGACCAAACTCAGGGAAGTACTCAAACCCGCTTGCTAGTAGAAGAAGGTGATGAGATACAGCCTGGGGCTGTAGTTGCCCGTACTGAGATTCAAGCCAAGGAAGCCGGGGAAGTTCGCGGTATTCGCGAAGACGTAGACTCAGTTCGTCGTATTCTGGCGGTCCGCGATAGCGATCTGATAACAGTTGATTTAGGTGGTAAGTCACCAACTGTTAAAAATGGTGACCTATTAGTGGATGGGGATACTCTAGCCGATGGAATTGTCTCGGAAGAGTCTGGTCAGGTTGTGGCCGTAAACGACAGCAGTGTTGTTTTACGAATTGCTCGTCCTTACCGAGTATCTACCGGTGCCGTACTTCATATTGAAGATGGCGACCTTGTTCAACGAGGTGACAATCTGGTGCTGCTGATTTTTGAACGAGCTAAGACCGGTGATATTATCCAGGGTCTTCCTCGTATTGAGGAGCTACTTGAGGCACGTAAACCAAAAGAAGCCTGTGTGCTGGCAGAACGCCCTGGAAGTGCTCAGGTGGTTTACGGCGAAGATGAAACGGTAGAGGTAAAGATTGTCGAGGACGATGGTGTAGTTACTGAATACCCAATTACTCCAGGTCAGCCGGTGATTGTATCTGATGGTCAGCAGGTTAGTTTGGCTGAACCGTTGACTGATGGACCACTTAATCCTCATCAGATTTTGGAGTTCTTCTTTAAGTATCATCGCGAAACCAAAGGGGTTCATGAGTCGGCAATGATCAGTCTTGAGAAGGTTCAAACCTTCTTAGTGAATGAAGTGCAGTCTGTATACCAGTCTCAGGGTATTGATATTGCTGATAAGCACATTGAGGTAATTGTGCGGCAGATGACTTCTAAGGCTCGTGTAGAGGATGGTGGCGATACGACAATGTTGCCTGGTGAGCTAGTTGAGATTCGACAGCTAGAGCAGGTAAATGAAGCGATGTCGATTACGGGCGGTGCTCCGGCAGAGTATACGCCAGTATTGTTGGGTATCACCAAGGCATCGCTAAATACCGATAGCTTTATTTCTGCAGCGAGTTTCCAAGAGACAACTAGAGTACTCACAGAAGCTGCTATTGAAGGTAAGTCTGACTGGTTGCGGGGTCTCAAAGAAAACGTTATTATTGGTCGTTTGATTCCGGCTGGTACTGGCTTTAATGCCTATGAAGAACGTGCGACACCCGAAATAGATGCCTCTTTTGATAAGGCCTTTTTGTCAGATGATATGGCTCTGCAAGATATGGTCTTGGATGATCGTACAGCTCGTGCCTATGACCGTGAGGGTGGTCTCAACATGTTCACCGATGACATGCTGGGTGGTGCTGCCGGGGGAGATACGCCACCGGGAACAGGTGATGCGAAAACAGCTCCTCCCTCTCCTTTTCTAGATGACAATGCGTTAATTGACGATCAAACTGCTGCCCCCTAGGGTTGGTTAACCAAAGGTTAGTGGCATTGTTTAGATAACTTAAAACACTAAAAAAGGGATGAGGAATTTTCCTCATCCCTTTTTTAGTGTTTTGTGTCCGTTGAGCGATCGTTGCCAGCAATTCTCAGTATGACAAATGATACCTGAACAGCTGTTATAGCAGGGATAGTAGTACCATCATGACGTTGATCATTTAGGTTAAGTCCCTTGCGCCCTCCAGGCTGCTTCGATACCCTCGTAAATCAGTTTCGG
>JBCDIX010000038.1:0-65391 GCA_038748405.1 Cyanobacteria bacterium P01_H01_bin.21 | reverse complement strand
TGGGATGGAGCATATGGAGACAGTCTGGTTGCTTGCTTCGGAAGAAGGTGGCTTTGGTCTCAACTTCGATATTCTGGAGACAAATTTAATTAACCTCGTCATAATTATTGGCGTACTTGTTTACTTTGGTAGCAGTTTTCTAGGCAATATTTTGTCGGAACGCCGCAGTACCATTGAAGCGGCTATTAAGGGTGCTGAAGATCGGCAAAAGAAAGCGGCTGCAGCTCTAATAGAGCAACAGAAGAATTTAAAAGAGGCTCAAGCTCAGGCAGAAAAAATTAAGTCTGAGGCTCAGGAAAACGCTCAGAAGGCTCGTGTAGCTGTTTTAGCCCAGGCTGATAAAGATGTTGAACGGATGCGAGCATCAGCTCAACAGGATCTGACCAGTCAGCAAGAGAGAGTTCTGCGTGAGCTAAGACAGCGTGTCGCCACGTTGGCATTGGCTAAAGCTGAAGCGGATCTTCCGAATTCTCTGAATGATGAGACGCAATCTAGGTTGATTGATCGAAGCATTGCTTTGCTTGGAGGTGAGTCATGAATACAGGCATAGTTACCAGTGAAGTGGCAGAGCCCTATGCTCGTGCGCTTCTGTCCCTGACTCAAGATGGCGGGACTACCGATGAGGTAAACGGTCTAGCGGGGCAAATGTTAGATCTTCTAAATCAGTCTCAGGAGCTGAGCGATTTTTTTGCAAATCCGCTTGCGTCCGCTGATGCAAAAAAGGGGGTCATCAGAAGAATATTGGGAGATTCTGTTAACTCAAATTTCCTAAACTTCCTGCAGTTGCTTGTTGATCGGGGCCGTGCTGCTTTGCTAGTGCCTATTTTGAGTCAGTTTCAGGCGCTGGTGAGAGAGGTGAACCAAACGGTGCTGGCTGAGGTCTCTTCTGCGGTTGAGCTTTCTGATGCGCAGAAAGATTCGGTTCGCCAGCGAGTAATTGCAATGACTGATGCAAGAGCGGTTGAGTTAAGTACCAGCCTGGATGCCAGCTTGTTAGGTGGCGTCATTATTAAGGTTGGTTCTCAGGTAGTAGACGCCAGTTTACGCGGGCAGCTACGACGCATTGGCCTTCAGCTGGGTGCGGCTTAGTAGGGTGGCTGTGTGAGATCGCATGACGCGCACGGTTAATTGAAATAGATTTTTGTTGATAACTGAGTTAGTAGAGCAACTCCAATGGTAAGCATCAGACCTGACGAAATCAGTAGCATTATTAAGCAGCAGATTGAGCAGTACGACCAAGATGTCAAAGTAGCCAATGTGGGTACTGTACTGCAGGTAGGTGACGGTATCGCCCGCATCTATGGCCTAGAGCAGGCCATGGCCAGTGAGCTGCTTGAGTTTGAAGATGGCACTATCGGTATCGCCCTAAACCTGGAAGAGGACAACGTGGGTGCGGTACTCATGGGTGATGGCCGCAACCTCAAGGAAGGCAGCTCCGTTAAGTCTACGGGGAAGATTTCTGAGGTGCCCGTAGGTGAAGCAATGTTGGGTCGTGTGGTAGACGCACTGGCTCGCCCCGTTGATGGTAAGGGGGACATTGCTACCACTGAGAGCCGTTTGTTGGAAGCGCCTGCGCCCGGCATTATTGCGCGGAAATCGGTGTATGAGCCCATGCAAACGGGTATTACTGCGATTGATGCGATGATTCCCGTGGGTCGTGGTCAGCGTGAGTTGATCATCGGTGACCGCCAAACTGGTAAAACTGCGATCGCAATTGACACCATCCTTAACCAGGCAGACCAAGACGTAATCTGCGTTTACGTAGCCATCGGTCAGAAAGCAGCCTCTGTAGCCCAGGTGGTCGGCGTTCTTGAAGAGCGTGGCGCAATGGACTACACCATTGTGGTCTCTGCCAATGCCAACGACCCGGCTCCGCTACAGTTCTTGGCTCCCTACACGGGTGCGGCTCTAGCTGAGTACTTCATGTACCAGGGCAAGGCCACACTGGTTATCTACGATGACCTTTCCAAGCAGGCCCAGGCATACCGTCAAATGTCTTTGCTACTGCGTCGCCCACCCGGTCGTGAGGCATATCCTGGAGACGTATTCTTTATTCACTCTCGTCTGCTAGAGCGTGCTGCAAAGCTAAGCCCTGAACTAGGCGAAGGCAGTATGACTGCGCTGCCCATCATCGAAACCCAGGCAGGTGACGTTTCTGCTTACATTCCCACCAATGTAATTTCCATTACTGACGGTCAGATTTTCTTGTCTTCTGACCTGTTTAACTCTGGTCTACGCCCCGCCATTAACGCCGGTATCTCGGTATCTCGTGTGGGGGGGGCTGCCCAGACTAAGGTAATGAAGAAGGTGGCCGGTAAGTTAAAGCTTGAGCTGGCTCAGTTTGATGAGCTTCAAGCCTTTGCTCAGTTTGCCTCTGACCTGGATGCTGCAACTCAGGCGCAGCTTGCTCGCGGTGTTCGTCTGCGTGAGCTGCTAAAGCAGGCCCAGTACTCCCCTCGTGCTCTGCACGAGCAGGTAGTTGTGGTGTACGGCGGTATCAACGGTCTGTTTGATGATGTTCCTGTTGATAAGGTTGCTCCTATGGTGGTTGAGCTGTGCAACTACATCAACACCAGCAAGCCAGAATTGGTTAAGGAAATCAATGAAGGCAAGAAGCTAACTGACAAAGTTAAGGAACTAACAACCGAAGCGATTGCTGAGTGTAAGCAGTCCTTTATGGCCGCATAGGAGGAGATTGGTAATGTCCCCGATGAGGCACCGATAGCTAATTTGGGGACACAAGCCAGGAACAACGCATATGCCTAATCTCAAGATAATACGCGATCGCATTAAGACGGTTAAAAATACCCGTAAAATTACTGAAGCAATGCGTCTGGTGGCCGCCGCCAAAGTGCGTCGTGCCCAGGAGCAGGTTGAAGCAACCCGTCCCTTTGCCGATCGCCTAGCCCAGGTGTTTTACGGTCTTCAAACTCGTCTAAAGTTTGAAGACGCTAATCTGCCTCTGCTGCAGCAGCGAGATGTCACTAGTGTTGGGTTGGTTGTGATCTCTGCTGACCGTGGTTTATGCGGCGGCTACAACGCCAACATTATTCGTCGGGCTGAGAATCGTGCTAAGGAACTCAAAGCAGATGGCATCAGCTATCAGATGATTCTGGTTGGTCGTAAGGCAATTCAGTATTTTCAAAATCGTGACTACCCCATCAATTCTAAATTTGATGGTTTAGAGCAGATTCCGACAGCTGAGGAAGCTTCGAAAATTGCTGACCAGGCACTTTCTCTGTTTTTATCGGAGGAAGTTGATCGAGTTGAGCTGATCTATACCAAGTTTGTCTCTTTGGTGAGTTCTCGCCCTGTCACTCAAACCCTTCTGCCTCTAGATCCTGAAGGTCTGGATAAAGAGGATGAGATGTTCCGGTTGACCACTCTTGGTGGTCAGTTCCGAGTAGAGCGCTCTGCTGTAGAAACTCAGCAGGTGCAGCTACCTCAGGACATGATTTTTGAGCAAGACCCGGTGCAGATCTTGGATGCATTATTGCCTCTGTATCTAAACAATCAGGTTTTGCGGGCGCTGCAGGAGTCAGCGGCTAGTGAACTAGCGGCTCGAATGACAGCGATGAATAATGCTAGCGATAATGCCAGCGAACTAGTGAAGACGTTAACTCTTGACTATAACAAGGCCCGTCAGGCCGCCATCACCCAGGAGATCCTGGAAGTCGTTGGTGGTGCTGCTGCTTTGGGATAGGGTATTGGGTTGCTCTCAAATTTAATTACATTTCTAAGGCGGCGCATTGCGCTGCCTTTTTTTGTCAAAACCTGATAATTGTGTTTTCGCTTTTGTAGAAAAGGCTATATCCTGAACGTTAATCAACCGTTACGGACAGCGCCCATGGTCAATGAAGTATCCCAGTGGCTAGCGGAGATTCAATCGTTACAGCAGCAGTTAAAAACTCTAGGTCAAGAACGCGATCAGGCCTATGCGAGTGCTGCTAACTGGCGCAGGCTCTATGAATCAGAGTCTGAACAGCGCCGTAATGATTCGGAACGTAGCCAGCGACGGATTCGGGCATTGGCCAATGAGTTAGAAATTTTTAAGCAGACGCCCGTGGATGGTGAGGTATCCAGGGATTTGGAACAGAAGCTAGCCCAGGTCACACAGGTTGACTCTATGGATGAGTTGCGATCGCAGCTAGTCGGTGCCCTCAAACTATGTGAGCAGCTATCGAATGCGCTCAAGGCTGAACAAACCGCTCACGAAGAAACCCGGCAAAGTTTGACCTCTGCTCTTGGAGACACCATTGATTTGCTGGCAAAAGATCAAAAACCTTCAAAAAACGAGCCTGAGGCAGAATAACGCTTTCAGAGCTCATTAAACCTCCGTTAATCTATTCGCAACTGAATATTTACTCTGTTTCTCTATTTTGCTCTCAGGTGCGGGTATATACCTAGCGCCTATGTGTTTTGACCTAAAAAGCATCTGTTTAGGTACCCAACGTTAACGTCAGGGTCATTGCTGTGCAGACATTTGCAGAGTGCCTTTAAAGAACATCTGCGGGTCTGTTTGTTGGCACTGGTGTGATTAAGGCTACCTATCTTTACTAATCTGCGTACAGAGGAACGGATCCGTGAGTCAAGTATCAGAACAGAGTCAGCCTCAAAAGAATTCAGTCATACAGTGGATCAGCGTTGCCTTTTTGGTATATCTGCTAATTGTTGCAGTTGGCATGATTGGTTCTGGCTTTAAGTCAGCCACAGGTGATCAGGCCCAAGAGCTATTTGCCTTTGCAACTAACCCATTTTTGGGTCTTATTGTTGGTACAGTTGCCACTGCCCTAATTCAATCCTCCAGCACCGTTACCTCAATTATTGTGGGCTTAGTCGCGGGTGGTCTGCCAGTAGCAACCGCTGTACCCATGGTGATGGGGGCCAACATTGGTACAACCATTACCAATACTTTGGTGAGCCTGGGCCATGTGGGTGATAAAAACGAATTTAAGAAAGCGTTTGCAGCCGCCACCGTTCACGACTTTTTTAACCTTCTCAGTGTTGTTATTTTCTTGCCTCTAGAAATTCTATTCCACCCGCTGGAGAGAATGGGCCTTGTCATTGCGAATGCCGTTGCCGGTGGCGGCTCCATGAGCATTAAAAATCTGAACGTAGTTAAAGCGGCCACTGCACCGCTGGTAACAGTGTTCAAAAACATTACCCATGTGCTGCCTGCTCCCTTTGACGGCATTTTGCTCATTCTGCTAGGGATTGGTCTGATCTTTCTCACCATTGCCTTTATCGGCAAGCTGCTCAAATCCTTGATGGTGGGCAAAGCTAAGGATATTTTGCACGTTGCCATTGGTCGTGGCCCCATTGCTGGCATTGTGGCCGGTACCTTAATCACTATCCTGGTGCAGTCTTCTTCAACTACCACCAGTTTGATGATTCCTTTGGCAGGGGCAGGCGTATTTGGTCTGGCTCAAATTTACCCCTTTACCCTTGGAGCCAACATTGGTACCTGTATTACGGCGCTACTAGCGGCTACAGCCGTATCCGGTGCTGAAGCAGTACCCGCCCTAGAAATTGCCATGGTTCACATGCTTTATAACTTTTTGGGGGTGGTTGTGATTTATGGCATTCCTTTCCTGTGCAAACTGCCAATTCAAGGAGCGCAGGCTTTGGCGACTATTGCGTCTGAGCGTAAGTACCTGGCGTTTATTTACATCGTTTCAGTGTTCTTTGTGATTCCTGGCATCTTGCTTGGCTTCACTGCCCTTTCCTAGTTTTTGCTTGCGCCTATAAGGAGATCTTTGCCATGAGTACACAGCTTGAATATGTTCAGCAGCTAGAGCGTCAGATTTTAACGGCTAAAGAGCAGCTTGATTCACTAAAGGCTGAGCAAAAAGAGGCGCTAATAGCCGCACAGCATGAGGAGATTGAAAATCTAGAAAAGTATCTAGATGAGGCGAACGTCAGCGTCAAAGACATCTCGGCGGCGGCTGAAGATGCCTGGCATGAGCTAAAAGAATCTGTTGACAACCTGATGAAAAATATCACCGATAGCCTCAAGCGTCTGCTCGGTGACTCAGACTCAGAGTCTTAGGATTACTAACTGAGTGCCGCATATAGCAAACTGCTGAATGCATTCAGCAGTTTGCTGCGTTGTCACCTAAAGCTTGCAGGGATTACGTATGACCTGAACTATGTGCAGCTATCAATACAAAATAGGTTCTGGAGGTAGTCCAGTGTTTTCACCCGGTTTCTAGAACCTATTTTATTTGCCTGCTTAATACCTATGCAGGTTAGAAGCCCATGATGCTGGCTAGTTTGTCAATATCGTTAGGCAGCCCCGCATTGAGCTGATTGATATTTAAGTCCATGGCGGTGCCTGGGTCCTTGAGGCCATTACCTGTTAGAACACACACAATGGTGGCTCCATTGGGCACCTGGTCCTTGACTTTGAGCAGTCCTGCTACGGATGCTGCACTGGCAGGCTCGCAAAAAATACCTTCTTCACTGGCTAATAAACGATAGGCTTCAGCAATTTCATTATCGGTGACGGCATTAAATTCGCCACCGCTTTCACGCTGTACTTTGAGTGCTTTTTCACGGTTGGCTGGATTGCCGATGCGAATAGCCGTAGCAACTGTTTCAGGCGATTTAACAGTTTCACCCTTGACCATGGGGGCAGCGCCTGCCGCTTGAAATCCCATCATCTTGGGCAGCTTAGTACAGCGACGATAGCTGTAATACTCAGAAAATCCCATCCAGTAGGCTGAAATATTACCGGCATTTCCGACTGGAATGCATAGCCAGTCGGGGGCGTCACCAAGGCTGTCTACTAGCTCAAAAGCGGCTGTTTTTTGCCCCTGAAGACGATAGGGGTTAAGTGAGTTAACCAGTGTGACAGGGTAGTCTTTGGCCAACTGCTTGACCGCATCCAAAGCATCATCAAAGTTACCCTGGATGGCCAATACTTCAGCACCGTAGAGCAGGGCCTGGGCTAATTTGCCTGCCGCTACATAGCCATCTGGAATAACGACATAGGCTCGCATGTTGCCTCGACGGGCATAGGCAGCGGCAGCGGCTGATGTATTGCCAGTGCTGGCACAGATTACTGCTTCGGCCCCTGCTTCCTTGGCTTTGGAAAGTGCCATGGTCATCCCCCTATCTTTGAAGCTGCCAGTGGGGTTGAGACCGTCATATTTAATAAAAACGCGGACATTTTTGCCAACGCGGTCTGCGATCGCAGGGACTGGAATGAGTGGAGTGTTGCCTTCGTGAAGTGTGACAACTGGAGTAGCGTCCGTCACCGGCAGATAGGACCGATAGGTCTCAATTAACCCAGGCCAGCCCTTGTGAGGACCAGCAGATTGACTTGTGGGCGTTAGCTTCCCGATGAGATTACTTAACAGATTATTTGAGCTGAAAGTCACGGTAATGAATAGCTATCAGTCGACAAGTGGACCCAGTGTGCAGTTGACCAATCCACACTAAAGTCTACATGGGCAAGCCGACCTAGTGGGCGCAGACTTTGATGAGTATATTTGCTTATCTATCTACAACCCCTGACAGTAGACGATCACAGCACTCTAAATTAACGAATTAGACCCTAGCTAATTCGTTATATATAGGAAATATCTAGGGACAGATTAAATATTGGTATCTTTTGATGAAGTTATGCTGGGAACTTTTAGGTTAAAATTCCGATGCTGCTTCGCTGAGTAGTTATTACTAGCGGCCATAATTATGAAAACTGTTTCCCAAGCCAAGATGATTTCTGAGTCTGCTCTAAACGCGGACGCGCCTAGCCGTGAGACTCAGCCTGCATCTGATGATAAGAAAATTTATTTGGCTGAGCTTAAGTCTTATCCATACCAGCCTGATATTCAAGTAGAAATTTTGCACCTGCAGGCTGAGGCCGATGCTCTGCTGTTACAGCTGAAGGCTATGGGATGCAAGTAGGTTTTTCGCGATTGCTCATTTAGGGGATGAGCAGGTCTGGAGCCACTGTTATCTGACAGCGTCTCACAACTAAAGTCATCTCAAGGATCAGCAATGCCGTTTTTTTATACCTGCGGGCACTGTGTTAAGCGATATTGCTCAGTACCCAGGTTGTATTAAGAAAAACAGCGCATTCGATTTATACCCATAAGAAACGCATACGTTAGGTATAACGTTAACCTATTCGTATCTGTTTCATGACCCAACAGCTCCGCTCTTTGTCGACCGCGAATCTGTCGTCTGACAATTCGCTGCCTGCCTTAAGCTATTGGGATACTTATGCTTGCCCAGTGTGTGGTCATGGTGAGCTGTCGGTAATTACGTTGACTGACGCTTTTGCCTGCAGCTTTTGCCGACACATTTTTGATGCCAATTTAGAGACGCAATCGCTGCGCATGTTAGATAGTGTCCAGCCCATGATTTGGTTTTGGACCGGTGAACGGTGGCGATATAATCGCCGTCCCGACAGTCACGTCACGGCTGTTGTCTGGAGTTTTGCTCTGGCCATTGCCTGTTTGCCTGCCTTGCTGGTGATAGTGTCTAACTATATGTTTCCGCCTATTGATAGCAACGGATTCAATCAGTTTTCAATTGTTTGGACGCTGATTACTCTGTTAGCTCATGCGGGTATTGTGATGTGGCTGATTGCAGAACATTACCAATGGCCCTGGTACGTAACCACAAAGATCAGACTGAGCCGCTAAGCTACAGGTCAAACATGCGCCTTAGTCGATTTCTTGCCCACACTACCGGGTTAGCATCATCTTCACTAGAGTCCACTAGATTTAGCGCTCGCATTTCACGCTGACGTTTTGCTAGCTCATCTCGATGTTGAGCCATGGCCTGCAAAACTTGGTTAGAGAGTTCAGGATAGCGTCGCAACAGGTCAGAAAAGCTTGGCTGGTTAATGACAAATAGCAGGGTGTCTTCTGCAGCGCGGGCCATGGCTGTGCGAGGAACCCCGAGCAACAGGGCGACTTCTCCAAAAAAATGGCCGGGTTCAATAGACGCTAAGTGGCGATTTAGCTTTTCTGCCAAAATGTCGATCTTGCCCTCCAGCACGATGTAAAACGCATTGCCAGCATCGCCCTCATGAAAGAGTGTGCTTCCAGCCGGGTTCCGCTGACGGTAGCCAATTTCAATCAGCTGGCGAATTTCTAAGTCGTTAAAGTTGGCAAAATAGCTGACGTTGCGCAGCATATCTTTAAGGCTGGCTGGAACGGACGTTTTGGGTCGATGCTGTAGAGCAATTTGTCGATTAAAAAACGGGGGTTTTTCGCTGCCGTCCCCCTGAGGTGGCAGGTTGCGAATCCATACATCTCGTTGGGGAAAGGCAATTTCTACATTGTGCTGTCGCAGATTGTACTCAATATTGAAATGGAGTGAGCTTTGGATGATAAATCGTTTGTTTACATCCACCCAAACCCATAGTTCAAACTGCAGAGCATCTTCACCAAAGGCTAAAAACATGGCTTTGGGCATGGGTCTACTGGAGACACTGGGTTCCATGTAGGCAGATTTTAGTAGCAGCTCAGTCACTAGGGTCGGGTCGCTATCGTAGGAGACACCGACTGGAATCTTAAGACGGGCAATTGAGGTGTTATAGCTCCAGTTGAGTACTCGATTCTTGACCAGCTGGTTGTTGGGGATAACCACATCGCCATCGTCCAGGGTGCGAATAATGGTTGATCTAAGATTGACTTCAATAATGCGACCGACCAGTCCTTGAAATCGATAGTCGTCTAGTTCGATCAGGTCATTCACCTTGAGGGTGCGCTCAAACAGCATGATTAAGCCACTAATAAAGTCGTCGGCTATGTGCTGTAGGCCAAAACCAATACCCACACCCAAGCCGCCTAAAATAATCCCTAAAGAACGCAGGTTAATGCCGGAATTTTGGACGGCTACCAAAATTGCGATCGCACCCAACCCGTAACTTACTAGAGTGGCGATGGCTTCGCGGTTATTGGCATCAATGCCGGCAAGCAGCTGTCGCTTGAGAAACTTTTTGACTAAACCGATAGCAAATAAAATCAGCGTCAGCCAGATGGACAGTGTGACCAGCAGCCTTAGGGTGATCTCAGTGTTGCCTAGCTCAATTAGTTTGGTCGTAAATATACGGTTGAACTGTTGAGAGAGGAATGAAAATAAATCCGTCATAGGGGCAGCAGCAAAGGTCTTATTCGTCCATGTCAGCCTGAAACGAGAGGGCAGTTGAGATGGCATCTACTACTCTGCCCACCTCAGTGATCTCCATAGGCAACCCAGTAATTTTCTGACCTTTGGGCACCAATGCTCGCTTAAATCCCAGTTTGGCCGCTTCTTTGAGCCTTAGTTCTATCTGAGAGACAGGCCGCACCTGCCCCCCTAATCCGACTTCTCCAATCAGCACTGACTCTGGATCGACGATGCGATCGCGAAAGCTGGCGGCAACGGCAATGGCAATCCCTAAGTCAGCGGCCGGTTCACCCACATTCAGCCCGCCCGATGAGGCCACATAGGCATCCAGTTTTGAAAGGGGGATGCCAACGCGTTTTTCGAGCACCGCCAAAATCTGCAGCAGGCGATTATATTCAATCCCTGTTGCCGAACGGCGCGGTGAGCTATAGCTGGTAGGACTAACCAGTGACTGCAGCTCAACTACCAGAGGGCGTGAACCCTCACAGGCCACAATAGTCGAAATGCCCGGCACTTGTTCATCTCGATTGCCCATAAACAGGGCCGACGGATTGGGGACTTCTTCTAACCCCTGGGAGACCATTTCAAAGACTCCCAGCTCATGGGTTGCCCCAAAGCGATTTTTGACCGACCGCAGCAGTCGATGACTGGCAAACCGATCGCCTTCAAAGTACAGCACCGTATCGACTAAGTGCTCTAGAACTTTGGGACCTGCGATCGCACCTTCTTTCGTAACATGCCCCACAATAAATAGGGTAATGTTCTCCCGTTTTGCCAGCTGCATGAGTGCTGATGTGCATTCCCGTACCTGAGACACTGAGCCCGGTGCCGAGGTGAGCTGGTTATAAAACAGCGCCTGGATACTATCGATAACGGCAACCCGAGGCCGTAGCGATTCCAGCTCAGAAAGAATGGTTTCTAGGTCGGTTTCGGGTAAAAGATACAGCAATTCTGGGAAAGATTCCTCTTTTTTCCCCCCACCCTGACTTACATTGATGCCGAGACGTTGCGATCGCAACTTAACCTGTTGTCCTGACTCTTCTGCACATACATATAAAACCGCTGCCCGATCAGCTAGCTGATTGGCCGTTTGCAACAGCAGCGTCGATTTACCAATCCCTGGGTCACCCCCAACCAGCACCAGCGAGCCCGGCACAATACCCCCACCCAGTACTCGATCTAATTCACCATAGCCAGAACCGATACGAGCCTGAGGATGGTCGGCAATCTGGCTAAAGGTCTTAGCCCGCTTTGGCTGATTTGCGGTCTGTTGACTGCCGCTGCTACGACGTCCTGGACGGCTGGCGACGGGCTCCACTACCTGTTCAACCAAAGAATTCCAGGTGCCACACACCGCACATTTGCCAAAGTACTGCCGTGATTCTGCCCCGCATTCATTGCAAACGTAAATGGAGCGAGCCTTAGCCATGTCTAATTGTGAAACATATGAACTATATACCTATATACCTATGGTAAAGAGTAGCAGGCCGCTCCGAGCGACTCTAACTCCCTTCAAGGTTGTGCAATGGTTAAAATTCTCGGGTTTTTGCCGCAGGCGATACCCCCTGCCATCTTTGATGAAAGACAAACAACTTTAAGTAAATCTGTGTAAAACTTGTTAACTGAAAAAAAAACGATAATATACCCTACAAAATTTGACGTATGGAGAACAACCTTAAGAAACGTTGAAAACCTTGTCAATAAAAGGCGATAGGCTGAAAAACGCAATACAATGTTAGTTATCTTAAACAAGCTCTAATAAAGCTTCTGGGTTTTTGACCTGTGTTTGAGATATTCAAAACGTTATCAGGTCGCTAGTTTTTGAGGGATAGCTTTATAGCTTTTCCCTTCAACGGTCGAAGTCTTCTGACGTCGCCATTATGTAGGAGTTCAAAAAACTTTGGAAAGCGTAAAAGAGAAAATCTTAGTCGTTGATGACGAAGCAAGTATTCGCCGTATTCTAGAAACCCGTCTTTCGATGATTGGCTATGATGTCGTCACTGCGGCGGATGGTGAAGAAGCATTGGACACCTTCCGGCATGAGATTCCTGACTTAGTGGTACTCGATGTGATGATGCCTAAGTTGGATGGCTATGGTGTCTGTCAGGAGCTACGTAAAGAGTCTGATATTCCTATCATTATGCTGACAGCGCTTGGCGACGTGGCTGACCGGATTACGGGGCTAGAGCTGGGTGCCGATGACTATGTCGTTAAGCCGTTCTCTCCTAAAGAATTAGAAGCTAGAATTCGCTCTGTACTGCGCCGAGTTGAAAAGACAGGCACATCGGGTATTCCAAGCTCGGGTGTCATCACCATCAACAATATCCGCATCGATACCAATAAGCGTCAGGTCTATAAGGGCGACGAGCGTATTCGGTTGACCGGTATGGAATTTAGCTTGCTAGAGCTTTTGGTTAGCCGCTCTGGTGAGCCATTTTCTCGATCTGAAATTTTGCAAGAAGTTTGGGGATACACCCCCGAGCGTCATGTGGATACCCGCGTGGTGGATGTCCATATCTCTAGACTGCGCGCCAAGCTAGAGGATGACCCTAGCAATCCTGAATTAATTTTGACAGCGCGGGGCACTGGTTATTTATTTCAGCGCATTGTGGAGCCTGGCGAAGAATAATAAGCTCAGGTCAGAAAAAACTAAGCTACTCAAAATCTTTGTATCTGGGCACACATCATAAGGCCGCATTAATGTCGGAATATTTGGAAACTTTGGACTGAGCTTTTGTCAGAAAACCGTAGTTGTCAATTTTCACCCGGTTTCAGTCTGATAGAATTTCTTAAAGTTTCTACAGATTCAATTCGATGGGCTTAACTCAAGCGCGGATCGCAGTTGATGCAATGGGGGGCGATTATGCACCTGCCGAAATCGTTGCTGGGGCTATTAGAGCAAAGGAAGAGCTGGATGTTGAGATCTTGCTTGTGGGTGACCCTGGTCAAATCAGGGCTTCTGTATCTGACCCCGGTAGCTTAAGTCGGATTGAGATTGTGCCCTCTGAAGGCACGATTGAGATGCATGAAGAACCCCTAAGTGCTCTGCGTAAAAAGCGGAATGCGTCGATTAATGTCGCCATGGATATGGTGAAGAAGGGGCGAGCTGACGCTGTTGTGTCTGCTGGTCATTCTGGGGCGGCCATGGCAGCTGCTCTCTTACGGCTGGGCCGGATTAAGGGGATTGATCGCCCCGCCATTGGTGCTGTATTTCCAACAGTGGTGGCTGGTAAGCCTGTTTTGATTTTGGATGTGGGCGCCAACGTTGACTGTCGACCTAAGTTTTTAGAGCAGTTTGCGCTCATGGGCAGTGTTTATTCTGAGTATGCCTTTGGGGCTAACAATCCTCGGGTCGGTTTACTCAATATTGGTGAAGAGCCCAGTAAGGGAAATGATGTTGCGGTTCAAGTACACCAGACGCTGAGTGAATCGACCCTAATCAACTTTGTTGGCAATGCTGAGGGTCGAGATGTCCTCTCTGGCAACTTTGATGTGATTGTCTGCGACGGCTTTGTCGGCAATGTGTTGCTGAAATTTGCTGAAGCTGTTGGCGAGGCCGCGATGAATATTCTCCGTGAAGAACTGCCACGCGGTATTTTAGGAAAGCTGGGAGTGCTAATTCTCAAAGGCAATCTCAAGCGTATCAAGCAGCGTCTTGATCATGCCGAGCATGGCGGTGCCTTACTGTTAGGGGTAAATGGCGTGGCTGTAATTAGCCACGGTAGCTCTAACGCACCTTCCATTTTTAATGCAATTCGGCTGTCTAAAGAAGCGGTCGATAACGGTGTGATTGGGCATATCCAGGGGCAGTACCAAAAGGTTGCTGCATCAGTGACCAACGGAGATTAAAAACTAATGGCAAACGGTGTGGCCTTTATTGGCAGCGGTAGCGCTCAGGTTGAAACAGCGTTGAGTAATGACAGGCTCAGCACTATGGTTGACACCTCAGACGAGTGGATCTCTACCCGCACAGGCATTCGCCAGCGCCACGTCGCTAATGGGTCTGAGTCCCTGGCAGTACTTGCTGCTCAAGCTGCAAGCAGTGCGATCGCAGCCGCCAATCTCTCTCCTGAGGAGATTGATCTGATTGTTCTTGCCACATCTACACCCGATGATTTGTTTGGCACAGCCTGTCAGGTACAGGCGGCTATTGGTGCCACCAGAGCCGTTGCCTTTGACCTGACAGCGGCTTGCTCAGGGGTTGTGTTTGGTGTTGTGACAGCGGCTCAGTTTATTCGCACGGGTGTCTACCGCAATGTTGTGGTGATTGGTGCTGATTTGCTGAGTCGCTGGGTGGACTGGCAGGACCGCACCACCTGTGTGCTTTTTGGCGATGGGGCTGGAGCTGTGGTCATGCAAGCGTGCGATCGCGACCGGCTGCTAGGGTTTGAAATGCACAGCGATGGCGCAATGAATGGCTGCTTAAACCTGGCCTACACCCCCGAATCTGTTTCCTTAACGGATGGAGTAACAACCCAAAAAGGTACCTTTCAAGCTATAACGATGAACGGTCGCGAAGTCTATCGGTTTGCCGTTAGTCGTGTACCAGAAGTTCTAGAAAAAACTCTCTTCCATGCGGGGCTATCGGCTGATGAAATTGACTGGCTGATTTTGCACCAGGCCAATCAGCGGATTTTGGATGCGGTTGCCAAGCGGCTAAAGCTACCTAACGACCGAGTTGTTAGCAATATGGCCAAGCATGGCAATACCTCAGCCGCCTCAATTCCCATTGCTCTAGACGAATGGGTGCGTGCCGGTAAAATTCAGCCTGGTCAAAAAATTGCCATGTCTGGCTTTGGTGCAGGTCTCACTTGGGGGGCCGCCCTTCTAGAGTGGGGCGCGTGATGCCAACAATACCCATCCTACGGCGCTGTCTTATATAGACTTTTCTATTTGGTCATTTGCTGAGACAGTGAGAAACGGACAATTACGTTAATGACAATGACAAAGACCGTATGGGTATTTCCTGGGCAAGGCTCCCAGGCTGTTGGGATGGGGGCTGATTTGGCTGAGGCCGCCAAAGATAAATTCGCTGAAGCTCGTGAAGTGTTGGGGTGGTCTGTGTTGACCCTCTGCCAAGGCGACGAATCACAGCTAGCGGATACCCTGTATACCCAACCGTGTCTTTACGTAATTGAATGCGTCCTGGCCGATTTGCTTAAAGCCAAAGGCACACAGCCAGACATGGTCGCTGGCCATAGTTTAGGTGAATATTCTGCCCTTTATGCAGCGGGTGTTTTTGATTTTGTGGCCGGACTGCGTCTGGTAAAACGCCGTGCAGAACTCATGTCTCAGGCAGCCGATGGAGCCATGGCTGCTTTGATGGGGTTTGACCGTGAAGAACTCGATGCCAAACTAGCCGCTACTGAGGGTGTAGTATTGGCCAACGATAACAACCCTGGTCAGGTTGTCGTATCGGGTACCCCCAGTGGTGTAGAAACCGTGATGAACGAGGTCAAATCTAAGCGGGCGGTTAAGCTCAATGTTGGCGGTGCATTTCACTCTCCACTAATGACCCCTGCGGCCAATGAATTTGACCAAATTTTGACCGATTTACCCTTTAAGACGGCAACGATGCCGGTTCTATCAAATGTTGACCCGGCCCCCAGCACCGATGGAGAGGTATTAAAGCAACGGCTAATGCGCCAGATGACCGGTTCAGTCCGCTGGCGTGAGATCTCTTTGAGTCTGCCGGAACACGATGTAGATACTGTCGTTGAAGTAGGGCCAGGTAAAGTTCTCGCCGGGTTAATTAAGCGTACCTGCCGTAGCTTAACCCTCAAAAACGTAGGCACATTAGAACAGGTCGAAGCGTTTTCATAGCCAATGCCCGCAGGTAGAGCCTTTACAGGCTGAGGCCCAAGACCAAAAAATAAGCCCATTGATATCGTATATCCGTGAACCATAATCAACGGCAGCGCGAGCCCACGATCAGTCTCATTCTCTATTACCTATTTAAGTGGTCGGCAGTGAATCCAATGCTGCGGGGATATTTTCGCGGGCGTATATATGGTGCGGAAAATATGCCTAAATCCGGACCTGTGCTGGTGGTTGCCAATCATGCTAGCGATTTTGACCCACCTATTGTGTCGTCCTGTGTGCGTCGCCCTGTGTCCTACATGGCTAAGCAAGAATTGTTTAAGGTGCCAGTTTTAGCGCCAGCGATTCGGGCCTATGGGGCGTATCCAGTAAAACGAGGTGGGTCAGCTCGTGGGGCAATTCAGGCGGCACTACAGCAGCTGGAGCAAGGGTGGGCCGTGGGCATATTTCTTGGAGGTACTCGCACCCCTGACGGTCGCATTCCAGACCCCAAACTGGGAGCTGCACTGATTGCGGCCAAGGCCCAGGTTCCGATGGTGCCAGTGAGTCTATGGGGCACCCATCGTATTTTGCCGCGGGGGGCAAAGGTCCCTAGGGCTCTACCAGTGACTGTACGTATTGGGCAGCCTATTGCCCCGCCTGGCTCCAGTAAAGACAAGGCCGCACTGCAGGCGGTGACTGAATACTGTTGCGATCGCATCCACACCATGCATGACCTAGGGCGGTGATGCAAAGGTTACAATAATTCCTCAAGCAGAGTGATAGTTTTTGACTTATCACACGCAGCGGAGCATTGATAGATGACACAGGAACTAAGACAAGATCTAGCCAATATGGTGGGCCCAACCCAATGGAATTGGCTAAAGCCTCATATTGCTCGTGATGCTGTGGTATTTGTGGATCCTCAGCTTGATCTGGTCGATGTGGGTATCGCGCTAACCAACGATAATGTGCAGGCGGTACAGCGTTGGATTAGTGAGCAACTGATTATCAAGCCCACTGCAGAGCAGCTGCAAACCTGGGGAATTACCGGTCCGAGCTATCAGCTGCAGTCCTTAATAATTCAGCCCTATGTGCTGGTACAGAAGATTCTAGAAGCAGCGGACACAAGCAGTGGCTCCTCGACTTGACTCCCAGCCCAAGCCTTCATTAGAAAAAGCTCAAACTGTTCTGGCTCAGTTAGATAATTCGGTACTTGTGCGCTTTTTGCTGCTGTTAGCCAGCGGCTGGGCATTGCTGAGGGTTTTAGACTATTTCGAAATAGTAGTGGTTATTTTTGTAATCTCTACTATTTTGGCGTTTTTGCTGAACTATCCGGTGCGTTGGTGTCGGCGGCTGTTGCCCCGTGGTGTTGCCGTATTTGTTGTTTTTATGGTGGCCCTGATATTAGTGGGGGGGATTGTTACCACCCTAGCCTTAGCCGTAATCGCTCAGGGCCAGGGATTGTTAGAAAATAGTACAGACTTTCTCAATTCTGTATTGCCGCTGATTGAACGTGTGGAAACCCAATTAGACCAGTGGAATATACAAGTCGATCTGCAGGCATTGGGAGAACAACTTCAGCAACAGGCAACCACCCTATTAGGCTCTGGTCTGGGTCTAGTTCAGACGCTATTAGAAAACTTTGTTCACGGCATTTTAATTGCTGTGGTCACCTTTTTTACAATGTTAGATGGGCCACGGCTTTGGCGATTTATTCTAAAGACCGTTCCCGAGCATCAGCGAGCGTACATAACCTCGACCATCCAAAAAAATCTCCTGGGTTTCTTTTGGGGACGATTGCTGTTGTCTATCTTTTTTGCCATTTCTACCTTTGTCTTTTTCTGGCTTCTAAAGATTCCTTACCCTCTTATTCTGGCTGTTATTGCAGGTTTATTTGATTTAATTCCTGGTATTGGTGCCACCCTTGGTGTGGGTTTGATTGGGTTGTTGCTGCTATCTCAGGGGATTGGCACGGCTATCCAGTCAATAGTGGTGTGTATCTTGCTACAGCAGGTAGAAGAAAATGTGTTGTTACCTCACATTATGCGAGACTCTCTCAACATTAACCCAGTGGTCATGTTTTTTGCTCTGATTGTCGGTTTACGTATTGCCGGGCTGTTAGGGTTATTTTTAGCAATCCCGATTGCTGGGGTGGTTGTTAGTTTGTTGGATGTTGATGAGATGAAGGGTCGGTCAGTTTAAGGGCGTTTCATCGAAATTTTGTAGGGGCATTGCATGCAATGCCCCTACAAAATTTCGATGAAAAATGAGAAACCTGCGCCCAACAAGATACAAATGTTTAGCAGATCTATTAAGCATTTCAACAATGCTCTGAATCGGTTGACGGCTTCGGGAAAACTCGGCATGGTGATCTCAGAGGCCCCCAATCACGCCGATGACTAAATCAGCAATTAGCCCTCCATCCTTAAATTTATTACAGAGCCCCATCCCCTGGCTGCGGGCATTTTGGAAGTTCTGTCGACCCCACACTATTATGGGCACCAGTCTGAGTGTGCTGGGGTTATTTGGCATTGCCTGGGCTACCCGCCATCCAGCCGGGTTATCACCGGGGACATTTCATGTCTGGCAAGGGCTGAGTTCTCTCTGGCTCACCTGGTTGGTCTGTATGTGTACAAACATTTACATTGTGGGTCTTAACCAAATTGAAGATGTTGTCGCTGACCGCATTGAGAAACCCTACTTACCCATTGCATCAGGAGAGTTTTCTGCAGCTCAGGCCAAGATGCTGGTGGGAATTGCCGGTAGCGGTGCGATTTTACTCACGGCGGTGTCCCAGAGCTTTTATCTAGTGGTTACTGTCTGGCTAAGTTTAGCAATTGGTACAGCCTACTCCTTGCCACCGTTACGCCTAAAGCGCTCTCCTATGATTGCATCAGTCTGTACGCTACTCATACGCGGTGCGGTGGTTAACCTGGGTTTATTTCTTCATGCATCTAGTCAGCTGGGGCTGCTGCCGCAGATACCCATCAGAGTGTGGGTGTTAACCCTGGTAGTGCTTGCTTTTAGCGGTGCGATCGCACTACTAAAAACCCTGCGTGACAGAAGCGATGAATCTGACGACGCAGGAACTTTGACTCCAGCAATGGCATTAAAGATTACCTGGTGGTTGCTAAGCGGTTGCTATCTCAGTCTTGTCTTGACAGCGTGGCTGATACCCGGTCTCAATACCAGCTTTTTGGCCGTTACCCATGGATTAGCCTTACTGTATTTTTGGTATCTCAGTCATCAAGTACAGCCAGACATCAGCGAGTCGACTGGTTTTAGTGTTAGAGATTACTATCAGTTCATCTGGAAGCTATTTTTTATCGAATATCTCATTTTCCCAACCGCCTGTTTGTTGCATTAAATTCAGCAACCTCAGACCGAGAAATTTTGAGAAAAGGCACTCTATAGTTATGTCCCTTTAGGCAAATGGATAATGGAGTCCAAATGTGCCTGTAAAGTTACCCTTTCTATCCCTGCGAGAATGGCTATGGAGACGATGGTTTGGCGTCATCCTAGTTATTTTGCTGGGAGTTACAGGCTGCGCTGCATCTGATGAGCCAGAGCTGTTAGTGTCTAACTATGAGATTCTCAGCGCAACCATTCCTGTCAATACCCATATTGCGTCACTGCCAGACCACTATCAGCCAGTGGCCGACTGGGTAGGGCGGCTGATTTTACCCCAGATAGAAGAAGTACAGGCTCGTCCAGGTGACTGGGTATGGCTGGAGGTGCTGCAGGCCCCAGCATCTGCTCAAAACCTTGTGGGGCAGACAGTGCGGTTAACGTGGCAGCCTGCTCTTGATGCCTACGTCAATTTAGTCAGCCAAGACCTTAACTTTAGCCCCGAAGCCCATGACAGTCAGCAGGCAGGCAAGGTTCATCCAGAACGGCTTGATGGCTGGTCCCAGGTAGGGCCTTTGCAATCTTTAACAGGAGCACGCCCCAATGATGATGTGTTGGTTTCTTTAGCAGGAGTACAACAAATCGGCAGCTCCCTAACCATTAATCAAGAACCCATACAGGTAGCCGAGCGATTTTATGGGTTAGTCAAACTAGAATCGTCTGCTTTATCAAAGGCTAACTGCCCCATGGTCTGTCAAGAGTTTCGGGTGCGTCACTACAACCCAGACACTCAAATGTTTGATGGGGCCTTGGATGTTATTTATTTGCCAGAGATGCCTGCAGTCAATGGCATACGGCAGTTTAGTTTAGACCAGTTAGAGCAATCACCTGCCGGTGAGCGTGGCTGGTATATCTATGGCAGCCCCAACCTGCAGGGGCAGTTTATTGTGCGAGCTGTTGCACCACGGGCACTATTTGAGCTGCAGCCTGATATCACACTTGCTGATGCCGATGAGGGGCTGAACTACATCAACTTTGGCAACTGGCGGCAAACGCAGCAGCGCAAAGGTACTCTTTCCACCGTACAGCTTGGTCAGACTACCTGGCAGGAGGGCGATCAAGGGTTACTTCTGCATATTTTTGGCGGTATCGGCGGTGAACAAGCAGAGCCACCGTCAGTGGTGGGCACAGTGACCGGCCATTTTTCCTACGGTATTGCCACTGTTGTGCGCGATACGCTCAGTCAGGAGCTGCGGTTTGACATTAACTATCATCAGGTTTACGCCCATAACCCCAACGGCATTGTGTCTGGCAAGCTGAGCTGGGCTGAGTATATAGGCAATCTGCAGCGTGGCTGGTTGGGTACACGCCCGGTTTCTGATGCCATCATCAAACTAGATGTGCTAACTCAAGACTACGGTCAGTCAGGCATTAACCCGCTGGCAACCCTTGAGCGACAGCTGCAGATTATGACTGCCCGCTATCGGTTGGGCGATGGTACAGGTGCTGCCATTGTTACGCCTGCCCAGTCCTGCATTCAAGATTCTAGTCAGGCCCTCTACAAAACCATCAAGCGCATTGAAGCACAGGTTCGCGAACAACCACCAGCTGACCCTCAGATGCTTCAGCCACTGGCCGCATTAGGAAACCGTTTAGAAAACGCCCTGGTACCTGTGGGCATTGTGCGACCCGACTGGCAGCACAACTCTGAAGTTCTTGCTGGTATTCGCGATCAGTCGCTTGATAATGAGACCAATCTGACCACCCAGCTACTCAGCTGGCGCACCATTATCCCTCGCGTAGCCTATGACCAGCTAGCAACTATCTTTTTTGAACAAGGGGCAACGCTGCGGTTTCTAAGAACTAATCAAGTAGGTGGCAACGAACCAACCATTTTGCCTTTGGCCCCCACGGAGCTTTTTGGCAAATACTTTTTTATCCCTACCGCATTTTCTCGTTTGATTGAGTCTTTGCGAGTGCCCGGTGTTGGTGACTGGCTAATGACGCTAGGGGTAGCCGTGGGGTATGGTGCTATTGCCATTCCACTCGGTCTTTGGGGCAAACTTTTGTCGCTTCAAAATATCCTCGGCAGTGTTCGTCCTGGGCAGCTGGGTTTTCGATTGTTACGGGCTCTGATTGTGCCAGCTTTGCTAGAGGAGCTAATCTTCCGAGTTTTCCTCTTGCCTCATCCTACCGAGAGTGTGCTTACTATTACTTTTGTGCTGTGGGCAGTTCTTAGTCTGGCTCTATTTGTGATTAGCCATCCGCTACAGGCGATGATTTTTAGACACCATTTAGCATCATTATTTAGTCGACCCCTGTTTATCGGGCTAACGGCTTTGCTAGGACTAAGCTGTATTTTGATCTATGCCAGCACTGGTTCTCTATGGACTGTTGTTGGCTTCCACTGGCTAGTGGTGGCTAGCTGGCTCATCTTCTTGGGTGGTTGGCAGCAGCTACGCTTTCGCCCTTAGGGCTTTCAATCGTTTCAAGCTTTAGTTTTTAAGGTAAAAAATAAGCTTCATGACGCTAAGTCTAATTTGTCCAACGAAAGATCTTGCACCTTGGGTGGCTGCGATTAAGGCTATAGCTCCAGAGATCGACCTGCGGGTGTGGCCCGATGACGATGATAAGGCGGATGTGACATTTGCTCTAGTTTGGGCGCAACCTGAAGGAATTTTTGCCCAATACCCCAACTTGCAGGTGATTTCCTCCATGGGGGCGGGTGTAGATAACTTACTACAGGACCCATCTATTCCCGACCAAACCACTATTGTACGGATGGTTGACCCACGATTGGTTAGTCAAATGGGTGACTATGTTTTAGCGGCCACACTCAACCATGTGCGTCAGTTTCCCACCTATGCTCAACAGCAACACCAGCAGCAGTGGCGCTCTTTACCACCACGCGACGTTGATGATGTCACTGTAGGCGTGATGGGGCTAGGTCAAATCGGTAGTGCTGTCGCTACTCGTCTACTCCAGGTTGGGTTTCAAGTTATTGGATGGTCCCGTCGTGAAAAATCTATAGCTGGAGTCGGTGTGTTTTCTGGACAAAATCAGATGCAGGACTTTTTGTCAGCTAGTGAAATTCTTGTCTGTTTGTTGCCGCTAACATCTGCGACAGAAAATATTCTCAACGCAGAGACGTTAGCCCAGCTGCCCCAAGGCGCCTACTTAATTAATGTTGCCCGAGGAAATCATTTAGTGGAAGAAGATTTACTCTCACTATTAGGTAGTAATCATTTGTCTGGGGCTTGTTTAGACGTGGTACGCCAGGAGCCGCTGCCTCAAAAACATCCTTTTTGGGGCCATCCCAAAATTACGATTACCCCCCATGTAGCTAGTCTGACCGACCCGATTTCAGTCGCTCCGCAAATTGTCGAAAATTATCGGCGCATGATGGCAGAACAGCCATTGTTAAATCAGGTTGACCGTCAGCAAGGGTATTAATTGCCTGGCATAGCTCAACTCTAACAACACTGGATTTACCCGTTTCCCCAGCTATGACAACAAAAGAAAAAAGCTCAACCTCTAGGGCTGGGCTTTTGTTGAAACGCTTCGAGAAATGCCTGATTAGGCACATGAGTATATGAACGATAGCTAGATCAAAATGTAGCTCTAACCATGACAGTAAGCTGCATCTGATTACATCGCTCCAAATCAACATATCAAGCTAATTAGCTAAAAGTTTGTAGCGAAACCTACGAGTTGAGAAATTATTGCAATTGCCTGTTGTAATAGCATTTAGTACAGATATCTGTTTATGTATCTATTTTGACTAGGCACTGTGGATGTCGTGTGCCAGCACTGCTGCTTAATAACGGTAAAATCAACCCTAAAGATGCAGTAAAACAGGAGAAATCTGTGGCAGAGCTAAAGGCGTTGATTTTTGATGTGGATGGCACTCTGGCAGAAACGGAGCGAGACGGTCATCGGCCTGCCTTTAACCAATCATTTGCGGATACGGGGCTTGACTGGAACTGGACTCCAGAACTCTACGGTAAGCTGCTTGAAGTCTCAGGTGGTAAGGAACGCATCCGTGCCTATGTGCAAGACTATCTGACTGATTTTCAGCTGCCCGCTGATTTTAGCGATTTGGATGCGTTTATCAAACACCTCCACGCGAATAAAACTAAGTATTACAAGCAGTATGCGGCAGACGGTAAAATTCCCCTGCGACCTGGTGTGGAACGACTGCTTAACGAGGCGCGCAGTGAAGGTGTAAGGCTTGCGATCGCAACCACCACTACACCCGCAAACGTCCAGGCCCTGCTCGAAAATACCCTTGGTGCAGATAGCCTTAACTGGTTTGATGTGATTGCAGCGGGTGATATGGTGCCTAAGAAAAAGCCTGCCCCTGATATCTATGAGTACGCTCTAGAACATCTCGACTTACCTGCAGACCACTGTCTAGCCTTTGAAGACACCAACAACGGTTTACTGTCTGCGACACCTACGGGGCTCAAGACCGTTGTCACTGTCAACGAATATACTAAGGCGCAAGATTTTACCGGAGCCAAGCTGGTCCTGAGTGATTTTGGTACTCCAGAGACACCATTTAACGTTTTGGCCGGTGATGCCGGTGATGGCACCTACTTTACAGTCGACTTAGCTCGGCAGCTGTGTGCCTAGGTATCTGTGGCAGCGGTCCTCAGTCTGGAGCAGTTTTGGTATAGCCCAGCCCGACAGCTTTTGGCATATCCCAGCGGGGATGACAGTGTTTTGACTCACCGCTGGCAAGAGCTGCAAACCTACAATCTTGATGCCATTTATTCCTATGGCCCACAGACCCTGGCTGGTTTAGAGATCTTGGGCTTGGGCTACTGTGGTGTGGTGCTAAAGGTGCGGCATCACGGACGCGATCGGGTACTCAAAATCCGACGGGAGTCTGCTTCTCGGACTAGCCTAAACACTGAAGCAGACATGCTCATTCGGGCTAACACTGTGGATGTGGGACCGCACCACATCGCCCACAGCGATAATTTCTTGCTGATGGACTATATTGATGGCCCCATGCTGGTGGATTGGTTGCAGCAAACTGAGCCTCAGTCTGCTGAGGCAATTCATAAAGTCGTTGTACAGCTGACTCATCAAGCCTATCGGTTAGATCAGCTAGGACTAGATCATGGCGCTCTGCGCTGTATTACGGCCCATGCTTTGGTTGGCGCTACCAATCCAGTTTTAATTGACTTTAGCGGCGCTAGCTTAGACCGACGCCCCGCAAATGTGACAACACTAGTACAAGGATTATTTATCAGCACGCAGATTTCTCAACTACTGCAACCCTGGTTTCCCCAACTAAATCAATCTGAGCTAATTCAGTGTCTTCGTATATATAAGCAGCGACCTTCGTTAGTCCAGCTCAATCTATTGCTGGCCTATCTGGGGTTAGCTTGTTTCTAATTTGCCCTTAGACATGCTCCAATACCAGCCTTTTTTCTGCATCACTGAGCTGTGGAGAAAGACCTTGGGTGTAGTCGATGGCTAGCTCAAACCGAGCACGGTCGTATACCTGGTGCACCAGCGGCTGTAGTTGTAGTAGCGGCTCAGATGTACCCTTTTGCAGTGGTACCTCAAAAGTCGGAATCTCTTGACCCAGGTTAAACCCATACAGCTGGGCTTGGGGACGATCGCAACTACGACTGATTAAGATCCGATAGTCTGAATCTCGATTACCCTTCATGGGCAAAGGCCGTCCACCCCGCAGCAAATCGATCTCCACTAAATTTGTCTGACTGCTTAAAATCTGCTGTCGCTTTTGTAAATAGGCATTACGACCTGTCCCAGCGCGCTTATTCTTAGGTGATAGCAGCTCAAGTGTTGTAATGACGAGTCCCGTTGTTCCCTCACGAATTTCTAAGTAGCGTTCTTGTACCTCCTCTACCTGAGGTAACTCAACTGTTTGGGGTTCAGCTACGGCCACTGCAGAAGCGCTACTGTCTTGAGCTGATGAACCTGTCGTGGAGGTGACCGCAACATCGGGAATGCCGATTAATATTTGCTCGTCATCCTGACTTAGATAAATACGCTTTTCTACAGCAACGCGGTAGTTACGACTAAGCAACTTATCTAGAGCATCTGCGATCGCAACAATCAGGCGGCTATGGAACTCAGACCATAACTCTGGTTGTTCAATAAACGGGTTCATGCCGGGCAAGGGAGATGGCATTATTTGGTTCCAAAACGCCCATATTTATCATAGCTATTCTCAGTGCTGCGCTTATTGGTCGGGCAGTGCTGTTGGTTCACCCTCTAGAGCCCAACCTCGGTTAGTCGCAATTGCTTCTAGGTGCTCAATGCGCGACTCGGTTAGAGGATGGGTGGACTGCCATTCAATGAGCTGGTTGGCGACACCTAGGTCTAGTTCGTACTCATTTAACCGCTCAAAAAAGTCTAGGGCATAGTCAATATGACCATAGCGCTCTTGCATGATTTCAAGCGCATATACATCCGCCTTTTGCTCTTGGTCGCGACTATAGTGTAAATCCGCCAGGCTAACAGAGCCGGTCAGCATGGGGGGCAGCTGCACGCCACCTATTGCTAAAAAACTATTTAGACTCAGAAACACCAAAGTCCGTCCCAGGCTGCGAAGTGTATCTCGGTTTTCATGGTGGCCGAGTTCATGGGCTAACACAAAGGCTAGTTCGTTTTCTGTTTCAATATCTGCCAATAGTCCTGTGGTGACAAAGATATGGCCACCGGGAATGACCATAGCATTGGGTATCGGCTCATCAAGGATATAGATTTGCGGCTCAGGACGCTGGGCTAAGGCATCAGTGTGTAAGGACTCTGCTAAAGACCGCAGGTATTCAACCTGTGATCCTTCTTGAATTACGTCAGCTTCAGAAAATAGACCTTCAAAAACAACTTTACCCACTCTGACCTCAGCGTTTGGGCCAATCCGGGTGGCAATCTGGGCAGCGGCTACCCCGAGGCCAACATACAACGCTATACCCGCTGCTGCTACGGTACCCAACAGATACCCGAAGTTGACTAACGGGTGTACTGGTGTGACGTTGACCTCATCGACGATTTCTCGCGGGGTATATTTCACTGCATGTGGCTCCAGTTCTAGCGAATCCCAGTACCATAGGCCATGATTTCAACAGCCCCCGCACCCGATTGACCCTGGCCAGCAATATTGGAGGTTTCAAAGCGTACGTTTAGGACCTGTGATGCTCCCCACTCAATGGCGGATTCTTTCATCCGTAGCATGGCCTCTCGCCGTCCGCGGTCGATTAGGGTTTCATAAACGGTGACGCGACCGCCCACTAAATTACGCAGGGCGGCTGATATCGTTTTGAAATAGTCATTTGCAACGACGACGCTGCCGACAAATAGCTCTGCTTCATGGGCATAGGGTAGATCCTGTTTGGCACCCCAGCTCATAATCGGTACATGCAAAGTATTCTTTTCACGCCGTTTAATGTCTTCGTAGTGCTTACGCTCGCGACGATTACCAATGAAGTAACCCACGCCAAGCAAAGTCAGAAAAATGAGAATATCCATGGTGGTATGCGATCGCGTTACTGAACTTTGACAGCTGTTCCATAGGCAAATAATTCAGCCGCACCTGGAGCCACAGAGGATGTGGCAAATCGGACATTAACGACGGCATTGGCACCCAGCTGTTCGGCCTGCATGAGCATGCGATTTACGGCTTCTTGACGTGATTCCTGCAGCAGCTCAGTATAGGCTTTTAGTTCACCGCCAACAATATTTTTAAATCCTGCAAGGATATCTTTTCCTACGTGTTTAGCACGAATAGTACTGCCCTGTACCAGGCCGTAGTGCTCGACAATTTCCTTACCCGGTACACCTTCTAAATTAGTGAGGGTGATGTTAGTTTCACGGGCGCTTGAGCGTGTCATTACAAAGCTCCTAGTAAGTGGTTAATGGAGTAAGTGTGTCTATGAGTAGGAATGAGATCGAACCACCAGCTGGTGTAGCTGGCACTTTTGATACCTACAGGCTGTAACTATCAAATTCCGTCGTCCTAGTGTATGGATTGCTAGATCAGAGAGTTAGACAGACGAGCTGTCTATGCCAGGGCAAACAATGCTGAAGCAAACGACACTGATTGTATCGTTTGCCCTATGGTGCCCTGCGATTTCTAAAAATTGCTTTAGGTATGCTGCACTCAATGCAGATACAGTCTTACGTTTCCTAACGTCCGTTTCCTAACGTCGAAATGAACTAGTTTGCGAGTTAGGCCGGATTAATTTGCTCAAACGCGGCTATTGTCAAAGCTCTGACAAAACGCATCCACACCTGTTTTGCTGATGTATAGGGCAACTGGCACCGCCAGCAGGTTAGGACACTGGCTATTTTGGCTGAGGTGCTGGATCAGCTCGACGACCTGCTGTGCCTTTAGATCTGCTCGAAACTCTGGTAGACAGGCAATATGGCGATAGCGCTTGGCAAATCCCTCTAGCCAACCGTCGTTTTCAGTTGGCTCTAGACCCGCTCTCAAGGCCAATGATAGGGCTGCATCGTTTAAATCGCCGTCGCAATCTTCGATTTCGTGAAGCGATCGCAATGCTTCAGGGTAATCGGCCAGGCGTTCAATCAGTTGTGTAATTTCAATGAGGGAGATAGAGAGCATAAGTATGGGGCCTAGAAAAGAAAAAGCGGAGATATTAAGGTAAGCAGGGGCAAGCGGGAACAGCCGGGTGGCCAGGGGCTATATGCATTACCTGGGCTGGCTGAGAATTGTCTCAAACCAATGTTCAAAACGTTCACCTAGGGCAGGTAGCGAGTATTTAGTTTCTGCCTGCTGCCGACAGTGTTGGCGCTCAATACGATTGAGCTGTTGAATACCAGCAACTAGGTCTGGGACACTATCGGGTTCTACTAACCATCCGGTTTTACCGTGGTCAATAATTTCAGCTGGTCCACCGCGACGATACGCTACGACAGGGACACCACAGGCCAGGGCTTCAATGGCCACGTTACCAAAAGCTTCTACCCAGCGCGGGGTCATGAGCAGCCCCTGGCAGTGACGTACAGTAGTCTGGAGCTGCTGCGTATTGACAAAGCCTAGATAGGCGATAGGGGCATCTGGATACATACGCTGAATAGTATCCCAGTAGTCCTGGTTTTCAAGCTTGCCTAAGATTTTCAAGGGAGTTTGAGTTTGCTGAGCGGCTGCAACGGCATCTTCTAATCCTTTTTCTGGAGAGAGACGTCCGAGCCAGGCTAATTCTGATTTTGGAGTATCACAATAGTCATATTGGCTGAGGTCAACAGCGCTGCTAAGTATTCGCCAGGTAAGTCCAGTGGGAAAGGTATCTACCTGGGTTTGGGTATAGGCTCCTAATGTTCCAGGAAAATCTGCATTGACCTGAGTGACTGCGCGATCCATGACATGGCTGAGGGAGCCCATGCTGACAAAGTGGGCAATGGGAACGTCAAAAAAGGGTGTTAGGTAAAAGGGCAGCCAATCGTAGGCAAAATTGACGATTAGGTCATAGCTGTGTTGCACCTGACGCGCGTAGTGCCATTGATTTGATAAAGCTGCGTTATCGATGACGATGGCTGGGGTATCGCGTTCCTGAGTGTGGGCTGTGGGCTGAAGTGTTCCAGGTATTTGAATTAGCTGAGCGGAGTCTAGTTGAGAGGTTTTGGGGGCTGCGATCGCAATTTGATGCCCTCGCTGGGTTAATGCTGTGACCAAATTGACAATCGTCAGCTCCACTCCTCCACCTAGACCTGATCCTAACGGTCCGACAGGGGTAGAAACAAACAATAATTTTAGGCATCGCGCCATAGTAACCACGCCAACTCAGCTTTATGACACTACTATGAGTGGCCAGTCTATGGCTAACTTTGCGGTTATACTTTGCCTCTAAATGGCTCTCTTAATTAGTCAGGTTTTCTACTTCATCAGGCAGTAGCTCTGTGGCTGTGCGAGAAGCTTCCAACGCATTATTAAGCGATGATTTAAGCTTAGGTGCCTCACGGATACGGTTTAGCTGCTCCAGTGCCCACTCTGCCGTCCGCCGCACCTCGGCATCTTCATCTTCGGTGGCATGGCCCAGCATCTGACTGATTTGGGTTACCAAATCATAAACACGAGTCAAATCACGAATTGCATTCTTACGAACATCGGGATTATCGTCCTGAAGGGCAATAGCAAGTGCCCGGTTCATGGGTTTTAGAGAGCGAATACCGATTTCTGATAGGGCTGCTAGAATCAGACTTTTTTCCTTGGAATCAGCATCTACCATGCTGTTAACCAAGTGCTGCACAGCAGACGAGTTACCGCGCTGGCCCAATTCCCAGATTGCTTTTCGGCGCTTACTAGGGTCGGCCACCTGCAAATTACCGACTAGTTCATCAATAATATCAACTTTGGCTAGGCGAGTTGTTGCACTGATATCGGCAGTAGGAACCGCTGGCAGACTTTCATTGACTTGATTGTCAATGACGACGTCAGTGGCCGCGTGATTGGAATTATTTGACCGATGGCCGTTTAGCGATGTCTCAGATGATGTGTTGGGTCGTGGCACCTCACTGGGAATGGCTCCCCAGGCTGAATCTCCATCGTTCTCATCATCTGTTTTAACGCGGTTGGCCAACACAAACCCCACACCAAAGCTGCCAAAAGCGACAATTAGTGCAAGCCCTGGCCACAGCAGCCTGCCTAAACCTGGTGACGGAGGAGCGTCAGCGGTTTGCGGATTGTCTGAAGCATCTGTGAGTGGAGTGTCAACGCCGGTTTCAGGTGATACTTCATCGCCAATGTTAAGCTCGCCTTCCTCGACGACAGCATTCTCAGCATTAATGCGTACATCACTAGCGTCAGTCTCTGAGGTGTCTGACGGTTCAGCTTCTGACGATTCAGCTTCTGACGGTTCAGCAGCAGCGTCGGGGGAAGGAGACTCCTGCTGTGCGATGATCAAGTTAGGGTCTTCGAACGCAGCCGTCCCTGCCGCTTCTTGACCGCGTAAAGTACGAATAGCTTCAGCCGTCATCGGGCCGTAGATGCCATCAATCGGGCCGTTGTAGTAGCCGCGATTCTTCAGCTCTTGCTGGATCGCTTTAATTTCTTCAGCTTGATTCTCAGATGTAGCGTCTTCTGAGGGCGAATTAGCTGCATCCTGATTAGAGCTGGGTGTATCAGCAGCAGCTGGCTCAACTGCTGAGGACTGCGCTACCAGCGACGGTGGGCCTTCGGCACGTAAAGATTCGACAGGTAATATCAGGGCTGTCAGACTTGTAAAAAATACCAGAGTAGATCGCCAAATCATATCAAGTTAATATCCAGTACCTGCGTCTTTCTGTTCACTGTTAGAAATTGGCTATTCAGTGCTTCGAATGGCAGAGTCCCGTCAATTCATAAAATAATCAATTCGTTCTGACGTATTGGAGAGCTACACAAGCAGCCATCAAAAATCAGAACGATACCGCACAGAAGCCTATAAATAGATCAAAGTTATTGTCCTAGTTAACGAGCAGCGGCTTTAAGCTTTCCCATAACTGTACCCAAATTTAGAGTTGTCATGTTCAAAATCGCTTAGCCAACTATTGCCTGTGGTTCTAAAAACTTTAACTGAGTTAGCAGTTAGACTGGCACCGTTGGGGCATGATAGCAACCCCGAAATGTCTTAAATTTAAGACATTTGATTTGGTAAATGTCGCTTTATATGAACATCTACGGCCACAACGAGTATTGACAGCTTTGCAGCCAATACTAACGCAAATAGTTAGAAAATCTTAGAACTGATTTATCAAGAGTTCTTAGCATATGTGCAGCCTTTATGAAGACTAAATGCGCTTTCAATATTCAGGGAACTTTTTGATAAAAAAGATTAGCGATTGCTGATGTACTAGATGAATCGGTCTAGAAGGGTGTCTATATAAAGAAGATCTCTCACACCTAAGACTATGCCAAAGCTCAGCAATGCCAAAGATTAATCTGGCGAAGAGTCGTATGGTCTATGGGATCCTAACCAGGCGGCCAGCGTCTTTGAAAAACTTGGATGCATTATGGCAATCTCTGATGCGGGCGTTAATAGCTGTATCAATTTCTGGGTTATGACATCCCGCTGATTGACAAGATAGATGCTGACTATGGTAAAGCCCACACCAATCCACTGAATAGTGGTGAGATTTTCTGAGAGCAGTATCGTGCTAAATGTGAGCGCAAACACCGGTGTTAGAAAAGTAAGGGCACTCAGGCTTGTGAGATTACCCTTAGAAGCCAAGTAAAAAAATACGCCATAGGCAATGGCACTGCCAAACACAGTGGAGTATAGAATAGCTAGCCACCCCGATGTGGTGATGCTCTGCCACTGATGGACCTCGGTGTAGGCTGACAAGCCTAGCAATGGTAGACCCCCTATGATCATATGCCAGCCAGTGGCAACGACTGGGTCTACATAGCGTGCCACATAGGCAATCATGACAGTCCCGACTGCCATGGACAAAGCGGCCAATAGCATTAGCCATTCACCGTGACCCAAGAGTAGTGACAATAAATCTATTCCTGTCGGTAGTGGGTTAACAATGTCGTTTGCCGGTGCAGGCCAATGACCCGTTGAAAAGGCGGTTGTCACAGTTGAAAAGGCTTGAATAATCCAGTCGTCAGGGAGTCCTAGCAGACCGATACCCGTAACACCTAGTGTGAGACCGAGCCATCCCAAAGGCCCAACAATTTCTTGAAACAGAAACCGAGCCATTAGGGCGACTGCAATGGGTTGTGAGTCAATCATGACTGAGCCGAGCCCGGCCCCGGTACGTTGGAGACCTTCGGCTAAAAACCCTTGAAATAAGGTGCCATCAACTAGAGCAAATCCTCCAATCCAAGCCCATGCTTGCCAGCTTTGGGGCTGTTTACGTCCTAAAAAAGCTGCCACTATCAACACCAATACACCAGCTGGTACGAGCCGCAGGGTGGCTAGAAATAGGGGAGTAGTGGTGTCGATTACGCCTTTCATGGCTACCATCGCTGTGCCCCACAAAAAGAATGGGGCAATCAAAAATAAGGTCGGGGTCTTTGCTCGATCAAATTGAGAGGCCATGCAGCGAGGAACGTATAAATCTGATAAACAGGTGGTCTTATTATAAAGTTATGTTAATTTCTGATGGCCTTCCCTGCAAAGCCATTAACTTTGCCATCGGTGTAATTAGGTCGCAACCGATGACATAGGGAGTTTATAGTAATCATCTAAACTTCAGTCGTTTATTCAATCGATCTTGATTATGATTTGGCCATTCAAGCCACGTTTCCGTAAACAGATTGCCCGGATTGAGATTTCTGGCGCGATTGCAGGCGCAACCCGGAAGCGAGTGCTGGAGGCCCTCGAAGAGGTCAAAGAAAAAAAGTTCCCGGCACTGTTATTGCGTATTGACAGTCCAGGCGGCACCGTGGGGGATTCTCAGGAGATTTACAGCGCTCTCAAAAAGCTCCAGGAAAGCGTAAAAATCGTTGCTAGTTTTGGGAATATCTCGGCATCAGGCGGTGTGTACATCGGCATGGGTGCTCAACACATTGTGACAAATCCAGGCACCATTACTGGCAGCATTGGCGTTATTCTACGGGGCAATAATTTAGAGCGCCTGCTTGACAAAGTAGGGGTGTCGTTCAAGGTGATCAAGTCTGGACCCTATAAAGATATTTTGTCCTTTGATCGAGAGCTGACTCAGCCAGAACAGACGATCTTGCAAGAATTGATCGATGTGAGCTACGGGCAGTTTGTGTCAACGGTGGCGACCGCTCGTAGTTTGGATGAAGAAACTGTACGCGGGTTTGCTGACGGACGTATTTTTACGGGTGCTCAGGCTTTAGAGCTGGGTGTGGTTGACCGGCTTGGCACTGAAGAAGATGCCAAGTGTTGGGCGGCTGAACTTGTGGAGCTAGACCCTGATAAAACCGAGGTTTATACCATCGAAGAGCGTAAACCGTTTTGGAATAAGCTGTTGCCGGGTAATGCTCAGGCGACTGCTCCTTGGCTAAGCCCGCGGTTGCAGAGCTGGCTAGAGTTTGAGATAGCACACCAGGGCGTGCCTCTGTGGCTTTATCAGTCGTTCGGGACAACGCTGCCAGGGCCGTTTGGCGGATAAAACTGACTACACTCTCTAGTCGACCTAGAAAAGGCTACTCTATCTAAGGGGTTGGCTTGGCCAAGCAACGTATGAGGGATAGGCGATATGCAGCAAAGGGACACAGGTGACTGGCGGGTATGTGCAATTCGAGGCGCGACCACTGTCCCCGAGAATTCAGTAGCGGCTATTTCAGAAGCGGTCACTGATCTGCTTAATGCATTAGAAGATAATAATCCTCTGACAGCTGAGGAGATGATCAGCGTCACGTTTTCAGTGACGTCTGATTTGGATGCAATTTTTCCAGCTGCGATCGCACGGCAACGTCCCGACTGGGATACCGTACCTCTATTAGATGTTCAGCATATGCAGGTGGTCGGTAGTCTGCCGATGTGTATCCGTTTTTTGATTCATGCTTACATGAGCATTCCTAAAGCTGATATCTATCATCCATATTTGCGAGGAGCGAGCGGTCTGCGACCTGATTGGGCCAGTGTGTCTGCCCATGCTCCGTAGCCTTCTGTTTAATATTGACGGTTCCATAAAAAGAGGGGCTCCTACGGGAGCCCCTCTTTTTATGGAACCGCCAGCGCTTAATGATCGCCCTTGCGATGAAAGCGGATACCTAAAAAGATGTCATAAATAAACCCCCAGAAATCTTTGCGCCGCAGCAGACCTAATGATTGAGGAGACCCCTTCTCATCTAGCAAAGGCTTCATGAGTTCATAGGCAGGCTTGTACTTATACCAAGGAATTGAGGGCCACAGATGGTGTACCAAGTGGTAGTTCTGACCCATAATCAGCAGGTTTAGAAGCCGACCAGGATAAACCCGCGCATTTTTCCAGCGATTCTTCTCCTTGAAGGGACGGTGGGGCAAATAATCGAAAAACAGGCCCAGAGCAACGCCCACCACCAAAGCTGGAGAGAACCAGTAGTTGGCAAAGTAGGTTAAAAAGCCAAAGTGACAGGCCGAATAAATTAACACTCCCACAATCAGCCGACTCAAAAACCATTCCAACAGCTCATACTTTTTCCACAATCGCCGTTGGAAAAAGTAAATCTCATGGTAAAAAAATCGAGGCGCAATTAACCACAGGGGACCACAGGTAGACACGAAGTGATCTGGGTCATTCTCCGGATCATTGACATTGGCGTGGTGCTGCAGATGAACTCGGGTAAATACCGGGAAGGTAAAGCCGAGCATCAGGGCACTGCCATGGCCTAAAATTGCGTTCACAACACGATTGCTATGAGCTGAATTGTGAGAAGCATCATGGATGACCGTCCCCACTAGGTGCAGAGCCACCGTGTTCAAAACAAAACAAATCCAATGGGGAAAGCTCCAGGAAAAATACCCAAATGTAGCCACAGTCGCTAACGCAACTGCTCCTACAAAAATCAGTAAATCTGGGCTGACACCACCGTCTGCGTCTAAGAGATCCTTGGGTACTCGTCTAAGTACCGCTGAAGGACGTGTTGCCACCGAAACCACAGTAATACTCCTTCACACCTATGTTTCGAAGTATACGCTACCTGGAGGTGATAATAAAGTTTTGTGACGCTATCTCATTTAGTGCTTTACACTTCTAAGCTACCGTTCAGACGTAGTGTAGGCCTGGTCAGCACATCTATGTGTCGGTAATTGTGCCCACATCCATAATGATAATTAAGAGCGATCTGACTTTTTTAGTTTGAGCATCTGTCTTAACAATTGCACCTAGAAACTATAGGGCAGAAGCGAACCTCGGCATGATACTATCCGGTGGTTTAATCAACGTATGTTCATATCCAAAACCCTGTATTTTCTCTTAGAGAAGACTGCTTTCCTAAGAGTTGGGATGTGATGACCCCACTATCGGCTAGCCCTCGGACAAAGCACTATGCCTCTGCGCCACGCCTTGCGTCGGACCAAAATTGTTTCCACCATTGGTCCGGCTACTCAGGATCCCGCAACGTTGCGATCGCTCATTGAAGCCGGTGCCACTACTCTGCGTCTTAACTTTTCCCACGGCACCCACGACGATCATCAACGCAGTATTCGGTTGATTCGACAGCTCTCGTTTGAACTCAATCAGCCCGTTGGCATTCTGCAAGATCTACAGGGACCAAAGATCCGACTGGGTAAGTTTGAAGATGGCGCTATCCATCTCAAGACAGGCGATAGCTTTACATTGACCAGTCGTCAGCTACCGGGGACCCAAGCCATTAGCTCAGTAACCTATGAGCCCCTGGTAGAGGAAGTGCCGACCGGTGCCACTATTTTGCTAGATGACGGCAAGGTAGAAATGCGGGTAGCTAACAAGGATATAGAGAAGCGAGAACTCCACTGCGAAGTTGTAGTCGGCGGCAAGCTATCGAATAGCAAGGGGGTGAATTTCCCTGGGGTCTATCTCTCTATCAAAGCCCTTACAGAAAAAGACAAAGTAGATCTAGCTTTTGGGTTAGACCAGGGTGTTGATTGGGTTGCCCTCAGCTTTGTCCGCAACCCCCAAGATGTTCTAGAGATCAAAGAAATCATCGCCAATGCAGGCAAGCGGGTCCCGGTAATTGTCAAAATCGAGAAACATGAAGCCATCGAACAGATGGAAGCGATTTTGTCACTATCTGACGGTGCGATGGTTGCCCGTGGCGACCTTGGTGTGGAGCTACCTGCTGAGGACGTCCCAATTTTGCAAAAACGTCTAATCGCTACGGCCAATCGCCTGGGTATTCCAGTAATTACAGCGACTCAAATGCTTGACAGCATGGTCAATAATCCTCGACCAACGCGGGCAGAGGTCTCTGATGTGGCTAATGCCATCCTTGATGGTACCGATGCCGTGATGCTGTCAAACGAAACTGCTGTTGGTAATTATCCAGTCGAAGCCGTTGCCACCATGGCCAAGATTGCTCTGCGCACTGAACAAGAACAGATTGCAAAAAACACAGATACCGCCACCAGTCGAACCATTCCAAATGCCATTAGTCGAGCAGTGGGCCAGATCGCTTCTCAGCTGGATGCAGCTGCGATTATGTCTCTGACAAAAACAGGAGCAACCGCTCGGAATGTTTCTAAATTCCGACCGCCAACACCCATCTTGGCTGTTACCCCCCATGTTGAAGTTGCTCGGCGTTTGCAGGTGGTATGGGGTGTGAAACCCTTGCTAGTCGTTGACTTGCCTTCGAGTAGTCAAACCTTTCAGTCGGCTGTTAATGTTGCCCAGGAAAAAGAACTACTCCACGATGGCGATCTGGTTGTTATGACCGCCGGTACGTTGCAAGGGGTATCAGGGTCAACAGACCTGATTAAAGTGGAACTGGTGACTGCTGTCCTCGGCCATGGTAAAGGGATTGGCGAAGGCGTTGTCAGTGGCCGTGCACGGGTTGTGAGCAAGGCGTTAGCTGTTAGTAACTTTAACCCTGGTGAGATTTTGGTGGTGCCAAGCACTAGTGTCGACTATGTAGATATCATTCGCCACGCTGGTGGCATCATTACAGAGGATGCGAGCTATACAGGGCATGCTGCTGTGCTTGGCTTGCGCCTTGGTATTCCAGTGTTAGTTGGAGTGACCAACGCAACAAACATCATTCGTGATGGCACCATCATCACTGTTGATGCCAAACGAGGCGTAGTGAATTCGGGGGCAACCAATCTTTCCCGAGAGATCACCACAGTATATTAGCGGCAATGGTTCCTTGGTCACCTGACCGATAGGTGCCTATGCCTTGCCCCAACTAACGTAGGGCAGATTCTTTGCTGTTGCTTTAATTTGCTCGCTCTGGGCTAGAAGCTGACCGCAGGCATCCCAAGTGCCGTTGATAAACATCTGACGATTACCTTCTTTGATCGAGACTGATTTAGTCAGGTCACTAGTTGAGATCGTCTGTTTGTCTAAGTCTAGAGCCAGTTCGGTATCAGGCGAGTTGGCAATCAGTGTTTGTAGTTGGGCAACAACATCTGGGGGAGCCGTCACACAAGGCATGCCAATAGCAACACAGTTGCCAAGAAAAATTTCGGCAAAGCTTTCACCGACAATTGCCCCAATACCCCAGCGCATAATTGACTGCGGCGCATGTTCACGAGATGAGCCACAGCCAAAATTACTATTGACTACTAAGATTTTGGCCCCCTGGTACTGAGTCTGGTCAAAGGCATGGGTGCCATTACTTTGGACGCGGTCGTCTGCAAAAACATTTTCGCCTAGACCGTCAAACGTAACACAGCGCAAAAAACGAGCTGGAATGATGCGGTCAGTGTCGATGTCATTGCCAACTAAAGGAATACCACGACCGGTGATCGACACGATTTTAGAGATTGTCTTAACCATAGAGAATCTATCCTGCTGTGCTAGAAGACTAAGGCCGTCCAAACGATGCAGTGTCTTCATCAAGGTTGGACAGCTGTGTTTGGACACTGTGTATAAGGCGTTACCAGTTCACTATGGTAACGTGATGCCAAGCTTTCTTTTCAAGAGACTTCTCTATGGCCAAAGTGTTTGCTGAACTAATGCCAATGCACCAGGAGTTCATTCAAAAGCAACAGCTATTTTTTGTCGCTACGGCCCCCCTAATGGCTGATGGGCATGTGAACCTATCTCCAAAAGGCTTAGATGCATTTCGTATACTTTCACCCACCTGTGTTGCCTATCTAGATCTCACAGGTAGCGGTAATGAAACGTCCGCCCATATCATGGAAAATGGACGGATTACAGTAATGTTTTGCAGTTTTGATCGCCAGCCCATGATTTTACGTTTATATGGTCAGGGGACTGTGATACTGCCAGCGACAGAACAGTGGACTACCCTAGAAAATCACTTCGAGAGCTTACCAGGTACTCGGCAACTCATTGTTGTCGATATTCATCGAGTGCAAACATCCTGTGGTTACGGCGTCCCCCTCTATGACTATCAAGGACAGCGACCTACACTATCGACCTGGGCTCAAAAGAAAGGAGCTGCGGGCATAGCCCAGTACCAGGTTGAAAAAGGCAGTGTCAGTATTGACGGACTGACTACACCCATTGGCAAAATCAATAATGAGCCCTAGGCTCTAGAGCCTAGGGCTTCGGGTATTGAGAGCAGCAGCCCACTAAGCCTTATAGAGAAACTCTAGATCTACGTGGTCCGGTATGTTGGCCGCATCATAATATGGGCGATTGGTCAGCCAAACTGATTGATAGGGTTTGAGCTCATAAACTGCGTGTAGATCATCAAAACTTTCACCGCTGATCAAATCTATCCAGCTGTCAGTATTGACAAGGTTAAGTTCGCTCAGCCGCAGAGTATGGGGTTGGTTGCTAAGGTTGTGAATTGAGAAGATACTCTGGTCACGAGCAATACTCTGACGCCAGAAGGCGAAAATGGCAGGATTCTCGGGATGCAAAGTGTACTGAGTTGCATTTGGGTGAAATGCTTTTTGCCGACGGCGAATCTGGATGAGACGGGACAATTCGGCTAGCACAATGGATTGGGGTGATTCTGGCTCTTTTAGCAGAGCATCCAAGCGTTTTTTATCCCAGCAGTGACGATTAATTGAGCGATTGTGACCGGTCGCCTCCATTCCCTCAATGTCGTTAGGAGTCGCTAGGAAGCTATGGATATAGAATGCGGGAATTCCCTCCAAGGACATCATGACTGTTTGAGAGCAGATAAATCGTTTAACTTGCCACTGGTCTGGTCCCTGTGCGGTACCCTGGAGTGCGTCAAATAAGGAAATATTGATCTCGTAGGGAGATTCACTACCGTCAGGTTTGCTGCGCATGCTGATTTTGGCATCAAAGTTGCGCATGGTGTCTATCAGTGTTTGAAATTCACCCTCCTCCAAAAGACCTTCAGTGGGTCGCAACCCAATGCCATCGTGGGAGGCTGTGAAATTGAAATAAGCACAACCAATCGGAGCTGGTGGCATACTCATCATCCAGGTTTTGAGGTGATCTGCCCGGCCCTGCATCAGGGCATTTAGCAATAGCGGTGGCAGGCTGAAGTTATAGATCATGTGAGCTTCGTTTCGATCCCCAAAATAGCTGAGGTTCTCACGATTCGGCACATTGGTTTCAGTGATCAGGGCAATCCCTGGATCTATCATCTGCAGGATCTCGCGGAAAGTTTGGATAAGCTTATGGGTCTCCGGGAGATGGATGCAAGATGTTTCTAAGGATTTCCACAAAAAGCCCACTGCATCTAGGCGAATGTATCGTGCCCCGTGGTGGACATAGGCAAGAATAATTTTGACAAATTCTAAAAAGACATCTGGATTGCTGTAATCCATGTCAACTTGGTCAGCACTAAACGTGGTCCATACATGCTTTAGACCATTAGACGTTTCGACCGGTGTTAGCAAAGGACTGCTGCGGGGCCGAATGACATCAGCTGTAGGGGTATCTTCTGGCAGCGTAATAAAGTAATCACGACCTGGTAGCTGATCGTCTTTGAACTGTTGAAACCAAGCGCTTTGACTGGATACATGATTAGCAACTAAATCAAACATGAGATTAAAGTTGCGTCCAATGGCTTCAATATCCGCCCAGTTACCTAGTCTGGGATTCACCTTGAGAAAGTCGATGACGGCAAATCCATCATCAGAGCTATAGGGAAAAAAGGGCAGGATATGTACACCTGTGACTGTATTTGCCAGATGGGTACTTAGAAATTGATGTAGCGTTTGCAATGGTGAAGCATCGTTGCTACAGATGCTATCGCCGTAGGTAATCAGTAGAATTTTGTCCTGATCCCACTTACCTAAATCCTCCTGGGAGTGCGGTTTAAGATGCCCCTTTGTCAGGTCATATAGGCGAGGGAGCAAGCTCTGAGTGTGCTCCTCGGAATAGATCCTGCTGAGCAGGGGATAAACCTTAGCTGTAAATCGTTCGAAAGATATGGCGGCCTTAGACGTTGTCAGCATGAATAGGTAAGTCTGATGTAATAGTCACTGGGCAAGCACCGGGGTGCTGTAAAAAGGATGCGGTCAAACAAAGTTAAGGCCCAAGGTAGAACACCTTGATCCCCAATTTTTCACATATTCCTGATGGTTTGAAGGCTAGCGAGGTTTTGAATAATTAGATCAATTAAGGTCTATTTGGGACAGCTTAACCTAGGTGGTTAGATAATTCACTACCTAAAAGCAGGTCTAGTTTGGATACCGGTGAGATGAACAACTGCCCCATAGGAGTTGTTATGAGTAACTAGGTTATCACTGGTTTTTTCGAAAGGTCTGGGGATTAGGACAAATATCGGGTCTGCTTCATATCTTTAAATAAACTCTAAAGCCCTTGTAAGTTGCAGCTATTTCATATATCAAAAAAAACCAAAAGAGGATATCTGGCAGCTTGCCAGATATCCTCTTTTGGTTTTGAGGGCCAGTTATAGCGATTGCTTTTACCCAATAACAATCTGCCTAGCGACGTTCAAAGTTTAGATACTCTAATAATAGGCAATCTAAACTTTATCAAACCTTATGACACCATGCTTAAGGGCAGGATCAGATGGCGCTGATGAATCGTTAACCATCCTTCCTTGCGAAAATCTCTGAGCAATCGTGTAACGGTTACCCGTGTAGTGCCAATGGTTGTTGCTAGCTGATGATGAGTCAATCGAATAGTTAGCTTGACACCTTGAGTTTCTACCTGGCCAAACTCTTGAGCCAGCATAATCAGTAGTTGCCGTAGCCGATCGGCCACCAAGCGTTTTCCAGATAAAGCAAGCCAGGCTTCCGACTGCTGGAGACGTCGAGAGAGATGGGCAAATAGCCCAGCCATTAACGTGGGAGAGTTCTCCAGTTCCGCCATAGATAGCGGTAATACATCTACCGGGGTCAGTGCTGTTGCCCAGTAGGGACTTACTCCAGTCAAGCTCAAACCAAAGGGCATAGAAGGACCAGCCAGACCTAATAGTGTTTCGCTGCCGTCTGGATGAATAGTGTGGAGCTGCACAATGCCTCGACAGATGACATAGATTTCGCCTCGTCTCAGATGAATGCTGTGCCCTGCAGTAAACTGCGTCAGATTACGTTCGTGGTAAAGCTGCTCAAGTAGAGCGATATAGCTATCTGGTGTACGGGTTCTTGGGGTGAGCTGTGATACTGACATAAAGAAAACCAGGTCCCTGTGAATGCTATTTGAGCAATCGACAGCAGAGATGTATTTTAGCCAACGGCAATGCTTGAATAACTCTGCTAAATATAAAACTAGCCCTGCTGCTTCTTGGAATACCGCTTCAAATGGAAGAGTAAACCTAAAAAATAACTTTCAAGCTAAGCCTTGATTTGGCAGCATCAGTGAGTTCGCTTAGTCGATACTACCGATATGATTAAAGTAAACACTTAACGTAAGGTAATCAAAAGGTTAAGAAAAGCAAAACCTTTTGATGGCGAGTGTTTATGCTTGAGGGTAGAAAAAATATTTGGAACCCAGATGGCCGGGATATGCTGCAAATGAGTTTGGCCCGGTGGGAAGCTACATTAACCGCTAATTGAGTAGTAATCGCTTGCCCAAGCTCAGTTCAGCAGGCTGCGTACATCACTGACCTGCCCGTTAACGGCTGCTAGGGCGACCATTGCAGGGCTCATTAGTAGCGTCCGACCGGAAGCAGAGCCTTGGCGACCTTTAAAGTTTCGGTTTGACGATGATGCGCTGATTTGTCGGCCCTGTAACTTGTCAGGATTCATGGCCAAACACATGGAACACCCAGGTTCTCGCCATTCAAACCCTGCTTCAACAAAAATTTTATCGAGACCTTCGGCTTCGGCCTGCTGTTTGACCTGCTCTGAGCCTGAAACGACAAACGCTTTAATACCTGCCGCCACCTGTCGTCCCTGGGCGACTTTGGCGGCTTCTCTCAAGTCGCTCAGACGACCGTTGGTACAGCTGCCGATAAAACAGACGTCAACGGGAGTGCCCAGCATCGGCTGGCCTGGGGCCAAGTCCATGTAGCTGTAAGCTTCTTGGATCAGTGGCTGCTCGTCTGATGTAAATTTCTCCAGGTTGGGAACGGCTTCGTCAACACCGATAGCCTGGTCAGGGCTAATGCCCCAGGTGACGGTGGGGGGAATTGCTTGAGCATCAAAAACGACGACATCATCGTAATCGGCATCGATATCGCTACGTAGGCTCTCCCACCAGGCAACAGCCTGCTCAAATTCGCTACCCTGTGGGGCAAACTCACGTCCCTTGAGATAGGTGTAGGTGATCTGGTCTGGGTTGACGTATCCGCAACGAGCGCCGCCTTCAATGGACATATTGCATAGGGTCATGCGCTCTTCCATAGACATGGCCTCAATGGCGCTGCCGGCATATTCGTAGGCATAGCCGGCACCCCCTTTAGCACCTAGGGTGCGAATAATGTGCAAAATAACGTCCTTGGCATAAACCCCTGGGGCGAGGGAGCCATTGACTTCAATACGTCGGACTTTAAGCTTGTCGAGAGACAGGGTCTGGGAGGCGAGCACATCTCGCACTTGGCTAGTGCCAATGCCAAAGGCAATAGCCCCAAAGGCACCGTGGGTAGACGTGTGGCTATCGCCACAGGCAATGGTCATGCCAGGCTGAGTTAGCCCTTGCTCTGGGGCAATGACGTGAACAATGCCTTGGCGACCTGAACCGACATTAAAAAAGCGAATGCTGTTGGTTTGAGTGTTGCCTTCTAGGGCTGTGATCATGTCTTCTGCCAAGCTATCGGCAAAAGGACGAGCTTGGCTGTCGGTTGGGACGATGTGATCGACTGTCGCGACGGTGCGCTCGGGAAACATCACCTTGAGGTTGCGATCGCGCAGCATAGCAAATGCCTGAGGACTGGTGACCTCATGGATTAGATGCAGACCGATAAAAAGCTGGGTCTGACCCGACGGTAGTGTAGTGACTGTGTGCAGATCCCAAACTTTATCGAATAACGTACCCTTACTCATGTGCCGCCTCTGTCTAACAAAAAATCGCTAGGCTTTCTATTCTAGCTCCAGAGGTTGCTATTGGATGTCATCTCTTTAGGAGATGTCTAGCGACAAACGGTCAGCCGACGTGCTGCCTATAAGAGGGCTCCAGTGCTGCTGCTAGGACAAACGGTCAGCTAACATGCTTCAATTAGACATGCAGCTTTTCTGTTTTTAATAAAAGGAGTTTGGCAATGGCTGGAGCAGTGGTCTATCTAGTAATTCTGTTCGGTGCCGCAGGTGCCGGTATTGGTATGTACTACGGTCTAAAGGCTGCAAAATTGATCTAAAGCGGGCTCATTGCGTAAACCCATGGGGGCAGAGAGGCGACTATGTGGCTTCTCTGCCCTTGTTTGTTTTTTAGGGTGGGTTTGCGATCGCAACAGACGTACGGCTAACCAAAATACTAATGCTGGCAAATACAAACCAGCTAAGTACATTAATGCGCGCATCAAAGAGGGTGACATCAAATAGCGCAAACAAAATGCACCCAGTAAAGCCCAGAAAATAACTAAGCAAAACAGGATTGTAGCTATCCACGATTAAACGCCGAATGCCGGCTACATAGGTACGGCCAACAACCCAGCAGAAAAGCAACATGGTGGGCACACCAGTATCGCAGGCTAAATAAAGCCACAGGTTATGAGGGTGAAACAGACGCTCGTGATCGGTGACACTAAACGGCAAATACTGATGACTAAAGCCACCTAGTCCCCACCCCAATAACGGGCGCTGTTGAATTAGCTCCAGTGCAATCTGCCAGGCTGCGACACGCGGATCTTGGGTAAATAAAGCCAGGCTCAGAGAACGACCGCCAAAGCCTAAAAATACGAGCCCGGCTACTATCGCGCCAAAGACTAGCAACCCCAGCATCCACACCCAGCGATATCGCCTGACAAGAAAACCAGCGATAAACAGCAACACCATAGCGGCTATTAGCCCATTGCGAGAGCTGGAGCAAAAAATGCCAACTCCGGCCAACCCGGTGGCAGCGGCAATAACAATGGTTAGTTTAGGAGAACACTCCTTTAGCCCGCCGCGCATTTTGCCGACCAAAAGTCCTAACCCCAACCCCAATATGATTGTTAGATAGTTGCTCAAAATATTGGGATGGCTGAGTCCACCATGGGCTCGATGTCCAGCAAAACTCACATCAAAGACCCATTCAAAAATGGCCCAGTCGTATACTCTCTCGGTAATGGCCGGAAACCTAACGATATATTCAACCAGGGCGGCTGTACTAAATGGCAATGACCCCAGCACAATGGCCTGACTAATTGTGGATAAAGCATTACTGGGAGGCCGAAACCAAATATCTGTCGTCAGCACACCGACTAATAAAAAATAAGGCAGAAAATTAGCCAGCTGTAGCCACGCGTCACTGCGATCTACGGCAAAGCAGGCACTGGCTATGAGTCCCAGGGTCAAAAGACCATACCCCCGCTGCCACAGCATCTGTCGAATTGGATCAAAACGCTGACAGAGTGCTATTAACATCAAAACAACCATGCCGGCCAAACTGAGATAGCTAGCAAATGGCAAAACTACTAAAGCTGTAAGCCACAGCCAGTCAGTCCCTGAGCGGACTATGGCCAGAAGATTTTTTGTTGGTTGAGCTGAATTAGTACGCACCGTCCCCCATTAAGACCACCCATACTGTACGAATTAGAATATAGAGATCTAGCCAAACTGACCAGTTGCGGACGTAATAAGCGTCCAGATTGACTCGTTCGTCGTAGGTGATGTTGTTACGTCCTGACACTTGCCATAGCCCTGTCAGCCCTGGCAGTACTTGGGTATAAAGCTCAAACTTATCGGCATACCGATGGACTTCATCATGCACGATAGGGCGTGGTCCAACCAGGCTCATTTCACCTCGCAGCACATTCCAAAGCTGGGGTAGTTCATCTAAACTTGTTCGTCGTAACCACCTGCCGATGCGGGTGATCCGGGGGTCATACTTAAGTTTGCGATCTTGGTCCCAGTGGCTGCGAAGTTCTGGTTGTTTGTGCAAATAGTCTTTGAGCACTTTGTCGGCATTGGGCACCATGGTGCGGAACTTCCAAGCCTTAAATGGACGACCCCGGCGACCGATGCGCACCTGGGCATAAAAAATTGGCCCTGGCGAGTCAAGGCGAATGGCCAGGGCTATTAGGGCAATCAAGGGTAGACAAACTAAGCCGACTACTACGGTTAAACATTGGTCAAGTAAGCTTTTAGCGAGTTTGGGGCCCGGTAGCAAGAGTTGCTGACGAGACTCAAGACCCAGGACACCACCGAGGTCTCGAGCTGCAACCCACAGACTGGCCATACCAAACAGATCGGGAATAATCAGCAGGTGAGGAAAGGCTCGACCGTAGCGCTGGGCCACATACAGCAATCGATCACGATGTACCCCTGGCATCGCCACAATCGCGTAGGGAATTTGATCACGGTTGGCTAGAACGGGTGCCTGAGCCAAATTGCCAATGACGGGGACGCCTTCAAGGTTGCCGTGCTTTTTCACGTCATCGTCTAGTACGGCGACAGGTTTAAGACCTAACGATGGCTGACGATGCAGAGTGCGAATTACCAGGGCACCGGTTTCGCCTGCCCCTAGCACCAAGACTGGGTAGCCCCACCAGGAGCGTTTGGCTACCAGCGCACGGAGGGCATAACGTCCCAGAAGCACTAGAATGATTGACAGTGCCCAGGCCATTAAAAACGCACCTCGAGAATAAAGCTGCAGGTCGCGAAACAAGAAGATGGCTGACCCGAGGGTGAGATAGAGTAACGTGGTGGTAAGAGCTATGCGTCGCAACTCTTCTACAGGCCCGATGCCATGTCCTGGATACAGACCCGCCAAACCATAGCCCAGTAAAAACAGCCCAAGCAGCGGCCAAAGCTCCCAATAAAGTGAGGGAGCGTACTGACCGTTAAACCACAAACGGATGTAGACACTGGCAATGCCAGCCAAACTTAAACAAAAGGCATCGCAGGTGACCAACGCGGTCACCATGTAGCCAGGGTGGGCGTTTACTTTGAGGGGTGTGATCGCAGGTTTAGCCGGCTGAGAAAGAGTCATGAGCACCAGATGCCGAGGGCGATAACCTAACTACTCTAAGGGATTACCTTGCAGAAAATCTGTATGGGTTTGCTCAACACAGTTACAAAATTGTGTGTGAAAATGCGCGATTGAGAATTTTTCTGCTTGTTGACGTAAAGTTTCTAACTTTAATTCATACATACCCATTTCGAAGGATTGTATGGCCTGTACCAGACTCTCAACTGTCTGTTGTGGAAAAAGAACGCCCGTTTTTCCATGAATTACGGTTTCAGTCGCCCCACCTCGACCAAAGGCAATCACTGGAGCCCCAGCGGCTTGAGCCTCTACAGGCGTAATACCAAAATCTTCTTCGGCTGGAAAAATAAATCCCTTACACCGCTGCATATAGTCCGTCACAACAGCGTCAGGCTGTTTTCCGAGTAAACGGATATTCTGTCCGGCCATGGCTTTGATGCGTTCCCAGTCTGAGCCATCACCAATGACTACTAGTGGCAGCCCTAGCTGGTTAAATGCTTTAACAGTAAGGTCAACCCGCTTGTAGGGCACAAAGCGAGACACCGTCAGATAAAAATTTTCACGCGGCTGCTGCCAATCAAACCGAGACACATCAACTGGCGGATAGATGACCTTTGCAGGGCGGCGATAGGCCCGCCAGATCCGCCGGGCAATAAAATTAGAGTTGGCGATAAATCGATCTACCCGATTGGCGCTTGTACTATCCCACAGCCGTAGATAGTGCAAAATCAAACGGGTCAAGACACTTTTTGGCCCCTGCTCTAAGCCCGCTTGCTGTAAATACTGATGCTGCAAATCCCAGGCATATCGAATGGGGGTGTGCACATAGCTAATATGGAGTTGGTGTGGTGCAGTCAGTATCCCTTTGGCAACAGCATGATTACTGGAAATCACTACATCGTAACCAGACAGATCAAATTGTTCTACTGCTAGGGGCATTAGGGGTAAATATTGTCGAAATGCTCGCTTAGCAAATGGCAGTTCCTGAATAAACGATGTTTGGACTGAGCGATGGCCGATAAAGTGACGCTGTTCCGGTGATAAAAAATCCACCAGGCTAAACAGATCCGCTTCTGGATAAAGCTGCAGAATCTGCTCGACAACTTTTTCAGAGCCTGCATGGCTAGTTAGCCACTCGTGAACAACAGCAATACGCATAGCAAAACTGACGACACAAATCGTCCTAAGATTCTAGAGCAGACACCTTTAGGCATCAGACCCTTAAACCATACCTACCGTGAGCCAAATCAAAATCCCCATCCTTGACTTAAAACCTCAATACCAGGCCATCAAGGGTGAAATTCAAACGGCGATAAACCAAGTTTTAGAGTCTGGTCAGTTTATCCTTGGGCCAACGGTAAAAACGTTCGAAACCGACATTGCCAACTACCTGGGGGTAAAGCATGCAATTGGTCTAAATTCAGGGACTGATGCCCTGGTGATTGGCCTGCGGGCTGCTGGCATTTTGCCAGGAGATGGGGTGATTACCACCCCCTTTAGTTTTTTTGCGACTGCAGAGTCCATCAGTATGGTGGGGGCTAAACCGGTATTTGTCGATATTAAAGCTGATACCTTTAATATCGACCCCACACTGATTGAAGCGGCCATTACGCCCAAGACAAAGGCAATTATGCCTGTGCATTTATATGGCAACCCGGCGGCTATGGGGCAAATTGTCCAAATTGCCGATAAGCATAATCTCAAGGTGATTGAAGATTGCGCCCAGGCATTTGGAGCTGTTTATAAAGGAACCTGTCGTGGTTGCGATCGCTGCGAGCAGACCATGCGTGATCGGCTTGGTGGCAAGTATGTTGGCGCAATTGGCGATATCGGCGCTTTTTCCTTTTTCCCCACTAAAAATTTAGGGGCCTATGGTGACGGTGGTCTGATTACGACCAATGACGACCAGCTCGCGGACATTGCTCGAATGTTACGGGCTCATGGTGCCAAAGAACGCTACAAAAACATCATGTTGGGTTATAACTCTCGGCTTGATGCCATCCAGGCCGCAATTTTGCAGGTCAAGCTACGTCACATTGATGATTGGAACAATAAACGGCGTTGGGTAGCGCAAACCTATAATCAACTGCTAGAGAAAGTAGACGGGGTGCTGCTACCTGAAATCGCTGATGGACATGTATTTCACCAGTACACAGTGCGTCTTTTAGGCGTCAATCGCGACCATGTGAAGCAAGCTTTGGCAGAGGCAGGCATTGGCGCAATGATTTATTATCCAATCCCCCAAGACCAACTCCCTGTCTATCAAGGACAATATCCCGCTAATCCAGTCAGCGATAAATTAGGTCAAGAAGTACTCAGTCTTCCGATATGGCCCGAGTTGACGCTTGAACAAATTGAAAAGGTTGTGAGTAGTTTAAAGGCAATAATGTCTGCCAACTAAAGATAGCGCCACAGATACTCATGTCTTGAAAAAAGTTGAGCAAGATGTAGACAATTCAAAAACAGATCCGTCACCTCTACTGGGGGAGACTCTACTCTCATATACTCCTTATACGGAAAAAATATTGAGCAAACCAATATCCCAGATGACCTAATGTAGTAATTTAATAAATAACAGTTAAAAGCGACTTTAGTCTTAGAAAAAGACAGCCTGTTTGAGCGCTCATATTTTTTTGAAAAGGGTGCTCAATGTTTTTTAGGTATAGAATGCCAGAGAATTTTGCAAAATATTTCCAATATTAAAACAGACGTGTCCTGTGGTTTGCTGGACAGCCTGTGTCAGTTACTCTGACAAAATTTGACTGGTAGCCTCTATATTAGTAGAAGCTGATGGCTCACACTACAACACAGCAAATCCGCATGAGTTAGGGTGACTGCGTATGAATTTTACTTTCAAAAAAGCCCTAAATTACATCGGGTTTTGCCTATGCTTAGTAAGCACATTTTTTGTTTCAAAATATATTCAGAAATATATTAGTGACATCGATTACAGTCAGTTTGGCTCTTTAGAAATAGCTATAGGTCTATGTTTAATATTGACTTATGGAGCTTTTAATTTAATATTGGCAATCGTATGGAAGCATATTCTAAACCATTTAGAAGTAAAAATAAGCTCATACGATTCAGCTAAAATCTATGGTCGTTCTCAGCTAATCAAATACGTACCGGGTAACATTCTTCATCTCACTGGCCGACAAGCACTGGGGATGTCCATTGGTCTACCTAGCTTGAGAGTTGCAAAATCCATAGTTTTAGAGCTCGGTCTTAGTGCCTTTGCAGGATGTTTCTTCTTCATATTAGTCCTTCCGCTACGGTGGGCTTTTGTACCTGCATTTTTATCAACTATAGGGTTTGTTGCCGCTATTGTCGGCACTTCGTTTCTGGTTAAAAAGCTGTTTGGTTCAGCGTTAAACCGTGCATTTCTATGGCAATTGGTCTTTTTAACGCTGACAGGGCTCAATTTTGTTGTTGTCCTTAACATTGTCACAGCAGAGTCGCCTACTTCTCTTAACAGCTTGCAACTATCTGGAGCCTATACGGTCGCCTGGCTGATAGGTCTGGTGACACCAGGTGCCCCAGCTGGGGCAGGTATACGTGAGTTGGTGTTAATGTTTTTACTCGGCGACCACTACACTGAATCTAAGCTGCTAGCATCTGTTTTATTAACGCGTCTGATAACCATAGGTGGTGACTTAGTGTTCTTCCTAGCTTTTGTTTTTATAAAACAGAGTAGCTGGGGTGTATTGAGTAGAACAAAGACAACCATGGAACCCCGTACTAAAAGCAAGACTGTTCTTGAAGAGACATTGCGAGATGCCGACAAATCTCGTATTCATTAAGATCCAAGCGATTGATGCTGTAGATTATTACTGTTGCAGGATTCAGTAAGCTAAAAATGTGTCAGTTGTTAAAGCATTTAGTCTTTTCTCAAGGTGTAATTATTCAAAGTAAAATTCGTACTTTCACTTACAAAAATCCTTACTTCCAAGTCGCTGATTAGTTCATCAATAATTACCTTTTCTGAAAGTTCTATTTTCTTCACAGAAGAACTCTGGCTATCTTTTGAATCCATAACATATTCAAAATTGGCAAATACTTTCTGAGTTTGTGTACTAGCTACGTCAATTAAAACGTTATTACTACTAGCCTCATCAACTGAAGCTTCTACATCTAAGGTGTATGTCCCAGGCTCTAATTCTGCATAAGGTCCGAATATTAAATACCCAGAATGCCCCGTCGTTTTGATTCCTTCTGCTGATTGGGTACCAACTTGAGTCGAAATGTTGAAGGTTGGCTCAGATCTATCATATTCAACACACGTTGGTTCAAGACAAACACCCCAACTCTCTAATTTTTGCTGAGAAATATGTGAATTAGAGAGTAGAGATGATGGCTCTAAACGGACAATAGTATAGTAATCGGATGTCTCGATATTGAGCGATGAATAATTGCTTAGATATTGTGCGATCAATTGGATTTTATCATAATCTTGATTTGGAGTTGGCCATTTATGTGCAGCCCATAAAAGGTCTATATTAGGCAGCACTACCGCATCCGCTTCCCCATTAGCTAAAAGTGCAATTAGCCTGTCTGAAAATTCATTGTTGATATGACCGAAATCGAAGCCTTTCATTATCTCAGGCCAATTTTCTCGGGCAGTAGCTAAATTTTTATCGCCTCCAATGTTGTATGAATCAATGTCAGTTCTAGAAGCGATATAGTTTACAAAGAAATCGTTAGTGTATGGTAAAAAAGCAACTAGTTCGTTTTCTTTAAACTGTTGCTGTATGTCAGATATTAGAGTCCTTTCTATACTTAGAAATTCGTTTCTATATCTATACTGAGTGGATAAGTGACTCTGTAAGTTTGGAATACTAGATACGATTAAAAACGCACATAAGCAATCCGCTAGATATTGATTACGTCTTCTTGAAAAACTCTTTTCATAGGCTAAAAAAGAGGTGGCTAATAACCAGAATCCTAAATTTGAAAGGGCCATCCATCGATATGCAGCTCGCATATTCTGAAAGCCAGGAAGATTCTCCGATATCCACCCATTGCCTGTTGGAAAGAGTGCATAACTTTCTGGCATTAAAGAAGTGGTAATTTCCTCGGGACGGATAGAATTGATCTTTAGCGATGGACCTAAGGCCATGTAAAAGCCAAAAACTGAGATCAGCAAAAAAACGAAAGCTAGTCTCGAGCTTTTACGAGTTCGAAACCAAGATAGAAAACCTAGAATTATTAGCGGCAGAGAGTATGTTGTTATCCATACAGACCCGTCTCCAAAATGCTCTGCTTCAATACGACGACTGCTGAGACCAAGAAAATCCCAAAGCCAGTGCATTCCCTGAGTTGGCCAGACTAGGAAAGATAAATCAACCCCCCACCCTCTGAAGAAATCCAAGGGGGCTGGTTCAAATTGGGTTTTGCCAATGTACAAAGCGTAAAGTACATATGCAAAAGTAAAACATGCGCAGTGTATGACGAACCGGCCTAATAAGAAACGCTTTCTCTGTCTTGTAGAAACAATAAGTTGATAACCTCCTAAAAAGCTACTAGCTACTGCAAACATCATGAAGCTGTAGCCATCCATAAAGACGGCAACAATCGTAGAGAAAAGATATAGGAGTATACGTACGTACGTTTTGGTAGAATTAACCCTAGTGTCGTGCTTGGTCTCGCGGTTAAAGAGCTGTAGCGCAGTCCAGAAATAAAACGGAAGCAGGCCGATACCGATGGCTAAAGCTGAATAGCCCGCATGGCCCCAGACTATCGGTAGACTTAACCACACTACGGACATTAGCGATGAGTACTTTGCACACAGTTTGAAGTGATTTCTTGCGATCTTCCATGCTCCTAGAAATGAGATCGTCAGCCATAGGGCATAGATAAAGGCATAGGCATCTGCAGGATGTATACCTAATCGAATTAGAAGACTAATTGGATAAGCTCCAGATAAGCCAAATGCGATCGCAGCCGGTTCAGGATAGCCAAAGTTTGTTGCGTAGATAGAGAAAATAGAATTATTAGCAAATGACTGGGCAAACCCTGTAAGCCAAATCGCTTGTCCAAGGGTAGGCAACATGAGAAAAGGAACTGCCCCATGGAGAATTAGAACGAATATGAGCGAGAATAGGGACCCAATGATAGGTACAACTGTCTGTATACGATAAGTTTTATCTAAACTCATTGAACCCCCAATTGGCAGCAGCCTATTAAGTTAACTATCAATAATGTCAAAAGTATTTCAGTAACCCAGAGTTAGAGGTGTTTCAGATTCTTTATGCTTTGTATAACTATAATAAAACCTAAGAATTGCGAGATAGAACATACGACGTCTACGAATCCAGTTCTATGAATCCATATTAAAAATCGATAACAGATTTGTATCACGTCTCAAGTTACACCACTGAATTTTTAGGGTTTGACTTGCAGCATCAACATCTGAAAGATTATTTTCTTCTAGAGTCTCCATCAATTTACGAGATGAGCAAACTACCCGATTAGTAATACCGCTTAAACACTGCTTCCAAGCTTGCTTAAAATCGCTTTGCCTATCCACAATCCATGCTGGTAGTTCTGTCGGTAACGCGTCGATAATCCATATTTGAGATGAAATGCCTATTTGATGCCAATAGGCTAAGGTTTGATAGGAGGATTCCGTTAACATCGATAACGTGTCTAATCCTAAAATCCTATCCTGCCCATGAATTTCAACCGGAGTGTCATCTAACCTAAGAGGTATGTTTAATTTATTAAGCGTGAACTGTCTTGCATAGCGGTATATGACGCCATCAAAGTAAACTGGCTCAATACGATACTTTTCAGAAGGATTTCTCAGCAGACTGATAACTACATGTTGTATTTCTTCTCTTCTATTGCCATTCGATGGCCCGCTTATCAAGCTAGAAACATCGACTAAGAGTTGTTTCTGAGCAACCTGAGGAGTGTTTTGAGTGATTGCTTGAGCAACAGCAATAAGATCGGACTCTTGGAAATCCAGATCTTCAGACTGATTTACCTTTGGTAAGGCTTTTAGAAATTTCTGGTAGTTTGTATAGGAACTGTTGATGGAGAATTTTTCAATAGCGCTATGATACAACTGTCCAATCGTTTTGGGAGAATGATTTTCTATTAGATAGTTATGTCCAGCTATACTTAAATTCTCTCGATATTTAATGTCGTTGCATACTTTTTCGAGCGCCTCAACGAGTTCCTCATTGCTAAACTGATCTGACAGTTTTATTAAAACATCGTCTGGATAGTCCACATTAGTTCCATGGGCGTTGACGATTACAGGGAGTTTGTAAAACATCGCTTCTAAAACAGCTCTTGAAGTTTCACCGCGAGATAGTGTCCTGAGTTGAATCGCGGTATCTGCTGCTGCTAAGTAACAATGATATTCCTCTGGATTTAGAAAACCTGTAATTTTAATTTTCCTCTCTGACTCAGACTTGTCCAACATGTTTATCAGTCGCTCGGCATACTCACCAGCTGAATTTTCTCCTACAAATACTAAGTGACATTGAACATTAGTAGATAAAGTTGATGCTAACCAAGCTTTAATTAATCGATGATTAAGTTTGGTGGGTGCCAACATACCAAAAGAACAAAATAAGAGATCCTGTTCATCAAGACCTAGTCTTGCCCGTGCAACCTTTCGGCTAATCGTTTCCGATTTTGAGTAAATCTGAGGAATAACTTGCCACTTATTGTCAATGTTTTTGCTATACCACTTCTGAGCAACATCTTTCAAAGACTGGGAGTGAACAATTACACCAATCGCATCATTGATAACTGTTGTATTAGAGGGATACTTTAACAAAGCAGCTTCACATCCCTCTGTAAAAAGAGTGATAAGAGATGAGTACCCATGGGCCTCATATAATTCCTGGGAGAAAGCCTCAGGAGGACCATAGAAGGATTCCATCCAATTCAAGACCCCGCTGAGATAAAAATCATGCATCGTTACAACGCCTGGATATTCCTCCAAAAGTTGAAACATGTGCTTGTGAAATTCAGAGTTGCCAAATTGATAAAGACACCTCTCAAACTGTGCTGCATTCTCTCGAAACCAATCAACACTTTGAGTAGGTAGGCTAATTTCAATTGAGGTGTGCTCAACTTCAGGCTGGTCAGTAATCAACGTAATGTCATAATAATTGGCCAGTTGTGGGAGTAGTTCAGCACTGTAGTTTGCAATGCCAGATGCTACAGGTGGTAAAGGGGAAATAAAAGCTAAGGATGGCTTCTCTATGGGAGGAACCTGAACTTGTGTGCGTTGATGAACTGTCTGCTGACGGTCATACAGACTTTCAAACGCATCCAGAGCGCGACGAGCAGACGCATGCCAAGAGAATTTGGCAGCTTGTCTAGGAGCAAACTCACGCAGGGAATTTCTAAGCTTTTGATCGCTTAGTGCTCGATAAAGCGCTTGGGTAATAGATTCAAGTTTATTAGGATCAAATAGAGCATCATCTCGGCCAATGACTTCGGGAATACTGCTGGTGTTAGAACCGATCACAGCAGCACCACAAGACATGGCTTCTAATGCAGGTAATCCAAAACCTTCATGTAATGAGGGAAAGACAAATAACTCACAGAGATTATATAGTGCCACTAAGTCTTCTTCAGGAACGAACCCCGTAAACACTATATTGTTTGCGTCTAATTTGTGTCTCTTTGCATGCACTAAAAGTCTTTCACGCTCGTGAGGTTTAATCGAACAGACAATGGCTAGCTGATAATTATTTTGCACTTCATCAGGGAGTTGTCCATAGGCTTGAATTAGACCTTCAATATTCTTGCGTGAGTCAATGCCACCGGTATACATCACAAAAGAACGCATCAAGCCATAACGGTTGCGTATTGCTTGGACGTGGCTATCTGAAAAAGTAAGAGATTGAAAATGACTGTCAGCAGCTGTGGAGATAGTAACGACCCGATCATCCGGAAACTCTAAGAGCTTTAAAGCCTCTTGGCGAGAGCTTTCAGAAATAGAGAGAAGCAATGCCGCTTGCTTGAGAGACTCTATTTTTCGATAGTACCAGGCTCGAACTGTTTTGTTCTCTAGGTAGGTCTCTGCTCTAATTAATGGAATTAAATCATAGAGGGTAGTTGATGTGCTAAACGGGTACGTAATTGTATTGATAGATGTGATGGCACCATCATCTAATCCTTCAAACAAGCTTGATACATAGAGAATATCTGGCTGTAGTTGTGCTATCGCATATTCTCGAACTCTCTCAGCTGCACGAATTCGCCATCCATTATTGAGAAGTAATTCTCCCTTTGTAGGAGGCACATCATAGACATGGATTCGCTCGAAGGGGATATGTGCCTGAAATTCTGAGCGAATCGATGTGATGGTCTCTGGAAATGCGTTGCTCAAAGCTAACCACAACTCATGCTCTGGCGCTTGCTCAGCCATAGCTTTCGCGATAGCCATGCTGTATCGTCCAATGCCTCTAGTGCGGCTACCAGTTGATTGACAACCTTGAAGATCAATAACAATGCGCATAATACTGGGTCTGAGTTATGAATTCTTATTCAATGGCTTTCCGTAAATCATTCAGCACGCGAGTTGCTCGTGGGGAGAGCGCCGTATGGGTAAGCTGTTGTCGAGCTAGTGGTAAATCGTTTCTTTCTTCTACCATCAAATGATTTAATCGATATTTAAGTTTTGGATACCGATTAACTAATGATTTAGCAGCTTGGCGTAATTGCGGCTGTTCAGCTGCAGTTTGAGCAATTTTTCGTAATGAACGCTTTGGCAGTTTTTTAGTTTTTCGTAGGAGCTGACCAATTTCCCGAAGTGGTGCGGTCAGTCGAACAGAGCGGCTATTGACAAGATCTCTTAAAAGGGTATCTATGTGTTGGGTGTAGGCTATTTGTGTTGTTAACTGGGCTTGTAGCTCTTGAATTTTTGAAGTGGCTTCATTAGCTTGCGAAATAGCCTCATGATGATTTGACTGCAGAACTTCATATTCAGCTCTGATAACTTCAATCTGTGCTTTTAAGCTCTCATGTGTGGTCTTTAAAGCATTATATTCTTGCCGAAGTTTGTGTTCAGATTGCTGAAGTTTGTGTTCAGATTGCCGAAGTTTGTATTCAGACGCACGCTCATATCGATCCCAGGGATTAGGTGGAGCTGAGAAAGCATCAGCTAAATTTAGATGTTCGTTGGCAATGTAAAAGCGGTTGAGGCCATCAAAATATACAAACTTATAGCCATTATCAATAACTAGAGATTCCCAACGATGATGATCAAGAATCTGTGTTTGTGGTTTAGTTGCTTCAATCAATAAAATCCAGGGACGTATGTTTGAAAAGTCTATTCCTTTAAGAACCGATACCTCACTGCCCTCCACATCAATTTTCAAAAAATGAATTTCGGGTAGATGATTTTCTTGCAAAATATTGTTGAGTGTTCGAATAGGGATCTTCAGTTCATTTACCTGATAGCCTTGCTCATTAAAATGGCGTTCAGCATAAGCTTGATTGGTTGTTGATAGTCCCGTTTCTACGATCTCAAAAAAAGTTGTAAACCCTTCTATATCTCCTGCTGCAACCTTCAAATTAATATCGCGAATTCTCTGTTCAACCAATTTTTGATGCCATTCACCCACTGGCTCTACGTTAATGCCATGCCATCCACGGTCGTAGAACGCCTTGGTCACTGAATCCTGAACAGGATCATTGGCACCCACATCTATATAAATTCCATTCTCTACATGGCTCAGCGCCCGCCAAAGAATAACGTCTTCATTATTTTGGGCATAGGAAATAAAATTCATTCTGTTATGATCTTGATAGTAGGATGAATCCAAGCACTACCTGCAAAGGTTATTTTGTCGGCATTTATAACTTCAAAAACATAAGCTAAATCTCGCCACTCATAATTGTTTACAAGATGAGTCTCAGTACTCACTAATGCAGTTGAAATAGAATAAGTTCCAGGCCCTAAATTTGCAGGGAAATGTACTAAATATTTCAAGCCCGTACCCTGCTTTAAATCACTAACTATTTGCTTAGTATGCCACGTATTTGTTCCATACATTGTCTGGCCTAATCTATCTTTTATCATGTATCCCAGCACGAGTGCAGGTATGTCTTGATAGACTCTGACGTTAACTTCTAACGAAATGGGCTGCCCCACATTGACTAATTCAATTGGTTCATTGTCTGAATTTAAAAGTGCTACAGATTCAACTCTTGCCTCACCTGTTCCGGATGTTGTTTGGAGTTTTCCATCTGATAATTGTTTGACTTCAACGGTCTCATTTTCTTTCTCGGCAATGATGGCATTGTAATAATCAAAAACGGCTTCTGGTTCGCCATCCTGAATGATTTTTCCACGCTCTAGTAAAATGGCGCGATCGCAAAGGCTTTGCACTGCTGAGCGGTCATGGGAAACAATTAATAGGGATGTCCCTTGCTTCTGAAACTCTCGAATGCGGTTAAAACTTTTATGCTGAAAGTAAGCATCACCGACAGCGAGGGCCTCATCCACAATTAAAAGCTCGGGTCGAAATGCAGTGATCACTGAAAAGGCCACCCGCATTTGCATACCGCTAGAGTAGGTATGTACTGGCTGATCAAAATAATCATCGATCTCAGCAAATGCCTCAATTTCTGGCATGACGCTGTCAATTTCTGCCTGGGAAAATCCCATCAGCCCAGCTGAATGATAGGCATTTTGCCGCCCTGTGAAATCGGGATTAAACCCCATGCCTAATTCCAGAATGGCCCCAATTCGTCCACTGACATGGATTTGCCCGGTTGTCGGCCGCTGGGTGCCCGTAATCAGCTTAAGTAAGGTGCTTTTCCCCGCACCGTTTTGACCCACAATACCGACCGCATCCCCAGGGATAACGTCAAACGAGATGTCCCGCAGCACCCAATTCTCCTGGATAGGTTTAGCCGCAACGTTAAACCAGGCTAATATGCGCGCAAATTCTGAACCGTATTGCCGGTAAGCTTTGCCAACGTTAGAAACAGATAGGATTGGGGCGGTCATAGAACATCTACAATTTCATGGCTGGCTCGTCTAAACAGAGTCATTGCCAGACCTAGTAAAGCCAATGAAGTCAAAAATATTAAGCCTAAGGATGGCCATGGCAATGCTGTATCGTACAATATGGCATTTTGGTAGGCTCTGACAATCCAATACATCGGATTTAGCTGCATAAGCGTTTGGATAGAGCCTGGGACGATATCAGGGGTGTAAACAATTGGAGTAAACCAAAACCCAAGCTGCAAAACGATGGGGACTACCTGACCAATATCGCGGATAAAAACATTCAGAGTACCCAAAATTAAACCAATGCCAAGGGCTAATCCTAATGTGATGATTGTCAGCAGCGGAACCCAGAAGACGTTTAGTCCTGGAACATAGCCCATCACGGCAAAGACCGCTAAAATCGCACCAAATAACAGGGCGTTATTTACAATTGCTGAACCCGTCACAATAATGGGTAAGCAAATCTTTGGGAAGACGAGTTTTTTTAATAAATTGCCGTTGTCAATAAAGACGGTTAGGCAGCGAGTAATCACCTCAGTAAAGAGATTCCAGGCTAGTGTGCCGGCTAATAGATAAATGGCATAGGCCAATTTATTCTCTGACATATTGGGTAGTCGACCCGATAGCAGCTGACCCAGTACCAATGCAAATGTAGCCGCCTGCACCAATGGATGAATGATTAGCCAAAGTCCACCGAGCCGACTACGGACAAAACGCGCTTTAAAGTCAACTTTTATAGACGATAGGATAAAGTACCTATATCGCCACACAGCAAGAAGTAAAGACTTCATATCCAGGCAATCAACGGCTATTCGATAGTATCCTAAGCCTTATGCTTTTTTAAGCATAGGGTTTATTTGGCAAGGTCTAATTCGGTAGTAGCTATATGACTTCATGTCTGATCAATTTATCGGCTCTTATTAATAAACCTACTGGCATTAGCATTTACGCTCAGAATCTAATTCCATATCTCAAGGATCTAGAGCCTGTAATTTTTTCAGCTGCTTCAATTGGGCATAGCCATGTCCAAGAGATTCCTCAGGGGCTATCTCCTGATTTTGGCATTAAAGGCCACATCGGACGATTGTGGTGGTTGCAACGTCAACTGTCACATCACTATCACCAGCTTGGCTCTAGTTTGATTTTCTCGCCGCTACCTGAGGCTCCGCTCTATTCAAATTGTCGTTTTGTGGTGACTGTTCATGATGTTATTCCGCTACGGTTTCCCAAACAATTTTCGGCTCATTTAGTTGGCTATTTTCGTTATTACGTTAGGCAGGTGGTTTTGCAGGCAGACCATATCATTTGCGATTCAGCGGCTACTGCACGGGATGTGGTTAATTTTTATCGGGTGCCTGCGCACAAAGTTACGCCTATTTTGTTGGCTTATGATCAAGCGCATTTTCAACCCTGCCAACAAGAGAAAGGCAACTATTTTCTTTATTTGGGTAGACCAGATGTGCACAAAAATCTGAGTCGAGTGCTCACAGCTTTTCAGGCGTGTGCCAATAATGACGTAGAACTTTGGCTAGTGGGACCACAGGACTCACGCTATATCCCTGAACTCAAAGCCCAGGCACAGCACTTAGGGATTGATGGGCGTGTCCGTTTTCTAGACTATGTTTCCTATGAGCAGCTGCCTCGATTGTTAGGGGGTGCGATCGCACTCGTCTTTCCTAGTTTATGGGAAGGTTTTGGCCTACCGCCCCTAGAAGCCATGGCCTGTGGCACACCAGTCATAACCTCTAACCTGGCATCTCTGCCAGAAGTCGTCGGCGATGCTGCGCTTTTAATCGATCCCTACAGCGTTGACGAGCTGGCCGACGCCATGTCTCAGGTCGCCAATAGCTCACAACTGCGCACCCAGCTTAGCTCAGCCGGTCTACACCGTGCTCGACAGTTCAGCTGGGAAAAAACAGGACAACAAACCGCCGAAGTCCTTAAACGATTTCTGTAGCTGACGGTTAGGACACCACGCGTCTTACCGTAGCGTTTTCCGATGTTTTACCACCTGTTGCCTCCGATAAAACCCCTACAGCAGCCAAATCCGAGTTCACCATCAGCTGCACAAGTTCGTCAAATGTTACCGATGGCTGCCAATTAAGCTGCTTGTGCGCCTTTGTCGGATTGCCGATCAACAAGTCAACTTCCGCAGGCCGCAAATATCTCTCATCAAACGCCACATAGTCTTGCCAACGCAAGTTGACAGCACCAAAGGCTTTTTCTAAAAACTCTTCTACAGAGTGGGTTTCACCCGTCGCAACAACATAGTCATCCGGTTTTTCTTGTTGCAACATTAGCCACATCGCTCTGACATAGTCTTTAGCATATCCCCAATCGCGTTTCGCATCTAGATTGCCCATGTAGAGCTTCTTTTGGGTGCCCGCAACAATTCGCGCCACCGCTCGTGTAATTTTGCGAGTAACAAACGTTTCACCCCGACGTGGCGACTCATGGTTGAACAAAATGCCATTACAGGCAAATAAATCGTAAGACTCGCGATAGTTGACAGTTTGCCAATGGGCAAAGACCTTGGCACAGGCATAGGGACTGCGGGGATAAAATGGTGTGGTTTCTGTCTGCGGTACAGCCTGTACTTTGCCAAACATCTCCGATGAGCCAGCCTGGTAAAACCGTACCTCATTGCCAGTGCGTTGCTGATAATCACGGATAGCTTCTAGCAGACGCAGGGCACCCATACCCACTGTGTCTGCAGTATATTCTGGAGAGTCAAAGCTGACTCGAACATGGGACTGCGCCCCTAAGTTGTAAACCTCACAGGGCTGAACCTGTTCTAATATACGGCGCAACATGGTGCCATCATTCAGATCGCCATAGTGTAAAAACAGACGAGTATCTTCTCGATGAGGATCTGTATATATGTGATCGATGCGGTCAGTATTAAAGGTAGAGGCACGTCGGATAATACCGTGAACCTCATAGTCTTGCTCTAGTAATAACTCGGCTAAATAGGAGCCATCCTGTCCAGTAATTCCGGTGATTAAAGCACATTTTGGCTTAGCCATATTTTCCAAGATCCTCAACTTGCAAGTCGCAGAACAGATTAGCTTAGTTTGGTAAAAACTTTAAGGAAAAACTGTAAATGTTGCTATGGTTATTTACGCAATCCTCGTAGCTTTTTGACTCTGTGACTAAGAAAGCACTAATTACCGGACTAACTGGGCAAGACGGCTCTTACCTTGCTGAGCTTTTACTTGGCAAGGGCTATAAAGTTTATGGAATGGTTCGCCGTTCTAGCTCCAGTAGTTTTGGTCGCATTAGTCATTTCGCAGATAAAATTCAAATCATTTCGGGCGATTTGCTGGATCAGTTTTCATTAATGGACGCCATTGATGCGGCTCAACCAGATGAAATTTATAATCTGGCATCTCAAAGCTATGTGCCCCTATCATGGACCCAGCCTGCACTGACAGCGGAGTATACGGCTATCGGGGTTTCTCGATTATTAGAGGCGATTCGTCGGTGTAAGCCGGATGCTCGACTATATCAGGCATCTAGCAGTGAGGTGTTTGGTCAGCCGGATGAGTCACCCCAGACAGAGCGAACGGCATTTCGGCCTCGTAACCCCTACGGTGTGGCCAAAGCGTATGCTCATTGGATGACCATTAACTATCGCCAAAAATATGATCTATATGCCTGTTGCGGCATTACCTACACTCACGAATCTCCCCGACGGGGTGCGGAGTTTGTCTTTCGTAAGATCACCCGTGGGGCTGTAAAAATCAAGTTGGGGTTAGCCAGTGAGTTGCGATTAGGCAACCTAGAAGCCCGGCGTGACTGGTGCCATGCAGAGGATGTGGTCAATGCTATGTGGATGATGCTTCAGCAGGAGAAGCCGGACGACTACATTATTGCCAGCGGGGAAACTCACACCGTTAAAGAGCTGGTGGACTGTGCGTTTTCCTATGTGGGTCTAGATTGGCAGGAGTATGTTTCGATCGATCCGGCTTTTTATCGACCCGATGAGCCCGTTACCTTAGCCGGGGCGATTGACAAGATCAAACGCGAAATTCAATGGCAGCCAAAATATACGTTTGCCAAGCTTGTTGAAGCAATGGTAGACAACGATATGCGTGAACTCACGGCTGAGGATGATTAAAAGATATTTGAAGAGTTGTTCTCTCTTTATCTTTATAGAGTTTTGAGTCCTTCTACCTGCAAGGGGTATGGTAATGGCTCACATTGCGAATACTTTGCATAGAGTAATCTCAATAAAATCAGTGTCTTGAGACTTGTTTTATCAACAGGTCTTAATTTCTTTTGAAGATTGCTAAGGGGCATCGATATCCAGTCGATGCTGAGACATTGATTTGAATCAATGGTGCTTATTTAATAAATCTGTTAGCTACCTTGGGTAAATAAATTTTAAAAAAGAGAGACTTTTTGCATGTTTTCTTTCACTCTGTCGTATATATAAAATCTCACATGCTCAGCCTTAAGGTAGAAGCTTTTTGGAACTTTCTATTGCCTCTTCATCAAAAGTTAATGCAACAAAATAAATTAGCCGTGTTATATTGACTTCGGTTGATTTAACAGAGAGAAGATCAACCGATAAAGTTATTGGCTGTCAAGGTTTTCAAGTTTTCTTTTGCGTGGTTTGTTATGGACTGTTTTCTTCAAAATCACCAGAATAGAAGCCTTTTGAGAGAGTTTCCATTCACGCTATACAAGCAACATCAAGATGGAGAGCTTAGGTGTGTTTTGAGCTTATATCATAGGCGAAGGTATTGAAGCGCTCTTCAAATCTTTAGTGGACTGTAAGCACGTTGTCTTCCTGATAAAATAATGTGCTTACAGTCTGACCCGAGTAATCCATCTGTTATCAAAGCTATGATCGTGTGCGTATAGCTTTTTTAGGTGGTTGAGAATATGACTCTCTAGAAAAACGGAAAGTCTTTCTGGAAAGGGTGAATGACTCCTGCTCTGGTTCTCTCTTTGCTATTTCATAGCTGCAATGCCCAAGTCAGCTCCAACACTTGCCATAAGCTTTCTCAAAGAAGCACATTCAGAGACTGCATGCACGAGATATTTCCATTAGGGAGTGACCTCTTATGGCTGGACAGTGAATGGTTTTGTTGTTCTGTAGTCACCCTCCTCAAGCAACTAAGTCAGGTAACTCAAAGGCTTTGGATATCTCATTTGTTTTGTTCGACATATGTACCGAAGAACAATCAACTACTGATAACAAATGAGTTGCGAATAGCATCTTCTCAGAAGGCAATGCTAGCGATTGTGATTAGTAATTTTAATAGAGGTATGTAAGCAGCAGATACTATGATTATCCAGGCAATCAAGTATATGACGTTCTGTTCTCGAATTTTAGACTGGCGATAAAGGCAACGATCTACTTGCCAAAAGGCCATCAGAATGATTGGTGTATTCCATATGCCACCTCCCCAAAAAGATACAGCGATAGGATCAACACCACGATGTGTCATATAAAGGACAATCGAGAGCCAGACAAGAATCCAAGATGTGAGGATAAGGATTATTCGAAGCCAGAACTTGTCTAAACAGCTTAGTCTCATTTTTTGTACTTTTATCAGGTATTAGGTTTATGGTCAGTAAATTATTCATTGAGTCGAAGCCTGTTGTCCTAGGCTTTGAACACCTTTATCTGGTTTTAGAGACTGCTGAGGGAATTGAAAAAGTTATCCGAGGTGGAACTGAGCGTGATATACCCATCTTCTTTGGTCAGCTTGAGGTCGTAGAAGTTGACAAACTTCTGTCTGAATCTGAAGACAAAAGGGTGGATGGTAATGGTAATGTCCTGACACCAGCACAGCGTAATCAAACACTTATAAATTTGGATGGAAGAGATGCTCAAGATGTTTGGGATATTGCAGTTCAACATGCAAGAAATATAAACGATAGATTTAATTAGGGTTTGCTGTTGAAGTCTAGCGCTCAACTCCAGCCAGGGTTTCAATCTATTGAGACGTGCTTAAGTGCACGAAAAAGTAGCTAAAATGCTCAAAACCCTTGCACTTAATCAGGGACATGTACCGACAATTGTCACCCGGTCAGCTATCGTTCAAAGATTTTTATCTGCCGTTTGGGGGTAAATTATCGCCGGAGAACCGTTGGGTGAAACTGGCCGAGATGATCCCATGGGAGGAGTTTGAATCGACTTATTCTAGCCAGTTTAGCGAGGACATGGGAGCTCCCGCGAAAGGCTTTCGGATGGCTTTGGGCGCGTTGATTATCAAAGAGAAGTTGGGTGTCAGCGACCGAGAGACGATTGACCAAATACGAGAGAACCCCTATCTGCAATATTTTCTCGGACTTCATGAGTACAGTGACCAAGCCCCGTTTGATGCGTCCATGCTGGTTCATTTTCGCAAACGCATTGGGTTGGACCTGGTGTCAGCGGTCAATGAGTCCGTGGTTCAAACAGGCATGGACTCTGCTCCACCCTCACCTCAGGAGAGTATATCCGACACTGACGATGACTCAGACCCACCTGACCCGCCATCAAGAGGCAATCAAGGTCAATTGATTGTGGATGCCAGTTGCGCGCCTGCCGATATTCACTATCCGACTGACCTCGATTTGCTTAACCAAGCGAGAGCGCAGAGTGAACGTCTCATCGATGAGTTGTATCAACAAGTAGCGGGCTGTTTACCCAAGAAACCCCGAACGTATCGTCGAACCGCCCGTAGAGATTACCTCAGGATTGTGAAACGGCGTAAGAAGCCACGCAAATTGATCCGCAAGGGTCTCCGACAACAGCTCAACTATGTGCGACGAAACCTAGGGCATATTGACCAGTTAATCAAAGCAGGCGCAACGCTTGCCGTGCTGAATCCACGAGAGTACAAGACCCTGTTGGTAATTCATGAGGTGTATCGCCAACAACAGCACATGTATCAACACAAGCAGCGGCGGATTGATGACCGTATTGTGAGTATTTCACAGCCCCATGTGCGCCCTATTGTGCGGGGTAAAGCCGGGACACCCGTCGAATTTGGGGCGAAATTCGCCATTAGTTGTGTAGCCGGTTATGTGTTTCTCGACCGTCTCAGTTGGAATAACTTCAACGAATCTGAAGACTTGATTGCTCAGATAGATCGCTTTCGAGTTCGCACCGGACACTA
>JBCDIX010000037.1:0-65860 GCA_038748405.1 Cyanobacteria bacterium P01_H01_bin.21 | reverse complement strand
CCGGACACTATCCTGAGTCAGTACATGCTGACCAGATTTATCGGACACGCGATAACCTGAGGTGGTGTAAACGGCATGGCATCCGGCTGAGTGGTCCGCCCCTAGGCCGCCCGTCGCTTGATGAAACCCAACAAGCCCTCCTGCGGCAACAAACCCGAGATGATGAGAGTGTTCGTGTCGCCGTCGAAGGTAAGTTTGGTCAGGCCAAACGACGGTTTGGTCTAGGACGGGTGATGGCCAAACTCGCCCAAACTGCCGAAACCATGATTGCCATCACCTGTTTGGTGATGAACTTAGAGAAGCGGCTACGCCGTTTTATTGTCATGTTGTTGATGGGATTGATATGCTTATTACGCCGATGTCAGGCAGATGTGTGCCCCTTTGCGGCAACATTAAGCGATGATTGGCTGAAAACCCTCGACCATCAGCAAGGTAATATTGACCACGTTTGGGCTGCCGGATAACCGCTGAGATTTTTATTGAGTTTTTCAGCAAGCCCTAATTATAATGCTTTCGTTCTAGCAACAAATAGCAACTCAACTATTGCATCTGTTCTTCGTGCCGTTGGAATTGATATTCTTGATAATCTGCCAGGAGGGAAATCTCCTTTCACTTTCCCTGGAATAGACAATTTTCTACTAAATTTCTCAAATACTCTGGTCGGAGAAACCTCAGACGATGTGATTGTTGGTGGTTATGGCGATGACCGACTTGAAGGGGGGGTAGGCGAGGATCTTCTAACAGGTAGTAGAGGGAATGATACCTTAATTGGAGGGATAGGAGCAGACACAGCTCTGTACGAATCTTCATATATTGAGAACAATCGATTTAATTATGAAATTGATAGGGATACTAATGGAATAGATTTCATCGTCGATGCTCGTCCACCTCGAGGAGATAGACCTCCTTTTGATGGTACCGACACACTGAGTGAAATAGAGTTTCTAGAATTCACAGATGCAAGAGTTAGTCTAAGCGAAGAAACCCGTTATTCTCAACAAGCTGCTCTCCCTACTTCACCTAATAAGAGCACAGCAGATGGGGGGGCATCTCCTTAGAAGTTCCCAGAAGTATGGCTGATGGAGATGCTGAATACACTATTACACTCTCCTCTTTAGATGGAAACAACGATATTGGATATAACTTTGCTCTGATTATCGACAGATCAGGCAGTATGGGGGGACAACGTCTCCAAGATGCTAAAGATGCCTATATCAGGCTAATTGATTCCCTTATCGAATCAGGTGTTGCTGATAATAGTACCTTTGCCGTTATTCCATTTAACTCAGGTGCTCTCTTAAACGCTCCACTTACTGCTGAGGAAGCTAAATCAGTAATAAACAGCATTGGTGCAAACGGTGACACTAATTTTGGTCCACCTATTGCTCGAGCTATCGAGTTCTTTTCTGCGGTACCTAGTAATTCTACTAATATTGCCTATTTCCTTTCAGATGGTAGGGGGAGCGGTGCTACAGATGCGTTGCAACAATATGCTGATGTTAGAGCCTATGGTATCGGAGGAGCATCCCGAGAAGAGTTGGATATTATTGATTCCAATGATGCCGACATACTTGAAAACTCATCTGATTTAGCACAAGAGTTTGAAAATTCTGGTTTCGAAGATGATGGAATATTATCAATCGAAATCTTAGTTGGAGATCAGACTGCTGGTGAAGGTGTAGTTGTTCCATTAGAGCAGTTTAAGGGAAGTGCAGTAGGTCTAACTTATAAGGGAGTTGTTGAGAACCTGAATGTCAGTACCGATGCTCAAAATGAAATCAGAGCAGAAGTTTCATTTAGTGATGGTCGTCCCTCTGTCACCGTAGAGGCAATTATTAAAAGTGGTGCTGTGAGTCTAAGCAGTAGCCTTACACAAGGCACGAATAGCGATGAAATCTTGCTTCTGACTGCAAATGACAAAAGCATTAACGAGAAATACGATCCGAAAGATAGTGAAAAAATTGATGCAAAAGGAGGTGACGACCGCGTTATTGGTAATGCATTCGATAATTTTATTGATGGCGGTGCAGGTGATGATATCCTCCGGGGCGAGGCTGGCGATGATATCCTGGTTGCCGGTGCTGGTAGTGATCGCCTTGATGGCGGTGCAGGAATCGACATTGCATTTTACAGCGGCAATAAAAACGATGCAGGCACTATCTCTAAATTCGGTAATATCATAACCGTCGGTGATACCGAGCAAGATACATTGCTCAATATTGAATATATTGAGTTTCAAGACCTTTGGGTTGATACTACTGATCTAACAACCAGTGAAACGATTGAAATAGATGGTTTTACGCTAGCTACAAGAGAGGACAACAACCTTACAGGCTCTGGTAGTGATGACAGGTTTGATGGTCGTGCTGGCAACGATACCATTAGTGGTAACGGCGGCAACGATATCCTCAGAGGCAGTGCTGGCAACGACACGCTTAACGGTGGCGCTGGTAACGATACTCTAGAAGGTGGCGATAACAATGACACGCTTAATGGTGGCGCTGGTAATGATTTGATTGACGGAGGTGCTGGTAACGACACTATCCGCACCGGAACTGGCAACGACCAAGTCGATGGCGGAGACGGCACAGACACTGTCATTTACGACCGTAAACTAAACCAAGTTGGTCCTATTAGAACAGTTGGCGATACTATTCTCATCGGTCGCGATAACATCGACACCCTTACCAACATTGAATTTGTTCAATTCTCAGATATCACCCTCACTGCTGATGAACTACGCACAACCCTACCATTTAGAGGTTTCGAGCTAGATCGCTGGGCCACTCGACAAGGATTTTTCGCTGACACTCAACAATGGCTAGCAGGCGACTTCAATGGCGATGGCCTTGATGATTTTGCCAAAGCATTTCGCGATAATGGTCAAGCTAACTTAGATGTCCATCTTTCAAATGATTCTAGCTTTGATATAGACCGCTGGGCCACTCGACAAGGATTTTTCGCTGATACCCAGCAATGGCTGGCGGGCGACTTTAATGGCGATGGTCGAGATGATCTCGCCAAAGCATTTAGTGACAGTGGCCAAGCTAACTTGGATGTCCATCTTTCAAATGGCTCTCGCTTTGACATAGCACGCTGGGCCACTGGGCAAGGGTTTTTCGCTGATACCCAACAATGGCTAGCGGGCGACTTCAATGGCGATGGCCTTGATGACCTTGCTAAAGCATATAGTAGTAATGGCCAGGCCAATATAGATGTTCATCTTTCGGATGGTTCTAGCTTCAATATAGACCGCTGGGCTACCCAACAAGGTGGGTTTTCTAATGCTCAAAAGTGGTTGGTTGGCGACTTTAACGGCGATGGTCGAGATGATCTTGCTAAGGCATTTAATAATAACGGTCAAGCTAATATAGATGTTCATCTTTCAGATGGTTCTGGCTTCAATATAGATCGCTGGGCCACTCAACAAGGTGGATTTTCTAGTAGTCAAAAGTGGTTAGTTGGCGACTTTAATGGTGATGGTCGAGACGATCTCGCTAAATCTTTCGCTACGAACAATCAAGCTACTATAGATGTACACCTTTCCGAGAATTCTCGCTTTGTCTTAGGTCGTGGAGCTAATCAACAAGCTGGTTTCTGGGATGCTCAGCAATGGCTAGCGGGCGATTTTAATGGTGACGGTCGCGATGATTTAGGTAAAGCGTTTAATAGCAGTGGTCAAGCAAATTTGGATGTGCATTTGATTATCTAGAGCAGCACTACAAACCCATTGACTGATTGTGAGAAAAAGCTATTTTGAACAACAGTAATCAAGAGTACTGCATCCTTTTAGGTGTAGGGGATGCAGTGCTTTTCTCACAATTGATAAACTGAGCCTTAGCAAAGACAGACATTTCATTCACGATGGTTAGTATTTGGGGACTAATGCTAAGCCTACTGAAAATAGTCTCTTGGTGACGTATGCCTGTATTTGAGACTATCTTCACTGGATATAGTCAAAGAGCCGTGCCATTGATTGGTTTCAGTTTGAGCGATTAAATTTAACCACGCTCGCCAGAGGTCGCCCTCATCATCTCTAGTCGTCCAAACACTGACTACTGATTCATCTGCTTGAGCTTTCGCTTGTTCTTCCCAGCCAGCCTGACGCATTTGTGCTGAATAGTGTGCTACCACTCTATCTGCTGTTAGCTGGCTACGGATATATACATTAGAAGAGAAGTTTATAGGACTGGCACTACTGCCGGACATGCGAACAACTGTCTCTGATGGCTTTTGAAGAGTCGGTATGGGCAAATTTAACTCTGTGAAGGGGTTGGCTGATCGATATCTTTCAATATTAGCTTGTTGTTCTTGCTGACAAGGAGATAATGAACCAACTGCGCGACGTTCGATGTAAACAGTTGTCAGATCTCTTGAATAGGTTGGAAGCTGCAAAAGAATCTCATCGTCTCCATTGACATGACAAAATAGCTGAAACGATAGGAAAGAATGTCTAGACGATTCAAATCCAATGTCAAAACTATTAGCCCATAAGTTTTCACGGCTTTTCCAACCGGTCTTAGCTAAAGACTCACGATAAAACTCGTACACGAGTTCGGGTAACAGTGAGGTTTCTAATATGGCAACATCTTTTACCGTGTCTGATATTCCGCCTAAGATAAGTGTTTCTGTCGGTATAGGCAATTCATTAGAGAAAAACGGTGGGAGTTGGTTAAGCCATAGCTCAATGCTGTCACTGTCAGAGAGTTGTCCGATATCCCTCAATATTTCTAGTGCTGTACTTTTAGGAAGTCCGCCGTCTGGAATCTCAGCTATAGGAATATCAAACCAAAAACTCTGCTGTGAGGGTGTGCGTTGGCTAAAGATTCCTAAATACTGTCCAGTGTCTTCTGTCGCAAACAGCGAGACCATTGCTTGCTGATGATCGTCTTCACCTTCTGCTTGAGACCACATAGACCATTGCAGGCGTTCTTGATTACTCTCACTTTGTAATGTCCAGCCTTGTTGCTGCATTTCAGTTGAGTAGTGAGCTTTTAATGCCTCTAGTGATAGCGATGTTTCGATCTTGAGTTGCGTTGCTATGTAATCAGTATCAATATTTTTATCTAAAAGTTCAATCTGCGTATCTCCTGGTGGTGTTAATAGCAGTTCCTGTATTCGTTCTACAAAATCTGATGACTCTGATAATGGTGGTGTTGGTTCAAATCGCTCATCAGCATTAAAACTACACCTTGAGCCAGACTCTCCAAAAATGAGACTGACGCTAAGCTTGGTAGTATTTAAGCTGCCTTTGAAGGTATTAAAAAACAGTTGAGTGTTGTCGTCCTGATGACAAAATAGCTGAGGCTCTGGCTGGAGTTCACTAGGTCTACCAAAACTAATAATAGGTCCAATTAGAATTGCACCCTCACTGTTGAGTTCTGTGTTGCTTTCTTCACTAGCTTCTGGCTCGGGAGGTATCCAACGTTCCCAACCAGACTGTTGCAGTAATTCTAAATATTGGGCCTCAGTTTGCGATCGCTCTCCAGCTACTTCAAAAAATAGTAAGTGGTAATAGTCTGCACCCATGGCCCATCGATATACTCCAGATGCTGGTAACGGTAGCTCAATTGGTAAATCTGGTATATCAGGACCTACATGCAGCTGTGTTGTGGCGCCTGGGATTGGAAAGGGCTGCAGTAGCGGTATCAATAGACGATAGGGAACGTTCTGCTGCGCGTTAGCGACTGTGGGGATGTTCCAAAAGGCTAATGAGATTAACCATACTTTCAACGCTGTTTTAGTGAAATGTAATTTAGGGAGTGGCATCTTTAAAGATCCCCTGGAGTTTGGTGGTGTCGCTGATTAACTTACAAATTATGCTTCAGTTTCTTTTTAAGTTTTCATGATGAGTTGTTGTTTAAACAACAATATTAGATTTTCAATGGTTTTTATAAGTGCGATCGCATACAACTCTGGCACATAAAACTCATTCTTATCTGATCAAATTTTATACCTTACATCATGTCGAAATGCATGACCTGAGCTAAATAGAGGCCAATGGACATAACAGTTAGTGCTAAAAATCCCCTTGAAGCCGATCAAGAAATGTTAATCCAATTCTGAACAAGCTCCGTAACCTTGTTTGAGCGCTTACGCTCTGCTATTCACACACAACATATCAGGAGAATTCCATGGCTACAATTGCAGAAATTGTCGCTCAAAGTGGCAATGGTTTTGATGATAACTCTCAAGATTTTGATATCTTACTCAGTGCTGTCGAGACGGCTGGCTTGACTCCAAACCTCAGTGCAGCGGATGCAGATCTCACAGTGTTTGCCCCCACTGATGAAGCGTTTATACAGCTAGCTCAAGATTTTGGTTTTGAAGGCAGCGACGAAGCAGGAGCGTTAGATACGATTGTTGCTGCTCTTAGTGATCTGGGTGACGGCGATCCGATTCCAATATTAACGGATGTGTTGCTCTACCATATCTCCCCTGGGGTAAAGACTCTTGAAACAGTCCAGAGTGAGCCAACCATTACGACTCTTTTAGAAGGTGCCACCTTAATGCCAGACGGCAACAGTTTGGTGGATAATGAGCCTGATTTAACAGATCCGAGTTTTGTGGCAGGTGCCACTGATATAGAGGCTTCTAACGGTATCATTCAGGCGATTGATCGGGTGCTAATTCCCCTAGATATTCCTGGAAATGAGCCTACGATTGCTGAAATTGTTGTTCAAAGCGGGGGGGACTTTGACAGTAATGACCAAGATTTTGACATTTTACTCAATGCTCTAGAAGCGACCGATTTGATCGGCGCAGTTAATGACCCAACAGCTAATCTGACGGTATTTGCCCCCACTGATGCGGCTTTTGTTAGACTCGCTCAAGACTTGGGCTTTCGCGGTGTGGATGAGGCGGGTGCTTTTGATGCGATCGCAAACGCCCTTACTGAACTCGGCGACGGCGACCCCATACCTCTACTGACTGATATCCTGCTTTATCACGTTTCCCCAGAGGCTAGAAGCCAAGCAGAGCTACAGGCTGACGGTAGTGTGGATACATTGCTGACAGATGCTAGCTTTACGCTGGATGGGAATACGCTGGTTGATAATGAGCCAGATTTGCTCAACCCAACGTTTGAAGAAGGCATTGCCGATATCGAAGCCGCCAATGGAATTATTCAAGGTATTGACCGAGTATTAATTCCACTAGACATCCCAAACAACAATACCCGTTTGATCACCGGCAGCTCTCGCAGTGATTTTCTCTTTGGTTTATTGAATAACACCACCTTTTTAGGTGGTAGCGGTAATGACTTTATCTTGGGCGGTATCGGCGACGACCAGCTTAATGGAGAAAATGGTAATGACCGTCTCTTTGGAAATCTCGGTAGCGATATTCTACGTGGTGGCGAAGGAGACGATACATTGTTTGGTGGCAGCGGTAGTGACCTGCTGCTGGGTGGCCTAGGCAGCGATCGTCTCTTTGGTGAGCGGGGTGATGATGCTTTACTAGGGGGTGCCGGGGCCGACCAGCTCTATGGCGGACGAGGTAATAATATTCTCGATGGAGGACTCGCAGACGATCACCTCTACCTCGAAGGTGGTATCAATACTGTCGTTTTACGTCAGGGTGATGGAACCGATACCATTAATGGCTTTCAGCTTGAGCAAACAACGTTCTCTCTAGCCGATGGTTTAACCTTTGGGGCTTTAGAGTTCCAACAGCGACAGGGATTTAGCGAAGTTATTGTCGGTGACCAGGTGCTGGCCCGCGTCGTAGAGACTTCTGTCGCTAATCTCAGTTTGGAAACTAACTACGTAATGGTTTAGAGCCCATCTCCAGAGCGCAAGAACCGTCTGTCCAATTAAAAAAAGCCCTTCAGCTTAACTGAAGGGCTTTTTTCGTTCTCCTAAGGAGCGGGAATTAACTTAGCCGAATCGGCTAGAGGTAGACGCTATTAGGAAGGCGGCATAGGTCAGTACATAACCCACAGTAAAGTGAGCCAAACCAACCAAACGAGCCTGAACGATGGATAGAGCAACGGGCTTATCTTTCCAGCTAATCAGGTTAGCTAGAGGAGTGCGCTCATGAGCCCAAACGATGGTCTCAATAAGCTCTTGCCAGTAACCTCTCCAAGAGATGAGGAACATGAAGCCAGTCGCCCAAACCAGGTGTCCAAAGAGGAACATCCAAGCCCAAACTGCCAGGTTGTTCATGCCGTAGGAGTTGTAGCCGTTAATTAGCTGGGAAGAGTTCAACCACAGATAATCACGGAACCAACCCATCAGGTGAGTAGAGCTGTTGTTAAACTGCGCTACGTTACCAGACCAGATAGCCAGATGCTTCCAATGCCAGTAGAAGGTTAGCCAGCCAATGGTATTCAGCATCCAGAACATGGCTAGGTAGAAGGCATCCCATGCAGAGATGTCGCAAGTACCGCCACGACCGGGGCCGTCACAAGGGAAGCTGTAGCCAAAGTCCTTCTTGTCGGGCATTAGCTTAGAACCACGAGCATCCAACGCACCTTTGACCAAGATCAAAGTAGTGGTGTGGAGACCCAGGGCAATCGCATGGTGTACTAGGAAGTCACCAGGGCCAATGGTCAAGAACAGAGAGTTAGTGCCACTGTTGATAGCTTCAAACCAGCCAGGTAGCCAGATACCGCTAGCAGCGCCAGTAGCGACACTATCGGCGTTAGATAGTAGAGTATCGAAGCCGTACAGCGCTTTACCAGAGGCCGCCTGAACCCACTGAGCAAAGACAGGCTCAACCAGAATCTGCTTCTCAGGAGTACCAAAGGCAACTACAACATCGTTGTGTACGTAGAGACCCAAGGTGTGGAAACCGAGGAACAGAGAGACCCAGCTCAGGTGAGAGATGATCGCTTCTTTATGCTCCAGGATGCGAGCCAACACGTTGTTGGTGTTCGCAGCCGGATCATAGTCACGAATCAAGAAGATCGCACCGTGGGCAAAGGCACCCATCATGATAAAGCCAGCAATGTACTGGTGGTGGGTGTAAAGCGCAGCCATGGTGGTGTAATCCTTAGCCATAAAGGCATAAGGAGGTAACGCATACATGTGCTGAGCAACCAAGGAAGTTACAACACCCAGGGAAGCCAACGCTAGAGCTAGCTGAAAGTGCAAGGAATTGTTGAGAGTGTCAAACATTCCCTTGTGACCTTCACCTAAACCACCAGCAGGGGGTTTGTGGGCATTGAGGATCTCTTTGATGCTGTGACCAATACCGAAGTTAGTGCGGTACATGTGGCCAGCAATGATAAAGATCACCGCAATGGCTAGGTGGTGGTGAGCCATATCAGTGAGCCATAAAGACTCAGTCTGAGGATGGAAACCGCCTAAGAAGGTCAAAATTGCAGTACCGGCACCCTCAGAAGTACCAAACACGTGGTTAACAGTGTCAGGGCTCTGAGCATACACACCCCAATTTCCAGTAAAGAAGGGGGCTAAGCCAGCAGGGTGAGGCGTAACAGTCAGGAAGTTGTCCCAACCAACGTGGACACCACGAGACTCAGGAATTGCAACGTGTACCAGGTGGCCAGTCCAAGCCAAAGAACTCACACCAAACAAACCAGCCAAGTGGTGGTTGAGGCGAGACTCAGCATTCTTGAACCAGGACAAGCTGGGACGGAACTTAGGCTGTAGGTGTAGCCAACCTGCAAGCAGGAAGACAGCAGACAGCACTAGAAGGAATAAGGACGCCGAATAGAGGTCGCCATTAGTCCGCATACCGATGGTGTACCACCAGTGATAAACCCCAGAGAACGCTACGTTAACGGGGCCAGTAGCGCCAGCCTGGGTGAACGCATCCACCGCATTCTGGCCGAAGTGAGGGTCCCAAATCGCGTGGGCGATGGGTTTAACGTTGAGGGGATCTTGGATCCACTGCTCAAAGTTACCTTGCCAAGCAACGTGGAACAGATTGCCAGATACCCAAAGGAAAATGACTGCCAGGTGGCCAAAGTGGGAAGCAAAAATCTTTTGATAAAGATTCTCTTCCGTCATGCCATCGTGACTTTCAAAGTCATGGGAAGTAGCGATGCCGTACCAAATCCGACGCGTAGTTGGATCTTGTGCGAGGTCTTGGCTAAATTTTGGAAATTTAGTTGCCATAGGTTTCTATTAAGTCCTCCCTGCTAGCCTAACGACAGAATTCGAGCATGGAAGAACGCCCAAGTCGTAGCAATACCACCGAGGAGGTAATGAGCTACGCCAACCGCACGACCCTGAGTGATGCTCAGTGCGCGAGGCTGAATTGCAGGAGCGACCTTGAGCTTATTATGAGCCCAAACGATGGACTCAATTAGCTCTTGCCAGTAGCCACGGCCACTGAACAGGAACATGAGGCTAAATGCCCAGATAAAGTGGGCGGCCAAGAACATCAAACCGTAGGCGGACAGAGCCGAGCCATAGGAGTTGATAACCTGAGAAGCCTGTGCCCACAAGAAGTCACGTAGCCAACCGTTGATAGTAATTGCGCTAGTTGCGAAGTTACCACCAGCAGGGTGAGAGACCGTACCACCGGAGACGGTTCCCCACACATCTGACTGCATCTTCCAGCTGAAGTGGAAAATTACAATCGAGATGGAGTTGTACATCCAGAACAGACCTAGGAAGACGTGGTCCCAACCAGATACCTGGCAGGTGCCGCCACGACCGGGGCCGTCGCAAGGGAAGCGGAAACCCAACTCACTCTTATCGGGGATAAGGCGAGAGCTACGGGAGTACAACACACCCTTGAGTAGGATGAGGACAGTTACGTGAATGGTGAACGCATGGATGTGGTGCACCATAAAGTCAGCTGTGCCAAGGGCAATGGGCATCATTGCCACTTTGCCACCAACGGCAACCATGTCACCACCAAACGCAATACTAGTTGGACCCATGGCATTGGGAGCCGTGGTGCCGCTAGCGGCTAAGGTGTGCAGGCTTTGCACCCATTGGGCAAAGATTGGCTGCAGCTGAATTGCACTGTCAGAGAACATGTCTTGGGGACGACCCAAGGCACGCATAGTGTCGTTATGGATATATAGACCGAAGCTGTGGAAGCCTAGGAAAATACATACCCAGTTGAGGTGAGAAATGATGGCGTCACGAGCGCGAAGAACGCGGTCGAGCACGTTGTCGACATGCATGGCCGGATCGTAATCACGAACCATTGCGATCGCACCGTGAGCAGCACCACCCACAATCAGGAATCCGCCAATCCACATATGGTGAGTGAATAGACAGAGCTGAGTGGCGTAATCAGTCGCTAGGTAAGGGTATGGAGGCATCGCATACATATGCTGAGCCACAATAACCGTTACCGAACCACCCATAGCCAGATTGATAGCCAGCTGAGCATGCCAGGATGTGGTCAAGAACTCAAACAAGCCATCGTGGCCATTCTTAGCAGGGAAGAGCAACGGATCGCCCTTCTGACCTTCTAGGATCTCCTTCATGCTGTGACCGATACCCCAGTTGGTGCGGTACATGTGGCCAGCAAAGATGAACATTACTGCGATCGCCAAATGGTGATGCGCGATATCAGTCATCCAAAGACCACCCGTAACTGGGTTGAGGCCTCCCTTGAAGGTCAAGAAGTCAGCATAGACACCCCAATTTAGGGTGAAAAATGGCGTAAGTCCCTGAGCAAAACTCGGGAATAGGTCAGCCATGAACGCTTTATCTAGCAGATACTCGTGGGGCAAAGGAATATCCTGCGGAGCCACCCCGGAATCTAACAAAGCGTTAACAGGCAGAGCAACGTGGATCTGGTGACCAGCCCAGCCCAATGAACCCAAGCCGAACAAACCAGCTAAGTGGTGGTTCATCATGGACTCCACGTTCTGGAACCACTCAAGCTTAGGAGCTCTGATGTGGTAGTGGAATACACCAGCATTAATCATCAAACCAGCCATGACGAGTGCACCGATGGCGGTACACAACAGCTGGAAAGAGTTGGTGTAACCAGATGCTCTCCACATCTGGAATAAACCAGACGTGATTTGAATACCTTGGAAGCCTCCACCGACTTCACCGTTCAGGATCTCTTGACCAAAGATCGGCCAAACCACCTGAGCGCTGGGTTTGATATTAACGGGGTCCGCTAACCAAGCTTCAAAGTTAGAAAAGCGAGCGCCATGGTAATACATGCCACTCAGCCAAATAAACACGATGGCCAAATGACCAAAGTGAGCGCTAAAAATTTTACGAGAAATGTCTTCTAAGTCACTGGTGTGACTATCAAAGTCGTGAGCGTCGGCATGCAGATCCCAAATCCAAGTAGTAGTTTTGGGGCCTTTGGCCAAGGCACGGCTGAAGTGACCAGGCTTACCCCATTTCTCAAAAGAAACAGGTACTGGATTTTCATCAACTGTCACCTTGACTGCTGCCTCCCGCTCCCGCGGGGTAGTTGTCATGGAGACTCTCCTCTCTCTAGACAAAGAACGAACAGCCTAAAAAACGAGATCAGCAAATGCTTCTTAGATGAAACAATTGCAAACATTTTCATTGAGATGTTAACTCACGGAAAATGTTAACGCTCGCCGTTTAATAGGATTGCTCCTGAGCATTATAGACTTTGTGTCCACCTGATCCCGTGATGAGTTAACAATAATTCAACCTCCGAAATCCTCGTAGGATAAGGGTCGCAAGGTGGTCGCTTGCATAAAATTAATATCGAGCATGGGTGATATTAACAAATCTCAATATACTTCCGGGTTTTGAGCCACAACCCATAAAACGCGCATACAGCTTGAAAAAAATATCTTCTTTTTGCTAATACACACCATAGGCTCTTCTAATGGAAAGGGTTTTGGGCTTATGTATCTATATGCTTAATTTTGTTTATTTTTGTAAACAACCTGAGTGTTAAGGCCACCATTTTAAGCCTGTAAAGCAATATCTATGAAGCTTGACCAGCAGCCAGCTACTATCGGTTAGGCGTGGGTTTAACAGGTCTATTAATTCTGATAAATCGCGCTGATTGTTACAGAGAACACACCATGACGTTGGTTTCTGATGCATTGAGATATCTGCAACAGTATTTGCAGAAAATAGTCGGAGCAGCTGTTTTGATCGCCCTACTATTAACTGCTGGCTGTAACAAACCTCAAGCATCGACATCACGCGAGACGGCGTCACCATCGATATTTGCATCTCGCCCTACGATCAAACAGGTTGAGACACCGGACTTAATTCGTGAGCTAACCCCGTGGCTAGACGTCTATGCTCCCCAAGTACATATCCGTCAGCCCCAAGCAGACCAAGTCTTGAACGACACCAGTGTCAGTATTTCTTTGGATGTACAAGATTTACCTATATATAAGGATGATGTTTGGGATATGGGGCCCCATGTTGAGCTTCTATTAGATAATCAGCCCTATGATTCGATCTATGACATTTCAGAGCCTTTGGTTCTAAAGGATTTAGCCCCTGGTACCCATACCCTCAGAGCCTTTGCGATGCGACCATGGGATGAGAGCTTTAAGAATGAGGGGGCCTACGACCAGCTAACTTTTCATGTCTTTAGCAAAACGGATGAGAATACTCCAGCTGCTGAACAACCTGCGCTCACCTATGGAGCACCGATCGGTATCTATGGGGCTCAACCAGTGTTGTTGGACTTTTATCTGACCGATGCGCCTTTACACGAAGTTGCTCAAGATAATCCAGCTATCTCAGATTGGCAAATACGCTACACAATTAATGGTGAGAGTTTAATTCTCAAAGAGTGGGAGCCCCTATATGTGGAAGGGCTAAAACCAGGTAACAATTGGGTGCAGCTGACATTAATCGACGACGACGATAATCCTATCCAGGGTGTGTTTAACAACACGGTGCGTCTGATTGAATACGATCCAGATTTGAATGATAGCCTGGCCAAAATTGTCCGTGGTGAGGTCACTTTTGAAGAAATTGGCGGCATTATCGATCCAACCTATGAGCCTCCAATTCCAGAGATGCCGGCTGAGCCAACTGCTCCGGCTGAGCCAACCGCTCCGACTGAGGCGACAACAGCCCCTGAGCAGGATGATGAGTTTGGCAGTTCTGAAATAATTGATTCTGAAGTGGCCGAACCTGAGCCCACTGATATTGATGAGTTTGAGAGTCTTGAATCTGAAAGCAGTGACTCTGAAAAAGTTGAAACTCAATCGATAAACGATAGCTCGCAGGATGTCACATTAGAACAGCCCCCAGCTCAACCTTCTGATGAGTTAACCCAATCTGGCAAAAGTTTGGACAGCCCTCAAAGCTTAGAAACTGAGCTAGAGGTTCCCAGTGAGTCGACGAACGATCAAAATATCGATGTTAATGAACCTCCTTTAGATTTAGGTTCTGAACCTGAGGTTGATTCCAGTTCAATTTTTGCTGAAGATGATGCGATCGCGCCTGTGTCTGATAGCGTCTCCGATAGCCCAATAACTGAGCCTGTTGAGGATGTCTCAGAAGAGGATGTCTCAGAAGACGACACATCTGAAGAAGAAAATTCCTCGGATGAGATTACTGAGAGTCCTGAAGCTGAGCCTGCTGATGAGAGTGCTTCGTCAAATCGGCGATATCTGAAGCGTTTTTATGATTATCGGCAGCGTTCTATGGAAACCTATGGGCAAGGTCGAAACTAAGCTCTAACAATTAATCCGGTAAGGCCACTACTGGCAATTTCCAACTGTTCAGATTGTTAATTCTTAGCCATCAGATCGCAGGCTTCAGGTTTTAGCTCCCGTTCCATCAGACCTTCAACGGCTTCTTGTGGGGTAACCACACCCCGTAGCAATCGGTGCACCTGACGGGCAATCGGTACCGGGATGCCTTCGCGATTAGCCATATCAATTAGGACGTGGGTTGTATTCACCCCTTCAGCCGTACTGCCCAGCTCACCTAAAATCTGGTCTAGCTTTTTGCCCTGGGCTAAGCCGTAACCCACACGGTAGTTACGGCTTAGGGTACCGTCACAGGTCGCCAGCAAGTCCCCTAAACCTGATAAGCCATAAAATGTCTCAACTTGAGCACCCATATGGACGCCTATGCGCAGCATTTCAGGAATTGCTCGGGTAATAAGGGCCGCTTTTGCATTGGACCCTAGCTTAAGGCCATCACAAACACCGACTGCGATCGCAACCACATTCTTTAGGGTGCCTCCTAGTTCTGCGCCCACCGGGTCAGGGCTGGTGTAAATCCGAAATGTCTCTGAAGCATAGACCTGCTGCACTCGGGCAGCTGCATCTACATCGGTGCTAGCGACCACCGTTGCTGCTGGCAGTCCTGTCTCAATTTCTTTTGATAAGTTTGGGCCAGAGAGCACCACAATTGGGTTCTCTGGAAAGGTATCGCGAAAAATTTTTGATGGGGTGCGAGTAGTCTCGGGATCTAGCCCCTTAGTTGCCGTCACTAAAATAGTCGCCGGGTTTAGCTGGGCTGTTTTGAGTTGGCTCGCAAGGGCTGCTACCCCTTTCATCGAGATTGCCGATATCACAATATCGGCATCTGCCACCGCTGCCGCCAATTCTAACGGTCCCCGTCGCGACCAAATTTGAACCTGGCTGCCATTACTTAGGGCCAACCGTGCCAGGGCTGTGCCCCAAGCACCCGACCCCAATACCGTTACCCGAGCGGTTTGCTTTAAGGCTTCTGACAGCGGAATCGTCGGAGTTTCAGACGGTACAGGTGAAGTAACCACAAGACAATGCTCCCTTTGGGTTGGCGTTTTCAGTGTTGAGTTTTGAATTGGGGTAATCATTCAAAACCCAACACTCAAAATTAAGAACTTGTAACTAGCCTAAGCCACTGGTGCAGTTACTGGAGGATTGTATTGATCTAGCTGATACTCGGGAATGCAGTTATCACGCATATAGGCGTAATAATCTAACAGGTTGCGATCGCACCGCTCTTCAGACCAACCACAGTAGCGCTTGAGCACATCGGCCATGACCGGCAGTGCATCAAAACCATAGTTCCCGCGCATCGACAGCGCTGTTCGCCGCCGACCGATGTCCACATAGGTACGGGCCAGCTCAGCTTTAACGCTGTACACAATTTGAGCCTTAATATCTGGCTGTGCTGCCACAATTGGCACCCCCAGCTCAGGAAACTCTTCAACGAGCGCCAAAACCTGAGGAGCACGAGCCCCGTAAATCGACAAAAGGTAAGCTACCGTATCACGATTGTGAACGGTCATGAGGCCCTTCGCTTTACTCGTTAAAATTGCCCCCGGTAGAGCCGCTTTACGAGTTGCAGAGTGACTGCGCGGCTTTTGTTGCTTCTTCAAAGCCGCATCAACCATCTCCTCACCAACTTGTCGGTGCGTAGTAAGCTTGCCCCCAATCAAAGACACCATATTCTCCACACCCTCAGATGTGTGGTCATAGAGTATGTGGCTGCGGGTGATTCCACTGGTCTTCTTACTTTCTGTATAAGGTAATGGACGCACGCCAGCATAGGTAAACTTCACCGACTTCCGCGTTAGTTGGGCTGTGGGAATAACCCGATTGGTTTCATTTAGCAAATAGTCGACTTCGTCATTGCTGGCATGAACCTTGTCTAAGTCCCCATCAAAGCGAATGTCTGTCGTGCCAATTAGACACATGCCTAACCAGGGCAAAATAAAGAACGGTCGACCATCGGTTAGCGCCTCTACGTAAAGCGCTTCGTCCGGTGCCCCAGGAAACTTATCTACAATGATGTGGCTACCGCGAGTACCGCCAATTTTGCGAGTTTTACCTACTGGTGCAGGCGCATTACCTTGAATACCGCTGCGACAGACCTGATCCACCCACGGCCCAGAGGTGTTAATCACAACCGTTTGGTCATGACCATGTACCGTAAACGCCTCACCAGTCTCGCTATCGCGACACACCAAGGATGAAATTCGATTGTCTTTGCGCTGAAGCTGGGTCACAGTGACATAGCTCAGCATCGTGGCTCCAGCTTCTTGGGCTGACAGCACAATCTCTAAACACAAGCGTTCAGCATATTCCACCTGAGCGTCATAATATTGCGCTGCTCCACGACAGCCTTCTGGTTCCACCGCACGAAACAGCTGCTGTAGCTTTTTCTCTCCCAACATTCTGTGATTGGGCAGACTTTTGTCGTAGCTCAGCAGGTCGTAGAGCACCATACCCGCCTGAATTTCCCAGTAGCTGCGCGAGCCCTGAGCATAGATTGGAATCGTCATCTGAATCGGCTTGACGAGATGCGGCGCTGTCTGCAGCAAAATTTCCCGCTCTCGCAATGACTCACGCACCAGATTAAATTCAAAATACTCCAGGTAGCGTAACCCACCGTGAACTAGACGACTTGACCAGCTAGTCGTACCGCCACCAAAATCTCCTTTCTCGATCAAAATCGTCTTCAAGCCACGTAGAGCGGCATCACGGGCTACTGCCACACCGTTGATGCCACCACCAATCACGATCAAATCGTAGGTTTTTGCTTCTACTGCTGAATAATCAGGCATAGTTGCTATCAAAAGTAACGATCTGCAGATATTTCCATATATCAATACCACTGATCTTCAAAGCGATTTGTGCTTTAGAACATCAACCACAAGGCAGATAATCCAACCGCAGCAGCCCTTCAATCAGCGGCATCATGTATTAAATTACGAACTAATATTCCCTATGTCTCAAGATGGCACAAATTTCAGCAAGAGGGGAGGAGTGTGTAAAGACGTTTCAAAGACGTTTCATGAAACGTCTTTACAAAACTATCCTTAGACTCCGATAGCCTCCTTTGCTTCTGGTTCAATCGCGACAGTAGCCTTTGCTTCTCTAAACAAATGGTTGGCCCACTGCTGCACGTCGTAGCGACAAATCGCTTTATGTAACTTTTTCATCCGAGCTGCCTGCTCTTCGGGCGACATGGCTAACGCCTCATCAATACTCTCGTCCATACGAGTCGATGAGTATGGATTAGTTAATAGGGCATCCGGTAATTCCACAGCAGAGCCTGTAAACTCCGACAAAATTAGGACGCCCTTCTGGCCGTTGTGTACGGCCACAAATTCTTTCGCGACAAGATTTAGACCATCCCGCAAGGGGCAAATCCAAGCAATATCGGCTGCTTTGTAAAGCGCCATCAAATCGTCATAGGGTAAGGGCTCAGTAAAGAGCTGTACCGGAGTCCAATTGAGGGTGCCAAAGCGACCGTTAATCTGACCAGCCATTTGCTCAATTTGCTCTTGGGCAATGCGATATACCCGCATTCCTTTCGCTGCTTTGACAGCCGTCATCATTAAATTAACTTTGCCCACTAGCTCCGGTCGTCTGGCCAGCAGACGCTCGTAACAGGCCAGCATCTCCTTGGCCCCTTTGACGTAGTCCACACGACCAGCAGACATGATCAGCTTATTGTCACCAATCTCAGACCTCAGCACCTCTACCCGCTCTTGAATTGAGGGACGCATGACAACATCGTGAATCTTTTTAGGGCTGGTGCCGACTGGAAAAGCATCGATCGTGACAATGCGACCGTTGTAGCGCAGCTTGGTGACCATTTCTGGCTCAGCCAATGCTGACCCGGTCTTGGTAAACGCCTCTGGTACCGGAATGCGCTCAACGACCTCTACATCTCGACAGCTGCGGGCTGCAGATACAAAGTTCTGCACATATCTGGGAATGTGAAATCCACAGAGGTCGCAGCACAGAAGGCTATCGATAATGGCATTGCGCCAGTGGAGAATGTTAAACACATCCGCTGCCGGAAAAGGCGTGTGATGGAAGAACGCAATCTTCACATTGGGCATCTTTTGGCGGATGTAGTAAGGCGTCAGCCAAAGATTGTAGTCATGGATCCAGATGAGGGCATCGTCTGCAGCATCCTCACAGGCTGCATCAGCAAATAAGCGATTGATGTTTTGAAAGTTTTCCCAATCAGAGCTGTCGTAGGTAAAGTGCTCGGGAAACGAGTGCAAAATAGGCCAGAACGCTTCTTTAGACGTGATGTGGTAAAAGTTACGAACCTGATCGGCGTTGAGAGGAATTCGTCGCACGACGCAGCTATCGCTGCCCCCTTCCATCGTTACTCGGTCAATAAAGTTTGTCCGCTCAGCATCGGTAATTTGCTTCCAAGCAACCCAAGTGCTCTGATCTGCATTGGCAAAAAAGCTTTTTAAGGTAGGGACGATCCCATTAGGGCTTTTCTTCTCACGGTAGTAAATCTTGCCATTTTCCTTCACCTCATCATAGGGTTCACGGTGGTATAGGATCACCAGGGAAGATTTCATGTTGATTTCTCCTGCAGCTTTCTCAACAGCGGGTATCAAAAATTGGTTTCAAACAAAATAAAATCAGCAATGACAACTTCTTTAACAAGCTGCCTTTGCTGAGCTTCAAAAAATGCATGAAATAACAATTGGAATCCGCTGACGACTTTTGCCAATACATCAGGGTTTACATTGAGCTACGTTATCGTATAAGGCCTTATCGTGCAATGAAACAGGCGTTCCCTTTTACTGCTTAAGCGACTGAGGAAAACATTTTCAAAAACGAATTTAACAACCTCTATTGCGCACATGTTTTCACTCAATATCGATCTTACACTCTGTCTAAAGATGTAAATCATGGATATAGTTTCGGCCTACTTTGAACGACGGGAACTATAGGCGCATTCAGTATTCTGAGCTAATGTAGCGCCGCTCTTAACTAAATCCATGCGCTCCCCCTCCATAACGAGACATACGGTGATTGCAACTGCCCCTAAACAAATTCAACTCGTTGAAGATGAAACCCAAAGTCTGCTGATGTGGGCTGAAGGCATCCAACGTTCAGAAGCAACATTTTTTGAAAAAGCCCAGAAAATCGCTCGACGACTTGGCGCTCACTATCGTGCTGATCGTCTGACTGAAGTAGGGTTTTGGACTCCTGATTTAACCGGTGACATTATTCAGTCAGAAGACCGCATTGTTTTAGAGATTTATACGCCAATAGAGGATATTAATTTCCGGGCAGTAGACCAAACTGTGACCTTTAACCGAGTCCAAATTCCCTTGGTTAAACAGGGAGAGTTTGTGTGGGGAGTGATTGAAGGTATGCGTCCTGGCAGGCGCGATCGCGCCGGATGTTTTTACTGGCTACGCTATACCGATCAAGACGGACGGGTGCACATTATCCGCGACCCGCTGGCCTATTCGCTGCCCTACGGTATCTTTGCCCCTGCAGAACTGTACGACATGCGTTTACTACAGCGTCAACGGGCCGACCGCAGCTATTTTCGCCGCACTGGCAGTAGCTACAGCGATGCCGAAATTCCTCGCATTGGCGAACCCACAAATATTTTGCAGCTTCATATCAAGACTGCATCTCCCCAGGGGACTTTTGAAGGTCTGACAAAAATTTATCAGTGCATCTCCGATAAGCTGGCGGCGGGTGAGGAACTCACCGCTGAAGAGGCTGTGTACGCAGGCTATGACGCCATTCAGCTGCTGCCTGTGGTACCGACCATTGAGTATCGCCGTGAAGACTCCCATGGGGACTATGAATTTTTTGCCCTGACGCCAGATAAGCATGAGTTGCAACCAGCTTCGGCAGAAAGTCGTGCACCCGATCTGTCCCCCAAGGTCGCTCAGGCTATTTTGCGCAAACCCGACACTCAAAATTGGGGCTATGACGTACCCATTCTCGGCTCGGGTACTACTAATCCGTCGGTGCTGGGGAGCCTGCGCCCTGATGAGGTGATTGACTTTATCGCCACCCTACATAATTTTTCTGAGGGTCCAATTCAGCTGATTTATGACCTGGTCTATGGTCATGCCGATAATCAGGCGCTGGAGATTATGACCCATCAGTTCTTTAAAGGGCCGAATATGTATGGTCAAGATCTTAACCATCAGCTTCCCCAGGTGCGGGCCATTCTGTTAGAGATGCAGCGGCGCAAAATCAATACAGGAGCTGACGGTGTTCGGGTTGATGGCGGCCAAGACTTCCGCTTTTTTAATCCGCTGACCGACCGGGTAGAGCAGGATGATGCCTATCTCCTGGCTATGAGCGATGTCGTCCAAGACATTAATGGCTATCGTCGGCTGATGTTTACCATTTTTGAGGACGGTCGCCCTTGGCCCCAGGAAGGCTGGGAAGAAATTTCTCGATATCGAGAACTGATTGAGCAAAAACCCGAATCATTTCAGTGGGGGCCATTAATTTTTGCCCACAATACTCCTTCTTTACAGGGGTTTTGGGACCGTAAATGGCGGCGTGTGGGGGAAGTGATTTTTCAAGGCAACCGCTGGATTACGGGGTGTGGCAACCACGATACCGTGCGTCGTGGCACCCAGGTACAGACCGATCAAGCAATTAACTGGAATTTAGGCAAAACGCTGCCGGAAGTCTTACACAAAGCCTATAACAATCCAGCTACTCAGCTGTGGGTCTGTGGTTTTAGCCCCGGTCTGCCGATGGATTTTATTAATGCCAATGTGGGAGCTCCCTGGGGATTTTTTAGAAATACGGATGAACAATATGGCGTGAAGGTGGTGTCAGAGGAAATCAGTTTTCTTGACTGGCAGATCGAACCTGATACGTATGACTTCCCAGAAGTCTTTCCTCAACTCAAACAGATGGGTTTTCGGGACCTGCAGCAGCTAAAGGATTTTTCTCAGACGCTGCAGGAGGCCATGGTAGCGACAGACTATAACCTACAGGAGGTTGCCGCTATCTGTAGCCGGTGTTTGGGAGCCAATACCGATAGCTGTGAACTGCCTACCCTGACTGAGCTAAACGAGTCTTCACTAGCTGGATTCCTGGTGAATTTAGACGTTCCTAAACTGAAAAAATTTGCCATGGCCTTTATGGAAGATGGTCATGATCTATGCAATGTCTCCCGTTCCTATGACCAGATCGACCCGGCGATTGCTCAATTTCACTTGGTTTTGAGACAGTACCGCCGTCGCCATCCCTGGCTGCAAGATAATCTGACTGGCCACGATCGGTTTAATCGGATTAGCGACGATCGGCGCACGGTCTTTTATGGCCTAAGACGCGATCCAAACGATTCACAGGCTTCTCCAATTTTGATGGTGGCCCATATGGGAGGCGAGCCGCTCACCATTAATCTTGAGGAATGGTTAGGACTGGATATGAAAAATTGGCAGGTTGCGATCGCAACTCCCGACTTAACCCGTGACACCAGCCTCAAAAATTTGCGCCAGTTCACCTTAAAAGATAGTCAAGGTGTTCTTTTTGAACAGAAAAAATAGACGTCTTCACTAAATAAAGACGACAGCTTTGCCAAAGGAAATCACACAATCCCTGGTATTAGCTGTAACGTCAAATTTTCCTTGACAACAATTAATGAAGTCCTCCTGATTATTTATCCCAGGAGGATTTTAGAGATCGTAGAACATTTATTTTTTTGTCTACATATAACTTTTCAAAGTGCTACGATATATAAAATCAATCTTAAGAAAAGACAGCATTATCTCTTGTAGACCTGTGCAGTGTCTGGGGAATTGTCATATGGAAAAAAAACTCAAAGAACTCGTCGGCCAAAGCAGCGTATGGCTTTATGTCAAAAGCAGTAATGGTTGGTTTAAGAACGTGGAGATTTTAGAGGTAACCGACACCACTATTACATTCCGTTACGAGTCTGAGTCTGAAGTGGAACGCAAGCTGTGGGAAAAAACCACTCGCATTGACAACATTGCGGAGGTTGAAGTACGGTTACTCACCGTTCCGAAAGTTGACAAAAAATTGGATGCTATTCGTGGGCAGCTTTCAAGACTGTTAGATCAAGAGGACTAGTGAGACGCTGTCAAACGTAGTTCACTAAGCTTCGCTCGGCTCTACACCAGATTTTGGCAGAGCGTCATAACAAGAAACCAATACTCAAAAACTTCGATCAGGAGGATGCAGTGATGTCATCCTCCTTTTTTTAGGTCCGACTGCGCTTCCCCTGCTTCGGCGAGTGAGCAAATCTGAACTCCAACTTTTATTAATTTCCTCTAAGACTTTCCTCGTTTTTTTCCACAAAAGAGAACTCGCGACACAATAAGTGGAGTTCTTTAATTAGATCGGTTTTTCTATGGATGTCAAAGCCGCGTCTACGCGCCTACTGGTGTCAGATATTACCAACTGCTGTAAGTTTTATCGCGAGCTGCTGGGTCTCAATGTCATTGTAGAAACCCCCAGCTATGCCGAGTTTGAAGCAGCAGGCCAAACCATTTCCCTATTCCATCAAGAGGAAATGGCCTCTATCATTCACACCAGCGATAAACCCGCCTCCATTGAGAGTCAAGATAAAACCCTTCTAATTTTTACCATTACGGATTTAGATAAGACATATACTCAGCTGCGAGCTGCTGGGGTTCATTTTGATGAGCCGCCAACCCAAAATAGCGACTTTAATCTCAAGATTGCCTATTGTCGCGACCCTGAAGGCAATCTGATTGGGCTATTTGAGAACCTAATGTGAGGCAGATAGAGTTTTGAGTTCTCAGTTTTGAATTGCTGTAGTTAGACAGCGTAGCCCTCAACTGAATCCTTAAAACCAAAACTTTACGCCGAGTATTTAGCGAGTGATGCCTGCCCACCAACCGCTTAATTCAAAACTCAAAACTTTTTCAGAGGAATCGTCAATGGCAAAACAGTACGTCATGGCCCTGGACTTGGGCACTACTGGCAACCGCGCTATTTTGTTCAACCAGGCAGGAGATATTGTTAGTCAAGCGTATAAAGAGCTGACTCAATATTATCCACAACCGGGTTGGGTAGAGCATGATGCCATAGAGATTTGGCAACAGGTGCAGTGGGCAATTAGAACAGCCATTGGCGAAGCCAATATTGACCCCAGTGAGATTGCGGCCATCGGTCTGACAGTGCAGCGAGAAACGTGTTTACTGTGGGATAAGACAACGGGTAAACCGTTGCATAAAGCCATTGTTTGGCAAGACCGACGCACAGCAGATATGTGTGCAACGCTGGCGGCCCACAAAACAGAGATTTATGAACGCAGCGGTTTATTTTTAGATGCCTATTTCTCAGGGACTAAGCTGCGGTGGCTGTTAGATAAGGTGCAGCCAGACAATCTGGATAATGTTCTTGCAGGTACTATCGACACGTGGGCGCTGTGGAATCTAACGGATGGCAAGGTGCATGCAACAGACCATAGCAATGCCAGCCGTACATTGCTGATGAACTTATCTACCCAGCAGTGGGATGATAAGTTGCTAGATATTTTTGGAGTGCCGCGATCGCTACTGGCCGAGATTAAACCCAGTCAGGGAATGTTTGGCTACACCGACCCAAGCCTGCTGGGTGTAGAGATTCCGATTGCAGCACTTTTAGGTGATCAGCAGGCGGCATTATTTGCTCACGGTTGCGATCGCCCCGGCTTATTAAAATGCACCTACGGCACTGGTGCATTTTTAGTCGCTCACACAGGCAAAGAAATTGTACGCTCCAAAAACCAGCTGCTCTCAACTATCGGCTGGACCACTGCCAAAGAAGACAGCAATTATGACCTGGGCTATGCCTTAGAAGGCAGCATGTTTACTGCCGGAGCCTGTATTCAGTGGTTACGAGATGGTATGCAGATTATCGATAGTGCAGCAGACAGTGAGCCCCTAGCCACGTCTGTTGAGGATAACGGCGGCGTTTATTTTGTCCCCGCCCTCAGTGGTTTGGGTGCACCCCATTGGGATATGGGTGCTCGCGGTGCGTTTTTGGGCATAACCCGAGGTGCGACCAAGGCCCACATGGTGCGGTCTGTGTTAGAGGCGATTGCTAACCAGGCTCGTGAAGTAGTAACGGCCATCAACGATGATAGCGGTACACCGATTACAACACTGAAGGTGGACGGCGGTGCCTGTAATAATGACTTCTTAATGCAGTACCAAGCAGATGTTCTGGGCATTCCGGTAGAACGACCGGCAGTATTAGATGCAACAGCTCAGGGGTCAGCCTTTGCGGCCGGTCTGGCAGTTGGCTTCTGGAATGATTACACAACTTTAGTGAACAACCGCAAGATTGATAAAATCTTTGAACCTGGACCTGGCAAAGCCGTCGCGCAAGAGAACTTTGAAACCTGGCAACGCGCAGTTGAGCGAGCTCAAGGCTGGATTGTTTGAGCAGAAGAGATACTCGCCTATCCGAAATTGTACTGATTGAGGTTGATACCTTAAGCAGATGATCAATACGCATTGAGATGAAAGCCACTGAACTGCTAGAGCGTTACCAGGCTGGTCAACGAGATTTCAGTGGCAAAAATCTGAGAGGGCAAAATTTTAGAGGACAAACTCTATCGGGAGCAATTTTTGCAGATACCGATATCTGTGGTGCTAATTTTGCCTACGCCAATCTCAGAGGCGCTAACTTTTCCTATGCAAAAGCTGGCCTACCAAAGCGATGGGCAATTAGTTTATTCATTGCCTCATTACTGTTATCCGCTATGTCAGGCCTTGTCTCTGGTGTCATAGGTCTAATGAGTAGCTTTGTTTTAGAAATCTATAGTCCAGGTGCTCAGGATGTGGGCTTTTTTGTCTTGGCCTCTACGCTCACCTTTATCTTTCTGCTTTTCAATCGAGGGATAAAAGACTCTCTGGCAAGTACCTCTTCTAGCACATTAACCCTTTTAGTAGGCTACGCTATTGCTTTTGTTCTGTTCTTTGCCCTAACCGCTACGGTAGCTGAGACTACGGTTGGCAACTTTTTGGTTACTACAATGGGGCTTTTAACGCTAGCGGGTGTCTTATTGCTTACTTTGGTAGGTTCTGTTGCGATTGTGATGGTAATGGCTATTGCTGGCAATGCTGCTATTGTCTTCAGCTCAATCGTGGCATTTACAGCTGCGATCGCAACAGTTGTTATTATCTTCAAGCCTCTAGTTACTACTCAATTTGTTATTACCCGTGTCATCTTTAGCGTGGTTATTGCTCTGATGGTTACGGGTACGAGTATCTATGTTGGCTGGCGAGCATGGCAAAAAGATAAACGAGATACTTGGATTTGCTCTACTGGTTGTGCTTTAGTCACGATTAACGGTACTAGCTTCCGTAGAGCCAACCTAACTGATGTTAACTTTGTCGAAGCCTCTCTCAAAAGCACTGACCTACGACAGGCATTATTAAGACGCACCTGTTGGCGTAATACTCAAAACATAGAGCAAGCTAGAGTGTGGGGTACCTATCTTGATAACTCCCAAATTTGTCAACTGGTGGTTAATGGCAATGCCCAAGAACAGTCTTATAAAGGGATGAATCTAGCAGGGCTAAACTTGGATCAGGCAAATCTATATAGAGCTGATTTGACCGAAACTAGCTTACTACAAAGCACCCTACAAAAGGCAAACTTAGCCAGTGCTAATTTGATTGATGCCAATCTTACTCAGGCAAATCTGCGAGGGGCAAATCTCGCCAATGCAAAACTGTTGAGAGCTCAGTTAGAACACACTGACTTAAGGGATGTAACTCTAACAGGAGCCTATATTGAAAATTGGCGCATCAACCTTGAAACCAAGCTTGATAACATCCATTGTGACTATGTGTTTATGCATTTGCCAGCCCATAATTCATCATCTGAAAATCGCTATCGTAAACCTGATAGCTGGAATCATGTCTTTGCTGAGGGTGAGTTTGCTGACTTTATTACCCCCTTGCCGAAAACTTTAGATCTTTATCACACAGGAGTCGTAGACATTTGTGCTGTTGCGATCGCATTTCACGATCTACAAATACAATATTCCCAGGCTAATCTCAGCATTGTTGAGATTGAGAAACGGGGTCAACATCGACAGAAGCTACTGATGAGAGTGGACGCCGATCAACAAAATGATTTATCTGAACTGCATAGTGAGTATTTCAAACGATATGAGCATTTGCTAACGCTACCGCCCAAAGATATTCACGCACTGATGATGGCAAAGGGACAAGCAACTCAACGACTGGCTGGTTTAATTGGTCTTTCTGAGTTACGAGACAAAGACTTACGTTAATGTCTCTTAGTCAACAATAATTAATTCCAAAATAAATAATCAGCCTCTATCTGAGACTAGGTTGCCTAGCCGGAGTGTAAGTCAGCTGAAAGCCCTGTGAGAAACCGATGAGAGCTAACGCATCATGTACATATCCTACCGAAATGTCATGAAATTCAAACTCTTTAAATTTTGTAGAAATATATGCAAAGTTACAGCAATTTTTTAGAAGGCTGGGCATCGTAAGAAAAGTCAGTGACGTATCGGAACGATGCGACGACCTATGAAAAACTCATTTAACAGCCCTCTATCAGACAAAGGCGCTGCTTGTGGTCTATGCCAAGATACGCTTTTGCGCCACATAAGCCAAAGCAGAGTATTTTGGTACTGCCCTAGCTGTCGTCAAGAGATGGTGTGTAAAGAACCAGAAACGACAATAGCCGCAGACACGATAGCGACGACCAATGTGGGTCAACTGACGCATCAACATCGCACTTCCACGCCGGCAGCACACTACAGCCGACCTGTCAGTGTTAGAGCTAGCTGATATAACTCTTTAGGCAGGCACTATCAATAGTGCCTGCCTAAACTTTCTAGTTAGTTGCTGCTATCCATAATCCACTGAACTAAAGTACGTACACCGTATCCGGTTGCACCTGGATTGTTGTACGCATTATCCTTTTCGCTCCAGACAGGGCCTGCAATATCTAAATGAGCCCATGCCGTATCCTTTACAAACTGCTTGAGAAATAGCGATGCGGTAATCGAACCACCGGGGCGAGGGCCCGTATTTTTCATATCTGCCACGATTGACTTTAGTCCGTCGAAGTATTTTTCCTCCATGGGCATGCGCCAGAGTTTTTCTCCTGCCGCTTCTGCAGCCTGATTCAGGGCTCCAGCAAGTTCATCATTGGGGCTAAACAAACCAGCAAGGTCATTGCCCAGTGCCACGATGCACGCACCAGTCAATGTGGCCAAGTCCACCATGGCATCTACACCTAGCTTATCGGCATAGACGAGGGCATCAGCCAGGGTCAAACGTCCTTCAGCATCGGTATTGTTTACTTCGATGGTCTTACCATTGGATGCTGTCAAAATATCGCCCGGATGCATAGCATGACCGCTAATCATATTTTCAGTAGCGGCACTAATAAAATGCACTTCTACATCGGGTTTGATTTGGGCAATCGCCTTAGCGGCCCCAAGTACAGCTGCAGCCCCACCCATATCCATTTTCATGAGTTCAATCATGCTGCCTGCACCGGCCTTAATGTTGAGACCTCCTGAGTCAAAGGTCAGCCCTTTACCAATTAGGGCTAACTTGCGTTTGGGTGTGTCTTTGGGCGTATAGGTCAGGTGAATGAACTTAGGCGGCATTTCTGATGCCATGGCTACTCCTAAATAAGCCCCCATGCCTAACTCTTCACATTCAGCTTTTTCTAAAATCTTGAGGGTAAGGCCATACTCGTTGGCAATGTTAGCCGCCGTCTCAGCCAGGGATTCTGGAGTTACTACGTTAGGCGGAGCTGCCACTAGCTCACGGGCTAAAATCACACCGTCACATACATGGGCGGCTGTATTTAATGCGTCGTTGTAGCCTGATAGGTCTAATAAAGCGACATCGCTCAGCACTACCTTTGGTGCTTCAGTATCTGATTTAAACCGTTTGTCTTCATGCATTGCCAGGGTAATTCCCTCAGCAATTGTCTGGGTAGTTCGCTCCGGACTGTTATTCCAAATCGGGAAACTAATACCAAGGGACGCACATTTTTCGCGTTTGGCGAGTTTGGCAGCGGCAGCGGCAGCACGGCGTAAGCCTTCTAGCTTAAGTTCTTCGGCAGCACCCAAACCGACGATGGCCAGCTTCCGCACCTCACCACCGACTCGGATCACAGCAGAGCTGCCGGCCTTTGCTTTAAAGTCTGCTTCGTCGATGAGTTCTTGCAGCAGCCCAGACACTCTTTCATTTAAGTCAGACAACAGTCCAGTCAGCGGCAGTGACTCTTCAGATAAACCAACAACAAGGCAATCACCTGACCATGTTAAACAAGACTGATCTGATGCTACAAACTTCATTCCCATCTCTGTGCTAATTCCCGTCTTAGTATCTAATGATTTCGGCGTGTTTATTGACTGAATATCATATATGGATCTCTATCATGTTCATAGTTTTTAGATAGAACGCGGTTAGTTGATATTCATCCGCTTTTGACAGCACGGTAGCGCATGATCGCACCTCTTAAACATCATCTAAATTGAAACCGTCAGTTTCCTCTACGAAAATCTACAATTGCTGGATGTGCGAGAGATCTAAACAAATTGTTTTTTTACCTTTGATTTGGCTGATCCACCATGGGAAAACGTCTCATAGACCGAGGAAGAGCGAGGCTGCCACTAATATTATTGGGAGGGGTTAGTTTAGCAAGTCTAGCCCTAGTTATATTTTTTGGTCAGGCGGCTAAACGGTTACTGCCTGCTGAGCAGTCGGTTGAGTTAGCGCCGCAGCAGGAATCGGCCAAAGTCTTTGAGCTGGCACTACAGCCGCCAGAGATTCGCCAGGGTGTGTTGAAGCAACTTGCTTCTGGGGCTGACCAAGAGGCTTATTTAGCCAGCTATTTATTGGCTGCTGATTTGTTGAATCAAGGGCAGGCGGCTGAGGCCCTATCGACCCTGAGGGCACAGGAAAAAAATACACAGCAACAGGCCCTGACTCCCTACAGGCTCTTAAAGCAAGGTCGCGCCCAGCTTTTGGCAGGGGAGCAACCCTCTAGCTGGGATGAGCTGCTGGCTAACTATGAAAATCACAGTGCTACTGCTGAAGCGCGTTATGAGTTGGGCAAACAGGACCCCAAACAGTGGGATGCGTTATTGGAGAACCATTCTAGCCATCCACGGGCGGTGGAGGTGGCGCTGAAAAAACTACAAACGGGAACCTCTAAGGATTTGTTGCTGTTGGTGGCGGCCCACGGTCTTGATCGCGAGGAATATGAGGCAAGTCTTGACCGGCTGACTAAGGACTACGGTCAGGAGCTGACCCCAGAACAGTGGCAAACAGTGGGGTTTGGATATTGGGAAAATCTGCGCTATGCAAAGGCGTCTGAAGCCTATGCTAAAGCCCCTAGCTCACCTACTAACCTATATCGCGCTGCTAGAGGGGCTCAAATTGCCAAGAAGAGGGTTGTTGCGATCGCAAACTATCAAAAGCTGGCCAAAACCTATCCCAACGCACCTGAAACTGGTCTAGGGCTGGTTAAACTAGCCGACTCGCTACCCGACAAAGCTGCCCTTGCCCCCCTTGACCAGGCCATCAAGACATTTCCAGACCGAGCGGGTGAGGCCCTCCTCAAAAAAGCCAATATTTTAGAACAGCTAAATAGCCCCACCTCGGCTGACGATGCCCGTACATCGGTCCTTAGCCAGTACAGTGCCTCAGATGCCGCTGCTGAACTGCGTCTAAGCCGCGCCCATAGAGCCGCCAAGGCTAACGACGTGGCGACAGCTCGCCAGCTCGCCGAAGCTTTGGTTAGCGACAGCCCCAATAGTGAACTCGCTGCCGAAGCCAGCTTCTGGTCTGGTAAGTGGGCTCAAAATTTGGGACAAAACAACGAGGCGCAAAAAGCCTATGAACGCACCCTGGTGCAATACCCCGAATCTTACTTTGCCTGGCGCTCTGCCGTAATGCTGGGTTGGGATGTGGGAGATTTTAACAGCGTGCGCTCCCTCAGTCCCGAGGTTAGCCTGCCTCGATCGCGCGAGCCCCTGCCCGCTGGCTCAGAAACCCTGCAGCTGCTGTATCGTTTGGGGCAAGATGCGGCTGCCTGGAGTCTCTGGCAGACCGAATTTGAAACTGCTCAAGAGCCCACAGTGGCCGAGCAGTTTACCGATGGTGTGATGCGAGTGGGTGTGGGAGATAACCTTGATGGGATCTTTATGCTCTCCAGTTTGGCCTGGCGAGATGATGAGACCGAACAAGCCGAATACCAACAGCTGAGAGCTTCTCCCAACTACTGGCAGACGGTGTATCCATTTCCATTTTCAGATCTGATTCAAGCCTGGTCGCAGCAGCGTCAGCTAAACCCGCTGCTGGTGACGGCGCTGATGCGTCAAGAATCTAGATTTGAGCCAGAAATTCGCTCTGTTGTTGGGGCCATTGGTCTGATGCAAGTTATGCCCGAGACTGGCGATTGGATCTTGGCACAAATTGGTGAGAGTACTGAAAACCTCGACACCACTCTAGAGACACCCAACGAAAATATTAAGCTAGGTACCTGGTATTTGGACTACACCCACCAGGAATATAGCGATAACTCTATGTTTGCGGTGGCTAGTTACAATGCTGGTCCTGGTGCTGTGGCTGATTGGGTGAGCAGGGGATATGGCGATCCAGATGTGTTTGTTCAAAATATTCCCTTTCCTGAAACCAAGGGTTACGTGGAGGCTGTGTTTGGTGGCTACTGGAACTACCTCAGGCTATATAATCCCGCCATTCGGCGTCAGATGGCTCAATATGCTGCACAGTAGACCATCAGCCTGGGGATTCGTATCGCAGCCTCTATGCTATTCGAACGGTTGACAATACAATGAATCACATAAAAGTAAGTAAGGGAATATACCTAGACAGTCGCTCGTCGGCGATAGGTACTGCAATTTTTATAGTGCATACGTGCCTACGTCGATACAATGCATTCAGCAATCCGTTAAGGTTGATCTGTCTAAATTTTGTCTGCCCGGTTTGATCTCAGCCCATTTGAGGCTCATGGTCTCATCCTTGAGGCACATTAACCTCATCCAGATGCGCACCAACTCTCATCGTCTATCACAACCAGCAAAGTAACGTGACTAGCTACAGTACTGTTCAGAAGCAGCAACTAGGCCAACTGGGCGCTTACCTACAAGAAAAGCGTCAGGAACAAGGGAAATCCTTAGAGGATATTTCCTTGCAAACCTACATTCGTGCTCAATTGCTTAAGGCTGTAGAAGCCGGTGATACGTCCGATTTACCTCAACCTATCTTTGTTCAAGGCTTTATTCGCCGTTATGCGGATGCCCTGGGGCTAGATGGAACCAACTTTTCTAAACAGTTTCCGGTACATTCGATTCCTGACACGCCACGCCCAGTACCTCGGCCAGCTGCTCAAGTGGATATGTCGTACCAGACAGCGGCGCAAAAGCGCTCCGCTCAGGCAAAGGCCAATCAGCCAGAGGTGGGCGCTATGCCCATTAAGGCTGAGTCACTACCTCACGCACCCGTGATAGAAGAAAGTGCGGGTGCCTCTGAGCCGAGCACTGAAACAACGCCCCTGCCTGAGAAAGTTGCTGCGACCGCTATTAAGGAGCCTACCTTAGACTCCAGCCCCGTCAGCGATGGTGAACTCAAGGCCTTAGATACCAATGGCAACGGTATTAGCCCCAGTAACGGCAATTCTTCCAAAAGCTTTTCTGCGCCAACTGCATCAGCGGACGACTCGCCAGTCGGGGCTATGCCACTTGAGCCTGCAATCGGTTCAAGTTTATCTAGCGGCTCATCTAGCTCATTTTTGGACTGGTTACCCTGGGGGATTGGTGCCGCTGTGCTATTGGGTGCGATCGCACTTATCGGCCCAAGAATTTTTGGCGGTGGCAACAGCGAGCCCGCTGAGCCTGTAGAAGCCACAGCGCCCCAGACTGAGGTTGCTGCTCAGCCTGAGCCACCAGCTGCAGCACCTGAGCCCGAACCTGAGCCCGCTATCAGCGACGCCCCGGTCTTTTTGCAGGTAGAAATCACTGAAGCAGGCCCTTCCTGGATGAGCGTTATCGTTGACGGTGAGCCTGTATTTGAAGGACTGATGGACCCTGGTACTAGCGAAATCTGGGAAGGTGAAGAATCCATCACCATGAATGTGGGCAATGCAGGCGCGGCGCTTATTTCTGCTAACGGCAGTGAGCCTCAGCCAGCTGGCAATCCTGGTGGAGCCGAGTTTCTGACCTTTAACGCTGAAGAATAACAGATATTATTCTGGTTCGACTGATTTAGGCAGTCATGCTACAACCACAGCGATACAATAAAAAACATATCTATACATCCGGCACCGCAGCATGACGTCCAATCTAGAGACGGTAGAGTCCACTGAGCAGGTTGACTATCTCGACGAAATGCCTGACGAGATAGAGATGTCCCTCTTCGACCATCTTGACGAGTTGCGGACGCGAATTTTCTATTCGTTGATCGGTGTTTTGGTGGGGGTTATTGGCTGCTTTTGTTTCGTTAATCGCATCGTTGAAATTCTGGAGATTCCGGCTCAAGGCGCAAAGTTTCTTCAGCTTTCTCCTGGTGAGTACTTTTTTGTGTCGATTAAAGTGGCTGGCTACAGCGGCATCTTAGTTGCCAGCCCCTTTATTCTTTATCAAATCGCTTTATTTGTACTCCCCGGCCTAACCCGGCGAGAGCGGCGGCTGCTTGGCCCTATTGTTCTAGGCTCCAGTGTCCTGTTTGTAACCGGCATCTTTTTTGCCTACATTGCCCTGATTCCCGCTGCGCTAAATTTCTTTATCAACTACGGTGAGGGTGTGGTTGAGCAGCTATGGTCTATTGACCGTTACTTTGAGTTTGTGCTGCTGCTGCTGTTTAGTACGGGGCTAGCGTTTCAGATTCCTGTCATTCAGCTGCTGTTGGGCCTGTTGGGCATTGTCAACTCGACTACCATGCTTAAGGGCTGGCGCTACGTCATGCTGGGAGCTGTGGTTCTTGGGGCTGTGCTGACGCCATCTACTGACCCAATTACTCAAAGTTTGCTGGCAGGGGCGGTTCTATTTTTGTACTTTGGCGGCATCTTTATGGTCAAAGCCATTGGCCGCTAAGGGGTTCTACAGCTGCCCTAACGATATCAGTGAGCCTCTAGAGTGGATACTTAGCTGGAACGCCAATTTGTCTGGGAAATTCTTGATCCGTTTTTTCAATTTTTTTTACATACAAACAGTGTCTAACTCCTTGAGTCATAGGAGTTTCCCAGGGGCATATGGCCACTAGTTCACCCCCGAGCGTTTCTAGTGCTCCTATAAATAAGTCTTCTTCTTGGTCAGTCCACTGACCGCGAAACAGTATCGCAAATCCGCTTTTTTTGAGGAGCGGTAGGGCATATTCAGCGCATGTGGAGGCTGGACCGACAGCCCTGACCATGGCCAGGTCATATTGTGCACGATGTTTGAGCGCGCGCCCTGCTGCCTCAGCTCGATCCGCTACAAAATCAGTGTTCGCTAACTCTAACTGCTGGCACAGGGTTTCTAGAAACGTAATTTTTTTACGGGTGGAATCTAGCAAGGTCACCTGCCATCGGGGACGTGCGATCGCAACCGGCAATCCTGGAAAGCCGCCACCTGTGCCAATATCAATCACCCGTTTTACGGTTGGTAACCACTCTGGTTTTTCAGGCTCATACCAGGGAGCTAGGCCACTGAGGGAATCCCACAAATGCTTTTCCCAAAACTCATCCGGTTCCGTAATCCGCGTCAAATTTACTTGACGGTTACCCTCAACAATTTCCTGATAGAGTCGCTCAAATAAAGCCAGCTGCTCCTCTGAGGGCTGCCACTGCAATGTCTCCTGCCATAGACCGTCGTTGATTGGTAGCTGTTTTGTTATCATGTCTGTCACCCTTATGTCTGTTACACCCTGTCAGTCCGTAGCCTAGGCCCTTTTTCCCCTTTGCGGCTCAAACTGGGGTCGCCTCCAGCGGCTGTGTCAATAGCTCTCCATTGCGTAACGTCCAGCAGTAATCCGCTAAATGCGCTAAATCAGTCGCATCATGGGATACCACCAGTAAGCTCCAATCTTTTTTAAGCTCTGCCAAAAGACTCACAAGCTGCTGTTTCATAGACCAGTCCAACCCCGCTGTTGGTTCATCTAGCAACAGCAGATAGGGCTGCCGGATTAGCTGTACTGCTAGGGCCAATCGGCGCTGTTGACCGCCACTCAAGGCATAGGGGGGAGCCTGCAGCGAAATTTCCCCTAGCCCAACCGATTCTAGGGTTTTGGTCACCTCTTCGGAACCCAGTTCAGGATGACCAATGCGCAATTCTTCTAATATTGTATGACCACAAAAATGACGTTCTGGGAACTGAAATACGAGTCCTGCCAACTGCTGTAGTGTTTCTGGCTGTAGTTCTTGATTGCGCCAATGTAGCGTACCCTTTGATGGCGCCACTAACCCAGCCAAAATTTCTAACAGTGTGCTTTTACCAGAACCACTTGGCCCTACAATCAGCCCCATCTTTTTGGGTTCTAGGGTAAACGAAATCTGCTTAAGTATGGGCGCTGCACTAGCTGCGGGATGATACGAAACGTTGTCAAGAGTGAGCATTAGCGCAACAGGAAAGGCCATCTCACACTATAGCCTTTTGTACAGTTAGTAGGTCCGGGCAGAGGCTTGTGCTAATGAGCTAACCCAGAATCAATCGGCTTGCTATTCTAGATAACTGGAATTACGAAACCTACGCTATGGAAATTCGCTTTCGTGAGTGCGACTTCTTCAATCTATGGATTTGGCTAGAGCTAGACAATGTGCCTTCTGCCATGGAACAGCAGTACATCGAAGAAATTTTTAACTCATGGTTTTTCCTGGGTAAGCTGGGCGGGTTTAATGCTGAGAACCTCCAGGTGCAAGACGGCGGTCACGAAATCAGCTACATGGACTACAACAATGACGAGGCAGACAACAGCCTCATGTCGGTGATGCACAACATGTCTGAGGTTCAGTTTGAAGGAACTTGGGCGCGTTGCTGGTTTGACCTGGGCACCACCGATGCCGTTGCTTTAGATGTATTGGTGAATACGCTGAAACAGTTTAGTAAGGATTACATCATCATCAAACGCGTTTATGTTGGCGGCGAAAATGAAGATTGGCCCATCCCCCGCGATCAGCAAGCAGACTTTGTAGATGCACTGCATTAGATATCCATGCGACGTAGGGGCGTTGCATGCAACGCCCCTACGTCACCAGGCATAATAACAATGCCCCCAACGAGAACATCTACTATGGATTACGAAGCACAGCGTCAGGCCAGCCTAGAGTCCCCTGTATTTACTCAGCTAGACCAGTGGCTTACTAGGCGGATTCGAGAGCTGAGTGTTGATGCTCTGGCTGCTAAAACATTTACCTGCACTGCCTGTGGTGAGGTGGAAGGTGAATATCTAGTGGACTATGAAGGTAAAACCTACCGCTTTGATACACCCACCACGTATTCATTTCTAGAATTTATTCTGGCTAAACAGCCCACTGTAGTGACCTAGATTCTATGAACTAGAGCGACCTTACACCACAACTTCTTGGTCAAAACGCTCACGCTTTTCAAATTCAAACGGTCCAGCTACCGAGCCCCAGAGCAGCTCATCTGTATCAGGATCACGGCCACGGTCGTAGCTGATGAGTTTGTTGTCCGTAATCTCAAACTCATTGTCCAGATAGCTGGTTTTGCCTTTACGTACAACGATACAGTTTTTGCCTGGCACCACTTTGCCAATAAAGCTATGGCCGGTCCAGCGCACAGTCATGTCACAACCGGGCATTTTTTCAATTTGTTCTTCAGACAGGCTGTTTAGTTTGTCCGAGTCTCGCGCTGCACCAATTACGGCATCCTGCTCTTTAAAGGTGTAGTTTTCCAGTAAGATATGCTCGTCCTGTGGCAAAAAATGCAGCACCCGCACCCGATAGGGCTGCCCCAACATAAAGTCATAAGCTTGCTCTAGATAAAGACAGTTCCCTGATAAAAAGCTCGATGGCAAGGGGCGCATGCACACCCGAATATGAGCAAAGAAGGGAGGGTTCTCAATGGCTTGGGCTTGGTTACTAAAATCAGCAGCCATCCATTTAAGCAGGGTAGAAATATCTGTTGCGTGGGACATAAAAAGAGCAAGCGATTAGCAGCAGTAAATAGAGCCAGATAGTCGAGGTGGCTTCGCCATCTATTATGAAAAGACAGAACCTTCTCAAGGGCAACCTTATGGCGCTGAATTCAGTCTTTCATCAATTTTTTGACCACTGCGTCGGCAAATGGTCTACAGAGCGTACCTACCACTATCTCACTCAAAATGAGGTTGAGCGTTCCCACACTGACTTTCAGGTATCGCCCATAACTGACGAGCTAAAGGCTAAAGTTCTTTCTGACAATGCCTACAGCGAAGTTCAAGACCTGAGTGCTTTGCCAGGATTTCGGCTGGCCTTTAGCACCGTCTCAGAAAAAGGTGAAAAGGTCTCTCAAACCTTAAATCTGCTATTTGTTACCCGCACTGAAACCGGACCTATTTTGGAGGGGGACTATCTGCGCGATCGCGCCTATGAAGAAGCGCGTCCTATTATTTCCCACTTTCGTTTTGATACCACCACAAGAGAACTATTGATGACCACCAACTACACCCGCGTGGTCTCTGTAGACTCCATTACCTTAGTGAACCCCCAGACCCGCATTCGTCGCATTCTCAACTATTTACGGCCACCTGAAGGTCAGCCGCTGGAGCAGTTAGGCTTAGTCGGCTTTGGTGTCGAGCAAAAATTGCCTTAACCTGGCTCTGCCTGCGAACGAGTCGTCAGCCTAGTGTGCTCTCTGCGGAACTGGCACGAATTAACGTGTATTGATTTCTATAACAAGTTACATACAATTTTCCAATCTAGTGGGAAAGCTGGAGTAACTCTTAGAACAGGTTTCGCAGTCTGCTAGATGCATTCAGCCGATTGCGCCGCACATAGCTGTTGCTATCTAAAGCTTGCAGCGATCGCCGTTGTGAACTATGTGCGCAAAACTACACATGCTACGGAGAGCACACAGTGGGCTTATTTGAGAAAGTTCGGGCTGAATTTATCGACATTATCGAATGGCTCGATCCATCGCAAGATACTATTGCCTATCGCTTTGAACGATTTCAAAATGAAATCAAAATGGGGGCACAGCTGATCGTGCGTCCGGGGCAGGTGGCTATTTTAGTGGGTGAGGGTCAGGTCGCCGATGTCTACGCGCCAGGTCGCCATCGGTTAGAAACCAAGAACATGCCCGTCCTCTCCACACTGATGGGCTGGAAGTATGGCTTTAACTCCCCCTTTAAGGCGGAAGTTTACTTTTTTAATACCAAAATTTTTACCAACCTCAAGTGGGGGACGGCCAACCCTATTACCATTCGTGACCCAGAACTAGGCCCTGTGCGTCTGCGGGCCTATGGGACCTACACAATGCGTGTGGACGATGCTCGCACATTGCTAGAACAGCTGATTAGCACCGATGGTCTCTTTCAGACTGACGAGATTAGCGATCACCTCCGCAATATGATCATATCGGCGTTTGCCAGCTGGGTTGGTCGAGACCAAACGCCTCTGTTTGACCTGGCGGCTAACTACCAGGCCATGGGGGAACAGGTGCGCGATGCGATGCAGCCAAATATGACGCAGTTTGGCCTGGAGCTACGTCAGCTGCTGATTGAAAATATTTCGCTACCGCCTGAAGTTGAAGCTGCCCTGGATAAGCGGGCATCCATCGGCATTTTGGGCAATATGCAGCAGTACACCCAATATCAGGCAGCAAATGCGATTGAGCAGTCGGCCAAAAATCCTGCTGGTGCCAGTCCTGGCCTTGACCTTGGTGTCGGTATTGCGATGGGTCAGCAGATTGCCAATGCCATGAACCCAACCGCGCCCACTGCCCCGGCTCCCTCTGCGCCAGCTGCGCCCCCACCTCCCATGCCAGCTGCTGCCTGGTATATCACCCGGGATGGTCAAAACTTTGGCCCCTATTCTCAAGATCAGCTTTTGGCCAATGGTCTAACGGCTGAGTCTAATGTGTGGAAACAGGGCATGGCTAGCTGGCAGCCTGCGAATACGATCCCTGAGCTGCGATCGCTGCTAAATAGTATGCCGCCACCGCCGCCAGGGGCTTAAGTGACTAGTTTTTGCCCAGTAAATTTCCCCATAATCTTTATTCCTGACTCCTAATTTCACAATGGAGCCTACGCCCTCCGTTAACCAATATCAGTGCCCTGGCTGTAAAGCCGACATGGCTTTCAACCCAGATTTAGGGCAGCTTAAGTGCCCCTACTGCGGTCGTTCCGAGGCAATGCCTGAGGTAACAGCTACTAAGTTGAGAGCTACGCTGCAGGAGCATAATTTAGCGGCTTTTATTGAAACTAATCGCACTCAAATTGCTCAGTTGGCGACGACGGCCCAGGAGGTTAACTGTCCTGGCTGTCGGGCTACTATCTCGTTTGAGCCTCCTGATGTTGCTGGTAAGTGCCCTTTTTGCGCCACCAGTATCGTTACCCAGCAAAGCCACCCCGCCGATCCCACCCTCGCTCCATCTGGGATTGTGCCCTTTGCTGTGGGTCGCAAGGTCGCTCTAAATAATTTACGCGACTGGTTGGCATTTCGTTGGGATTGGAAAGATCTAAAGGCGATCTTTTTACCTGGCAAGCTTAAACAGCTGGCACAAAATAAAGCTTTGATGGGGGTTTATCTACCGTTTTGGACCTACGATGCTCAGACTAATAGTCGCTATCGCGGCGAACGGGGTGAGCATTATTACGAGACAGAGACGTACACCACGACGAACGCAGACGGTAAGCAAGAAACTAAAACTCGTAGAGTTCGGCATACGCGATGGTATTCGGCCTCAGGACGTGTAGCCAGATTCTTTGATGATGTGCTGGTACCTGCAACCCGAGCCATCAGTGATAAAAAGCTACGGAAGCTTTGGCCCACCCTGGCGGTTTCTAGCCTTAAACCCTACAGCGCTGAATATCTGGCCGGGTTTAAGGCCCAACGTTATGAAACCCCAGTCAAAGAAGGGTTTGAGCAGGCGAAAACCATCATGGCTGAAACTATCCGCAGCGATGTGCGCTCTGATATCGGGGGCGATGAGCAGCGTGTTCACTCAGTGTCAACGGACTATTCGCAGGAGACGTTCAAGCATATTTTGCTGCCTGTGTGGATGGTTAGCTACCGCTATGGGGGCAAAACCTATCAGGTGCTGATCAATGCCCAAACCGGTGCCGTAATGGGCGAGCGACCTGTGGCTGTTTGGAAGGTAGCGCTAGCCATTGCGATCGCGACTCTCATCGCCATAACCATTATTTTGATAGCTAACGGATAACCGCCCATCAACCGCCCATCAACCGAAAAAAGGTTCACAGAGAACATCTCAAACCCTTGACCCAAGCTTGATTCAAGTTTTTCAAAACCGGCATTGTCGATTTAAAAAATAGCAGTTAATATTTAGTTACAAGGTGTTACACACCGTTACGTTTCGTCTGAAGGATTTTGAATCATGGCTGAAGAGAACGCAAAGTTTGGTTTCACTCAGGCTGCTGAGAACTGGAATGGTCGTCTAGCAATGCTAGGTTTCGTCATCGGTCTAGCTACTGAGCTATTGACTGGTCAGGGCATTCTTTCCCAGTTGGGCTTGATGTAGGTAAAGACCTGAGATTAGACAGGTTAGGTAAAGATATCTCCAGTATCAATTTTTTCTGTACAGTCAGAGAACAAAGGGGCAGGCTTCGGCTTGTCCTTTTTTTTACCCGTGGGGCGCTATTCTTCTTCGTCTTCAAACTCTGCCCAAGTAGCTACGGTCTTTAGCTCAGGCGGGATGGCATCATCAGGGTGAAACTCCAGTATGGTTTCGCGATATCCTAAGTAGCCCGACTCTGTAAACGACATCAGCATACGGGCGAGGGCAATCCAGACGGTTTCATCAAACTCCCAGTCATGATTAAAGCTCGCCCGGTCGGCAATGGACTTCAGCGCCCAGAAATAGCTATTGCGCACCACTGACCCTTTCTTTTTGTAAGGAGGTACGTCATCCTGGTGAACAAATAAAACCTGGTTGCTGATCTTTGCTCTCATAGGGGTCAATGCTTTACAACTGTATCCATAAACTTAATTTCTGCTAAAACATCTCATGGTGGCGGCCGTTTGCCTGCGTAATGTTCACAAAGTCTATAACAACACCTGTGTGGTCAACGATCTTTCGCTGACGATTCAACCGGGTGAAATTTTTGGTTTGCTTGGGCCAAACGGCGCTGGTAAGTCCACCACCATTCGTATGGTAACTACTCTGTCGCGGGCGACTCAGGGCGACATTGTTGTTTCTGGATATGACGTCCGCCGTCAGAAGGCGGAGGTGCGTCGTCAAATCGGAGTCGTGCTGCAGCAAACTAGCGTTGATGGGGATTTATCTGTCTGGGAAAACATGGAGTTCCATGGCAGAATGCACCATTTGCCAAACCCACAACGACAGCGGACCATCGATCAATGGCTGGCCTATGTAGAACTGTCTGAACGCCGGGATGACAAAGTTAAAACTCTGTCTGGTGGTATGAAACGACGGCTGCAGATTGCTCGGGCTTTGCTACATCAGCCAAAAATTCTTTTCTTAGATGAGCCCACTGTTGGTCTCGACCCGCAAACTCGCCGCCGTCTGTGGGAGATTATTCTCGATTTAAATAAGCAACAGGGGATGACCATGTTGCTGACCACTCACTACATGGAAGAAGTGGAATATTTATGCGATCGCATCGGCATTATGGACCAAGGACGACTGATTGAAATGGGAACCTTGGCAGAGCTAAGGGCTCAACACGGTGAGGGCATTGTCATACAGCAAAATGACGACCGTTGGAACTACACCTTTTTCCCTACCCTGCAAGACGCCAATCAGTTTCTTGACCAACAGCCCAATAAAACGGGCATGATGACTCGTCCTTCCAACCTAGAAGATATCTTTGTGGAACTGACAGGCCATAATCTCGACTAGCCCTTTAAAAGCAAAAAGGATAGACAATCAGTCCATCCCTCAAACCATAACCCAGACATTGAGGTGTTCCACGGAACGCCTCAATGTCTAGAATGTCTCCACAAAACTAATCCAGATAGCCCATCAGAGTGGTGCTATCCTCATCAATATCGTTAGAGGCAATAGGACGATGACCAGGCAACGTATCTAAATCAGATACTACCAGAGTACTTACAGCCACAGGTCGATGACCGGGCAGATGATCGGTACTGGCAACCTCAAAGCTATCCGCCATTACAGGACGAACCCCTGCTGACGATAAATTGTGGACCACTTCAACATTGCTAACTGTGATGGGTCGGTTGTTGGGCAATGTATCTGTTTCCACAACGCGAGTATTATCTTCTAGCACAATAATATTAGACTTCTCAGCCTTTACGATGCCACCGCCTTTGGCAGCAGCAGATGATGTTGTCTTTTTCTGACTCCTAGCTGAAGAGCTAGACTTTTGACCTGTTGTACCAGTGGTTTCCGGTGCGTCGCTGCTCATAACCCTATAACCCCTTCTACTAGTTAAAGTATTCCTGTGGAACTCATTTGGCTAACGTCCAAGCATCCTCCAAACCGAATACTGGACCTTGATACCACCAACGACTACCCCGCCAGTCACTGAGCGAAAACCAGTGGAGCATTGTAAAGCTCTAGTGGTACAAATATCTCAATAATTATAAGTTAAAAGACAACCGATTTAGTTTATTAAAGCTAATCAGTCCCATAAACCCCTGTTCGTTAAGCGCGTCTAAAGCTTTAGGGCAGCCGTCTCGATAATTTGCCGGACCTTGATTTACGAGCTACAATAATAATTGCTCTTAAGCAAACTAAGGCCAATTTTGGTCGAGGTTTACATCAGGGGGCTGTAACGGTTTCGACGTTTTGACGAAAGTCACGTTGTGATGCAGGTCGAGAGCGAGTCCACTCTCGAAAATAAAGACTCAACTAAATATAGATGCAAACAACATCGTACCTTTTGCTCGTAAGCAAGTAGCTGTAGCTGCTGCCTAAACACCTCTCTCAGGTTCGAGCGCTTATCACCTGACTCCGTTAAGGGTGATAAGCCTACCTCAACGGATGCGTTAGGTTAATTTCTCTGGTGAGAAACCTAACAAAGACCTTTACCAGAGCATCCCACCGTTCGGGATAATGAACGGTTCCCGCCTAGAGGGTCAGATAGGCTAAACCTGTGAATGATTGGCGTGTTATTACTCAGGGCGGACACGGGTTCGACTCCCGTCAGCTCCATTTTACGTCTTCTTTAAGTTAAATACTCTGATTTGAGAGTATCTAACTTGAATAAAGGGATGTACTACCAAATTTTAATTTAAAAGCTATATTTAGCTTTCTCATTTTGTTTCTATTCTTGTGTTTGGAGCGATCGCATAGGTCGCCTAACTAGTGTTATCACTTACGTTTACTGTTTTTTTTCTTTAAGCTGAGTGAAGTAATTTTCCAACTTTGGAACAACCTTAGTTCCTAAAAACTAAGGTGTCTATACTGAGGGAGAATGGCTTTCAAGTCGAAGATTATAGATATAAGAAAACTATAAGAAAGCTTGAAATTGTCAGCTTAGATGCAGACGTGCAAACAGTATTTTAATCGGCCATAGGATTAATTTTGGGTCCGGTGTGAAATGTATATTTCAGACACTGTTAGTTTGTCTATATCTAGAGCCTTTGGTTAACGCTTTTGTCTGTTTTGCTGAGCCTCTCAATAATGAAATTTCCTATTTGGCAGTACCTGCAACAACCGGTTTTTAACCCTGATCACAAAACAATTTTTAGCCCAGCCAAATTTTGGCAACACCATAACCTAAAACATCTAGAGCGGTGTTGGGAAAAGGAGTATCGACAGCCTAGAAAACTTAATTGACTGAGTCTTAAGTATACTTTTTAACAATGCTAGAGAATGACTAAGACTGGTGTTTAATCTCTGACATTTTTGGGTAATTTAATGTCAAGGAATTCTGACTGGTTAACGTATTAAGTCTTGGTTTACTAGATACACAAACTATAAAAAATAGGAGCTTCTATCGTTTTAGATAGGAAGCTCCTATTTTTTATAGTTTGAATTTCAGAACGCGTTACACCAGTTCTCAGTTTTGTAGGGCTTTGCTCTTCTCGGCTTGAGTATGCTGAGTGTTGAGTCATCGCCAGGAATAACAGTTTTAGAACTGTAGACGCACTTTTGGAGAATGGTATTAGTTAGCAAAAAATCTATAGACGCTAATTTGCCTGACTGATATAGTTTGCTATTTTTGATTGAGCGTCTTGCCAATTGGATAGGGCCTTCTCGGACCATAACCAATGGAACGATAAATCAGTAGTGATGTCTTCACCATTAGTCGTATCAATCACATCCTGCCAGTAGCTAGCTGCTGTTGCTAGTAACGGCAGTCCCTCATCGTCTAGCCCCTGCTCAGATTGTTGATGATAGGCCATAGCCAAACCCAATCGGGCATGGAGCTTGGTTGGGGCATTTTGTAGAGAGATGTCTTGAGGCAGCTCGTGTAGGGTCAAAATCGGAATATCGTACTCTTGACCAGTGTCTAAAGCGGCCTCCCAGGTTTCGATAGCTTCTGTCCAGAAACCGCCCTCGTAGTATGCAAAGCCTAAGGCAACTTGTGCATCTAACCAGTCAGGCTTTACCTCCAGAGCATCTCGCCAGGATCTAGCCGCTTCTTCAGGCCCGATAGAACTATCTGCAAAACTCTGATTCATCAAAGTCCACTGTAGCTGCCCCTTTGAAAACAGCAGTGAGGGATCGTCGATATTGCCCAGAGCTATCACCCTCGATAGCGCTTTGCCGTGATCGCCAGCCGCTGCCATCTTATTGAGTGCTAAGACGGCACTTTCTGGATTACCGCTTACAATGCCGCTGATTTCAACAAGGTCTGGCGACACAGGTGTCGGGTTATCCGCTGGTTGGGAGACGCGAGAAAAGACATTAAGCGGATCGCGAATGCCAACACCTGTCAGCACTACTAGAGCTAGGATCCCTGTTCCTGTCAAGATTTTCTGCTGCAGGCGACCGGTGCTGTGTTGTTTTCTATCCTCGACAACAGACTGTTGAACAGGATTTTCAAGAGATTCAGCGACCGTTTCAGCAGCAGTATCACTATAGATTGTTGCGTCTTCAGCATCCTGCTCAGATGATGATGTGGTTTTTTTAGGAAGCTGATCGTGTAAATCTAACCCTGGTGTTTCTAAAGTGTCAGGGAGTAATGCTTCATCTACATCCTCTGGTATAACCTCATCCATATCCTCTGCTATGACCTGATCAGGGGCGGACGACGGTTGAGAAAGCTGCTCCACCAGTTCTGTCACGGTTGAGGCGTCTTCTTGGTCGTAACTGAGAAGCTCCTCAAGTTCTACGGTTTCAACAACGTTATCTAGATCGATGTCTGCACCCAGACTTGCGGCTACTAAAGGTCTTTCATCAACAGCCGATGACTTAAGTGTTTCAAGGGCAGATTCGGACTCAGTTAATAGTTTGTCTAGGGCGCTGTTATGGTCGCCGGGCTTACTGGCAAGATAGCCATCAAACCCTGGCTGCATATATAAAATAGGCAACGCCCAGTAGCTGTAGTTAGAATCGTGGGCTGAAATTAGCCCCTGACGAGTGCGGTTTAGGCACAGGTCAATGGGATTACCTTGCTTGAGATTACGGTATAGCAGTCGGGTAAACGTAATGGCCACATCGTCAGGAATTCGCTCAGCCATGGCAATCACACCGGGAATGCCTCGATTAACTAGAGCATGAGCTAGATTTTGCTCGTGCCAGCCAACTTCAGCGCCAGTACTTTGGGCATAGGCTCCCCGACAAGAATTTAAAATGGCTAGTTTGACACCATTGTTAGATAGCAAACCGGCCAGGTCTTCACCGCTGATACGTTCGGTTAACCCAGTCTGACGGCTGACTAAATATAGGTCTCCACCAGCATTGCCCAGGTTGCTATGGCCAGCATAGTGCAGTACCTGATACTGGCCATGTTCTAACGCTTGGGTTAGTTCACTTCGGCCTGGCTGCTCTAAAACTGTCAGCTGTAAATCTAGCTGCTTTTCGGGTAGAACACTGCCGTAGTCACCGCCAGAGCGCATTAATTTGGGCTGCAGTTCTTTTTTTAGGTGATTTACTTCCCGAGCAAGCTCTAAGCGATCTTGATCGTTTGGTGCAGCAATCACCATCAACACTCTTAAGGGTTTCTCAAAGTCAGGTACTGTAGCGATGGGGCGGTCATATCCCTGACGTCGGTCGAGATGATATCGGGAGAAAGTGACATCAGTACCCGTTCCCAACGGTCGATCGCCCGCATGCAAAACTTCCCAGGGTAGCTTTTGTAGTTTGTCTCCCTTGATACCCAGACGCAATCGCAGCGGTGTTCGTCGATTTTGTGCCACACCTTGGGCCGTCAACCAGCTATCGCGCAGCGCCTTATCAAATACGCTGTTGTAAAGCGCCTGGCCCAAACTTACTAAGGTTGGCAGCTGATTGGCAGAGGTGTCATCATCGCCATTGCCAGAGCGAAAGATTGACCGCGACGCCCAGCGCTGAGATGACTCACCCTTAAGAATGCCGAGCAGTGGATCATGCATCAGAGCAGATGCTTGCTCTAACCAACTATCAATAGGCCAGTGAAACTGCTCTTGAGCCAAGGGAACCCCAGGCGCGACTTGCTCTGTGCGCACAAGGTATCTGTCATTACCGACGGCCGTAATTGATATGTCAAATTCTTGGAGCACTGTTAGCAGATCACGTCCCTGTTACGTTTATTTTTATTTGACATCCTGAACCTGTCAGGCTCTTTTAGTATCCCCAATAACCGAGCATAACGTGTCGAAATGGATACGGTGATAAAAAAGATGCAGTTGTCAGACTGTCTACACAGCCGCTGCTTAAACATGTCTGGGCAGCTTACCATAGCTGCCCTTGGGCATTGCCGTTACTCGTCAATTTATAGGGTAACTTAATGCAATGTTTAATTGACCACCATGGCTGAGCCGCCACCACGTCTGCTGGGTTCAGCGACCGCTTGTATCGTTCCATTAGGTGATATCTCTAAACCGGTCGCTGCTCCAATTTCTTCTACGGTGCGAAACTGATGCCCTAACTGACTTAAGTCATCGATGTTGGGGTTGTCCTCTTCAACAGTAGTTGTGCTGCCGTTACGTTGTGACAATCGAGAAGCACTGATCGCTTCAGGCAGGGGCAGGTCAAAATCGATCAAATTAGTGGCTATACCGACCACTGTAGTGATAATCGTTGAGCCACCGGGGCTGCCAAAGGCAAGCGTGCGACCATCAGGAGCAAAGGCAATGGTCGGGGCCATGCTGCTGCGAGGGCGTTTACCGGGTTCCGGTGAATTGGGGTGGGGTATGGCTGTATCAAAATCGGTTAGCTCATTGTTGAGGATAAAGCCATAGCCTGGCACGACAATGCCAGACCCGCCAGTTGATTCAATTGTTAGTGTGTAGGAAACGACGTTACCAAACTGGTCGGCAGTCACAAGATGGGTGGTAGACAGCCCTTCTTGACTGTTCGCGATCGCAACCCCAGCGGGCTGAGTCAAACTAGGGCTCGGGTCGCTCTGATAGGGCAGTGGGTTACCCGGTGTGGTGCAGGGTTCGCTGGCTTTGGTAGGCAGTGTTTGGCCCGTAATATAGTCAGAGTTGAGCAGACCCGTGAGGGGTACATCCACATATTCGGGGTCGCCCAAATAAGCATTGCGATCGCAAAACGCCAGCCGTTCGGCCTCAATTACTCGATGTAGAGCTTCAGTTCGATCTAGGGTGCTGAGGTCACCGGACTCTAAGCGCGCTAACGTTTGAGCTACGGTGATGCCACCGCTGCTGGGTAGCCCCATGCCATAAAACTGATAGCCGCGATAGTCACTGACTACCGGTGGCCGTACCCGCACTTCATAGCGATCCAAATCCCCCAGAGTCATCGCTCCGGGGTGCACGGTAAATGTGGGCTCATCCACTGTGGGGGGTGACTGTACGGTCTCTACAATCGCCTGGGCGATATTGCCACGATAAAAGCTATTAACCCCCTCGCTCGCCAGTAGGCGATAGGTCTGGGCCATATCTGGATTTTGAAAATTTGACCCTACAGCTGGAGGGGCACCGTTGGGTAAATAGAGCTGACCTGTGGAGGTAAATGCACTAAACCGTTCCTGGTTACGGGCTACCTGTTGGGCAAAAGTTTCATCTACCGTAAACCCAGACTCTGCTAGATCAATGGCTGGAGCTAACGCATCGGCTAGAGATAGAGTGCCGTAGCGCGACAGTGCCGTTTGCCAATTTAGCGGGGTGCCAGGTACACCCACGGCTAAACCACTGCTGATGCGATTTGGGGAAAATGGTAAATTTTCCCCCTCAGGACTCTCTGGATCACGAAACAGGTCGGACGTGACAGCGGCTGGCGCTTCTTCACGACCATCTAACGTGATAACGCGGTCTTGATCATGGAGGTAAATCACCATGAAACCACCGCCACCAATACCGGCAGAGAAGGGTTCTGTAACCCCCAGGGCAGCAGCAGTTGCCACCGCAGCATCAATTGCATTTCCACCCTGATGCAGTACTTCAATGCCGATGCGACTGGCCTCTAGGTCTACTGAGGCCACTGCACCGCCAGTGCCACTGGCAACAGGGACTTTGCCCGCAGGTTGAGCAAAACTGGTAAAGGTAAACACCAGCACCAGGCAAATGGTCAAACACCAAGTCCACCAATATTTCGTAGGGGCGTTGCATGCAACGCCCCTACGAAGGTTCATGGGATTAGATAAAGATTCCCGCATTCAACCTAGGTTAGACCTGACAACAGCACTAGCCCCAAGACGGCCCCAAACACAATCAGGGTATAGAACTGGGCGCGACCGGTTTCCAGGTACTTCAGTCCTTCACCCGTAATCAGGGTCAAAAAGCCAGTCAGGTTGACGATGCCGTCCACTAGCTTGATGTCTACGGTGAGGGCACCTTTAGCAATTTTGCGGCTGCCCTGAACAAAGACCACATCATAGATATCGTCGATGTACCACTTGTTGAGAGAGAAGTTATAAAGCGGTTTGATTTTGCTTGCGATCGCACCCGCGTCTATGGTCTTCGTCACATACATCAGCACCGCCAAGACAATACCCACCACCGAGATGGCTACCGAACTACCCGCCATGACGGCAAACTCATGCAGGTCCACTTCTTCAGCCAGCTCAGCAACGGTAACCACCTCACCAGGAGCCGAAATAAATGCCTCAAAGTAGTTGCCAAAGGGCGTACCCACAAGACCAATCAAGATTGAAGGTACTGCCAACACAATCAGCGGCAGCGTCATCGTGATGGGTGACTCATGGGGCTCAGACGCATGGTGATGATCGTCGTGGGCAGAATCTTCTGCTGTGGGCATTTCCTTAGTGCTCATGGCACCAGGCCCAAGCGATGCCCCCATGCGCTGGAGATTTTCAACCCGCAGCTGTTCTTTAATCTCGCCATTGGTACCGCGAAACTCCCCTTCAAATGTGGAGAGATACATACGGAACATATAGAACGCGGTGATTCCAGCGGTTACCCAGCCAACAGCCCAGAGTACGGGACTGACCTGAAATGTGGAGCCTAGAATTTCATCCTTAGACCAGAAACCGGCAAAGGGAGGAATTCCAGAAATTGCCAGGGTGCCAATCAAAAAGGTAGCCCCTGTTGCTGGCATGTACTTACGCAAACCACCCATTAAACGCATGTCTTGCGCATAGGTGGGGTTGTGACCAACCACGTCTTCCATGCCGTGGATGACAGAACCAGAGCCCAAGAAAAGCATGGCCTTAAAGTAGGCGTGGGTCATCAGGTGAAACAAACCGGCGCTGTAGGCTCCTACACCCATTGCCATCACCATGTAGCCCAGCTGAGACATGGTGGAATAGGCCAACCCTTTCTTAATATCGTTTTGTGTAATGGCAATGGTGGCCCCCATCATTGCCGTGAAAGCCCCGACATAAGCAATGGTCGTCATTGCGACAGGGATTTCTTCAAACACTGGGTACATGCGACCGATGAGGAATACCCCAGCCGCCACCATCGTTGCCGCGTGGATTAGGGCTGAGATGGGTGTTGGACCCTCCATTGCATCCGGTAGCCACACATGTAGCGGAAACTGGGCCGACTTAGCCATAGGACCCATAAATACCAGAATGGCAAATAGCGCTACTAAACTGCCTGGCAGGCTACCCACCTCTACCAAGTGGGTCAGACGCTCACCCATAATGCCAAAGTCAAAGCTGCCGGTGGCCCAAAAAATACCCAGCATCCCCAGCAACAGACCAAAGTCCCCGACACGGTTGGTGACAAATGCTTTTTGACAGGCATCTGCCGCCGGTTTGCGGTCGTACCAAAAACCAATGAGCAGGTAGGAGCACATCCCCACCAGCTCCCAAAACACATAAACCTGTAGCAGGTTAGGGCTAATTACCAGCCCTAACATCGAGAAGCTAAACAGACTCAAATAGGCATAAAACCGAACATAGCCCGGATCGTGAGCCATGTAGCCATCGGTGTAGATCATCACCAAAAAGGCTACGGTCGTCACGATAACCAACATTAGCGAGGCAAGGTGATCAATGGTGTAGCCCATCTGCAGCTTAAAGCTGCCTGCTGACGCCCACTCAAACATAAATGAGTAAGGCTCATGGCCGTTCCACTGGCTCCAAAAGATACCAAAGGACATCACCATCGCCGCCCCGATCAGGCTAACGATAAATATTGAACTCGGTGTACGCAGTTTATTCGTAGCGTCGCTATAGCTAATCAGACCCACACCCACAATGGCTGCACCGAGGAGTGGCAGCAAGGGTATGAGCCAAGCGTAAGAATAGAGAGATTCCAAAGATTCCATAATTTATTTGTTGCCTGCTCACCTGAGTTGGCAAAACCGCCTACATTGTGACACATGGCTGCTGGACAATTGTCCAACTTCTGACAGACCTTTTTTGCAGAACGTTGATTTTTCCTTGAGCAACTACTCATTTAAATTGGTACAACTCAGGTAAACTCGGGCCTTGGGTTTTGAGCGCTTCTAGATGCAGTGTGATCCTGAGAAAAAGGTTATTTTTTACGACACCGTCTCATGGTTTAGGTTTCTTGATGTTGGATCAATAAATCAACGGCAAATATTGAAAAAGCCCAATGGAAAATCGGCATGGATGGGCAGTGGGACGGCTGTGGCTGGTAGGGCAAGGTACAGACCGCTCAGGGCGATTCAATGTATCTGTACTGTAGTCGCAACGCTTGTGCTGCTGGTCGCTATTTTTTTGTCTTCAGCGACGGCACAAACACTGACCCAAAAAGCCAACGTCGTCATTGATGGTCGAGTTTTATTCCAGCTTGGCAGTATTGAAAACATTAGTGCCGACGAACGTGCTGATTTTGCTAATCAGGCTCTATGGCAGGTGATTGAAAGTTCGCCATCACCAATTCGGGTGCGGACACGTGAACGAGATGGGTTAGTAACACTGCGGGCCAACGGTCGACATTTGCTAACGGTGACCGCTGGTGATCTGATGGCAGGAGTGCCGCCCCAAGAGCGAGCCGAGCTATGGGCTGATAGTTTGCAAGTGGCGCTAGATCGAGCCCAGATGGAACGACAGCCTGCCTATCAACGGCGAATGGCTTGGGTGAGTCTAGGGGCGGTTGCGATCGCACTGCTCTGTTGGGCCATTCTTTATAACAGTCGACGCTGGCTGTGGCGACAGCAAACCCGTAGCGGCAGGCTACCTGCGTGGATTTTGCCCTCGCTACTGGTAGCCCAGGTGCTTGTGTGGCTAGCCGCAGGTGTCTATATCTGTGAGCTATTTCCCATAGCCCGAACTATTCGCTATCGGCTATTTCAATATTTCACCAGTCCCCTGTTTGATATTGACGGTCAGGGATATTCCCTTGTCGATGTATTTCGCGTAGTGCTGCTCACCCTGGCGCTATGGATTGGAGTGCGGATTGTTACCTCGGCAGTAAAGTCGCGTTTTTTGAAGGCCGCAATATCTGATCGAGGTGTGCAGGATGCGATCTCAACCCTCATGCAGGTCATCCTCACCGGTATCGGCCTGTTTTTAATTTTGCAAGTGCTGGGCATTGACCTCAGCGCTCTAGCAATTCTTGCCAGTGTGCTCGGTGTTGGTCTTGGTTTTGGTCTGCAAAACATTGCCAACAATGTTGTCAGCGGCTGGATGATGCTGTTTGAGCGCTCGATTCAAGTGGGAGACTTTATTAACCTGGGAGACCTGGCCGGAACGGTAGAAAGTATCGGTGTGCGTAGTACAGAAATTCGCACGCTCGATCGAGTGGCCATCATTGTGCCCAATGCCCAGCTATTAGAAAACAAGGTAATCAACTGGAGTCATGGACATCCAGTGTCTCAGCTACATTTACCCATGGGTGTCGCCTATGGCTCAGATATTCGGCAGGTGCATACGGCTGTGATAGAAGTAGCCAGCGCCCACCCCAGCGTGTTGCAATATCCCCAGCCTCGTCTAAGGTTTCTCGGCTTTGGCGATAGCTCCCTTGATTTTGATGTGCTGGTGTGGATTCGCGATCCGCGTCTGCAGTTTGATATTAAGAGCGACCTCTACTACATGCTCGAAGCAAATCTCCGTCGTCACCATATCGAGATTCCATTTCCCCAAAGAGATTTAAATATTCGGTCTCCCCAGTGGGATGCGGCTACCTGGGCACAGCAGATGTCTCAACCAAGTACTCCACCAGTCTTAGAGAAAACAGAGAAACAGCCATTAGCAAATGATTTGTTATCTGATGTCAGAGACTATTCAAGTTTGTTGCAAAATCAGCAGCGATTTCAGAATTCATTGCTGGAGAGGCTTGTAAAACAAATGCGCTCAGAAGATGGGTTAGATATTCAAAATCGACGCTTCCGATTAACGGTCTATGCCAGTTGTTTTGTCGGTAGTGAAGCTGTGACATGGTTGGCTAAAACCCAAAACGCCACGCGCGAGGCTGCTGTCAGGATTGGTCAGGCTCTGGTAGAGCAGGGTATTTTTCACCATGTTACCGATGAACATACTTTTAAGGATGAGTATCTGTTTTATCGGTTCTATGAGGATGAACCGTAAATTGGGCGGATTAAATGGCACAAATTTGTAAATTACAGCCCTCTTGTAGGGGCATAGCATGCTATGCCCCTACAAGAGGGCCATTAACAATTTTGTCCACGTATCCTTTGCAGAAAACGCACTCCCCTTTGTAGAAAAGTCCAAGATATTCCACTTCTGCGTTTTTCTAGGAAAATGCTCCGCAAAATAGCTGAGGTCGGTTGAATAACTTCCCAGAAGCCAACCGCTCCTTAGATAAGGTCGCTATGTATACTGCATTTCTCGCCCTGCCACCCTTAGATTCATCGGCTAGCAAAGCTAAGTCAGAAGCTACATCCATTTCTGAGACGATTCCGCCCACGGCGATTTCTGAATTTTCCGGTGCTGCGGTGAATGATGCTGCAGCTAAGCTAAACAGCACGTTTTTCAACACTGTCACTGCCAGATATGTGGTGGTACCAGCTATGTTTGGCGGCCTCGGTAGCGTAGCGCTGCGGCTTATTCAGGAAGGGGGCACGTTTATGGCTGCAGCAAATGCCCAGGCGATTGAACCACAGGATGACGACGAAATCGTGGCACAGGCAGAGTTAGGGAGTGAAAACCAGGGTAGTAAAGAGACGTTAGACCAACCTGTGTCTGAAGTGGAGAACGACAGTGTATCTGAGCGTCAGGAGCAGACAGAGGCTGTTGTCCATGATTTTGTTCCCTCCATTCAGCTGGGGGCTGGGTTAGAGTTTTTGATTTTAGTAATATCCAGTATTTTATTGGGGGCCGTAGTGGGCTTTATTGGCACCATTCTTAGTTTAGATGGCCCACCAGAAAAGGCAAACAACAAGTCAAAGTTAGCGGCGACATCTCTAATGTTTGCCCTCTTTTTTCCTTCTGTGATTACGGTATTCCAAGAAAATGCCACGTCACAGGCTAAGCTGCTCAGGGCTGATGAAGAAAAAACAGTGCTTCAAGAGAAAGTGCGAGAAACAACTCAGCAAGCAGAAAATCTAGAAGGAGTTGCCCAAGATCGCATCAACAGTGATATCGATCAAACATTAGAGGCTGCCCCTGAATCAATAGAGCCATCGTCACCAGATAGTCTAATCCCATTTAGCCATACACAAGGGGCTGACCCAGCGAATGCTCAAAGCTCTTTGATTGACAGTACGAGAGTCTTAGTTGTGAATGCTACCTCGGAAGAGAATGCAAAGGAATCTATCAACAGCATTTTTAGAATTGGTAATGTTGATGATGGTGCTATAAGAAACCATGCAGTTAGAGCTTTGAGAGAAATTGAAAAGAATCCCGCGCTATCGGAAGCGGTGCGACAGACGGCTGCGGAAAAGGCAGAGGATCTGCTGAATATGGTGACTGATAGTCCAGAATGATGATGCTAGAAAAAGGTGTATAACCTAGAAAAAATATTTCGAGTGCTAGGTCATGCAGGCAGCTTTTTGGGGACAACGAATTTTTGTGGTAGGCACATCCGGCTCTGGTAAAACGACACTGGCTCGCCAAGTATCCCAGAGACTGCAAATTCCTCACTTGGAGCTAGATGCCCTATATTGGGAGCCTAACTGGGGAAACCCGCCAGAAGATATATTCCGACAACGAGTATCAGATGCACTGATGGGTGAGCGTTGGATTATCGATGGCAACTATAGTCAGGTGCCCGATATCACTTGGGAACGTCTCTGCCAAATATTTGGCCAAGCAGCTAGTGCCCCAACCCCAAAGTTTCGGTTATCTTGAGTCATTGACACCAAGGACCCAGCTATGGAATCGTCGGCTATAGATTCAAATACTGTTTCTAGCCAAGTTTCTGGGCAAGAAATTTATATACGTTTGTCCAAGAATATTCAGCAGGTGGTCAAAGGGCAGACTGCTGCTGTGCGTAAACTTCTGGCCGCCTTTGTCACTGGAGGCCATGTGCTGCTAGAAGATTACCCTGGCACGGGTAAAACCACCCTGGCCAAAGCACTGGCTTTTTCTGTCGATGTTTCCTTCAAGCGGATTCAATTTACGCCTGATTTGCTCCCCTCTGACATTTTGGGCGTCTCGATCTTAAACCCCATCGAACAGTCCTTTCAGTTTCACGAAGGTCCCATTTTTGCCAATATCGTTCTAGCAGATGAGGTTAATCGCGCCTCGCCCCGTACCCAATCTGCACTGCTGGAAGCCATGGCAGAATCTCAGGTCAGCATTGATGGCACCCTAAGAAAGCTAAGCGCACCTTTTTTTGTCATTGCCACCCAAAATCCTGTGGGAGCACAGGGCACCTATCCCTTACCAGAAGCCCAAATGGATCGGTTTGCCCTGCAGTTTAGTTTGGGCTATATCTCTCCAGAAGAAGAAATGGAGATTTTATCAAGTCAGCTCCAGCAACATCCCATTGACCAGGTTAAACCATGTCTCTCACGAGATGATATTTTTACACTCAAGCAACAGGTGCAGCAGATACGAGTCAGCGATGAACTCAAGCGTTACATCATTGATATTGTCGGGGCCACCCGCCAAGCAGAAAGGGTACAGCTAGGTGCTAGCCCCAGAGGAGCCATCGCCTTGATGAAACTGTCTCAGGCATTAGCCCTCTTTGATGGTTACGAATTTGTTTTGCCAGAGCAGGTGGAAGAGATTGCGCTGTCAGTCCTAGCCCATCGGTTAGTCCTCGAACCCCAGGCCCGATTTTCGGGCAAGACAGCCGACGCGGTGATTCAAGATATCTTAAATGCGATGCCTGTGCCTGCCTGAGCCATGAATCTTTTCTTTTATCGTCTATTTCGATTCTTGGGCTACAGCCTCCGGCAATGGTTAAAAAGGCGATTTACGCCGCTGGGGTTAGGGGTCTTAGTATTTGTCATCATTTCTGGGCTGGTAGGTCTAGATACCCGGCGGAGTTTGTCTTACCAAGTCTTTGCCCTGGCCTGCTTATTGTTGGCTGTGTCTATAGTAGCTACAGTCTTCTCACGGCCTCGGTTTCAGGTCAGGCGATTACTACCTCGCTTTGGGACAGTGGGCTTGCCTTTATCCTACCGAGTAACGATACAGAACACTACTCGCAGGAATTTTAGGAAACTGCGACTGATTGAAGCGTTTGCCCACTCATTTCCTAGCTTTGAAGACTATCTTGACGTTAGCCGTCCAAGCCGCAAGGATGCTCAATCATGGAGCAAACTAATCGTTCAGGCTCAGCGTGCGATCGCACCAGCCATCGGCATTCCCGTATTGGCAGCCCAGGGTATGACTGAAATCAAAGGTGAGATTACGCCCCTACGACGAGGGTTACTGCAGTTTGAGACGCTCACCCTTGCCTGCCCTGATCCTCTCGGTATATTTAATGCCTGCGTCAGACTACCCCTGCCCCAATCAGTATTAATCTTGCCAAAGCGCTACCCGGTGCCCTCGTTTCAACTACCAGAACGTCAAGGGTATCAACCGGGAGGATTATCGCTGGCCCTATCGGTTGGAGAATCAGAAGAATTTTGGTCCTTGCGAGACTATCGCCCCGGCGACTCGCCCCGCAAGATTCACTGGAAAAGCTGGGCTAAACTGGGTAACCCTGTGGTTCGAGAAGAACAAGCCGAGTACTTTGTTCATCACGCTCTGGTTTTAGACACATTTCAACCGGAGTCATTTAGCGAAATTTTAGAAGAGGCTATCTCAGTTGCCGCATCATTGGCCTGGGGCATGCAAAACCAGGAGTCCTTACTGGATCTTATCTTTTCCGGTGGATACTTTACCCTGGGTCGAGGTTTGGGCCAAACAGAACGTATTCTTGAGTTGTTAGCGTCGGTAGTCTCCTGTCAGGATAAGTCCTTTGACTCGTTGTTGCCAATCATGCAAAGTCGTTTGTCGCTGTTAAGTAGCTGCATCTGCATTTTTCTCACCTGGGATGAGGCACGCCAAGCACTTGTTAAGCAATTACAGTCTGTGAATATCCCCACATGGGTTTTGATTTTGACCCATGATCGACACACACTATCGCCGCTGTTAGAAGGTTATCAAAGTCATTTCATGCGGGTTTATCCGTTACCGTTGAGTCACATTCAGCAGGGTCTGGGCGAGATATGCAATTCCATATAGCGAGCCTGTGCAGTCTGGCATTATGCCTGTGGGGATTTCAAACGGGGCTGTGGGGTCTGGCAGTGCCGATGATTGTGTGCATCGAAGGGAGACGGGTGTTCTCCAAGCGCTGGATGCTTTCTAAAAAGGCAACCGTACTGATTCTGTTCAGCTGCATTTCCGTGATCATTGTGACACTCCAACTCACGGGTGCTTTCCAGAGCATGCTGCAATTGCTGCCGTTGGCATTGTTGCCACTTATGTTGGCTCAAATCTATACGGCCAATCTTTTCCAACAGATTCAAGGTTTCTTAGTGAATCCCTCCTTTACCAAGCGAGGAATTGATTGGAAACGGTCCTCCCTTGATTTTTGTTATGTTTACTTTGGCCTGTGTTTGTTATCGGCCAGTGCCGTAAACGCCAATAGAGTTCTCTTTTATGGTTTAGCTTGGATGCTGGTTGGCATACTGTTCTTTTACCTGCGGCCTGCGAAATCTAAAGTGATGGTTTGGCTTGGTTTAATCTGTTTGGCTGGAATTTTGGGGGTTTTAGCCCATAGGCAGTTGAGTCGGCTTCAGTTTGATCATAGCTGGCTCAATGATGGGGGTGGACAAGGCAGCTATGGACAAGGTAATAGGTTTTCTCAAGGTCTGAACCAAGGCAGTCCCCTGGACTTGATTTTACGAAGGTTCGCGGAGAGACTATTTGCACCTATCCAGGAACAATTACCGCAAGAGCCTGAATCTAGGGCGTTGCTTCTGCTAATTTTCTTGGTTGTTGTCATTATTATCGGTCTTCTGATCTGGTGGTGGAGGCGAAGGCGGCGGGAAAGACTGGCTAAAAATGCGAGTTTTGAAGTGAGAGGGTCGCAACCTGCTCTCCCTGGTATCGATTCAGAGTTTTACCAAATCGAACACATTTTCAAGCAATTAAAACTGAGGCGCAGACCTGCGGAGAACCTACAGCATTGGATGGAACGACTCAACCAAAAACTATCTGTCGCTCAGGTGGAAGCACTCAAACCCATTATCCAACTACATTATCGCTATCGTTTTGACCCCAAGGGTATTGATGCTGCTGAGAGAAATCAGCTGAGGTCGTTAAGCCAAGCCTGGCTGGAGAATTATCGTGTTGGTCAGGATGCTCAAAAAAATCAGGTTTAGTGAGACGTTGAGAACAAGGGGACACTGAGACACGGAAAGCTTGAGTAATCATCGCTCTCCGTCTCACCCAATTCCTGTATCTCCGCTAATGCCCATGGTGATAGCCAGAAACTATGCTATCTGTCGTACTTTCTTTCGAAATGCTCTCAATGCAGGGCTTCGGCCTAAATTAGCGCTTTGAACTAGCACATCGGTTATCCAGTCAAGAATTGGTAATTTGGGAAATGTCGGGCTTATGGTTACCGATTCGTATTGGCCTGATTTTAGGGTATAGATTTTGAGTTGGTTTTGTGTGTAAACCCATAGTTCAGGTACGCCTAGACTTGTGTAGGCATCTATTTGGGTTTTGGAGGTAACGTCTATTTCAATCGCCAGATCAGGCGGTGGGTCTATACTCAGATCTAATCGCCGTTTGCCGCGCATTTGGGCATGATTCTGGATGTAGAAGCATTGGTCTGGCTCAATGCCACTGTTCATGGCTTCTTGTTTAAAGGTGGTGGAGCCAAAGCATTCGCAGTCGATTTCGAGTTCGTCGAGCAGTGTTTTGACAATGTCACCGATAAGTTCTTTGTCAACCTCGTGTTCGGGGGTGGGCATACGGATTTCTAGGATGCCTTGGCTGTAGGCGATGCGGGATGCACGATGCTCGCCGAGTTCGGTTAGGATGTTTTCGAATTCTGGCCAGTCGAGGTTGCGGACCAGGAGGCGCTGGCCTGGGGGGACGTCGAGTTGGCGGAGCTGGAGAGTGACTACCATGGGTGAATTGGCCCGACTGGGACTAGGCATACTATAGCCTATGGTTATGGGGGTGGCTGTGCAGGTGATATCTATGGTGTGGAAGGCTCTGATCAACTGGTTAAAAATGGCTGACGGTGTACCTACAGTGGAGAAATGATTGGCGTTGTCGGGTGAGAGGTCTCAAAGAAAGACGGAATCTTTGACTGACACTACGAATAAAGAGACATCTTTGATTTGCGCTGCTAGGCAAGTGTCGGCACCGTCTTTTGCTAGGGTTTGGGATAACTCAGAGGACCATGTTTACGATGATCTATAGCCTCGTACCCTCGTACCCAATGAAGCCAGAGACTGGGCACCAGAACAGTCTAGTCTTCAACAATTATGCCTAGATAAAGCCGCACGAATTCTCTGGCTGCGTCAATATTTAAGGTTTTTAAAGCTTCGGCAATCAGGGCAATATTTTCAGCGCTTGGGTCTAGTCCGTGATACCAGCGACCAACGTTTGCACGGCTAATGCCCATGGTGACAGCCAGTTTATTCTGACTGATACCGTAAGTGTCTAAAACCTGCTTCAGTGCTACGCTTGCCCGTCCCATGCTCTGATCATCCCAGAGTCATTTCAGAAGGTAAATGTCACACTTGTGGATACATCGCGTCTGTGCTAATGTCACACTTATGACGACGTTGGATTATGTTGACTATGCAAGAATTTGTTCCTAGCGCTGATGGGGCTCAGACTCCACCAACTCCAGAGGAGCCTCACCGTGAGTCGGTTTTGATTACTCTGATTGGTTCCACTATTGCCATGGAGCTAATTGTTAAACACCTTCATAAGGTTGGCTTTGCTGAGCCGAATGCGTGGAGCAAAGAGCAAACTGAGCCTAAAAGTGGTCAGCCGATGAGAGTGTTGAAAAAATGAGTGCGGGTGTGAGATTACAGCGAGCGTTTCAGCAAGAAGAGTTGTGGAACGGTAATCGGGAAACGATTCGTCAATCTTTTTTAGTCAGGATTCCATATTGTTATGGATGATGCAAACTTATTCTAAGCGTCGTAGAAAATACCCTCAGCTGCTTAAACAACCAGAATATAAGCATTTAGAGGTCATACATTTACAGTCTTCAGATCAAACAACCACTTGGATAGCTACTTTACCCACTTAGCCTCGGGTTAAAACCGCTAGAATAGCCGCAGGCTTAGTCATTTTGCCAAAGAAGATAAGATTGAGACCCTGTAACCTACGGTCTTGTAGACAGCTAGTAATTTGCTTTTTTAGGCTTACTTTTCCTGCCCCTCTACTATTTCCTCCTATGCCTGACTTTGCCACATTTTCGTTATTTTTTAGTGCCGCTATTGTGTTGGCGATCACCCCCGGTCCCGGTATTTTTTATGTGATGACCCGCAGTCTAAAAGGGGGCCGAGTTGAAGGAATTGCCTCAGCGATGGGCACCTCGGTGGGAGGAATGTTTCATGTTGTGGCCTCTGCTCTGGGGATTTCAATTGTGCTAGCAGCATCGGCGTTTGCATTCAATTTGGTGAAATACCTGGGAGCAGCGTATCTGATTTATCTCGGTATTAAGACAATTTTGAGCCGAGATGAGCATATGGGGGCAGCAAATATTCGCAGAACAGGCTACAGACGAGCATTCTTACAAGGGATAACTGTTGAAGTGTTAAACCCCAAAACAGCTCTCTTCTTTTTAGCCTTTATCCCTCAGTTTATTAATCCAGACGGTGTTGTGTTTGCTCAATTTCTGTTGCTGGGCTCAACATCGGTTGCCCTCAACACCAGCGTTGATTTGATAGTAATTGCATTAGCTGGCCCCATTGGTAATTGGCTGCAGTCTAGCCCAAGACTGAGAACTGGTCAGCGCTATGCAACTGGGACAGGACTGATTGCGTTGGGTAGCTACGTGGCGTTAACGGGAGAAGGAGAATAATCGATGCTCTGTGCTGATTCTCTATTACAAATGGATGCATTTCGAGCGCTGCCTCGAGAACGATTGGATTGGATTTGCGATCGCGCCGAACATATCCAGCTAGCGGCGGGTGACATTTTAGTCAAAGAAGGCGACCAACCCTTAGGCTTTTTTATGCAGCTGAGCGGTCAGATTACCGTGAGTCGCGTGAGCCACGGCACAGATATTCCGGTGGGCCGTCACGTTAGTCCATCATTTTTTGGTGAAATTCAGGTTTTAACAGAAGACTTGGTGCCGGTCACGCTAACCGCAGATACGGCGGTGGATCTTTACCGTTTAAACTGTCCAGACTTTTTAGACGTTCTCCACAGCTGTCGAGAATTTGAACGAGATATTTTTCGGATTGTGGGTACTCGGTTACGGGGGCTGCAAACGTTTATCCAAACCCGCGAAAAAATGGCTGCACTGGGCACCTTGTCTGCTGGTTTAGCCCATGAGCTTAATAATCCAGCTGCAGCGTTGGTGAGGGCATTAAAAGATTTGCAGCCTGCCATGCTAGAGCTGCAGCGGATGAATCTGGTGTATGGTCAGCGGCAGGTGGATGAAGAGCATACTAAGGAATGGACAGACCTGCGCGATCGCGGGGTTGAAGCCATTGCCCATCCCGATAATGACCCATTAGCCCAGGGAGATCGTGAAGATGCGATCGCAGACTGGCTAGAAGACTATGGGGTAGCAGATGCATGGAAATTAGCAGAACCTCTAGCGGCTGGTAAGGTAGACCCCAACAAACTCAGTAAGATGATGGAGCGCTGGCGGGATGACCCAACCGAGCTACGGGATATGGGATTACGTTGGTTGGCGCTGTCGTTTGACGTGATGGGTATGATCCACAATGGCTTGGATGGGGCAGAGCGGATTTCGACCTTGGTACAATCGATGAAATCCTACTCCTATATGGATCGTGCCGCTCAGCAACAGGTGAACATTCACGATGGTATTGAAGATACCCTGCGGCTGTTTGCCTTTAAGCTAAAACACGGCATTACAGTAGAACGTCGCTATGACCAAGATTTGCCAGAAATTATGGCCTATGGCAGTGAGCTAAATCAGGTATGGACAAATCTGATTGACAATGCGATTGATGCTTTAAATGAGAGTTCTTCTGAAGAACCACCCAAGATTATTATTCGTACCTGTGAAAAAAATGGCTGTCTCAGGGTGGAGGTAGAAGACAATGGCCCTGGTATTCCGGATGAGATAAAAAATCGGCTAACGGAACCGTTTTTTACCACCAAACCCATGGGTAAGGGATCTGGTTTGGGGTTAGATGTGGTGCGGCGAATTGTTGAAAATCGCCATGGGGGAAGTCTAATGATGGAATCTGTTCCAGGCAGTACTTGCTTCAGTATTTTGCTGCCTCTGTAGACTATTTAGCGCAATAATTTATCTTTTCTCAGAGAATGTGGATAGCTTTCTAACGCTTTGGTGTCATGTCTCAGGCGATTCATGCAAGATTTTTAGAGATTGCTCGGGAGCTGAGTGATGAGTTGGCAGATGCGATCGCATCGACTAGTCCACTACAGCTTATTCCCAGCCAAGATTCACCTTTCTCAGAACGCCTTTGTCGTGCGGTAGCCGGACAGCAGCTCTCAGTCAAAGCCGCCGCTTCAATCTGGAGGCGAGTTGTCGATAGTGCGGCAGGTCAGCCATTAGTAGACTATTTTTCCACGGTTTCACCGGATGTTTTAAGAAGCTGTGGGCTATCAGCAGCCAAGGCCAAAGCGATGCGGGCAATTGCCATGGCAACATTTGCAAATCAGCTTGATGAGACTTTTTTAAGTGAGCTAGACCATGAGGAGCGCACCCATTGTCTAACGGAGATTTGGGGCGTAGGTCAGTGGACTGCCGACATGATGGGTATTTTTTATTTTGGTGATCCTGACATTTGGCCCGATGGGGACACGACAGCACGCAAAAATCTTGAACGCTTAACCAGCCGTCATCGCAAAACAGTTCGCACAGCTGCTCGCTTTGCACCCTACCGCTCGTATCTAGCGCTGTATATGTGGCACCAAGCTGATACCCCTATTGTTTGAGCTACAAATCCTTTAGCTGCAACAGCTGTGCTGATAACAGAGTTAGCTATGACGAATGCAAAAAACGAGCGGTTCATAGAACCACTCGTAAGTGCTAACTAAAGCTTTATTAGCTAATTGGCTTTAGAAAGAGTTACGACGGTAGTTACCACCGCCACCGCCTGCTGAAGCAGTGCGAGGCTTGGCTTCATTCACTTTCATAGTGCGACCCATCCACTCAGCACCGTCAAGTGCTTCAATCGCCTTAGACTCATCTTCTTTGCCTGACATTTCCACAAAGGCAAATCCGCGAGGGCGCCCTGTTTCACGATCCATTGGTAAGCTAACGCGGCTTACACGACCGTACTCATTGAACACGTCCTCGATATCTTCACGAGTGACATCATAGGACAAATTGCCCACATAAATAGACATAAGGAAATCTCCTTGAATTTGAAAAACATGTAGCGAGTTAAACGGAGATATTCCTGTTACTGAAATCGAAATCTCAACAAAACTTACTTCTCTACCGAAAACTTACCGATACATATCGTAGCATCTGATTTTGGGGTTTGGGAACCCTATGGAAATAGCTTTTTTATAATGACTCGCTAGCCAATCGATAAAGTCCTGGCAATGCTCTTGCGATTCTACGTGAAAGAGTTGGATATTTTTGATGGAAAATAGCTGGATTTCTAGACCTTGGAAAGCCTTCAAATAAACGCCTTGAGATATTTTCAGGAACTAAGGGATAAGAATTTAATTAGAGTCTATTTTTGACTTGCAGACGTCCATGAAATGCCTCTTCAGGTTATTTTTTTCTGAATGTTATAGAACCCTTACTCTTAATCTATCTTGAATACTTTTATGACGGAGACTGCCTTAATCTACTAGTCTTCAGCTGATTTGAGCCAGAGTTTAATAGTTTCAAGCAATGCTCCACTCAGTGCCACGGCTCCTGCAACTGCGAGTTAATGCAAAACTTGGACTCATAAGCTAGAGCAAGAAATAAGTGGTGGCTATATGGTGCTTTAGATTACTGCTGAGACAGTACTTGGAAGCACTATTCGGTGAGGTGAATAACCTCTAACTGCTAAAGTACCGTCACAATTTGACTCTCATTGTGCCGTCTTCCGTGCCAAGTTGAGAAATGCGCTTATGACTGGGGAAGAATCATGTTGCCGCCAAGCCAGATAAAGTCCGGTTTTAGGGATCTGTTCTTGTAAGGGTCTGTAAATGACTCCGCTTCTGTGGAAATCTTTCAAGCAGGCAGGAACAATTGCAATGCCGATTCCTGCTGCAACTAAGCCGACGATTGTTTGCATCTGAACCGCCTCTTGAGCCACTTTCGGACGAAATCCAGCTTGCTGACAACTGTGAATAATCTGCTCGTAAAAGACAGGTCCCAATTTGACAGGAAATAGAATGAATAGTTCATCTGCCAATGTGGAAAGCGACACTTGAGTCTGGGCAGATAGTGGATGGCTTTCTGGCAACGCTAGGACTAATGATTCTGTCAAAAAGCACTCCACACTCAAACCTGGTTCGTTGATGGTAGAACGAACAATACCGATATCAACCCGCTTTTGATGCAGTGCTTGAATCTGTTGAGCAGTCGTCAGTTCATGTAACTGTAGTTGTACTGCCGGAAACTGTGCTCGAAAGATCCTCAAAATCTCTGGTAGTAACGTATACATTGCAGTGTCAACAAATCCAATCGCCAATTGTCCAACTTCGCCCCGTCCGATTTGTTGAGTCACTGAGATTGCTTGTTCGAGTTGCTCTAACACTAGATAGGAGCGCTCTAAAAATGTTTTGCCTGCTTCAGTCAGCTGCACTTGCCGCTTTGTTCGTTCAAACAGCTTGACGCCCAGTTCATTTTCCAAGCTGCGAATTTGCTGACTGAGCGGGGGTTGAGAAATGCACAGCCGCTTTGCTGCTCGACTAAAATGCAGCTCCTCAGCCACTGCAATGAAGTAGTGTAAGTGCCGTAATTCCATCGTACTTATATTTTAAACCTATTAATCTTAGTTATATATATATTGGACAGTCACATAGCTACCTCCTACCGTAAGAGATATAAGACACGTCTCATTGTTCTTGATATAGGAGAAAGCCCATGAACTCAGACAAAAATTGTGTCGCTCCTAAAGTTTGGTTGATTACAGGATGCTCAACGGGATTCGGACGCGCTCTTGCAGAAGCTGTGTTGCAGCAGGGCGACTCTCTCATTGCGACTGCTCGCAATCCCGAGCAACTTCAACCTTTGATTGAGGACTATCCAAAGACTTCAATGGCTGTACGTCTAGATGTGACATCATCCCAAGACATACAAGTAGCAGTTAATATCGCGATCGCCACCTTTGGTCGCATTGATGTGCTAGTCAACAATGCGGGGCATGGACTAATTGCCGCACTCGAAGAAGTCAGTGATGTTGAGATTCAGCAGTTTTTTGAAACCAACTTCTTTGGGGCACTCAGGCTAACGCGAATTGTCTTGCCTTTGATGCGTCAGCAAGGCAGCGGTCACATTGTGAATATGTCATCCACAGCAGGATTAGTAGGATTTGGTGGAAGCAGCCTCTACTGTGGCGCTAAATTTGCCCTGGAAGGTACCTCTGAAGCCTTGGCTAAAGAGGTTGAGCCATTCGGAATTAAAGTAACCCTAATTGAACCAGGGGCATTTCGCACAGATTTTAATGGACGCTCTCTAGCAGCAGCCAAACAATCTGTTGCTGCCTACGCGACCGTGAGCGGAGCATCATTGCAGTGGTTCAAAGAGATGGATGGTCAGCAACCTGGCAATCCAGCTAAAGCGGCGCAAGCCATTATTCAAGCTGTGGAAAGTCCTCACCCACCGATGCGACTGGCATTAGGCACGGATGCCATCCACCTAATTCAGAAAAAACTAGAATGGGTCAAAGCAGATTTGGATGCCTGGCAACAGCTATCTGTAAGTACGGACTATACAAATAGCAACAGTGAGGTAATAGTTTAGATAGCCCCTGAACACGGGGCCTGATGTGACAACACCCTAACATAGTCCCTGAGGCGGACGAGGTCAATAGAAAAAGCTAAACTACTTTTCTCGGCTAAACTTGAGTGTAAATTCAGGCATTCAGGATTGATCTGACACTCAGTTGTTCAGAGAAGAAACTGGTCTCTTAGAAGAGAT
>JBCDIX010000036.1:0-66059 GCA_038748405.1 Cyanobacteria bacterium P01_H01_bin.21 | reverse complement strand
CACGGTCTTTGTTCGACAGTCAAACGCATCTGCGATCTCCTGGTCAGTCCAGTTAGGGCCATCGGCATCGGCTTTCAGTAGAATCTGAGCTCGACGCACTTTTTGACTGCTGCCCTTCAACTTTTTGATCACAGCTTGTAGTTGATGGCGCTCATCGGGGGTTAGGCGGACAATGTACTTTTTCTGCATAGAATTTCGGTATGCTGTCTAGAGCTTACCAAAACACTCTCGTTAACCCTAATTCTTAGTCTTGACACTGCACTAGTGCTATTCTGCCTGCAGGAATTTGTCTCTCATGGTACTCTCACAGCCGGTCTATTATTCTGTTCACCGCCCTGACAAGACTCAGCCTGACAAACACCCTGATGCATTTGTCATGGCGGCGCTCTTTAGTGCAATACTTCTGTGGGCGTCGGCGTTTCCAGCAATACAAGTTTCCCTCAAAGCTTACAGCCCTGTAGAGGTTGCTGTTTTACGCTATCTCGTAGCGTCATCCATTCTTTTGCTCTACGCCATAGCAAAACAAATGCCCCTGCCAAGGTGGCGAGACTGGCCGCTTATTAGCTTCTGCGGGTTAACCGGCTTTACCTTATACAACGTATTTCTAAATGCGGGTCAGCTAACTGTTTCTGCAGGTATGGCCAGTTTTATTATTTCGTCTGAAATTGGCATTATTGCGCTGTTAGCAAGGCTCTTTTACAAAGAGAAATTGACCATTCTGGGCTGGTTAGGCATTAGCCTATGTGTAGCTGGTGTCGCGGTCATTTCCCTTGCTGGCAGCAGCCTACAGTTGTCATCTGGGGCACTGTTGGTCTTTATGGCAACACTTTGCATCAGTGTCTATTCTGTCGCCCAAAAATCTCTGCTCCAACGCTATACCGCCATTCAGTTCACAACCTACGCCATTTGGGCAGGCACTTTGATGTTAATCCTATCCGCTCCCCATGCAGTATTATCTGTGCTCCATGCGCCCCCTGGCCCTACGCTGTCGGTTATCTACATGGGGTTATTTCCAGGGGTAGTTGCCTATATTGCCTGGTCTTACGTGCTCTCAAAAATCCCAGCATCGCAAGCTGGCAGCTACCTATCACTCATTCCGATTGCTGCCCTAGTAATTGCATGGCTATGGCTGCGAGAGATACCGTCCTTGGTTTCTCTATTGGGTGGTATCGTCGTTTTTTGCGGCATTTTACTCGTCAATAAGCAAAGTAGATAACGAGCATCATTCGTACCACTAGCGATAGACAGTGAGTCAATTTAGATATCTTTAAAGATCAGCTAACGGTGCGAACTACTTGGCTGATAAGCGCATCTGAGCGTTTTTACGACTTGGGTTACCTAAAATGAAACCAGCTATTTTTATGTGTTGGCTAGACTTATGTTGTAGATCGCTCCCAACGTTTATTGTCTTTAGACCAATGCGTTTTTCTTCTACAGGTGTATCATCGCTTATTGTTCAACTTGCCTATTTACTGCTAATTGTTAGCCCGCCTGCTCAAGCCCAAAGATCTGACTATGCCAGATGTCGGGATGCTGGTTACAGTCACAACAGCTGTGATGGACAAAACAGTGCCTATGTAGCCTGCAGGCGAACGGGCTATCGTCACAGCAGCTGTGATGGACAAGACAGCTCTTATGTGGATTGCAGACGTACCGGCTATCGCCACAGTAGCTGCGACGGACAGACAAGAAGTTATTTAAACTGCAGACGTAGTGGATATAGCCACCATAGCTGCGATGGGCAAGGACGCCGGAACAGAGAGAGAGCGTTTAGGGTTTTTAATGAAACAGGATCAACGCTGGAGGAACTATATCTGTCTCCTTCTGGTAGTTCTTCTTGGGGTCCAAATGACCTCAGTAGGTTGGTTAGCTCAGGCAACTCCGTAGAATTTACGATCAGCAGCCCTAACTGCATATACGACGTGCTGGCTGTTTTTTCTAATGGACGGAATATTGAAGAGGAGCAGATAGATACGTGTGGAAACGGAGGGATCACATTGCGTTAGCCTTTGAAAACGGTATAGAGCCTGTCGGCAAAATTTCCAATTAGATCGCCTGATGCATTACATCTGCTGTTAGTTGATCGGCAGGAAATAAGCACTCAATTCGTAGCTCTTGTAGCGTAATGTCGTAGGGTGTTCCCAGGGTAGCGAGTGTAGAGAAAAAAGACAGTTGTTGCTGCTCTGCTTTAAAAGTAACTGTCAGCAAAGGAGCCTGCCAGGTTTCTATTTCATTTGATTGCCACAATGGGCGCACATCAGGAAACCTCAACAGCTCTTGAAACAGTCTATGGGAAAAACTATTCTCACCAGCTGTTACAGCTTCACGATGAACTCGACGGATTAAAACAGTAGCGACCGCTACCCAGTTATCGATTACGGATCGTAGAGCTTGAGGATGAAACATTGCTTTCATCAGATTAAGCTGTCCGCTGGGTGAGCAACATTCCACAAGCTGTTCTGGTTTTATAAGGGAGGCAAACAAACGCTGGGCCGCCTGATTTATTTGCAATTGATTCCAGTAGCGATCCATAACAATGGCAGGATACGGCTCCTGCTGACGCAGCATAAAATCTAGCGCCTGACGGACGGGTGCTAGCTCTGGTGCTGATAGATCACTTTCAACAAATACAGGGGCAAATCCTGCTGCTGTTAAGAGCGTATTCTGATCGCGAAACGGAATTTCCAACACAGTTCCGAGCCGTAAAATCATGTCTCGGCTGGGCTGGGAGCGGCCAGATTCTAAAAAGCTCAGATGTCGCTGGGAGACATTGCTGGCCAAGGCTAGTGCTAGCTGACTAAAGCCCCGTTGCTTACGCCAGGACTTGAGCAAATTGGTAAATGTGGCAGCGGTCATGATATCCCTATGCTTCGAAGGTTTAATTACCTTAGAGGTAATTGTTTCTATTATGTGGGCAGGTCATAATCGTTGCATAGCAAGGCTAACACCACACGTTAATGGAGGCCGCTCATGACTACTATTTCTACTTACCAGTCTGGTGCATCGCTACGTAGCAGACTATATCTAAGTCTGACTGTCATTGGTAGCGTTTTACCCTGGATATTTTTAGACCAATTTTTATTTTCAGGGAAGGCTTCAATCACTGAGTTTTTTGCACAGGCTCTAGCAAACCCGGTTGCGATCGCACTCTCTGTCGATCTAGCCATTTCATGCCTGGTCTTTTTCTGCTTGGCCTGGTTTGAGCTATCTCGTCTTGGTCTATCTCGCCGCTGGCTTTGGCTCTACCTGGGTTGCACCTTTGGGATTGGTCTATCTTGTTCGCTACCACTATTTCTTTACTTACGTGAGCGTCAGATAGCAAAGAACTTTTAGTCAGAGTAGGAAAAGCCAATCTGAGACATAGTAAGCGTCTCCTGTATCTCTAAGGAGACCTGGTACCTCAGACTACCTAGTTCAGTTCGTTGTCTTATAAACACTGTCACTGAAGAGAGTTCTTCAGTGACAGTATATTTATTTGGCTTTCAGAGCTATCAAAGTTATGTCCCATCCTTCTAGCTTCACTTTGAGCCTGAATCAGGATGGCACGAGATTTTTCTGTAAACCGTTCAAACATACCCTTGACTTCCCAATGATTAACAACAGTTGAATTTAGAAAGACACCAACGAAATCTTTCTAGAGTGTCGAATGATTTCTGTATGAGGATTTTGGTGAGTACGACTCATCGAAACAAAAAGAATTAAGACCAGATTTTCAGTGGCCAAAGGAGCTGCAACGCTTCATGCTGAGTATCCATTACCAACTAAAGTCATCAAATAAACTTTCCTTCATACTGGTAGTAACCCATGCTCCACATCAATCTATGCAGATTCATCGCCTCAAGGCTTGGTCAGATAACTATATTTTCCTACTTCAAGATGGGGCAGCCGCCGCCGTGGTTGACCCCACCGAAGCCGCTCCTGTCTTCAAACAGCTAGAAGCCTTAGGTGCTAAACTTACGGCCATTTTTAATACCCATCACCATGGTGACCATGTCGGTGGCAATCAACAGCTGTTAGCCAAATTTCCCGATGCCGTCGTGTATGCCAGTGAAGCAGACCGAGGTCGCATCCCTGGGCAAACAGTGTTTCTCAATGAAGGCGACACTGTCACCTTTGGTGAACGCACAACCCATATATTTTTTGTTCCTGGACACACACGGGGTCACATCGCTTACTATTTTCCTCCAGCCACAGCCGCTGAATCAGGCGAGCTGTTTTGTGGTGACACTCTATTTGCTGGCGGCTGTGGGCGATTGTTTGAAGGCACCCCTGTCCAGATGGTTGATTCTCTCAGCAAATTACGAAAGCTGCCAGACAATACACGAGTCTGGTGTGCCCATGAATATACCCTCAGCAATCTCAAATTTGCACTCACTGTAGATAGCCAAAACTTGGACCTGAAAAACCGATATCAGCAAGTGCAAGCTGCTCGACAGCGCCAGGAAGCGACCGTGCCCTCTCTCTTGGGGCTAGAGAAAAAAACTAATCCCTTCTTACGGTGGGATCAGCCCGCACTCCAAGCAGTTGCAAAGATGCAAGACCCTGCCCGTGTTTTTGGTCGTATTCGCGGTATGAAGGATATGTTTTAAGACATCACCCGATTGGGTGATCTAGTTAGGTGATGCTAGGTTTCAAGGCCCATTCTACATTTGGGGTAAATGACTCAACATGCCCCCTTATGATTTCGGCCCCCGCTCTTGCTACCAAAACAATTAGTGGTCTTGCTATCACCATGGTTTGGTTTATTCCCGTCCATTTTGCCAGCATTCATTTATCACTCTGGAAGTTCAGTGATGGGCAAAATGCCACGGTAACCAATCGTGTGCCCTCCTACCCTCCAGTCACTATCCCCAATAAAGCTGAGGTGCGATCTCACACCGCTCCTCCCATCTCACCCAAACTTACTGGCATCAGTTTACATACTCGTTATTTCAGCCCAGGAACAGCACTCATCTATACTTGGTAGCCATAGCCGTTAAAGTTGACTCACTTCAGCGCATACCACCAATGGCATCAGGTTCTACACCACTCACCGTTTTAATTGTTGAAGATGACCCTATGATGCGTCTGGGTCTTACCCACTCCCTGGCACCCAAAAGCGACATTAGCGTTATTGGTGAGGCCAGCGATGGCTATCAAGGTGTGGCAATGGCACAGTCTCACCGACCCAACATTGTTTTAATGGATGTCGGCATGCCTCGCCTCGATGGTATTGCGGCAACACAACAGATTAAGCAACTATTGCCTGACATTCGGGTTGTGATATTCACCTCCCATACTGACCAGACTGAGGTAATCGCCGCTCTCTCTAGCGGCGCGGATGCCTACTGCATTAAAGGCACCAACATCGATACTCTGATGCAGGCAGTTGACGTTGCTGCTACTGGAGGAATTTATCTTGATCCACAGATTGCCCAACAAGTAATGTCTTGCTTAACGCCCCAGCCACCAGCACCTATACCAGAGCATCCTCTGTCAGCACGGGAGCTTGAAGTGCTTAAACTGATTGTTGAAGGCTATAGCAATCCAGAAATTGGTGAGAAGTTGTTTTTAAGCACTAATACGGTCAAAACCTATGTAAAGGGCATCATGAACAAACTTGTGGTCAATGACCGAGTGCAGGCAGCTGTACTAGCTTTGCGTAATGGATGGATTAGTTAGCGGCAGAGTAAACCAGAAGTTACTTCCCCGACCCAGCTCAGAGTCAACACCAATAGTGCCACCATGGGCATTTACAATCTGTTGCGAGATATGCAAACCCAGACCAATACTTAAATGGCGACGACGATGCCCTTGAGAGTAAAGACTAAAAAGATAGGTACATTGTTCAGCCGTCATCCCAACTCCATTATCCCGTACTTCACATTGCATATGAGGCTGCAGAGAAGGCTCCACTGACGCCGTAATCCAAATCGTAATTCCTGGTGGATTATGATTGAGCGCATTGATCATCAGATTGTGAAACACTCTCCAGAGCTGAGTACTGTCACCGGATATTATCGGCAGCTCAGAAGAAAGCTGATTATGAACTGTGATATTAGAAGCTTTTAGCTGAGGAGATAATTCTTGGCAGACTGCCTCGACTAGAGAGTACAAGCTAACCGGCTGTCGCTGCAGAGTCAGACCTTTAAGATTGTTATTATGAGCCTCTAGCAGACTATTAATTAAGACTAGCTGACGTTCTCCTCCCTGCAGCATTTGCTCTAACAGCGCTCGGGGCATTGAGATAGTATCTCCTGGCTGAGCGAGCAAGCTTTTGAGCAATAGTTGAGTACCGGTTACCGGGTTTCGTAAATCGTGAGAGACCGCATGTAAAAAGGTTTGTATTTCTTGTCGGGCTTCAAATTCTTTGTAGCGTAGCCGTTCGTAGAGATATATGGCCAAATCGGCGACGACACAGACCCATATTAGATAGATATAGAGTGCTATAGATCCTAAAACCAGGTCAGACCGTTCCGTTCCGCTCTCTGTGGTAAAAAAGGCAAATATTATGACCAGTGTTAAGGGAATCAGCAAGGTTAGCTGAGATCGCAAATGGAGCTGCCAACGCACAGGAATGATGGCCGACTGCGCCAAAAACACCATCGTCCAAAGAAAGACACTCCCACCATCTAAGCTTTCTTCAACGATTCCAGTAACAAGTAATGTCAGCGTTACGGCAGATGATACGATCCAAAAGAGAAACCCTGAATGTCGCTTACCCCAGGAAAGTGTCTGTAGCCCCAGCACGATCGCAAACACCGAACCGATAACACCGTCAGTGACAAAATCAGCTGTCTGCTCACGTTCAGGCATTGCAAACCAGACCCACAGCTCAAACAAGGTAAAGCTAACCACCACAAACAGCAATAGCCAAATTAGCAACCTTAAACGCTGATGTAAAAAGCGCTGTTGCCACTGTCTATATACGTTTAACACGCTAGGTGACTGAGGTTGTGAGTTAATATATCGACGCCACCAAGCGTGAACACGATTTACCATGGCATCAAACAAGCGAATAAAATCTACCCAGTTAGAACAACGCTAACCTATAAGGGATGAGATATGCAGCACGATTTAAATCCTCAGCTCATCCCTTATCACACACCTTACATTAGTGCGAACGAACTAATAAATCGATCCACATCCGTTTCATTATCATCAACAGCCAGCAGCATGTAAGTCCGCTCATTGACCAGGTATAAACGGATATCAATAGTGCCTTCGGTATGATCAAAGCGATAGCGACGACCTGGGTGCCCCCCCAGCTGCACATCAACTTCGATCGCTTTTAAAACCGCCGGGTCGATATCTTCAAACGAATCCCTTAGGTTATCCAGGACAACATCTGGACCTTGACTGAGCACATTGGCCGGTAAATCAGAGTACGCCACCATGTACTGACCAATATTACTGGTTGACGATTCAAATATATGGATTTCAATAGGCTCACCTTCAATATCATCTTCTTCTATGGTGATATCGGGCGATGCGGGAAAAGCAATTTCGAAACGGCCTAACGATGATGAGTAGAGAGAACTCTGGGCCACCTGCCACGGTGCCATCGGCTCATAGGCTTGCACAGACATGCCGGGCAGCATTCCGGCTATCCCAACGGCACTCAAAGCTACCAAACATTTCATCGTCAGCCGACGGATAAAACGAGTTCTACGCTGACTTGCATTCATAGAAGGATTCTCCAAATCTAGTGGGTCGGAACACAAAGCTATCTAACGCTCTTACACATTAGTTTCGAGAATCCAGAAATCACCACACCTAACTGGCTCACCCAATCGGGTGATTAGGGCCAGCGTTGTTATGGAACTTTTCCCGTGTGCTCAGGTGGCCAAAAAATCTTTGTTGCTCGACCCACAATATTATCTGCGGGAACAAACCCAAACGCATGGCTATCAAAACTAGCATTGCGATTATCTCCTAACAAAAAATACTGCTCCTCAGGAATTATCTCTGGCCCCCAGACATAGGCAGCGGGTTCTTGTATATAGTCTTCTGTCAAAGGCTGATTGTTTACAATGACCTGCTCATCTTTGATTTCTAGAGTTTCTCCTGGCAAACCAACTATTCTTTTGATAAAAACACTTCTAATTGGTGCTTCAGGAGGCAAAGCCGTTTCAGGAGGGTAAAAAATCACGACATCGCCTCGCTGAGGATTGGAATAAAATTTGTTTATGATTAATCGGTCATTAATTTGCAATGTTGGTTCCATCGACCCAGCTGGAATATATCGGGTCTCTATAGCTAAGGCAAACAGCCCACTGAATCCTTCATATACAAGAACAGCTAAACACAACGGCAGCAACCATACTTTTGCCACCTGTCGACGTCTGTTTGCTAGTAACGAATACGCGTGATAGGCACAGTACACACTAAGCCCAAGCGTCATTAAAACTCCAAGGAGTTCATGTAAGCCCGTTACCACTAACGCTGCGAATAACACCACCCAAAAACCCAGAGCCGCCAGCCATTTACCGGCATAAATTTGTCCTATGCCAGGTAAAAGACTAGATAGAAAAAAAGCTTTCCAGGGATCTTTCTGACGTATGCGCTCATTTTCAAACCCACTGGAGTTCTCTTTCTTAGTGATGAAGTAGGCATCAAATATATTGAAAAACTGCAGCAGTCCAGCGGGGAGCAGTAGCGTAAATCCTAATTGTATTGATTGAGAGGGCGCTAACAAACAATACACACCAATAGTAAATAGAAGCAGAAATATTACTAGCAAAAGCCCACCGCGGAGCCGTTTACCAGCATAGAGTTGACCAACACCAGGCAACAGGCTAGAGAGGTTAACGGCTAACCAGGGTTCTTTAGGATTCATAGGCTTAGTCGCACACTCAACACTTCTAGATCGTGACCAGTGCCATCTTTATTGGACTGAAAGTTAGCACTTATTTACCAATCTTGAGCTGCTTATCAGCGCATACCCCAAAGACTTACCAATTAAATTTGCCTCAGATGGGTCTGATTATATACAATGTGAGACTGCACTAGTTTTATTACGGGTCAAAGAAGGAGACTGGGCCAAATAAACCGTTTGCACATTTGAAAACTGAGTCCACTCAATGGTTGGCAGCAGTTTCTCAAAGCGTGTTTCAAAAGCGTGATTTATCTGGGCCCGAGCAAAAGTACTATGGCAAAACGGGTTCAGTTAGTTCTAAGTCAAGATATTAGCAAGCTAGGTAACGAAGGCGATTTGGTCGAAGTTGCACCTGGCTATGCTCGCAATTATTTGCTGCCTCGCGGTCTGGGTTATCGGGCAACTCCCGGTGTCCTCAAGCAGGTAGAACGTCGTCGTGAAGAAGAGCGTCAGCGCCTTGAGCAAATCAAGCAAGAGGCTGAAGCAATGAAGACTGCGATCGCAACCATCGGCCTCTTCACCATCAAGAAAGAAGTGGGCGAAAACGACGCTATCTTTGGTACTGTCACAGCGGATGAAGTCGCTGAGCTGATCAAGACCAACACTGGCAAAGACATCGACAAGCGTGATATTGATGTACCCCCCATCAACAAGCTGGGTGAGTACACTGTGCTGATTAAGCTACACAGCGAAGTAACTGCAGAGCTACGGCTACGGGTTGCTTAGGTTAAGCCACTGAAGGCATTGCTCTTAAATGTCTCCAATGAGCACATTCATAATTAGATAAAGCCCTAGGTTGCTCTTAAAATCTGGGGCTTCTTTATGTGCCAAAACTTTTCAAACCCATGCTGCAGGGTGATGAATACTTTACAAGACCTCCCTTGAGCGTCTGGCAAACTAAGTCATGTAAGGATGAAGATTGATATAATACAAATGAACTAAATTTCTCTTTTATCTAGCGCCTATGTTTAGGTCATTCCTATAGTTCTGTCCATACATAGCGTTTTGTAATGCCACTTGACGCTACATATGGATAACTAAGATACTAGTCAGTAGGGAGTGGCATGGACTGCTACATGACTACCCGGCATGCGCCTCAAACATTTTCATGCCGCTTGCCACTCCCCCTTTTTCTCACCCCACTCATCCAATTTTCTGAAGGTCATCATGGCTCAAGAACATAAGTTTCAAGCAGATTTTGATCGCCTGCCACCTCAGAATATTGACGCGGAAGAGGCAATTTTAGGTGGCATATTGCTAGACCCAGAGGCCATTGGTCGAGTCACTGAGATTTTGGTCCCTGACGGCTTTTATATCGCAGGGCATCGCGAAATATACCGGGCCGCCATTGAGCTACAGGCTAAAGGTAAACCAACGGATCTAATGACCGTAGCTTCGTGGCTTAAAGACCATAACTTACTCGATAAGGCAGGTGGTCAAGCTCGACTTGCCCAGCTGTTTGATCGCACCATCAGCGCGGCCAACATCGACCAGTACGCCAAACTGGTGATGGACAAATATACACGTCGTCGACTGATCCAAATCGGGGGTGAAATTGCCCAGCTTGGCTACGAAACCGAAAGCCCATTAGAAACCGTTCTCGACCAGTCTGAGCAAAAAGTCTTTGGTATCGCCCAAGAACGTACACAGCAGGGGCTAACTGCAACATCAGATATCCTTACCGAAACCTTTGACGATATTGAGCAGCGCTCCATGGGGATGGTGCTGCCCGGTTTATCCTGCGGTTTCTATGATCTCGACGCCATGACCCAGGGTTTTCAGCGCTCTGACCTGATCATCGCCGCTGGGCGTCCGGCAATGGGGAAATGCCTGAGTGCTGATGCCAAAATTTTATTAGCTGATGGTTCTCTCAGAACCATTAAGGAGATTTATCAACAGCGGCAAGGTCAGTTATTAACTCTAAACAACCAGTGGCGTTTTGAGGTAACTCAACCCAGCGTCTTTGTAGATGACGGGATTAAACCTATTTTTCAAGTCGTTACACGACTGGGAAGAAAAATTAAAACAACTTACAGCCATCCCTATCTAACTATAGATGGATGGCTACCCCTAAGTAGTCTAAGCGTTGGCGAGAAAATCGCTATTCCCAGAAAATTAAAGATTTTCGGAACACAAGCTTTACCAGATCATCAGGTTAAACTTTTGGGCTATTTGATCGGTGATGGCAGTCTGACAGGTACTTCTCCCACGTTCACAAATGAAAATCCGCTGCTACAAACTGACTTCACAGAAGCAGCAAGCCAGTTTCCCACAGTTAAAGTTCGTCTTAATACCTCTCAGGGTACCCGCACCCCTTCTTTAGCAATTGTTGCCGATAGCGGCGAGATTGGACAGATTCGAAAACGGTTTGGGCAAACATTAAGGGCATTAATGCAGGCACAGGCAATCACTGGTCGTCAATTAGCCGCATCACTTGGTGTGAGTCCCTCATTGCTGACTCTATGGTTACAGGGTGGCTGTGCACCAGAGAAAGAGGTTTTCTACAACCTGTGCAGCACTCTCAACGTAGAATCTTGTCAGCTAGCACCCGATGGCTATGAAACCCTACGTTGGACAGGCAAAAATCCTGTAGCTGCCTGGCTTGATAGGATCGGGTTATGGGGGCTGACTGCTCACGATAAGCATGTTCCCGATGCAGTGTTTACACTGCCCAAACGGCAGCTTGCTTTATTTATCAATCGTCTCTTCTCAACAGATGGCTGGGCATCAGTAATGAGTAGTGGTCAAGCACAGCTCGGCTACGCCACAGTCAGCGAAACGCTGGCACGACAGCTACAGCATTTACTGCTCCGGTTTGGTATCGTTGCGGCTTTGAAACAACGCCAAGTGAAATATCAAAATACTCGGCGACCAGCTTGGCAGTTAGATATTACTGACGCGATCGCAATCCACACATTCATCACTGAAATTGGAATTTTTGGGAAAGAAAACGCGGTTCAAAAGGTAGCAGCTGAGATCGCTACTAAACGCTATCACAGCAACCGAGATCTGATCCCCAAACCGGTCTGGGCAGCACTCAAAACCGCAAAAGGAGATGAAAGCTGGAAGAGTCTGGCTACTCGTGCAGGCTTTCCAAACATCACCAATATGCATGTAGGCAAACGCTCCTTGAGTCGGCCTCGACTAGCCGCGTTAGCGACTGCACTAGAAAATCAACAACTCCAGCAGTTGGCCACAAGCGACATTTACTGGGATGAAATTGTTGCTATTGAGCCTTTGGGTAATGAACAGGTCTACGATTTGACCATCCCTGAGACCCACAACTTTGTTGCCAATGATATTTGTGTTCATAACACCAGCTTTGTTCTAAATGTTGCTAGAAATATTGCCGGCGGACATAAACAACCCATCGCTGTTTTTAGCTTAGAGATGTCAAAACAGCAGCTCGTGTATCGTCTGCTCTCTGCAGAAGCACGAATCGAAAGCGGTCGTCTACGAACAGGGCGCATCGGTCAGCATGAGTGGGAGCCCTTGGGTCATGCCATTAGTTCTCTTTCCCAAATTCCTATTTTTATCGACGATACTCCCAACATTTCAGTTACAGAGATGCGCTCTAAATGCCGTCGGTTAAAAGCTGAAAATGGGGGAGCCCTGGGTTTAATTTTGATCGACTATCTGCAGCTGATGGAAGGCAGCAGCGATAACCGCGTTCAAGAACTCTCAAAAATCACCCGTTCTTTAAAGGGTCTTGCTAGAGAATTAAACGTGCCAATTATTTCTCTCTCACAGCTTAGTCGTGGCGTAGAATCAAGAACCAATAAGCGCCCGATGATGTCTGACCTGCGTGAGAGTGGCAGTATCGAACAAGACGCGGATTTAGTAATGATGCTGTATCGAGAAGAATATTATGACCCTGATACGCCTGATCGAGGTCTTGCTGAGGTGATTATCGCCAAACACCGTAACGGTCCAACAGGTACAATAAAACTGTTATTTGAGCCGCAGTATACTCTTTTTAGAAATCTCGCTAAACCAAATTCATAATGTTTGCAAGAGAACTATTCTTCAACCCGATAGCCTAACTCTGCAAGTTGCGATCGCGACTGTCGCCACCGTGACTGCACCTTGACAAACACCTCCAAATAAACCTTTCCGGCAATTAGCTTTTGCATTTGCTCACGGGCTGCAGTGTTAATTGTCTTCATCATTGAGCCTTTTTTGCCAATCAAAATTCCTTTTTGAGAATTCCGTTCTACAAAAACCGTAGCCAAAACGTTGGTGATAGTCGGGGTCTCTTCTACCCGTTCAATAGCAACAGCGACAGAATGGGGAATTTCCTCACGGGTATGTAACAACACCTGCTCGCGGATCAGTTCGCCCATGATAAAACGCTCAGGCTGATCGGTTACCAAATCAGGTGGATAGTAGTAAGGCCCCACATCCAGCCGTTCAATCAATCTTGCCTTTAATGCATCCAGACCAGTCTCTGTTACAGCCGAGAACTTACACAGAGGCCAACCATTCTCATCAGCCAACGCTTGATAGCTGATATCAATTAGCTGAGCTTTAGACTCAGACTGTAGGTCTGCTTTATTCAGACCCAACACAACCGGTACCTCGCTACGTTTTAGCAAGTCAGCAATAAACAGATCACCCCGACCCAGCTCACCTGTTCCATCAACAACCAACAGGGTGACATCCACAGAGTTGATAGCAATCCGTGCGTTTTTGACCAGCACTTTGCCTAACTCATGGTGAGGCTTATGAATCCCTGGAGTATCGACAAAAATAACCTGTGCCCTCGGCAAAGTCATCACCCCGCGTAGACGATTGCGTGTCGTTTGAGCCACTGGCGAGGTAATTGCAATCTTCTGCCCTACCATCGTGTTCATCAATGTTGACTTACCCACATTGGGTCGTCCCACAATTCCAACAAATCCTGAACGAAACCCTGGTGGAGGCGTTGGGGTACCCCCCAAATCAATGGTCATTCTGATCGTGTTCCTCGTGTTTGAGTAGTTAGCTTAGGCTTCACCCGTAATATGAATTACCACATCGCGGCGATAGCCATGACTACGATGCTCCCACAAATAAATCCCTTGCCAGGTCCCTAAAGCCAATCGTCCATTCATAATGGGGATTTGCTCTGACGTATGGGTTAAAGCAGTACGCAAATGAGCCGGCATATCATCTGGTCCCTCATCCCTGTGGTGATAGTAATTACCCTCAGGTACTAGCTTGGCCAAAAAGTTTTCCATATCCAGAAGCACATCCGGATCAGCATTTTCCTGGATTACCAAACTCGCTGACGTGTGACGCAAAAATAAACAGCACAGTCCGGTCCTTACCCGAGATTCACGGACAGCGTCTTGTACCTGCATCGTAAAGCGTTGTAAGGACTTTGGGCGGGTGTGTAGCGTCAGAATAGTCTGGTAGTGTACGGATGTCGACGTGGTAGGAGTCATGGTGATGCCCTCGGAGGTAAAGACTCATCATGCTTTTCAGCATAGAACAGGACTTCAATAACATCCAAGCTATAACCAGTAACTTGCTGGTGCCGGACGAAATTAAGGCTTAGTCCAGGGTACCTAGGTTTACTGTAAACAACCTAAAGTTTCTACTGAGTAAACCGTTGTATCAATTGATTACTCGGGCATCTTGAGGTTGCGTGGTCTGAGTGCCTTTTTAGACCGCAGCCCTGCACATATCCAGCGTTTTTACGCAAAAACGCTGGAGTTATGGACTTGGCAGTGGCTACCTCCTTCTGAATCGTTGAGCCCAATGCTGTCTCAAAGCCCAATTCTTGTCATCATGCAGGGTGTTGCTGCATGGAACCACTGGCGTCATTTGCAAGCATCTACCAGTAATGCGCCTCAGCTGCGAGAGGCTCTTTTGATTCGAGCAGAGTTGCCCAAGATCAACCTGAGTCATGTAGATGGTTGCATTAGCAACTTCTCTGGTGCAAATTTATTTAACGCGAATCTGAGTCAGGCGCTTTTTTACACCGCAAATTTATCTCAAACCAGGCTAGACAATGCCAGATTGTATGGAGTAGACATGCGTGAGGCAAATCTAAGAGATGCCAGCCTGATACGCGTGCAGGCACAGGACAGCAATTTTGCAATGGCTGACTTACACGGCAGCACTCTACGAGAAGGCACCTTCACTAATAGCAATTTTTGTGAGACGTCATTAACCAATGTGGATGGTTGCATGGCCCACTTAAACCAATGCAATCTGAGCCACGCCAACCTACAAAAAAGTCTTTTCTACACAGCTGATTTACAACAGACAAATCTACGACACGCTAACTTAGCCGCAGCCGATTTTCGTGAAGCGAATCTAACCCAGGCAATTTTAGAAGATATTAATGGCTCTAATGCTAGCTTTGCCAGAGCTATTTTAGATCGGGCTATTCTAACGGGAGCCTTGTTGAAAGGGGCTAACTTTACAACCGCTAACTTAAAGCTCACCATTCTCAACCGAGCCAATCTTAGCAATGCTTATATTAAGAACGCTATTTTGACAGAGGCCAGTTTGGTAGAAGCCATCCTATGTCGAGCACAGTTGCAATATAGCAACATGGCTAAGGCAGACTGTCGTAACGCCATTTTGAGCGGAGCCAATCTTGAAAACGTTAATTTGGAGGGGGCTGACCTTAGCGGAGCCAATCTTGGTAGAGCAAAGTTAAAGGGGTGCAATCTCAAAAATACCAATCTGAGCCACGTTGATTTACGCTCGACTACTCTTGAGGACGTAGATTTAAGCGATGCAATTTTAACGGGTGCATCTCTTCCCAAGGGTCATGATTTCAAACCTGAACAGGAAGACAACGCTTTTCAGACCTACCATGGAGAAGCAGCATGAGATGTTGTGGCACTCAAATAAGAAAGGGGCTATTTCAGATAAGCGCTAATAGCATTAGCAATTACTTCGTTACCATTTTGAGCCAGTTTCTCTCCGGTTGGTGGCAACAGTGGCTGCTCTAAAAATGACCAGTCACCCTCAAAGAAAGTCTTGCTATCTAATATCTGGTGATAGGCGTGACGCTGGATTCCGTCCAGCAAGAGCGGAGCTTCAGCAAATCCTTCACGCGGTAGAGTCACCACACCTCGCTGTAGGCGGCAAGCTTCTGCAAAAGTACTGTAGCCGGGTTTAGATACGATGCGATCGCACACCACCATAATGTCTGCAGGTCGCAACCCTATCTCTGGAATCTTAATCAGGTTAGGCAGATCGGGTGCCTGTCGATCAAAAGTAATAAACTGCCAGTCAGGGTAAGCACCTAACGCTTTTTCATACGGAATTTGAGCTAACCCAAGACCACCAAATGTGAGCAGAATCGTGCGGTCTTGGGGTGCTGTGATGCCAAATTTATTGCGCACGGCATCGGCAGACAGCTTAGGAGTTCCCCCTGTGAGTCCTACATCGATAATGTTTGGGAAAGCCGTCATCGCTTCATGGAACGGCAACCGAAAGACACGATCGCACTCACCAAAACAGTCTGCAATCCAGTCTGCCATTGCCTCAAATTCCCCACCCCAGGGCCGATAGATAAAGTCCCAGCCAAAATTACCCATCATCCAGCAGGGTAGATCTGCGGCCTTCGCTAGCTGGGTTAGCAAGGGGGGAATATCGCCAAAAATCAGATCAATGCCAGTATCTTGAATAAATTCAATTTCCGGTGCCAGAATCTCATCTTGATGGTCGCGGATCCACTTTAGTTTTTCCAAAGTGGCGGCCTTATCCATCGTCAGGCTGTCACTTTGCAATACACCAATATCAAAACTAACTGGCCTATAGGTCACCCGCTCCGGCTGCAGATATGACTGCAGCAACCACTGGGGAGCCGTAGTTGCCAGGATAATATCAATATCGGGACGAGCCTGTTGCAATGTCGCCGCCACCGATGCAGCACGAGTAGCATGGCCAAAACCGTGGTTAGTAATCGCTAGATAAAGGGTGGGCATACACTCAAAAATTACGAATGTCCCAGCTCAGCTGACACATCTGGACATAGCTGTCTTCAACGTCATCGCCTTCCCACAGTAACCCTTCAATAACAAAGTGGTGAAGCAGCTGACGCCGCTTCACCACTTAAAATTTCAGAGACCTGAGATATGAGCCTAGCAACCAGAGTAAACCTAGTGGTCTAAGGCAAATCGCATCATCAGCCTAGAGAACTGGTACAAACCGCTCTTTCTCAGGGACTGTAGTATATTCAGCCACAATTTGACGGAACTCATCACCATCAAGGGTCTCTTTCTCAATGAGAATATCAACCACTCGATCTACAGCAGCGCGATTTTCTTCAACCATACGCTTGGCATCGTTGTAGCATTTCTCAACAATGGTGCGTACCTGTTCATCAATGCGCTGTGAAACGGTTTCTGAATATTCAGAACGGTTACCCCAGCTGCCGCCTAGGAATACTTCACCCTGAGGATTCTCTAGAGCTAATGCACCTAGTTCAGACGACATACCAAAGCGAGTCACCATTTGGCGGGCCATAGATGTTACCTGCTGCAGGTCGTTGCCTGCACCAGTGGTCACTTCTGCTTCACCAAAGATGATGTCTTCAGCCGCACGACCACCGAGAGCACCAGTGATCCGAGCTAGTAGCTGAGCCCGAGAGATGAGCATTTGGTCTTCGCTTGGAGTAAACCAGGTTAGACCTTGAGCCTGACCACGAGGAATCAGAGTCACTTTCTGTACAGGGTCGTGGGCCTTAACCAAGGTACCGATCAAAGCATGACCCACTTCGTGGTAAGCAATCAAACGCTTGCTCTTACCATCTACTAGCGGGGTACCTTCCATACCAGCGATGACGCGATCAACAGCATCATCGATTTCCAGCATAGTAATCGCTTCTTTGCGGCGACGCGCGGTCAAAATAGCCGCCTCGTTTAACAGGTTGGCTAGGTCAGCACCGGTAAAACCTGGGGTGCGGCGTGCGATCGCATCCAGTGAAATCTCATCCGCTAGCTTCTTATTGCGAGCATGGACTTCTAAAACTGAAATACGACCCTTAACATCGGGTGGATCAACTGATACCTGACGGTCAAATCGGCCAGGACGCAGCAGAGCCGAGTCAAGCACATCGACTCGGTTGGTAGCCGCGATCACGATGATGCCGCTGTTACCCTCAAAGCCGTCCATTTCGGTCAGCATCTGGTTAAGAGTCTGCTCACGCTCGTCGTTACCGCCACCAATACCAGAACCACGAGAGCGACCAACCGCATCAATCTCGTCAATAAAGATAATGCAAGGAGCATTTTCCTTGGCTTTCTTAAACAGGTCGCGGACGCGGGACGCACCCACACCGACAAACATTTCTACAAATTCAGAACCAGAGATGCTAAAGAAAGGAACACCCGCTTCACCGGCAATAGCTTTAGCTAAAAGCGTTTTACCGGTTCCAGGAGGGCCAACTAGTAAGACACCCTTAGGAATACGTGCACCGACAGCCGTAAAGCGTTCGGGCTTCTTTAGAAAAGTAACCACCTCTTGCAACTCTTCCTTGGCCTCGTCAATACCTGCCACATCATCAAACATGATGCCGGTTTTGGCTTCCATCATAAAGCGAGCTTTAGACTTACCAAAGTTCATCGCCTGACCAGGTCCACCACCGACACCACCGTTGGAACGACGGAAGAGGAAAAATAAACCAGCAATTAATAAGAATGGAAACAGCAGATTACCTAAAATACCAACCAAAGCACCGTCGTTGCGAGGTGGGTGGGAATCTAGACTAATGTCAGAATCGCGTAGACGCTCAACTAGCTCAGGAGCGCTACCTGGCAATTCAACACGCCAGCGCATTACGCGATTGTCTAGCTGCGGATCAACCGCTTCAATAATGGCTGTTTGGCCACCATCATAGAGGTCAACCGCCGTCACTCGGCCAGCATCTAAATAATCTAAAAACCGACCATAGGTCATACGGGTACTTGCCGTATTACGACTCATGTTTGCGGGGTCTCCGCCCATGGACCCTTGCCAGAAGAAAAACCCAATTAATAGGGCTGGCAATGTCCAGAGCAAAATGACTCTCCAAGAAAGCTTCATATCTCGGTGGCCTCGTTTTGATTAACAGTCCTAACTGCCTAAGCAGCTTGAAAAGCATGTTGTATAGCGAGCTATTAAAATCCATACCCTAGCCAAAAACCGCTAACGCAATTTACTAGGCCGATCAGGTTTTATTAGCTACATTGTTTACTAAATGTAACGTAATTTCTCAGATACAAGCAATTCGTTACGTAGTAAATATGTTAGCTAATGCCAATTAACTGACTCAGTTAATGCTCCAGCGTTGATTCAGAGTGTCTAGGAGCGCCCTATTGCGATCGCGCTTTCCAAACGTCCTTGGTCAAATCCCCGCTGATGCAAAATGAGCCATGAATCCACTAGGTCTGGCCCCTGCATATCAGCCATCAAAGCAGCCCGTAGCGATCTCATAATCAGCCCTTTTTTTACCCCCAAAGACTTGGTTACCTGATTAATCAGACCTTTAGCATCACTGGTTTCCTTCAGCCCCTCGTGGGCTACTAGAGCATCTAAGACCGCCTGCATCGCATCCGCAACCCCGTCTTTTTTGAGCTGATCAACAGCCGCATCGGCAAACTGCATGGTTGGAGTAAAGAAAAATCGGCTGAGGTCAACACAGTCTTGCAGCCGTGTCAGACTGGGACCAACCAGCGCTGATAGGTTTAGTAACCAGTCGCGATCTGCGGCTACATCAAAGTCATATCCCGCTTCCTTTAAATAGGGCACGATTAGCTCCAGCAAATCTTCTGGTGATTTCTTATGTAAATACTGACTGTTGAGCCAATCGAGCTTGTCCCAGTCAAATTTAGCCCCAGCCTTATTGACTCGATCAAAGCTAAAAAGATTGGCCGCTTCGTTCAGGGTAAAAATTTCTTGGGCATCGGGGGCAGACCAGCCGAGCAAGGTCATATAGTTAGCCAGAGCTTCAGCCGTAAAGCCCATCGCCTGAAAGTCTGAAATCGAGGTCACTCCATCACGCTTAGATAGCTTTGCCCCTTTTTCATTCAAAATCAGGGGTGTGTGGGCAAACTGCGGCACCGGCATCCCCAAAGCCTCATAGAGCAAAATTTGCTTGGGTGTGTTGCCCACATGGTCTTCACCCCGAATGACGTGGGTAATCCCCATATCGGCATCATCAATAACGACCACAAAGTTATAGAGGGGCTGGCCAATCTCTGTGCTAGAAGAGGCACGAGCGATCACCATATCCCCACCCAGATCTCGTCCTTTCCAATGCACCGGGCCGCGAACCATATCATTCCAGGTGATATCGCGTCCATCATCAATTTTGAAGCGAATCACTGCCTGACGCCCCTCAGCTTCAAAGGCAGCAATTTGCTCAGGAGTCAGATTACGGTGCTGGTTATTATAACGGGGTGCTTCGCTGCGAGCCTTTTGGCGTTCGCGCATTTCATTGAGTTCCTCGGGTGTTTCGTAAGCCCGATAGGCCAACCCTTTATCCAACAGTTCTTGAATTTTAGGTTGATAAAGCCCCATGCGCTGGGTTTGATAGACGGGCTCTTCATCCCAATTGAGGCCCAGCCACTGCAGGCCATCCATAATGTTTTGGGTGTATTCAGGCTTAGAGCGCTCAAGATCGGTATCTTCAACTCGCAGAATAAATGTGCCCCCTTGAGAGCGGGCAAAGAGCCAGTTAAACACTGCAGTTCTGGCCGTACCAATATGAAGATTGCCAGTGGGACTCGGAGCAATCCGAACGCGAACAGACATGGAGATAGTGCCAAACAACGAAACAGCTAGGTTTATCAGCGTACTATACGACTGACAAAACCAGCTTAAGGGCAAAATCACAGGGTTGTGCAAATAGGGAAACCTACGTGTTCCTCAGTCAATATATAGTTGCGGGTTTCCAAGCCACACCCCAGATTGCATCGGCAGGCGGTACCTTGGGAACGCTAACCTGGGCAGATTTACTACGTTTATGTAAAGTGAAGCGTCTATCCTTCAACACATTAAGCAGTAGGGTGCTGGCGTCCTTTTATGGAATTGCGTAGACCTTTTGCACGGCTGCTCACTTAAGCACAACAGATGTAAAGTTCTGACAAAGCAGTCTGAGGGATTGACCACACTTGGAACAATAATGTTGTGGATAATTCTTTATGAATTAGAACAGTTAGAACAATCTATATTGATATTAAGGTAAAGTCTCATGGGACTCAGCGAGAAAATCCAAGACCAGACTGTCCGGGCAAGCATTGCGGCTGACTGTGCCAAACTGATTGACCAACAAGTCGCGGCCAAAGGTGGCCTTTCTGGCATAGCCATGAAAACTGCTTACGGTGTGATCAAAGGTATTGGTTCAGGCTATATTCCTGGTGCTATCAATCGACTACTCCCTGATGCCTGCAAAGCACTTGACCCCATTTGGCAAGAGGGTCAGGCATCGGGTGACCCTGTAAAATACCTGAGCGACAATAGCGATCGCACTGCCGATAGCCTGTTGAGTGTGACCGACGCACGGATTGAAACCACAAAGCACGGCATTCTAAGCTCTACGTATAAAAAGCTTCGCAAATCGGTCAAAAACGATGTTGAAGCCGCTGTTCCCGATCTTGCTCAAATCATTGGCAGCCACGCAGCGTAGGTCAGTTTTGAGTTTTGAACAGTTTGAATTGAGCAAATTCAGCTCTCGTCCAGCTGAAGAACATTCCACAACTGGACCTCAAAACTCAAAACTCCCTTTGACTACCAAACTCTCCAGTCTTCCCAATCAAGGTTAAAGATAGAGGTGTCAGGAAAGGCAATTGGGTTACCTCTATCTTTAATCCGCTGCTGTAGCTCTGACAGACCAGGCTCTGACCTGGGTAACTCGTCCACTAGCGTGTAGGGCAACAGCTGATTATCTAGGGCATAGTCAATGGTGGCACCCGCTGCGATGCCGACCGACCACTCAAACGAATGCACACGATAGGCGGCAGCAGCAATTGTACTGGTGGCAATGCTTTTGCCCGCTACCAACATGTTGTCGATATCTTGCGGTATCAACGCTCGTAGCGGAATTTGTCCAGGATAGCTCTGGCCGTGGGCACGTCGCACGCCTGCACGCTCAGTATTGCCAGGTAGCTCAGGAGGCGACAGCTCCATACATGGATGAAAATCAATCGCATACTGAGCAATGCCGACGGAGTCCGGAAAAATTGTGGAGCGCGTCCGACGCGGAATATCTGTTGCATTCTTACCGGCCTCAATCGCAACCGTTGTTTCTAATCCTGCGAGAGCTCGACGCAATGATAGATACATCTGATCTGGCAGCTCGGTCTGATAGTATTCGTCATCGTAATCGACACGAGAGATATCGATTTCATTCACCATAAATCCATCGGTGTGACCAAAGGCTGGCCGCCCCACAATCCGTCGTCCCTCACGGATGTAGGGGTGTTTTGATAGACCATGGGCTGTATTCATCGGCGCATCAAACCCTGTTAAGAAGCGATGGCGCAGGTCTACGCTTTTGATGCCATAGCCCAGTTGCGAATCGGTCAGACCCGAGATTAGCCAGTGATAGTAGCTAAAAGCATTTTCTTCACCCCGACGTAGGGTGTCTACACGCAGACCACCCAGCCAACCTCCAGGCTCTAACTGGCCAGCTTCCTCTAGCTGTTCGTGAGAGTAAATCAGATTATCAACAGCAGTTCCCGGTCGATAGTCGTTGCCCCAGGTCCAGTTTTGCATTGAGATATCACCAGGTTTAACAGCGCTCACACCAAAAACACGCTGTTCGGGTCGCGTCCCTGGCGCCCAAAGTCGCCGATAGGTAAAGACAAAGTCAATATAATTTGTATTGTCGCGCTCTCGTTCAAAGCTAAAGTAGGGCGCGTAAATATCGTAATAGTCTGGTCTCTCTTGGGGTTGAGATTCTTCAGTGCGCTCCATAGCAAAGGTGTAGGTAAACCCCTGAGTGCAGTACGCATCGCCTGTAAAGGTTGGAGAGGACGGGTTGAGATAGGATTTTGGATCGAGACCCAATCGGTAAGGGACCCCTGCGAGAGCAATCACTTCACCTGTTTCTGTAGCTTCAACAACGTACCAATCGGCAGGGCCATCATGGCCGCTGGGCTGAAAACGAATAATCTCTTTACTTAGCCGATCTGAATCTTCGTAGCGATAGATGTCCTCATAGAAAGCAGACAGTGGTTCAGTGTTGAGGGGTGGGGTGTCAGGGGCAGGGCTATGTTGGATTGCGATCGCACTCGTAATCATCGAGCCTTCCACATCCACTTCTTTAACGATGGTGGAAGGAAACCACTTGAGCGTCCCATCGCCCGCGCGCGCCGCTTCATCCAGCATATCTACCAAGATATTGTGAGCATCAGCTGGTAAAAAACAAACCGCACTGACCCAGCAGTCTCCAGGGTTTTGACGCCCATAGAGTTCTAACACCCTCTGACGCAGTTCTTTGTACCCTTCGGCATAAAACAACGTCTGACGCTGCATTCTAGCCTCATCCAAGGCTGTTGTGCCCTGAGACGTTAGCTGTCCCCCAAGCCAATCTGTCATCTCAGTTAGGCAAACTGTACGTCCCGCATGCAAACTTTCGTAGGCAGTAGCAACACCAGCCAGTCCACCGCCGACAACCAAAACGTCACACAGCTCAGTTTGATCAATACGATCAGGTGCAGCAGCTAGCGGATTAGCCATCACTAAAGAGAGACCAACAGCTGACAACACAATTTGACTGAGGGGGTTACAAACAAAACGGGCCAAAATTCTCATAGATGACTTTCCTCCTCCAACATCACATCACAAGGTTAAGCATCAGCTACAGAGCGTATCCACCGGCTTACACGGCAACTACAGCTAAGAGCAACACAAATTACACTAGCTACCACAGTAAACAATTAAATCAATTTCAACATCACCGTAACCGGCCAGGGCTGTGACACCGACCGTTGTTCGACCAGGCAGCCGAGTTTGGTTAAAGTACGAGGCATAAACCTGATTAACAATCTCGTAATAGCGAAAATCAGTTACAAAAATGCGTACCATCACGACATTTTCAAACCTAGTCCCTGCATGGGTAAGCACCCGTTTCAGATTCTCCATTACTCGGTGTGTCTGTGCTTCAATATCCAACTTTAAGACCTCTCCAGTCTCAGCGTCCTCAGCCAGCTGCCCTGTGACAAACAAAAAGTCTCCCGCTCTCACAGCATGGGAGTAAGGGGCAACGGGTGGCAGCGCATCAGGTAGGGTAATAAATTCGAGCATTGTCAGATCGCTAAAATAGGTGCTGATCTATTTGTCCATTGAAAAAGAATCTGACCCATAAACATCCCAATTCATTAAAGAATTGGTACACCTGTAGCGATCGCAGATGTTGTGAACTATATGCGCAAATATGTCAGCACTTCTGACATTACGTCAAAAAGAATGACGCGACATCTAACAACCTTTTGAGAACTGTATCAGAGGTTCAGAAAATTAGATCTGTGACATGGCTACACCCCGAGATGACTTTAGCCATGGGAGGTCATCAAATCGTGACGGCTCTGAGTCAGTCTATTTAATAAATAGACAATCAAAAATATGTTGCTAAACACTAACTTTTGAGAATATTTGAGTCAAAGATAGCTGGCTAACCTAAGCCGATATTTCCTAAAAAATTTGTCTCTAAAATCGCTTGAAAAACTGATCATTCAAGCGATATATGTGGTACATTTGTATCAATAAATAGATCATTTGTTCTATTCGTTCCTCGTCCCTTCTGCAATATGAACGATTTAGATATGGAACTTCAGACGATTCGACAAAAACTACAGACCTTAAAGGCATCTCCCCCGGAGACCGTAGCGGCCCCGTGGAATCCATCGCGTCTGACGGCACCTTCCCCTAATTTAGCGCAGGTTACGACGGCCATCGAAACGCTGCGACAGCGCTCGGGGCAAACACTGTCACCTCCTGTTACCAGTTCTAGTTTGCAGCAGTTTGATGCAGCGCTGAGGGCCGTTGAGCAGCTCGCTCAGCAGCAACAGCAGGCTCTAAAGCGACTACAGTCTCTGGGTGCTGGTCTTGTACAACAAATACAGCCGGGTACATCACCCGATGTAGACGATATCGCTCGTTTCTTAGCAGACTGTCAGACCGTCGAAGTTCCCACTGTCCATCGTGATACCAATGGGTATTTAGGGTTGGGCTACCACCTGGTTGATTTTCAACAGGCTGAGCATGATGCTACATCAAATGCAGACGCTTTAAGGGTGCGATCGCAGCTATTTAAGCACTCTTTGACTCAAGAAACCCAAATGTCTAGGTCCGGTAAGGTTCCCTATATCCATAAGGGGGCAGACGGAATTTTGGGCAATGTGAAACATTTGGGTCGGCTAGCTTATCGCTCTATTGAGAAATGGCTACGCCCTTATATTCACGCAAATCAGCACTCCCGCAGCTCTACCTTCACACTGGCTGATGGTGCAATTTGGTGTGTCGGTGCCGCCGTTGCTCGTCTAACACTCAAACAAATTTTTCAAATTTATCCAGCTCTTTGGCCCCCGGTTGCCTTTGTTGTTATTGCTGGCATTGTCCTCAGTCTCTACCAAGCTATCTTTAGTCCTCGTCCGAATCCTGCATTAGGATACCGAACCCTCATGATTATCCTAGGATTGTTGCTTGGCGGTCGGTTTGCGTAGCACACCGACAGATATCAGAGCTTCTATACATCTTCCTTAAATGCTGTTACATCGCTAAGTTTACTTATTCATCTACAGAATGTTTTTTGCTCAACAGAGGTCTCATCATGATTTATTCAACCCAATCTCAGCATCAGCCCCGCTCTCAAAATTTAGGTACCAAGCCATTAGTTGCGGCAAGTCTAGTCATGGTTTTTGCTGCACTATTAATGGATTTTAATGGACTCAAGAATTTTTTCTCACTGACGAATACGGTGAGTCAACAGGCTCATTGCAACAATGTAGTCAGCGATGACTCCAAGCTCTCTCGTGATCAGCTAGCACAGCTACTTACGATTCCTGAGCGTGATACAAAATCTCGAGTGCGACAAGTTGTCAGCGAGCCCTATTGTCAACTGCCTACACTCAAAGTCAGATCTGGAGTCGATGCCGAGCGTGAGGCATATCCTCTGGCATTTGACCCCGGTACCACTCTTGTAATTCTCTACGAAAATGATGAGTATGCAGGCTATCGTTTCAGTTTTGAGTAGGCGTTGGTCAAATCTGTGGCTTTTGTTGCTGGGTGTTTTTTTAAGCAGCTGCCAGTCTCGATCGCTACCGCCTCAACGGGTTATCAATATTCAACAACAGTGGGAGTTAGAGCCCGGAGATTTGATTGCAGATCATCTCGTTGTCGGCAGTTTAGGCGATATCTCAATTCAGCTAAAACGTCAGCCGTTGCGATCGCCCTTTCCAGGCAAAGTCGAACCTAGCACATTTGACCAGTGCGTCATTTACTCAACACCTGAGGTGCCCGCTTATCTATTTCGCTTCTGTGGTTTGCAACGCCCTCGATTTGGCTCAGTCAAAGCTGGCCAAGTTATTGGTAGAGGGAGTCATGTACAGTTCGCTACCCTAAGACGCCAACCGGACGGCACCTGGATTATTGTTGAGCCATCCACAGGAGTTTTAGAAAGAGCCATCTCACAAGATCGTAGTGTAACCAACAAAACAATCGAACCATCTGAGCAGGAACAGCCCCCATTACCAGCGGCATCAAATTAAAACAGCTCTGTTAATTCAGCTATATCATTAACAACTTTTCCTACCTTGTGCTTCCGTCTTTGGAGTTCTGATCGTAATGCTACGCTTCAAACTGCACCATCTCTTTGCATTCTCTCTTCTGGTCACTGCACTATTTCAACGTCCTGCTAAGGCGGTTGGGGTCAGCTTTGATCTAGCTGCTAGCAGTGAATCTATTATTGCAGCCAACAGTGAGAATTCTGCTAGAGCGACTCTTCCAGATACCCTTCAAACAACAGAGTCACCCTCTGCTACAGATCAGTTTGAACCATTACCAATTCCTGAAGCTGCAAGTCAGCCACCTGTCAGGATTACACAATCAAGTGCTGGACTCCCTAGAAATGTCATAGCTTCTGCCCGAGTCTTGACGCCTCCTCCAGCAGCAGCAGTTCCTCAGTCTCGGATACTTACGCCAGTTACCCATACACCACCAGAAGAATCCATAGCCCTAAGATTTACTCCAGCTCAGGTAGCGTCTCCATCAAAGGTAACTCAAGTTTCAAAGGCAGAGACTAAAGCCACTCAGTCAGACTTACCTACCTGGATTTATGAAGGCGGTTCCGACTCTTTAGTAGCGCGAGTCATTGGTAGTGCAGAAGGTACACGCACCGCTAGCGGTGCTCACACAAGAGCGTACTATGGCCATACAGACCCAGGTAACGGTGTATGGAACATGGGAACATTCTCTTATCAGCACGGTGCTAGTTCCCCTGATGAAGCTGATAACAAACAACTTCGACGGCTAAAACATCAAGGTAATAAGCTTGCCAAACAGGCCGAGCAGGCCGAGTTGAGTATGACCTTAGGCGAAGTTCTCAATGGATTAGATCTGGCTAATCAGTCCCCTAGAGCAGCGCTTGAACGAGGTGGTTACGTGGATCGTTTAGCGGAAGCTAGGGAACAAGGCATGCAAAATAGCGAGGCTATTGTCTGGGCCAGGACATATTCTTATCTAAACCCTGACACTCAGCGTTGGAATGCTCCAGGGCTCGGTAACACCCTACCCAGCATTCGACGAGATCAGCATCGTCGACATGATGCTGTTGCTCATGCCTTTAGCTACTACCAAGCCCAGAGAGAAAAAACTGGCAAACCACCAGCAGGAACTCTCGAAACGTCAGCTATCGAGATAGCTCAATATCCCGCAGAACCTTTAGCTCAAGCTAAGTATCAAGGAGAAACATCAACTCAACAATCTCAGATAGTGCCTGTAGAATTTAATGTCGCAGATTCCTCACGACCCGAGAGTGATGATCGAGCACTTCTCGTCCCGTCACTCTCAGGCCGTGAGGAATCTCATTTTTTACCAGACAGTTTAGTTTCCCAAGGTAGCTCACCAAGGGAGGTAAATAAAGCAACACCTCAGCCCCATGGGTAGGCTGTTTGAGGAGGAAAATAGACAACAACAAAAAAAGCAAGCTAGAGTGAAACTGGTGTCGGCTGGCTGTGGAAAGATTATGCAACCTCCATCCTCTCCAATTTCATCCCTTTCAGACGCAATTGAGCGTTGCCAATCACTGGGTATGCGGCTAAGCCGCCAGCGGCGCTATATTCTAGAGCTGCTTTGGGATGTGCAAGAACATCTTTCGGCCCGTGAAATTTATGATGAGCTGAATCGACGTGAGAAAAAGATTGGGCACACGTCGGTCTACCAAAACTTGGAGGCGCTCTTTGAGCAGGGTATTATTGAGTGCGTTGAGCGTTCCGACGGCAGACTATATGGTCATTTGAACAGCTCCCACAGCCACGTTAACTGCGTGGATACACAAAAGATTATTGATATCAACATTGAATTGCCCAGCACAGTCATTCAAGAAGTAGAAAGACGCACTGGGCTCAAAATTACCGATTATCGTATTGATTTTTTTGGAACTACCGATCAGCTTTAACTGAATTGGTTAACACAAGCGTTGACTATTGGATTTTTAAGTCCTTAATCGCTAAATACATCGCGACTAAACAAAACGAGTACTGTTCCAAATACAATTGCAGCTAGTGTTATGTCCATATCTAATCTTGAGTAACTTGTGGGCCATTACCAGATTGCCCCGTTTAGAAGCCTAATGCGAGTTGTTCAGTAAATTTTTCTTGAAGTTTTACTTCTGTGCTTAACTACGAATTTGCACAGGCATCACTAAATAGGTCATTTGCAGTCCACTGACGGGAGTCAAAATAGCTGGGCTAGTTGATGAATTGCACTGCAGCTGTACTTCAGCACTGGGCAGTGCGCGTAGCCCCTCTAGCAAATACCTTACATTAAAGGCAATGTCGAGGTCATCGCCGGTCACTTGAGCAGACATTTCCTCACGACCGCTGCCAACTTCTTGGGCTTCTACTGAAAGTGCCAATATCTGCTTTGAACTGCCAATAGAAAGCTTAACGATATTATTGCGCTGGTCGGCTAATACCCCAATCCGTTCTAAGGCAGCCATCAACTGTTTGCGGTCTACCGTCAGCTGACGTTCAAACTGTTTGGGAATCAGCTGCCGATAGTTGGGATACTGTCCTTCCAAAAGACGTGTAGTAATCCGCTGATTGCCGAGTTCAAAGACAACCTGAGTTGGGTCAAATCTGAGTGAAATCGGCTCTGTACCTTGATGGGCCTGCAGCAGACGCTCTAATTCACGCAGCGCTTTGCCGGGCACTGTTACATCAATGGAAAGGTCAACGCCGGAATCATCGACACTTTGAACCACGGCTAAGCGATGTCCATCAGTGGCCGCGAATTCCAAATTTTCAGGCTCTGCTACAACGTGCACACCTGTTAAAACTTGCTTAGTTTCATCGGAACTCGTGGCAAATAACGCCCCCTTCAGTCCCTCTAAAATAGACTCAGCTGAGACATTGGCAACTTGCCCATCTTCTACCAGCGGTAAATTTGGGTAGTCTGTGGCTTCCATGCCTCTTACTTGATACTCTCCGGCTGAACAGGTGAGGGTGATTACTGGTTCAGTATCTGACTGACTAAAATCGAGATCCTCAGGAGGGAGCTTCGAAACGATATCACCCAGCAATTTGGCTGGAACAGTCAGAATGCCCCCATTGTCAACATGGGCAGAAAAACTGGTTTGAATCCCCAAAGTTTCATCAAAGCTAGTCAAGGTTATGCGCTGTGTCTCCTCATCCACCTTGACCAGAATGTTTGCCAATACAGGCTTACTAGGTCTAGAAGGAACGGCCCGGCTGACGATTGAGAGATGTGTGTTGAGATCCCCCTGGGAGCACACGAACTTCATAGCTGACATATGTCTATCAAGAATGCTGGCCAATCGTAACACCCTGCCAGAAGGAAGGAAAGCCTTTGCTTTAAGCAATTTTTCTTTCTCTGTTCTATCTCTATATCTTTCTATTTAGATTTAAACAATAGTAGTAGTAGGGCCTGTGGAAACTGTGGAAAACACAGCTGAACTTCTCAGAGATACTGGGTTCTAAATCTTTTTTAGCTTGTGGAAAAAGTGTGGATATTTAAGGACATTTTCCACAGGCGCAGCAAGAACTACATTATTCTCCCCACCCCCTATGATATTCTCCCCAACTAATCCCCACGTTTTCCACAGCTGAAATTGAGTTTTCCACAAGCTAATAATCTTTGATTTGGAACTAAACTTAATATTGACAGGGCATTCATCCTTGTTGCTTTTAGTTAGGTAGAGCTGCAGTACTAATTTTCCACAGCTATAAAAATGGCTCCTGAATTAATTCAGGAGCCATTTTTATAGCTGTTAGTCCGATTGTAATTTTGTTAGCTGGAGCGGCTGCTTAAACTAATGCGATCGCTAAGTTCGCGTACTGTTTGCGCCATGTTTAGGTCTTTTTTAATCAGCTGAGCAATTTTGTCACAGCTGTAGAGCACTGTGGTGTGGTCTTTGCCACCAAATACTTCGCCTATTTTGGGTAAGCTCAGATCCGTATGCCGACGCATTAAATACATAGCGATTTGACGGGCCTGACTAATCTCGCGTCTGCGGGAGTTGCCTTTGAGATCATCAACAGAGACGCTAAACACCTCGGAAATGATATCGATGACCGAAGTCGGTGATGCATCGACCTTGCCGGCTGGTGCGTCAAGGACCGGTTTAAGGTTTTCAATAGTCATCGGTAGCCCTGAGATCGAGGTGTATGCGATCGCCCTAATCAAGGCACCTTCTAGTTCCCGAATATTAGACGTATAGCCAGCCGCTATGTACTCAGTCACCTCGCGGCTTAAGGTGACATTCTCGTATTCAGCTTTTTTCTGCAGAATTGCCATTCTAGTTTCAAAATCAGGTGGCTGAATATCTGCAATAAGTCCCATAGAAAATCGAGAACACAATCTTTCCTGAAGCCTAGGAATTTTATTGGGTGGGCGGTCAGAGGCTAAAACGATTTGCTTACCTGCCTCATGTAGCGTATTAAACGTGTGAAAAAACTCTTCTTGGGTATATTCCTTACCCTCAATAAACTGAATATCGTCCACCATGATGATGTCGACTTCACGGTACTGCTCGCGAAAGCGCTGCATGCTATCGCGACGGATAGCAGTAATCAGATCGTTCGTAAATTGCTCTGTGGAAACGTAGGCAATACGGGCAGAAGTATCAATATCTAGACGGTAGTGACCAATCGATTGCATCAGGTGCGTTTTGCCCAAACCTACACCACCACACAAAAATAACGGGTTAAATTCACGCCCAGGGGACTCAGCAACGGCCAAGGCTGCCGCATGAGCCATACGGTTATTTGAACCCACAACAAAGCGTGAAAAGACGGCCTTTGGATTCAAATCAGGAGGGCTAGATTTACTGGTCGCCGCCGCTCTCTCGGCTGTTGGAGGTGGGGGCCAAGCGACAGCCTCTCCATTTTTATGTCCCTCGCTATCGCTGATTTCGCTAACGGTGACAACTACATTGATGTCGTGCCCTAACAGCTCTTGCGCTACATCAGAAATAACCTGAATATAGTGCTTCTGCACCCAATTGCGAGCAAAAGGATTAGGGGTTGAAATGGTCAGAGTACTATCGGCTAAATTCTGGAGGCGCGTTGGTTTAATCCACGTTTCAAACGTGGGTCCGCTGAGTTGGTCCTGAAGTTTACCAAGAACTTCATTCCAAAGACCATTTACTTTGTCCACAACTAACCCTCCGGCTAAAGGTGAGCACACTCTGCATCAAATAAGTTAATTAATTTTCTACCATGCTCGAAGCTGAGCACGATAAGGATCGAGGCTCTAATAATTCAACACTCAACAAGATCGAGTGTTGAATTTGGCACGCCATGTAGCAGCCCCAAATAGGGGATTAACTGACAATCAACTGTTTGTATGAGGAGATACCGTACACAAGGCCTCTTCGTAAATAGATTGTGCAAAATTGGACATTAACCGAGTCCCCATGGGTAAGGTCAAGCTGACCTATTAAACAGTGTGTCAATAGTTTGAGCGACGATCTCACCAGACTGTCAGCTTACTCTAGGATCAGAGAATGATTTGATGGTCTGGATAGGGATGCACACCTGACGTGATAGCGGGTGGTGTCTTCAACGAGTTGTTCCTTACAAACATAAACCTAAAAAGATGGACCTTGGTCCACATCATGACCAGGTTTATCTAAATACGTAGGTATAACTTCTTAGTAATAGGAATCTGATGGGCTTTAATACCCTAACCTGTTGTCGCTCACATATCCAGCACGCACATTAGAGGAATCTGGTACATAGGTTGTAAGCTTCTTTAAAGAATATGACGCTTAAATCTAACAGATATGTTGCTGAACTGGCACAGATTAGATTGTTGAATGTAGTTGAGGTTGATTACATAGATAATGAAGATAGAGAGTACCTGTACTAGTTCTAGGCTGCTCTATCAGCATTTGCGATCGCACGATGGTGTCAAAAAGGACCTGTGTAGTGTAATTTGTCGACCGACATAATTTTCAACTCACCTAAGGACCGATACCCACACACATTTACGTCAAAGTCCATGTCTAACCTACGCTCATTTGCCAAGTCGTTAGTGCTCTATGGTTTTATTGCTGCTTGCAGTACAACAGCGGCAGTATTTACCACATCTCGACTAATGCCCACTACAGCCCAGCAAGAGCCCGCGACCGGTTCAGGGCGATTGCTGGCAGGCAGCAGCTTTATTGCATCGGTGGCCGATCAGGTGGGGCCTTCTGTGGTGCGGATTGATTCTGCCCGCACAGTGGCGCAGCGGTCTAGCCCGTTTAATGATCCCTTCTTTCGAGAATTTTTTGGGGATATGTGGGAACAGCCTTCCACTCGAGTTGAGCGGGGGCAAGGGTCAGGATTTATTGTTGAGTCAGATGGTGTAATTTGGACCAATGCCCATGTGGTAGAAGGGGCTGACACTGTGACCGTCACCCTCAGAGACGGACGTGAGTTTAGCGGAGAAGTGGTCGGGGAGGACCCGCTCACCGATGTTGCTGTGATTCAAGTCCAAGCCCAGGATTTACCAACCGTAACCCTAGGAAATTCTGAAGAGCTACGACCAGGGGAATGGGCGATCGCAATTGGTAATCCCCTTGGTTTAGACAACACAGTCACCGCCGGTATTGTCAGCGCCACTGGTCGCACCAGTGCTCAGATTCGTGTACCAGATAAACGGGTGCAGTTTATCCAAACGGATGCTGCCATTAATCCAGGGAATTCGGGCGGGCCGTTGCTGAATGAGCGCGGTGAAGTCATTGGTATTAATACAGCCATTATTGGGGGTGCCCAGGGGCTAGGGTTTGCAATTCCGATTAATTCTGCCCAGCGTCTAGCCCAAGAACTTATCCAAAAGGGGCGGGTGGATCATGCCTATCTAGGTATTCAAATGAGAACGCTAACGGCTGATCTGCGTCAACAGATAAATGGAGATCCGCGCAGCGATCTTCGCTTATCGACGGATACCGGGGTAATCATTCTGGGGCTAATGCGTAATTCTCCTGCAGCTGATGCAGGTCTAGATGTAGGCGATGTGATTGTATCTATGAACGGTAGTGCAATTACGGATGCTGAGCAGGTACAGCGAATTGTTCAGGATTTGGGGATCGGTCAGTCAATTGCACTAGAGGTTGACCGCGGTGGTCGCGCCCTTTCCTTAGATCTAGAAACTGAGGCGCTGCCCCAGCAGCGACGGTAATTCTATGGGGCATATTCGAACGGTTATCGAGTTAGGGGACAATCGCCTGCGATCGCAAGCTCAGCCTATTGGTGATATTACAGAGCCCACCCTACAGCAGCTAATCGATGATTTGCTGGCGACAGCAGCGGCTAAAAACGGTGTTGGTATCGCGGCACCTCAAGTTGCTGAAGGGGTACAGTTATTTATCGTGGCATCACGCCCCAATCCACGCTATCCTCAGGCTCCATACATGGAGCCCACAGCCATGCTCAACCCGCAGATCTTGAGCCACAGTGACGATATGGTCAAAGGTTGGGAAGGCTGTCTCAGTGTGCCAGGCAAACGAGGGTTAGTACCCCGCTACCGCGCGGTCGAAGTTGCCTATGTTGATCGCAACGGGCGTGAATGCCGACAATATCTCCAAGATTTTGTGGCTCGAATTTTTCAGCACGAGTACGACCACCTGCAGGGCAAGGTGTTTCTAGATCGCGTTGAGCATTCAGAGGACATCTTGACCGAGAGTGAATATCAGAAACGGTTTGGTACTTAGGGGAATGCTAAGTAGTAGAACACCCCAAATGTGCAATTAACGTTCCTTTGGTCTGGTTTTAGGGCGTCTGCGTTTACCGCCGCCCTTGCCGGTTGCATCATCATTTTCCATGCGTTTGATGCGTAGAGGTTGACCTGCAATCGAGACCTTTTTCAGGTGTCGCATCATTTCTTTAGGCATCCCCTCTGGCAAATCCACTGTGCTATGGCTGTCGTAGATATTGATCCGGCCAATATAGCGGCTTTCCAACCCACTTTCATTTGCGATCGCGCCAACAATGTGGCCTGGTTTGACCCGATGACGATGGCCCACCTCAATGCGGTAGCGTCCCATTCCCTGCTCTGGGGGAGATGCCTTGCGTTCACGTCGCTGTGGACGTTCTCTACGGTCAGGTTGCGATCGCTTACGTTCAACTAACAGCAGTGGCTCCTCACCCTGAACCAATTTTGCTAGGGCAGCTGCAATCTCCATGGCAGGCACATTATGCTCCTGCTCATACTGTTCTATCAGAGTTGTAAAAAACTCTAAATTTTCCTCAGCAATGGTGTCAGTAATTTGCTGCTTAAAGCGTGCAATGCGCTTATCATTGACCATTTCGGTCGTGGGCAGCTCCATTTTAGAAATTTTTTGCTTCGTCGCCCGTTCAATGGCATAGAGCAATCGTCGCTCTCGTGGTGCTACAAACAAGATAGCTTCACCATTACGCCCGGCACGCCCAGTGCGACCCACACGGTGTACGTAAGTCTCAGTATCGTAGGGCATATCATAATTAATGACGTGGCTGATTCTCTCCACATCCAGCCCACGAGCAGCTACGTCCGTTGCGACAACAATATCCAGCTTGCCAGATTTAAGCTGCTCGACAGTTCGTTCTCGCTGAATCTGAGAGATATCTCCACTCAAAGGTGCGGTTTCATAGCCACGCGCTTCCAATTTCTCTGCTAGCTCCACTGTAGCCAGACGAGTTCTGACAAAGACGATCATGCCGTCAAAGGTTTCCGTTTCTAGAATGCGAGTCAGCGCATCCAGTTTGTGATAGCCGCTGACCATCCAATATCGCTGTCGGATCGTATCCGCTGTGGAAGTTTTGGATTTAATCAGAACTTCCGTTGGATTATTCAGATGTTTCTGAGCAATCCGGCGAATTTCCTTAGGTAAGGTTGCAGAAAATAGGGCTACCTGCCGTGAATCGGGGGTTTTTTCTAGCACCCACTCCACGTCATCAATAAAGCCCATGCGCAGCATTTCATCCGCTTCATCAAGTACTAGGCACTCTAGGGCGCTGAGGTCGAGCGTGCCTCGCTTCATGTGATCCATGACTCGGCCAGGCGTGCCCACTACGATATGTACTGACCGTTCTAGCTGGCGGAACTGGATATTGTAGCTTTGCCCACCATAGAGCGGCAGAACATGAAATCCCTTCATGTGGGATGCATAGCTCTGAAACGCCTCAGCTACTTGGATTGCCAGCTCTCGGGTGGGCGTCAGCACAAGGGTATGCGGCAAACGCTGGCTGATGTCGACACGAGAAAGTAGCGGAAGTGCAAAGGCTGCTGTTTTACCAGTGCCTGTTTGAGCCTGCCCAATAATGTCGGCACCAGCCAATACATGGGGAATTGTTTGTGCTTGAATTGGAGTCGGGCTCTCGTAGCCTAACTCCTCCAAAGCTTTGATTACCGACTCACTCAATGACAGCTCATCAAAGCTTGGAGCCGATTCCACATCCATTGACATTTTATCTAAATCTGATACGGGCGCTGTTACAGCCTGACAGATGTTGAGTCAAAAACAAACCCTAAGCAAAATAAAATCGTTGACGAACCGCAGCAAGCTTAAATGTTCCAAGCGTTAATGACAGCTTGAAATACACCTACGAATGGGGTTTTAGAAGGTTCCCACTGCAGGATTATCACGTTTGTTTCCTAATATTTTCCACACTTAATTAAAGGATTTGTGTCGATGAGAGCCCACAATTCCACTAGGCTCGCTCTATACTAAGGTCGAAGGCTTGTGTTTGGGTGCACATTCAAAAAACGGGGAAAAGATGCCACAGGCATCTCAGCAACTACCATCTAAGTTTTTTCTTTCTAGTAGATTCCGTTTTTGAAACGCCTCTAAACATGATGCAAACTAGACTTGAAATTTCCCAAGATTGGGGAAGTGGTTTGGTGGGTTCCATTCGTATTACTAATGATGAATCTACAGCCGTTAATGACTGGGTTCTCACTATTGAAACTACCTTTGATATAGAAAATCTCTGGGATGCAGAAATCCTTGAGCGTGACGGTAACCGCTATACAATTAAGGCCGCAAGCTGGAACTCTCGCCTAAATCCTGGTGAGAGCACTCAGTTTGGTTTTGTTGGTAACAATGCAACCTCTGAGAGTCACCAAATTGAAGTTATTTCAGAACCTGCGCCCTATACTCCAGTGTCGGTCTCTCCGCCTAATGGAGAGACCCCTGTGACACCACCAGAGAATGTTGAATCTCCATCACCTGGAGAAGAGGCCGGTGGTAGTGACAATCCCACGCCACAGCCTCCTAAAGAGACTTCTGGTGAGATAGCAGCTGGTGCACCAATCATTCTTGAGGGCTCTTCCCCAGTTTATGGTGCAGCGTTGCAAGCCTCACTGTTGTTTTATGAAGCCCAACGTTCTGGAGATTTGCCAAGCAATAATCGTATTGCCTGGCGCGGTGACTCTGCTCTAAACGATGGTGCTGATGTTGGACTTGATCTGACCGGTGGCTATTACGATGCTGGTGACCATGTAAAGTTTGGCTTTCCTATGGCATCCAGCCTGACCCTCTTAGCTTGGGGAGGTGTGGAATACAGAGGAGCCTATCAATCTAGCGGTCAGTTCGATGAATTAATGGATACTCTTCGGTGGGGAACTGATTATTTACTCAGAGCCCATGTTAGTGATGGTCAAACAACGCAAGCCCTATATGGTCAAGTGGGTGATGCTACGATAGACCACCAGTACTGGGGACGACCTGAGGATATGACGATGTCACGTCCTGCCTACAGTATTGACCCAGATAACCCGGGGTCAGACCTGGCGGCTGAGACAGCGGCAACTCTGGCGGCGGCCTCTATTCTCTTCCGTTCTACAGATGCAGCCTATGCAGATGAGCTACTAGATAATGCAAAACAGCTTTATGCATTTGCTGACAGTTATCGTGGTCGATATTCAGATAGTATTCCTGAAGCTCAAACCTTCTACAACTCTTGGAGTGGCTACACTGATGAATTAGCCTGGGGAGCCGCGTGGCTGTATCGAGCTACAGGAGAACAACAGTATCTAACTCAGGCCCAACAAAATTATTCTGGGCTAGATATTAACTGGACCCATAACTGGGATAACAAATCTCATGGCACAGGAGTTTTGTTATCTCAAGCTACAGGAGAACAGCGATATCGTAACGATGTAGAACGCTGGCTCGATCATTGGGCGATGGGTGGCATTCAAACTACCGAGGGTGGCTTAGCCTGGTTAGACCGTTGGGGGTCACTACGCTACAGCGCTAACACTGCTTTTCTAGCCGGAGTCTATAGTGACACAGTCAACGATGCCGGGGGAAAATATGATGAGTTTTCTCGTCGGCAAATCGACTATATTCTGGGTGACAACCCAGCGCAACAAAGCTATGTTGTTGGTATTGGTAACAACTCTCCTGAGTTTGCTCACCATCGGGCAGCTTCAGGTACGACCGATATTAACGACCCTGCTCCAAATCAAAATGTCATCTATGGAGCTTTGGTCGGGGGACCTAGCTCGCCTAGTGATAATGCTTACATTGATGATCGCACCGATTTTATTGCCAATGAAGTTGCCCTAGACTTCAATGCTGGATACACCGGAGCGGTTGCTAGACTGTACGACCAGGAGGGCGGCGACTTGCTGAGTGATGCAGCTTTAGTGGGTCTGTCTCAGGTTGTATAGTTATTGAACTCTTACAGGTTGAGCCTCAAAGGGCATAGTAAATCTGACGCATTTCAGATAGGCCCAGCCTGGGGTGCATAGACCATACCTTTTCAAATACCATCGTCTTACAATAACTCCAGTGTCGTTTGATTGGTGAGTGGGCGATGGTATTTGAATATATTTTTAACTTTGGTAATTTGTTCGTACTGCCCTTTTGGGCCTTGATGGTGCTTTTACCTAACTGGGAAGTAACTCGCAAAATTATGGCGTCTTATATTCCGTTTGTCGTTTTGGCGGCGCTCTATGTTTATTGCTTTGCGGCTAGTCTTGATCCTGAAAAATTAGAAGACTTCGCAAACCCAACCCTAGCGGTTTTGGCCAATCTATTTTCTGATGAAAAAGTTATGACTACAGGTTGGGTGCACTTTTTAGTCATGGATTTGTTTGTAGGGCGCTGGATTTATTTACAGGGGCAAGAGAAACAGCTATTTACGCGTCACTCCCTGGCGCTATGTCTATTTGCTGGTCCGATGGGTTTGTTGTCTCATGTGGTCACCGTTTGGTTGGTGCCATTGATTAAGCCCTCAGCTGAAGCTGCTTAGATCGTGTGACCTTAATTAAAAAGAAAAACTTTTCTAGTCCTAATACAACCTCCCTTGACTATCTTTCCTCTCTTTTGAAATAGGAAAACGGGCCAAGGGAGGACTTCAATAAGTATCTTCTCGAAGAAAGTAAATATCGATTGCATTACTCATGTTGATTGTTGATAGGAGAGCGTTGGACGTTATGACTTGAGAGATACTGACATCAGCATATACTTCTTACGAGGTAGAAAGTTGGCGTGAGCATAAAGTTTCTGAGCTTTTGTATTTTGTCGAGCGACCTCTAAATGCATAGCCTGAATAGTCTGCGCTTTTGCCTCTTGCTGAATCTTGATTAGTGTCTGTTTCCCCAGCCCCAGCCCCTGTAACTCAGGTCGGATGTATAGTTCATCAATAAAGGCATCTTTACCCCCAAATTCGATACTGTATCCAAAGGTGAGGGCAATGTAGCCAGCAACTGTTGTGTCTGCAAGGATGAGCCAAATTCCACCGAGTGATGGGTCAGATAGTAAATCATTAATAGCCTGTTTCCGTTGCTCGTCTGATATTTGAATATCTTCAAAGGTGTGGAAGTCTTTAATCAAGGGTAAAAGCTGTTGGATGTCGTCCGTAGACGCTAATCTGATGTTGTGATTCATGGCATGGTGTTCTCCTGCAAACAGGGTAGCGAGAAGTCTGTAGCTGTTGCTATCTATACGGTCTTCGGTATGGAGCGTAACGATAGTACTTAGGATGATCATCAAGCCGTACGTGAAGCCAAGCTACACCAGCACCAGCCGTGCTCAGCCACACGGGTTTATCACTAATACGTTGGGCCATAGCTGTACCAACTAGGGTCCACAAAGCATGTTGCTGAGCCCGTGGCGCAGTATGAATAAATGCGCCTAGATGGCTGTAATCACAGTCGGTCTCTATGGGGCGGGGAACAACAAGAATGGCATCTCTACCCAAATTCAAAAAACTGGTAGCGAGTGGAGTGGAGTTTAAATAAGGGGCAAATGTATGTTGATCGGGAGGTTGTACCAGGCTTGGACTATCTATCAGGACACATTCAAACGGTTGATCGAGGGTTGCCGTTGTTACTGCAGGTGTTTCCCAACGAAAGGCAGAAAAAGGAGAAGCCGCTAAAAGATCAATAAAAAAGTTTCGGAAGGTAATGTCTTGTTGCCAAGAATGGATGACTGCTGAGTAAGAGACGGGAGATGAATTTTGCGTAATAACAATTCGGATACTGTGAAGATTGTGTAAGTCTTCCCACTGCGAATTCCACATACTGCTGCTGCTATCTCTTACTATTGTCTGATTCTTTACTAACTAGCGGGAACTTTTCCTGGAACGATTAAGCAGTACTGTAAGTATCAGTATGCTCAGTGTTAGTGATTATACGTTGCTTACTCACGAACAATTCATAGTTTTGATGAGTAATTTACGCGCATTTGCGCGACCAATATCACAAAACACTAGGCATCATGGCAGTACAGAAAAGTTGTTCCCTAACAGTTAACGCAAAAGCATTCCTATGGTTGCCGCTAGAAAACCAGAAAGTACACCAGAGACTATTTTGAAGCAGGTGTGGAATACTCATAAATTGACGAGAAAAGACCATGTCAGACTATCCTCCTTTCTGCTATCTATTGTTGATTTGACCCCTAAACAGCGCGAACAAGTCCATCATATTTTTGATGAGCTGAGTATGGGCAAGATTCAGCTGGTTGATTAGTCAGTGTACAGACGTTCCAAACACAAAGATAGAGACGTTCCATTGAACGTGTCTATCATTGTGTTTGGGGTGACGCTATATCAGGGCGCTACAGACAATGCTGTCACCCAAAGATGTCAAGCTGTGAGTCAGGGTTGCTTTCTTGAACTTTTAATTTTTTTGATGGTTTGCTGGGACTACCTTTACGTAGACCAACTGCAATTTTGCTGTGTTTTTCGATTTGCCCCATCACCTGTTGGGCACGCTTGATAACGCTGGGGGGTAAGCCTGCTAGACGACCCGCCTCGATGCCATAGGAGCGATCGGCTCCGCCTGGCTGCACCTGGTGTAAGAAAATAATCTGGTCTGGCATTTCTTTAACGGTTACCTGAAAGTTCGCTACGTTTTTTAATAGCGAAGCCAGCTCATTAAGCTCGTGGTAGTGGGTGGCAAAAATTGTACGGGCTCGGATATCACTGGCGAGATGTTCAGCAACAGCCCAGGCAATGGAAAGGCCATCAAATGTTGCAGTGCCTCGACCAATCTCGTCTAATAGCACTAAGGATGTGGGTGTGGCGTGATTGAGAATATTGGCGGTTTCATTCATTTCCACCATGAATGTGGACTGACCAGTGGCTAAGTCATCCACAGCGCCGACACGAGTAAAGATGCGATCGCACACTCCTAAGACCGCACTTGTTGCCGGCACAAAACTTCCCACTTGAGCCATCAGCTGGATTAAACCTACCTGACGCAAATAGCAGCTTTTTCCACTGGCATTTGGCCCAGTCAAAATAATTAAATCCGGTGAGTTTTGAGTAGGACGGGCGCTGTCTACCGACCTAACCGGTGAGCCCAGCCCGGTCGAATTTGGCACAAAGAACCCTGCAGGCAGCGATTGTTCCACTACCGGATGACGCCCTGCTTCAATGGCCAAGGTCCGACTCTTGACAATCTCAGGACAGCAGTAGCCTTGATAAATTGCCAGTTCTGCCAAACCGCACAGCACATCTGCTGCAGCCACGTTCACGGCCACCTTGCGGATTAGCTCAGCATACTGACCAACTTCTTCGCGCAGCCTTAGAAAAATCTCATACTCAATCTGATTGATTTCATCTTTCGCATTGAGAATACGAGCTTCTCGCTCTTTAAGTTCGGGTGTGATGTAGCGTTCTTCGTTTGTTAGGGTTTGTTTGCGAATGTAGTCTTCAGGGGCCTGACTGCTTTTCGCTCGCGAGATACTAAGGTAGTAGCCAAAGGCTTTATTAAACCCCACCTTAAGGCTTGATATGCGCGTGCGTTCTCGTTCGGTCACTTCTAGACTGGCAATCCAGCGCTGATCGCTGCTGACTTGGTCTCTTAGACCGTCGAGGTGAGCGTTAACGCCCTCGCGGATTAGGCCCCCGTCAGTGAGATATAGAGGCGGGCTATCCACCAGATGCGCTTTTAGTTTTCGACCCAGCTGCTCCAATTCTGGTGGGACAACCTGCAGGGCAGCTAGATGAGGCGACTGGGCATGAGCCATCAGTGCAGCCAGATCTGGCAGTTTTTCAAAGGACTCGGCCATGGCTACCAGATCGCGACCGTTGGCCGTGCCTGAACCAGCCCGACCGGCCAAACGTTCGAGGTCATAAATCTGCTTCAAGATCAGCTGCAGCTGCTGGCGCAGAGTGCCGTTATCGACAAGTTCACGAATGGTTTCTTGGCGTGCCTGAATCTTCTCAATGCTAAGCAACGGCTGTAACAGCCATCTTCGTAGGGCACGGCTACCCATGGCAGTGGTGGTTTTATCTAAAGCCCACAGCAATGACCCGTGAAAAATGCCGTCCCGTACTGTTTGGGTAATCTCTAGATTGCGCCGGGTTTGATTGTCGATAACGAGAAATTCTGTTGTGGTGTATGTGGATAATGGCTGCAGCGGTGCCAAACTCTCTTTTTGAGTGTCTTCAAGATAGTGCAATAGCCCGCCTGCCGCTCTCACTGCTAAGGGCAAATGTTCACAACCAAAACCTTCTAAAGAACGAACGCGATAACTTTGCAGTAGGTTTTGTTTCGCTTCGGCGTGGGTAAAGGCGGTTTGAGCACGAAAGGTATAACAAAATTGAGCCGGGAGCCCGTCTGGTAATTTATCTGAGGTCTCTCCCGGACGCAGTAGAGCGCCTAAATCAGCTGCATTGGTGGGCACCAACACTTCGGCGGGCTGCAGCCGCATTAATTCTTGAGCGAGCTGGTCAATATCGGTGCCCTGGGTGGTAAAAAACTCTCCTGTAGAGACATCCGCGTGCGCTAGGCCCCAGTGTTGTTCAGCGATAACCAGAGCTGCTAAAAAGTTGTTGCGTTTGGCTGTCAGCATTCCCTCTTCGAGAATGGTGCCGGGGGTAATAACGCGGGTGACTTCTCGCTTAACTAAGCCTTGAGCCTGGGCCGGATCTTCTACCTGGTCACAAATTGCGATCGCAAACCCTTTTTCCACGAGCAGGGCACAGTAGCGATCAAGGGCATGATGCGGGATGCCAGCAAGGGGAACTTTACCGATAGCTTTACCAGCATCTTTACTCGTCAGCACCAGTTCAAGTTCGCGAGCAATTGCGATCGCATCCTGAAAAAAGGTTTCAAAAAAGTCCCCAACTCGATAGAACAATAGCGCATAGGGATACGCATCTTTCATCTCAGCATAGTGACGCATCATCGGCGTCAGGTCGTCTCGGTTGACCTCGCTGTAGTCGGTGTACCGCACCGTATGCTTAAGCAGCCGTTCTGGAATGCCCATATCTTTGGCGGTGGGGTCAGAACGTTTGCTGGCAGTGGCTTTAGATGCAGTCATAGGGCAGTTGACCCGTTAGGATTCCTGATTAATCTTAAGCTGCTTACTGAGGTGCGATCGCTAAGATATCCAGGAAAATCCACAAATACAGCTCCAGCGTATAGAATCATCTGACCACTGCCCAACTGCCAATGCTGACGGATATCCAGACACGCAAGCTGACTAAATTATTTCGCTTGTACGATACCAATAATGACGGTGTATTAGTCCATCAGGATTTTATTGCACTAGCGATGCGTCTCGCCAGTCTGCGACAAGGGCTGAGAGCATCGCATCAGCAGCATGATCAAATTTTGGCCCATCTACAGCAAGACTGGGTGTGCTTGTGTGAGGCTGCCGATCAAAACTGTGATGCCCGTATCACACTGGGTGAGTGGCTCGCTTACTACGAGCAGATTCTGAACGATATCAAGCAATATGCCAGCCGAGTGATTGCGTTAGTCAGGTTGCTGTTTGATACCTTTGATCAAGACGGCGATGGAAAAATCACCGAACAGGAATGGATCAGTGTACTCTCGCTCTTCAATGTGTTGCCGATCTATGCATCATCAATATTTCTTAATTTGGATGTTAACCAAGATGGCATGCTGAACCAGGATGAGATACTGACGCTGATCCATGATTTTTTCTACATTAATGAGCCTTCTGCTCCAGCTAACTTTATGTTTGGACCCTATTAAGGCGACCATATTATAGAGGCATGCATTTACTATTCACTGCTCTGCTCTTATATGGTTTCTTTGAGTTCACCCGCGACTGATTCTAGTAGTTCACAAGACTCGATGCCGCAGATGTCCCCTGTGCCCTTGGGGTGGTCGGCAGAAGACCGCATCGTGGCTCGGGCTCATTTATTAGGTGGGCGACTCATTCTAAAAAGCTTAGAGACAACGGAGGCTCTATCTACTAATCCGTTGATTGTCAGGGCGGGAAAATCAGGCTGTGCTGTGCTGCTGCGGTACGGGGTAGTGGTGGTCTTTAATCTAGATTCAGCTGAGGAAACTGACTATTTAAGTTCGCTCAAACCATTTATTAAAGAGCCATCAGGCGAGGCTGTTTTTGAAGAACTGCTGCTAGCGTTTCATCTGCAAACAAAGGAGCGTTTAGATCAGAATACACTTTGGCTCAAAGACTGCAGTGCTGAGCGGCTGCAGATTGTGGCAGAAGCTTTGGCAAAAAGTGTAGTGCTAGATTACTACGAACAGAAAGTACTGGAATTATTTGAGCAGATTAAGCCATTTACAACAGCCATTCAAAACCCTAAAGAACGACCCCCTAAAGAAAAAGAGCTACTGCGTTACATCGGTGGGACATTGCTGATTCAGCAAAAAATGCTAGGCATTGTAGAAGTAGGGGATAAGCCCGACCCAATTTGGGATTTTCCAGATTTAAATCGTCTCTATCTACGTTTAGAAGATGAGTATGAGCTACGAGAGCGGTTGCTGATTTTGGAGCAAAAGCTAACTCTGATTTCTCGTAGCGTTGAGACCGCCCTGGGTATTCTGCAGCAGGACAGTAGTCATCGGGTGGAGTGGTATATCGTGATTCTGATTGTGGTTGAGATTTTGCTGTCAGTCTACGAAATTTGGATTCAGTAGGGCTGTACAGCTAGAAAAGTGCACATTTTTCTAGCTGATGGAACTACGGAAAATATCAAATGGAATGTGTAGCTCAGATTAGCTGTCTGAGCCAAGACAGTCATTAATCTTCGGCTGTCAATCCCTCTCCACAAAAGCCAGCTAGTTCCATACAAAAACTGTGGAGGGTTGAAAAATCATCTGGATGAACCGATCAGGGGGACATTATGGAATCTAAACCGCTGCCAGTGATCCTACGAAAGTTTGTCTTTCGAGATGCGCTTTCGAAAGCGCATGATGCCTATGTGGATCATGATATTGATGCGGGTCAAGATGCTGCTCAAGTGAGGCTTGTTCAGGTTGGTACCCCTGAGGGTGAGCAGGCTCCAATTCCTGGCTACTTTGTCATGAGTAGTGCCCCCCCGAATATTGAAAATGCTAAAGAAATGCAGGAATCAGAGATACAGGCGGCAGCGCGGGGAGTACAAGAAATCGCTCGCTATCTCTACGATATCTGTATCAATAACGGAGAGAATGCTCCAGAGCCTGAACTGATGATTACTGTTCATGGATACAACAGTGGTCGTAGCTCTGTTCGGGACTGGTACAAAAATATTTTTCAGTATATTAACCGACATGATGGAGTGATTCCACGTCAGGGTAATCAAATATTTATCGGCTATCGCTGGCCATCAGAAAATATTGAGTTTCAGCGTTTAGGGGAAGCCTGTAAAGCGTTACCTCCATTGCCTCGCGACTTGATGTTTCTGGGGTTTGGTGGTGCGCTGGTTTTACTAATCTTAGAACTGACAAAGTTTCGGGCAACGGTCGCAGGTTTTGCCGTAGCATTCCTTTTGGTTGTGCTTTTGGGCCTATCTGCCATCATTGTAACGCTCGTTATTTTGCGGATGGTGGTTTATTTTCGCGATCGCTACCGTGCTCAAAACTTTGGTGTCTTAGATCTCGTTGAATTGCTGCGCCAAGTTGACCAGGCCCTGGTAAATCTCAAGGCGGCTGATATCCGGCGGCAAAACCCTGGTCAAGAAAATGCCCATGAGGAAGCGGCTAAATTCTGGCAACACACTCAGCGTAAAGTAAAGCTCTCTTTCTTAGGCCACAGTATGGGGGGCTTTGTGGTCACGAATGTGGTTCGGATTCTGTCCGATGTGTTTGATTCTCGCTCCATTAGCAATAAGCCTCCGGCAGACGTCGGTTCTGTATTTCGGCTAGAGCGGTTGATCTTAACGTCTCCCGATATTCCCATTTTGACCATTGTGTCCAGCCGCGCCAATTTTCTTTCGTCTTCTCTGCGGCGGTTTGCTGAGTCTTATCTATTTAGCAATGAAGGGGATTTAGCTTTGCGAGTTGCATCCGCCACAGCAAATTATTTTACGTTTCCAAGCAGTACAGAAGCCATGGGCTATCGTCTTGGTAATGTATCTCTTAAAACAACTTACAACGATGATAAGGACTACGGCATTGTCAACTTATCGGCGTTAGATGAACACTTTTTTCAGGGAACATCTTTAGCAGATGCGGTTGCTCGTAATCCTTATAAAGTGATGGAGCACCTATTCTTAACCTATAGCTGGTGTAAAAAGAAAGGCTACAACACCCTCGCTCAGATGGCACAAGAGGAAAGACAGCCCAGTCAAACTCAAATCTCTCAGCCTAAAAAAGATCCCAAGATTACAATTGCTGATTTTTTCACCTACTTTGACTGTACTGACTACAAAGACGTGACCTTCTCTGTTAAAGATGGGCGCACAAGTCAGGTTACCCAGGGCTTGCTAACTCGAGCGAACCGTAGAAAGGCGCTGAATTGGTGGGATTATCTGTTGTTGATAATTGACGGTGCGTTAGGAAAGCGCGATGTGCATGGGGGATATTTTCAAGGTAAATTTACCCAAGAAATGATTTATCGCATCGCATTTTTAGGATTCACGGGATATCTAGAGACGCTGTATGACGACCCCCATACAGCCTTTGACCCCCACGTGGCGCTGAGTAAACTTCACATGCAGTGTAGGGCATTAGGCATTCAAAGTTTTCTCTCTCCCATTCGCTATCGTGTGAATATTCAAGGAGAAAATATCAAAGAGAATAAGCAAGAACTGCTAGAGGCCATCAATCAAAAGTCCACTGAGATTTTACCGCCAGATAAGACGCTGGAGTCTATCAAGAATCAGGGGTTTGAGGTCATCGTGAAATAGTCATTTGAAAGGGAGTTTGAATTATTATGTCTCTGCCTTTAAATGTACTTGTCTGGCATAAGTTGTTTAATTGGTTGGAGAAATTTCTCTCGAACCGATGGCTGCGTCTATACGGAATCATGGTGCTCTTATTGGGCATGTATGGTTGGGGACTTTATTTGCCGTTTACCCAAGGTTTGCTACCAGGAGCCCATTGGCCTGCTGCTGCCTATGATATGGCATTTCCCTACGTAGGATTTGTAATGTTGCTAGGGATTGTGCAGGGCTGGTGGATTGTTGCGATCGCAATTTTATTACTCTTACTCATCAGTTTTCTACGGCCCTGGCGACGGGCAAGACGTGTTGCGGCCTATCTAACGTGCTTTAGCGTGTTCTGGGTGGCTACCTCCATTGCGCTCGCACCAGCATTTCTCAATAGCTATAGCTATCGCCATGCACTGACCGTTGAGTCCTGGGGTAAAACCTATCGCACAGCCTACGTTGCTTTTCGCCCAGACGATAATTATGGTGAAGTGATGGTGAGTGAGTGTACCCTCCGAGGCTGGTGTCATCAAGTCTATCGAGGGCGTGGAACCGTTTATTCTGGCGAATTTACTCAACCTATCTATGACCCCGTTAACGATCAGCTGAGAGTGTCGGTTAGCCCTGGAGGCTATGTGCGATCGCGAGATCAACAACTTTGCCCTATAGGCGCATCAGACAGCAGCAGCTGTTTTCATCAGTATGTCGAGTAGGTTACTTGAGTGATGTTGCTGAGCCCCAATGTCTGCATGTAGCCATACATAAAAGAACCCCACGCCTATTGAGGGCGTGGGGTTCTTTATCTGGTCTATACGCGTAATAACGACTAGCCGCCTACACGAATTAGCTCTACATCAAAAATAAGAGTAGCGTTTGGTGGAATAACTCCACCAGCACCGCGAGTACCGTAGCCCAGGTCGGGTGGAATAACTAGCTTACGACGACCGCCAACACGCATGGTGGCAACGCCTTCATCCCATCCTTTAATGACCTGACCAACGCCGATGGTAAAGGAAAAGGGGCGGTTGCGATCGCGGCTGCTATCAAACTTTTCGCCGTTTTCCAAGGTACCCGTGTAGTGTACCGTTACTGCTTGACCCTCAGTAGGTAGAGCCCCTGTTCCAACCTCAATGTCTTCATACATTAGGCCAGAGTCTGTGGTCGTCATATTTTCTTCGGCCATATCAGTAGTTGGTTCCTCGGTAGTTTCCCCAGGGGATGGATCGGATGCTGCTTGAGCTACGAGTGTGGACTTGACGGTTTCGCTAGTCGCTACATCGCTCAAATTGCTGGCAACAGCTTCATCGCCCCTTAGCTGGGTAGCGAGTGCCACTACACAGCAAATGGTGAAAACCCCCAAACTAATCAAAACTTCTTTCACAGTTTGTTCTCCCAGTGCGATAGCGCTTGCATTAGCGCGCAACCTGCATCCAAATTGTACGGTACGAACCCTAAAAATTAGGTACCTTCATGTCACATTTCAGGCTGGTACAAGTCATAAGTCACAGATAACACTTAAACAATGCTGTCTAGCGCCACTGTTTATTTTCTAAATTCCGTAGCTGACGCTCCAGTCGATCTAAGCGGCCGCGCAGCTCATCCATTTCACTTTGTCTAGGAACGCCCAAGTCTTGCATGATGTTGCGAATTTGACGCTGGAGCTGTTCGTCTATAGCCGCTTGATCAATATTAAACTGCGCCATAAAGTCATCGACGAATCCCTTGGCTTGTTCAGGATTGAGTTTGCCATCTTTCACCCACTCTTCGCTGACTTGCCGCAGTTGTTCGGCCACCAGCGATGTGGTACCAATGCCCAACATTAAAAGCTGTCGGAATAAATTGGATGAGTCCATAGCTTACTTTAAGGGGGGGTGAAAGGTGAAACGACTAAACTGACTGTAGTCGGAAACGTTAGGGTTTCATCTGTAAAAAAACTACAATGCTTGGATGGGGTTCCCATTTACCTAAGCTTATTCTGGCAAACTATCGACGTATTCGACGGGCGGTTAACCGTATGGTTCGACGACTTTTATGGTGTTTGATTGCTGTGTGGATAGTGCTTGTCTGGGCCAGTAATCCTGTTCATGCAGCCGCACCCCTTAATTCTCAGCCGTCTATGGTAGTTGAATGGCTAAAATTCAGAGTAGATGCTGCTCAGCGCGATCGCTACATAGCGATTGACAATGAAATTTGGACACCTGCTCTGGCGACCTATCCTGGATTTTTAGATAAGGCTACATGGCTAGACCCAAACCACGATGATGAAGTGATCTTTGTGATTTCATGGGCTACTCGTGAGCAGTGGAAAGCTATTCCTGAAGAAGACCTAGAGCAGATTAATCAGCGCTTTGATACGGCCCTTGGTTTTGGCTACGATCTGCTTGAATCAAAAGAGTTTAATGTGCCTGCAAACTAGTGGCGCAACCGCTTTAGTGTCATAGAAAAACCATGCCAAGCTGCCCTCGCTGTCATCAAACGATTTCAGATACTACAGTGACCTGTTCTAGCTGCGGGCTAGAGCTAAAAGCCCATGGACATCCAGGCATTGACCTCCATCGTTCCCCATCAGGAACCTATCTATGTGAGAGCTGCACCTATCACTTAGACGACACATGCACATTTCCCCAGCGTCCCCAGGCGACCACCTGTACGCTTTATCAAAATATTGAAATAGTCAGTAATCCACCCAAATCCGAGATTTACACGATTCCGTGGTGGCGCAAGCATACAGGTTGGCTGCTGTTTGCAGGGCTAATTGTTGTCAGCCTTTTGCTCACAATCCTTTAGAGCTTTTATAGAGCGAGGCGCCAGAACCCTTTTGCCTGCAGTAACTAGCCTTTTGCTTAAGATAAATTAAAAATGGACCAGACGAGATTTGTAGGTTCAGCCGTCGCGATAGCGATGACGCACAACATCAGCTGTGCTGACAAAGATTCGGGTTCGCGATGTTATGTGAAACTTAAACGGGCCTGACGGGATTCGAACCCGCAACTTCCGCCGTGACAGGGCGGTGCTCTAACCAATTGAACTACAGGCCCTTGAGGGCGATCTCTATTTTGCTTATGAATGGCTACTTTGTCAAACAGTGAGCCAAACTTTTTTCGATGCTAGAGGCGGAGGTAATTTTGTCTTAAACCCAATAGCTATCCAGCTTCTGCGTCATTTTCCCAGAGGGGGGCGGCAAAATTGGCTAACCAGCGTTTGACCCAAAATGTTGCACGACAATCGTCTTCGTTATATTTCAAAATATCATTCAAATACTGCTCATCCTGACTAGCGAGCCAATTGTCATACCAGCAAATAGATTGCGCTCCATTAGCGCTACTGTCTCTCCATTCAAAGCCGATCCATCGAGCAATATGTTTTAGCGCGTAGCTTTCGATGGGCAGAGTCACCGCATCAACAATGCGTTTATGAATATCCACAAATCGAGTGAGCAGCTCATCAATGTCGACGATGGAGCCGTATCGCTCTGCTAATCGTCTGACAGTTTGGGCTTCGTAGGGGCAAAAATGATAGATCGGTGATTCTGGATAGTGAGCAATTACATGTTGAAACTGATGCCAGGCTCTGGCTTCGCTTTCCGGTTCCCGAGCAACTAAAGGAATAAAGGTTTCGCTCTGGGTTTGGGTATTGACGACTAAAATCCCATGGAGATATACCAGATCCTTGTCTGGAGCTGCCTCAATGTCGAAATATAGCTCAATAGGTGCACTGGGAAGTTCGCTGGGAGTCAGAGTAAAGTTATTGTTGGCATCGGTACGTGCGATCGCAGCTCCAGACAGTTTTGCCTGGGCCTGATGTACCAGTTTTTCTGCCACCTTTAACTCAAATCCTGAGGCTTGGGCTAGGGTAGCGGGCTGATTACGAGCTAGGGTTTCGACGGTGGTTAACCCTAACTTTTCTAAATGGCGATAGCGATTAAGGGTGACACCGGGCAATAGAGAAAGATGATTTTGATTTTGTGCCACATCGTAGCAGTGGTTGAGCCAGACGCACATATCACAGCGACTGCGGCTAATAAAAACATCTGGTTTGTCCCTAGAGGTTAAGACAGTCTCACAGTTATCCAGCAACTCCAGTAAGGTTGGCCATTGCTTTTCTAGGTCGATCACATAGTGGCGCTCCCGCAGACGCAAATGCGCTTCGACAGGGACAACTCCTTGCCAGGCGGCGAGCACATAGGCGTGAAATGCTGCAGTCAGCTGATATTCCTGTTTGGGTTTCTTCCCCAGCTTGATATCTAAGGGCACATAATACCAATTGCCAAGCCAAGAAGCACCGGGTTGTCTAATCCAGAGATCGGGCTGACTGATGTATCCAATGGTGCCGTCAGCGTTGACGGCTGCTACCGTGCCATAAGAGATACAGTCTACCCCTTGCTGCATCAGCTCAAATGTTGCCTGAGCAGTGTAAGCCTTGCGCTCTCGACTAGCTCGATGAATTGGCTGAAACTCAGCTAAAACAGCCTTGCGATGAGCCGCACTATCGCCCTTAAGCTTGACAAGATAATCACTTGGCGCTGACTGTAGCTGAGGGTCGCCGTAATTATCTAGATAAGAGCGCCGTTGGCAGCGTAAAAATGTAAAAAGAGTACTGTCTTCAATGGTTAGTTCTGGTTCTTCAGCCCGCCATGGAGAAGCTGGAGATATCCACTCAAGAATTGATGCTGGTGTAGGGGAACCAGCATCCTGATGTGGAAGCGTAGGCAACCTAGCAACCACAGCCCTCCCAAGCCTGTCGGCAGGACACAACCAAACGTACTGAAATCATCAAAGCAGTCAAGCTTGCTCGTGTTGCAAACGTCTGCGCCTAATCTAACGCAGACATGTGCCTATGTAGTAACACGCTGAAGATGAAATCGCAATAATACTGCTAGCAACGAATAATTAACCCTTGGTTGACACAAGGTCGAAAAGTATAAGGTTGTCTTGCTAAGGTCTCGAACGACACATTGAGAATTAAGCCGACAGTAGCCCTGCACTAATTCGTTTGAGTCCTCGTGTGACTACCTCTGAATATCGCAGTTTGCCTAAAAATACATCTCCCATAATCTGGGTACCACGGGGATGTTTTACGCCAACTCGATAGCCGACTCTAGGGGCTAGATAAAATGCTTTTGCTAAACGAGCGGCCCAGCGCATTTCATTACCCCATTCCTTCACCATGATTTGGGTGTATTGAGCCAGCGCTTGGTTATTACCGCCCAGGGCATTATGGACTGCTTCCGAGGCTTTGAGGCCGCTAAAAATGGAGGGCCGAATTCCTTCAGCGGTAAATGGATCGACTACACAGGCGGCTTCTCCAGCCAATACAGCTTGGGTGGTGTGGAGGACCTGATCGCCATCCCAAAGACAAATCGGATGGCCGTGTTTGTCTTCTTGATCTATATCTACCCCAAACTGTCTAGAGTAGCTAGCCAGAGGCTGTACTAAATCTCGAGACTTACGCTTTGCTGATATGAAGGCCCCGCTGCCTAGAGAATAGCCATCTGCTTTAGGAAAATTCCAGACGTAGCCATTTTTAAGCAGACCAAATTCAAAATGGACGATATGGCCATCGTGCACAGGGAGCCGGGGCTCTGTTTCAATCGCTCCAGCCATCACCGTTTTGCGCTGCTTAAAGCCAAGCCATTTTGCCAGTGGGCCTTTGGCTCCATCAGCAGCAATCAAATAGCGACCGGTGACTGGCTCTCCTGATGTACTGATGTGCCAGTGGCCAGCCTTAAATTCAATTCCTGTAGCTTTAGTGTTCTCCTGTAAAATTGCCCCTTGTTTTTGGGCCTGCTGCACCATGTAGTGATCAAACTCATCACGGCGTACCATCCAAATGGGCTCTGATAGTTCCGAAATGACTTCATCTTCTAGGTTGTAGGTGTAGCGTACCTGGGTGACCTTTTGTGAAATCACTGGTTCAAAATCATAGTCAAACCACTCGGCGACTTTGGGACATACTCCACCACCGCAGGGCTTGTAACGAGGCAGCTTATTTTTTTCTAATATCAGTACAGAATGGCCACGTTTAGCCAGATGATAAGCTGCCGTAGCTCCTGCTGGGCCACCACCGACAACAACACAATCATAAAGAGATGTCATAACGTCCAATAACAGTTGAGAGCTAAGGCAATAGTACGTGGTGTAGTTTGCCCAAGCTAGAGGTATTGTTGGACTCTTGATTATGAAGGTGGTGTTTTGCGATCTAATTGGGTGGCCGCTGCGATCGCACCTTTTTCCTTAGCCCGCTGAGCATAGGGCTGTAACGTAGCAGCATCGCAACCGGTCAAAATGCTGAGATGTTCAAGGGTGATCCCTCGCATCAGCATCTCTACACACCAGGTTTGTCGCGCCTGGATTAGCTTAGGCATCTCAGCCGCCATATCCAGACCTTGCCACCAAAACTCCCAAATCTCTTGCACTTCTGCCACGGTTAAGGGGTTTCCCGCTGCATCGATAAACATGGCGCTGGTATCGTCCTTGCGGCTTTTGAGCCACTTGGTCAAAGGATTGTTGGTGTAGGAGCCGTAGCGCTTGCCTAAAATCCACTGGTTTACCGGTACCTGACGAGGTCCGTCGGTCCCCAGCACCTGCAAAATGTGTTGGGATTTATCACAAATTTGATGAGATCGCTGCAGGCGAGTGATTTCTATGGGTAAAAGTCCAGCACCGAAGAGGAGGAGTGCGATCGCATGATCCTGCAATCCAATACTGCGAGTGTGCTTCATCAGTTGATGCACCCAACTGGTGGGCAAATCAACCACTAAAGCTGGTGCTGGCTCATATAGGGCATTTCTTGACTCGTCATTTGAGTAGCTCAGGAGCTTGGTCAAACACTCCAGAAAATCGCTTCGTTCCCTCCAAAGAGAGTCGCCGCTGGTAGTTTCAATAACCATGTAACCAACTAAAACAGCTCCGATGAGCTTGGCCAGCTCTTCTGCCGGCAGTGGCGCTGTCTCCAACATTTGCTCCAGATGATTGACAATACCTTGTTGGATTTCCCCCAGCCGCAGCTGTAGAGCAGCGCGATGCTCAGGGGGATATTGATCAGATTCACCAATCAGAGAGCGCACAAAGTTGGGATATTGCTCCAGCAGCTGCAGTTGTTCATCCAAATAATGCCATAGTGCATCCGGCGAATACTCTCCATGGAGTGGAGGCTGATCGCTTAATGCAGGTGACTCTTGCAATATGGCCAAGAGCAACCCGTACTTGTTCCCAAAATTTCGAAACAAGGTCGCTTCATTGACCTCAGCCATGTTGGCAATCTGGCGGGTTGTTGTGTGGCTAATACCTTGAGATAAAAAGAGTTCAAACGCTGCCTGGGTGAGTCGGTGGCGAGTTGAAGTCGGAGACATGGATAGTGTGCAAGTGCTACTTGCAATCTAGGAAAATAATTGCTACTCTAAGTTTAATGCAAGCAGTACTTGCAAAGTGTGCGTAGAGAAAGGCCGCTTTCCACTGGAACTGCTCTCGATATTTGTCAATGTTTATGACAGTGAGGATTGTATGACTGCACAATTAACCCGGCCGCGCCCACTTCTTGAGCCTGAGGTGAAGCGCCCACCTATGGATTGGGTCACGTTTGGTTTCTTTGCCGCATTTCATGGTGTCGCCCTACTAGCACCCTGGTTCTTTTCTTGGTCTGCGCTGGGTGTTGCAATTTTGTTGCACTGGCTGTGCGGTGGTGTTGGCATTTGCTTAGGGTTTCACCGTATGCTCAGTCATCGCAGCTTTCAGCTGCCTCGCTGGTTAGAATACCCCATCGCTGTGCTAGGAACACTTGCAATGGAAGGCGGTCCCATCTTCTGGGTCAGCGGTCACCGTAAGCACCATGCATTTACAGAAGACGTTCATGACGATCCCTATTCTGCCAAGCGTGGGTTCTGGTGGAGTCATATCCTATGGATTCTGTATCCTCATCGTGAAAACTTCGATAAAAAGTACTACGGCAAGTATGCACCCGACCTGATGCGTCAGCCTTTCTATCGATTTTTGAATAACTACTTTCTGCTGCTTCAAGTGCCGCTTGCATTGCTGCTATATGCTATCGGTGGCTGGTCCTTTGTTATCTACGGTATTTTTGTTCGGTCTGTTTTACTGTGGCATTCGACTTGGCTAGTAAACTCCGCTACTCATACTTGGGGATATCGTACTTTTGACGCTAAGGATAATGCCCGTAACCTTTGGTGGGTCTCTTTAGTAACCTACGGTGAAGGCTGGCACAACAATCACCATACCTATCCTCGTGCTGCTCAGACCGGTTGGAAATGGTGGGAAATTGATGTTACCTGGTACACTATCCTGCTATTTGAACGTTTAGGCTGGGCCAAGAAAGTAAAGCGAATTCCAGCGACACATCGTTAGTTCAAAAAGTTCAGAGCTAGTAAAAAAGAGGTATTGCTCTAGCGCTAAGAGCAATACCTTTTTCAGTGTCTATTCTTTTATCTACCAAAAACACCAGCATCTACGGATGGAAAGTGCAGCACGTACTTGGTAGATAAGGCCGCTGCCGATAAGGCCCGGTCTAGCAAATCTGAGGTGATGCTTCAAGTCCTATACATATAGCCTCGATAGGCGAGATACTGGAGTGGCTCTGAGTCTTGAGTTAACGCGGTATTAATTGAGCGTCAGGGTTCAGAGTGTGGTTATGCAAACGCTCCAGCTAACTTAGAAATCAAAACTCAAAATTCTCTACCTCCGTGGCCTACTACATCTCACCCCGTTTTCTTAATGCTCTAGCAGTTCACATTACCAAGAACTTTTTAGAGCTACCCCAGGTAAAGCTACCGCTGATTTTAGGTATTCATGGTCGCAAAGGTGAAGGTAAAACCTTTCAGTGTGAGCTGGTTTATGAGCGCATGGGTGTGAATGTAGTTCATATCTCTGGCGGCGAACTAGAGAGCCCAGATGCTGGAGACCCGGCGCGATTGATTCGTTTGCGCTATCGAGAAGCGGCTGAGCTAGTAAAAATTCGTGGTGAGATGGCCGTGCTGATGGTCAACGATCTAGATGCAGGGGCTGGTCGCTTTGATGGCATGACTCAGTACACGGTGAATACACAGCTGGTGAATAACACCCTGATGAATATTGCGGATAATCCGACCAATGTGCAGCTGCCGGGCAGTTATGACGAGACTCCGCTGCCGCGTATTCCCATCGTGGTAACGGGCAATGACTTTGCCACTCTTTATGCACCCCTAGTACGAGATGGGCGGATGCAAAAGTTTTATTGGGAGCCCAATCACGAGGATCGTCTCGGTATTGTAGGCGGTATCTTTTCGCCTGATGGTCTTAGCCGTAGTGATATTGAAACATTAGTGGATACCTTTCCTAATCAGGCAATTGACTTTTATGGAGCACTGCGAGCTCAGATTTATGATGAGCAAATCATCGACTTTATTCATCGAGTAGGTGTGGAGAATGTTTCGCGTAATGTAGTGAATACTAAAACACCTCCTAGCTTCAAAAAGCCTGATTTTCGGATTGATCATCTGATTGAGGTGGGTCAGCGTTTGGTTAGCGAGCAGCGTCGCCTGCAAGAAATGGGCTTGGTGCAGGAGTATAATCAGGTGCTAAACAAATCTGCCTCTAGTGGCAGCGATCTCAGCGGCAACTACTATCGTGCGTATCAGCAGCCTGCACTCTCGGTGCCGCTACAGCCGATTGCGAACGGCGCACAAAAGCCTTCTGTTGCACCACCGCAAATTATTGATAATGTCACTCTGCCTGATGAGGTGAAACAGGAGGTGCGTAACCTGATGACTCAGGGATACAAAGTTGGTATGGAGTATGCGGATAAACGTCGCTTTCGAACCAATGCCTGGCAGAGTTGTCCTGTGATTAGCGGTAGCGAAGGGCAGGCATTGCAGACTATTTCACAGTGTTTGGGAGATCATGCTCAGGACTATGTCCGTTTGATTGGTATTGACCCTAGTAGTAAGCAGCGGGTGCTAGAACGGATTATTCATCGGCCTTGAGCTGTGCGATCGCACACATAACAAAAGAAATTTCTAAAGATGCTACATAATCGCTCAAAAGATATGAGCGCGTTCTTATTGCGCTCATATCTTTTGAAATGAGAATAATCTGGGTTTAATCTTTTTTTGTTGCGCTCAAAATAAGAGACATCTCTACATCAAGGTAATCTCAAAGATGTCATTAAACTACCGGGCTAGCTGTTTTGTGGCTAGTTCGTCACAGCCGAGCTGGTATCGATTATCATCAACCCAACGTACAACAGTTTTCGCTAGCTGACTCTTGCGTTTAATTTTTCTAAGAGCACCTGCTACATCAAGTTGTTTAGCAGTATCTGGATGCTCTAAATCGAATAAACCTGTATTGACAAGATCAATTCGGTTAAATTCATCTTCGAGGTTTGTAAAAATCGTTAAAAAGTGTAAAGCTGTTTCCAGCTCGGGTGGATTAAGAATTGGGCAATCTGGGCCAGCTAAAAAAGTATTCACAAGGTACCTGAAAACTGCATAGACGGTTGGGCCTCTCTGCAAGGGGGCTACGCAGATCGTTCTTTAAACGAGATACCCATAATCGAAGGAATTATTTTTCCTTCCTTCAAGACTATCATGCACTGTATTACTTGACTTCCGAGGCTCTTGTTATATCAAGTACCCGTATGAAGTGACTTAATATTCAACAATTACTGGGGTATGGTCGCTGGGTTTTTCAAGTTTGCGTGGTTCAATATCAATCCAGCAGCGTTTGGCTTGTTTATAAAGCTCAGGAGTTAGGTAGTGGTGGTCGATACGCCAGCCCATATTGCGTCGAAAGGAAGCAGCTCGATAATCCCACCAGCTAAAGTGACCGCCTTCATCGGTAAATTTTCGAAAGGCATCTGATAAACCTACTGTCAGCAAATCTTGTAATGTTTCACGCTCTAGCGGAGAAGACATGATGTGTTTCTCCCGTTTTTCGTCGGTGTAAATGTCTTTATTTTCTAGAGCAATATTAAAGTCGCCACAGACATTAAGCTTTGTCGTTTCCTCTAGCGTCTTCATCAGGTACTGCTTGAGCAATGCCAACCAGCTCATCTTGTAGTCATATTTCTCGCTACCGATGGATGATCCGTTTGGCACATATAAATTGAGAATGCGCACACCGTTGAGCACACCGCTGATTACCCGTTTTTGATCGTCTAGATTGCCAACAGCTTCTGCCTCTAGGATGGCGCTAAACCCCATCCGCACATCCTCTAGAGGGGCTTTACTCAAAAGAGCTACGCCGTTGTACGCCTTTTGTCCATATATATAGGTATGGTAGTCAAGTTCCTCAAAGGCCGCTCTAGGAAAGTCGGCATCGACGACTTTGGTTTCTTGGAGACACAGCACATCCACGTCTGGGTTTGCCTGAAGCCATTCAGTGACATGGTTTAGGCGAGTGCGAACAGAGTTAACGTTCCAAGAGGCGACTTGCATTCGATTCAGTTTCAGCAGAGACAACGCTGCTCAGATCCGATGTGTTGGTCTGAATTAGCTCTCGTATTTTAGTATTGGGCAGCGTCGATAGCGTAACCGATGCTGTAGAAGTCATCTGAAGAGTGACTTCGGTAATATCAAATTCCTTAAATAATGCGGTTTGGAGATGGTTTAGTAATATATCTCGTCGACTGGTGCTGGCTGTATCAACAATCAAATTTGCTGTTAAGTGGATCTGCCCCGGGGCAATGGCCCAAACTCTGAGCTGGTCTACTTGGGTAACGTCTTTGAATGTGAGTAGATAATGCTTGATAGCTTGATAGCTAATATTTTTAGGGGTTTGCTCTAGCAAAATGCTCAAGCTTTGGCGGATAAGAGGGATGGCCCCGGTCAGAATCAGAAGCGCGATCGCAATACTCATAAATCCATCTGTCCACTGCCACCCGAACCAATGAACAGTGGCGGCCACACACAAAACGCCCAAACAGCTCAGGGCGTCGGCTAGCGTATGCAGAAATGCTCCACGCAAATTTAAATCATCATCGGTATGGCGATGCAGTAAACCAGCATTGATACCGTGAACACCCAGACCACCCAATGCGGTCAGTGCCATGGGTTTTGTTAAAATCTCACTTTGGGGCACTTGCAAATTCACAATCGCTTCCTGAACAATCCAGCCTGCGATTAGCAGTAGACCAATGCCGTTAACCAGGGCTGCCAAAATTTCTACACGACGATAGCCAAACGGCGCGTTTGGTGACTGGGGCCAACGCGAGATCCAGGCAGCCAGGAGAGACATTGCGATCGCAAACACATCCGCGATCATATGTCCTGCATCTGCCACCAGCGACAAACTGTGGCTGTGATGACTGACCTGCAGCTCTACTATTGAAAAACCAGCTACCATCACCAAGGCAATGGCCAGGGCTCTTAATTTTTCTGGCGATGTCTCTGTTGGGCAATCGCAGGCCCCAAAACCGTGGTTATGCATAACTGTTTATTGTTCACATTGATTATGCCAATGCCTGTCTTGTCAAAGCATTCCCTTGTCCCATCGATGTGACGCAGAAGCATCAGAATGCTTACTATATGAGGGTGCCACGCTTAATCAAAATCGACAATTAGTTCTGTGACAATCTCCGCCTACGTCCTCAAATAACTATGTCCGACCAGCCGCTTCAGGGCGATGCTCTGATTAAAGAAACCAATCGTCGTATCCGCCTGGCGAAAAAGCTATGGGATGCTCATAACAATGCTGCCTGCCGACGTGAGCGTGAACGAGCACTAAAGTTGTATAACCAACTGACAAAGGTGCAGAAGGAAAAAGTTCCACAACAGCTGCGAGTTTGGTTGCGCTATCGTAGCGAAAAATATTTTGGCGCTCACCGGACGCCGCCTGGCAGCAAGCATCGATCATCGAAACGTCAAAAATAGTCTTAAGCGCTCCTTTTTGCCTTCTCAGCCGGATCCGTCCACCGTTCTAGCCAAGTGAACCCCTGAGAGAACATGAGGTTTAAGGCTAAATAGGTCAGACCAACAGCTGTATAGATTTCAAATGCACGAAAGTTGGTGGCGACGGTTAGCTGACCGCGGCGAAAGAGTTCTTCTAGACCAATTACAGCGACTAAGCTAGTGTCCTTGAGTAAGGTGGTGAACTCGTTTCCTAGAGGAGGGATCATGCGTCGCAAGGCTTGGGGTAAGACGATGTAGCGCAAGGTTTGAATCGCATTAAGACCCATAGATGAAGCGGCTTCCCACTGACCGCGCTCAATAGATTGAATGCCACCTCGGACAATTTCAGCGACATAGGCTGCCGAATTCAAGCTCAGGGCTAAAACGCCAGCGGACCAACGATCAAAAGTAAACCCTAAGCCCAGACTTTTGAAGAGTGCTGGAAAGCCGAAGTAAATCCAGAAGATTTGGACCAGTAGCGGAGTGCCGCGAAAAAAATCGATATAAGCGCGAGTGGCCAAACGTATGGGCCAGAATTTGGAGAGTCTAGCAGTACCGAGTAAGGTGCCGCCAATAAAGCCAAAGAAAATGGAGAGAGCTGTCAGCTGTATGGTCGTTAGGGCACCCCGAAGTAGGGCGGGCAGAGCATCAATAATATATTCCACGTCAGTAGGGCCTCTCTGTGAGGTCCTGTTAATAGTTAGACCGGTCTTGTGGGATGAGTGTAAGATTATTGCCCAAATTCCATGGAAGACCTGCGCCTTCCATGGAATTTTAAGGTTTAAGCTCGCTAAAATGCCGTTTCAGGTAATGTGCCAGTCGGGGTGGTGCCAAACCATTTTTCATAGATGGCATCGTAGGTGCCATTTGCAATCAGCTCCTCAAGGGCTGTATTCAACGCTTCTACATTAGGCGAATCCTTTGGCATAGCAATGCCATAGAACTCTTCGGTGAGCAGTTCGCCCACAACTTTAACACCGCCAATATTGCCAGTTGCGATCGCATCTAGTGTTGCCGGTGCATCGTTAATTACGGCATCAGCATTGCCATTGGACAGTTCCTGCAGCGCCAATGGTGCAGAATCAAAAGTGCTGACATTAGCATCCTTAACAGAGCCAGCCATACTGGCTCCCGTAGTACCAAGTTGTACTGCGATGGTCTTGCCTTCTAAGCTCTCTAGCGATGTTGTTTCCGTGTCGTCTTCAGCCACTGCGATCGCTAAACCAGCCCGGAAATAGGGGCGAGAAAAGTCAACAGTTTCGGCGCGCTCTTCGGTAATGGTCATGCCGCTAATGGCAGCTTCAATCGTGCCAGCCTGTAGCGCAGGAATGAGTCCATCAAACGGCAGACTCTCAAACTCCACCTCAACACCGGCCTGCTCGCCAATGGCTTGCATCAGGTCAATGTCAAAACCGACAAGTTCTCCATTTTCATCCTGAGACTCAAAGGGTGGAAAAGCAGGCTCAGTACCCACTACCCAAGGACCAGTAGCGACATCGCCACCGTCGCTGCTAGGTGTAGAGGCTGTATCGCCACCTCCGCAAGCAGCCAGTACGACAGCTGCTCCTAGGCTCAAAAATCCATTTCTTAAAAATTGAGACCGTTTCATAGTGCTCAATCGGCTCCTTATTTTTATTGAGTAACTAACCTACCGCAGACGATAGGACATCAGGGCTGCATCAAGCTGATATCTGACCCAAACGTGTAGTTTAATCTACCAGGAATTAAAAAACGGTGTTGTTTATAGCGTTATAACTGCTTACTTTTCTTTACTCTCTTTGACGTCTTGCTGCGTCGAGCTGCAGCCTGTGCTTTTTGATTGCTTCTGGGGATGGCATGGAGTGCTCCTAATGAATTGATGACTTAAAAAACACTGTGGTTCGTGGTTTACGTGCAAAGTCAGAGGTATTATGCCTTTCAAGACGTTATTGATAGGTGTGCTGTGACAGAAGCTGCAATTTATTTTGCAAACCTGCAGAAAAACTATGGTGACCTATCGGTGTTGCAAGGGATCAATGGTCAAATTGATCGGGGTGAAGTTGTCGCTATCATCGGTTCTTCAGGATGTGGTAAAAGTACGCTGCTGCGGTGTTTTAATCGTTTAGAAAACATTAGCGGTGGGCAGCTAATTGTCAATGATATTGACCTATCGATACCTAATCTGAGTGCCAAATCGTTACAGCAACTGCGGGCAAAAGTAGGGATGGTGTTTCAGCAGTTCAACCTTTATCCCCACATGAGTGTTTTAGATAACCTCACGCTGTCACCCCGTAAAGTGCTGAAACTGTCCCTCAATGAAGCAGAAGAACGAGCACACTTTTATTTAGATAAGGTTGGCTTGGCTGAAAAGGCGTCAGCCTATCCTGACCAGCTTTCGGGGGGGCAAAAACAGCGAGTGGCGATTGCTCGTTCCCTCTGTATGCAGCCTGATATTTTGCTGTTTGATGAACCTACCAGTGCCCTGGACCCTGAGTTAGTGGGTGAGGTTTTGCAAGTAATGCGTACCTTAGCTGATGACGGTATGACCATGGCGGTTGTTACCCATGAAATGCAATTTGCTCGAGAAGTCGCCAGTCGGGTCATGTTTCTCAACCAGGGTGTCGTCGAAGAAACCGGTGATCCACGACAGGTTCTGAGAAATCCTCAAAGTGAGCGTCTACAGACATTTCTGAGTCGGATGAATGGCCTGACTGTTTAAGAAAATCCTCTTGCAACAAACTCACAGCCACGTTGGTAAACAGTATTGGCGTAATCTGTCCATTGGCCTTGTCCCCAATAGCGGAAACAGCTGGTTTGCAGAATCAGATTGTGTAATAGTGCCTGCCGATAATTAGTATTCAAGGCCAGATGAGACTGCTGGTTGATTGGCACTGAATTGATGGCTTGATGAAAAAGAGAGCTCAGGCGTTCCATGGGGCCGATTATATTGGCATACCCATCAACCCAACTACGATCATTGGTCCAAGACCCGCCGGTAAAAAAGATATTCTTTTCTGCGAGGTTTGCGATCGCAACGCTGACTCGCTCTGGCGTAATATCGTCATCTGCCAATGTCTGCCATAGATGATGTTGGCCAATTGCCTGGCAGGGTGGAAAATCGTTCTCTTCAACTCCGGCTGCAGCTAGCAACTCTATATATTCAGTCCCATTGATACCCGTAATGCCAGACTCATGACGAGCTTCATGCCAGGCTCGTTTGAATGCTCCTGGAAACTCATTCATCATAACGCCACCATTTTCGCCATCAGAAATTTGGCTGACCAGAGGGGGCACTGACTGGCTGCCCAAAGTAACTTGCCCTAGCGTTTTGGCCTCATAGTAAGGCTGCATCTGACCAATTAGCTTAGTATCCGATCCTTGAGTCTTGATGAGCGCAGTAATGGATACTTCCTGTCCCTGACTGTTTCTAGCAACCAAACGGTGTGGCAAGTGGGGATGTTGAATGCCTGCACCTGTCAGTGTTTCTACCGTATGTTCTTGCACCATCACCCAACGGTAGCCACTTTCTTTTAGCGCACTGACCAGGGTGTAAAGTGCGTCCGGCGCGTTGGGTAACTGCATCTCAGGTAAGGAAAATCCTCGAACTCGCTTTAGAGCCTCTAAGCCAAAAATACTGGCAAACTGATGCTGCCAGGCACGAATGTGCAGCTTAATATCTGGTAGCGGTGTGGCAGCCGCAACTGCATGCCCCCAACACGTTCCTAACCACTCTACATAGGGCTGATATCTGGGATCGCACGTAATGCCTTTGAGCTTATCAAGAATATCGCTGCGCCCCATTTGCTGTAGACCCCAAAGCAGATTGCCTGAATAGTCCAGCATTACCCGTGGATTGCATCCCTGGTCCACCAGCTCAGGTATAAAATCACCCATCCGGGCATAGCAGTAGGCAAATGGGCCAGCATTGTGGTTGTCACCCTCATAGTGGTGCTCAAACATATACTGCAGATGGTTGATGAGTTTGCCCTCAGGCCCTGCCGGTATAGTCGGCTGATGCATGTGGAGTGCGATCGCAAAACCAGCCGATAGTCTGCTGATGTCGAGATTGCTGCGTTCTAAAAAGACTGGTCCACGAGAATTCTTCAATTCTGCGATAGAAGACTCCCAGCCGCAGAGTGTAGGCAGCGTTGGATCGTACGTAGCTGGTGGAGATACAGCGGCAGACATATTTTTAAGAATGGATTAAAAGGTGGATTAAATCTTCTCTATATAGTGTCTCAGTTACGGGTTTCAAAATAAACCATACTTATAGAAAAGATAATCCTAGATTAACTCTAGGTAGCTATTGAGCCATGCTCAAGGGAAATAGCTAACTCATCCTCAATCCAGTTCAAAATTTGCAGGCGCTCTCCCTGGGTCAAATACAAGTGACCCGTGTGTCTTAGCCGATCATTCACATCTTCGACATCAGACGGTGTCATCAACCCAACCATGGCACCTACGTTGTAGAGAGCATCGTCACGCTCCTCTTGGGTATGACATCCGTAGCGATATTTTGAAATCTGACGACTGATATATTCAAATGCTTGGGGATCGGTGGCTTCCAAGCGCTGCTTGCGTTCGTCAGCGATGGGTTCTCCTGCCACCATGGCAGCGTAATCAGTGTCGAGTATATCCAGCTTGACAATCTTGATGGGTTGTTTGGGTCTATGACTCACGGTGGCTTAAACCCCATATGGTTTTTGATTTTTCTAATTGTGCCTTCTCCAACCAGAAAATGTCTGAAGCTTTGTTATTTTGCAATTGTCCGTTTGCAAACGTTTGCGAAGTCGATACAAATCGCTAGATTCTTTCAGGGTTTAGTTGAGGCCAGCCGCATGCTCAAATCTAGCCAGGATGAGCGGGTTATAGGGGCACTGCTCGAGATATAGTCAACACCTGTCAGTGCGATCTCACGAATAGTTTCAATAGTGACATTGCCCGATCCTTCAATCTTGACCTGCGAGCTGTATCTTCGAATGAGCTGAACGGCCTCCTTCATAATTTCTGGAGACATATTATCCAACATGATAATGTCGACTCCGTGCTTAAGAGCTTCCTCTACTTGTTCTAGATTCTCCGTTTCCACCTCTATTGAGAGTGGGTAAGGACTTCTTGACCGGATACTTTCAATAGCCATTGCAATACCCCCAGCGGCAGCAATGTGATTGTCCTTAATCATGACACTGTCATCCAACCCCATCCGATGATTCTGCGCACCTCCTACACGGGTTGCATACTTCTCCAACTCTCGAAGTCCTGGCGTTGTTTTGCGCGTATCCACCAGCTTGGCTGGAAGATCTTCAATCTCGCTGACATAGTCTCGAGTAACAGTAGCAATGCCGCTAAGATGCATTGCTAAATTGAGAGCAACGCGTTCACCCATCAATAAGTGAGCTAGAGAGCCTTGTAATTTGGCAATAGTGCTGCCAGCCTCCACCCATTCTCCTTCGATGACACAGGGCTCGAACCTTACAGAGCTAGCAGTTGTGTCTGCACTAGACAGTAGCTCAAACACCCGCCGGGCAATCGGTAAGCCACAAATAATCCCTGGTGCTTTGGTTAGCCAATACCCCTGTCCTAGTACTTTCTCTACATTTGCTAATCCTGCTGTTGTCTGGTCACCACGACCAATATCTTCCTGGAGCCATCGCTTCAGCTGTTCGTTCAGGCCAATCCAATTGATATCCATACCTATACCTTCTACTCAAGGTCACTCTACTAGAAAGATATAGATAGATTGATAGTGCTATTCAGCCAGCAGTGGATCCTTAGCCCCTACACAAGCGTTTTGCGGTTAGAACAAAATCGATTATCTAAAACCAGCAGGTTCCCAAAAAATCGAAAAAACACGAAAGAGTTCAAAAAATAATCTAGGCAATCTGAACGTCTAGCAATGAAAATCACCAAAACGCTTGTGCCTAGTACGATCCAGGTTCAGAAAATAAATTGAATAAAAGAGTTGACCAGTGAGAGACAAGTCGCTATATTAGTAAAGCGCTTGAGACGGGAGCGGGTCATACCGGTCTCGAAACGAGTTAGAACCTAGACAGAAGAATAGTTTGAGATTCTAGACGAAATCCTGTTAATTTCTATTAGTTTGAAATTGGTTAAACCCTAT
>JBCDIX010000035.1:0-66986 GCA_038748405.1 Cyanobacteria bacterium P01_H01_bin.21 | reverse complement strand
TGGCAGAAATCCAATTTGCTCAGGGTGTCGCTGAGGACGTTATCCCAGATGTACGCCTAACCCGAGCTAAGGATGGTTCGGACGGCACTGCGACATTTTATTTTGATGAGCCTAAGGCCCTTATGGAAGAAGGGTTTGAAGTCACAGGGCTCTATCTGGTAGATGAAGAAGGGATGATCACCAGCCGGGAAGTCAACGCCAAGTTTATCAATGGTGCTCCTGCTGGTTTAGAAGCCCGACTGCTAATGAAAAGCCCTGAAGAATGGGAACGGTTTATGCGCTTTATGAACCGCTATGCTGAGGAAAAGGGCTTGGGCTTTACTAAGAGCTAGTTTTGAGTTCTCAAAACTGACTCGGTTTTGCACGTTTTGCCTATCACCCATGGCTCTTCCCCACCCCGATCCCGACTTTCTTGAAGCTGTCTGTGGTGTAATTACGGTAAGCGATACGCGCACTGTGGACACTGATAAGAGCGGACGGCTAATTAAGGCCAAACTACAGGAAGCGGGGCATCGGTTAGACGCCTATCAGCTAGTTAAGGATGAGCCGGATCAAATAGCTGGCTTAGTGCAGCATCTGGCACCTAAGGTAGATGCCATTATCTGTAATGGGGGCACTGGGATTGCATCTAGGGATACCACCTACGATGCGATCGCAACGCTGTTAGAAAAAGAAATTCCAGGCTTTGGCGAAATTTTTCGTCAGCTTAGCTATGCTGAAATTGGCTCTAGGGCGATTGCTTCTAGGGCAACTGCTGGGGTGTATAAATCTACACTAGTATTTTTGCTGCCAGGGTCCAGCAATGCTGTAGCTCTGGCGATGGACGCATTGATTTTGCCCGAATTGCAGCACCTAATACGGCAGATGCAGGGATAGGCGTTTCGATGTAGGGATGTTCCATAGAACGTCCCTACATCGGAAATATCAGGGTTTTCCACCATAACCCCGAATTCTCTTAACCGGTCCTTTACCCGGTGTCTAGACCCCCCCGTTATAGTGAGTCTTGGTTAACTCTTTTCGTTATCGCAGAATGGTCGCCATCCTTCGGTTTGGGGCACTATTTGGGTTAATTTTCCTAAGTAGCTGCTCACAGTACCTAAACATGTCTCGGATAGAGGCCGATATCCAGGATGACATTGAGCGTCAAGGACGACGGCTTACTCTTAAGGACGTAATCTGTCCAACTCGTGTAGTCAAGCAGGCGGAAGCTTATTTTCGCTGTGTGGGTGAACTACCCGGAGGTGAGCAGTTTACGGTGAATGTCATTCAGCAAGATGATCAGGGCACCGTTCGGTGGGATGTACCTAGCTCTAAGGCGCTTATCAATCTGGCCTCCCTAGAAGAGCAAATTCAAGAAGACATGAGGGACGCCGTTGGCAAAAGCCTGGTTATTGATTGCCGCGATACCTATCGCATCAATAAACGAGGTGATTCATTTGAATGTGATGTTGTCGGTGCTGGCACCGTTGCGGCTGGTCGTGTTGAGTCGGTACTGGTCAAAGTAAACGGCGAAAGTAATCTGGAATGGCAGGAAGTCGTAGTGGGTGCTGCACCTGTCGCACCGCCCGCCGGTACTATCCCAGAAAATCCTCCTGCCGCCACACCCCCAGCCACTGAGGGCGACGACGCAGCCGCAACGACAGCCTCTAATCCAGCCGAGGAAACGATGCCCGCTAGTGAGGAGGATGAGTAGGATCGTCTTTAGATGCGTCGCTGCTGTGTTGAGTACTCGCATTTTTGAGATTAGCCGTCATTGATACGCTTTCGCATAGACCTAACAGGCAAACACAATCGCAGGATTTAGACTATGGCAACTGTATTTGATTTTCTAGCTAGGGGCGGCCCAGTGATGGTTCCCATCGTTGGAGCTTCTGTACTAACCATTTCTTGTGCCCTAGAGCGTACGCGCTTTTGGTCCGACCTGCTGCGTCGTGAAGGCAAAATTGTAAGCGACGTGCTGGCTGCTGCACCGCGAGATCTAAATGAGGCGGCTGCGATCGCAAACCAGCATCATGACACCCCCATTGGCCGGTTCCTCTATGCGCCATTAAGACTCAATAACGCCTCCCCTGAAACGTTTCGTCTAGCTATGGAAACAGCGGCAGATCGCGAATTTGTCAAAATGCGTCAGGGCGAAAAACTATTAGAAACCATCGTGGCCATTTCCCCGCTGTTGGGTCTATTGGGCACTGTAACCGGTCTAATTGCCACCTTTTATAGCTTAGATATTGGCGGTAGCGGCGGTGGTGAAGGTGCCAGCGCTGCCGCTGCCGGTATTGGTGAAGCATTAATCACTACCGCCGCCGGAATGGTTGTGGCAATTTTGGCCCTGCTCGTCTTACGAATCCTCGTGTCGCTGCAAAGCCAGCAGGCAGATTATTTCTCAGAAGCCGGTAATGAGCTAGAGCTAATCTACCGACAGCACTGGTATGAACCCGCATTACTCGCCTCAGAAAACGGTCACTCTGTTGAAGAACCCTCAGTCTCGGCAACATATCAATAACCCCCCATGCCCCTAGGTAAACGCAAGGAAAGCAAAATTCCCACCATTGATTTAGTGCCCATGCTCACCGTCATGATGGGTGTACTGGCATTTTTTGTGGTGATTTCCGTTTCTTTGGGGAGTGAGCAGCTGATTGAGGTAGAACTGCCGCCAGAACAAACCGAAGATATTCCACCGGACCAGCTGCCATCTGCCGATGAGATTTTTATTGTGGAGATGGATGAGAATCAAGACATGTCTCTCAATGGTCAGCCGATTGACAGTGCGCAGCTATCGCTGGAGATTGATAGCTACCTAACACAAAATCCTAACAAAACCGTTTATCTGGTGCCTGATCAGCAACTGCCTTATGAGAATGTTATGCAGTTTCTCGGCGATATGCGTGCGGTTGGTGGTGACCGGGTTTCCCTAGCGTTAGAAGATGATGAGGAATAGCCAATGAGCTTAAGGTCTCGACATGACAAATCAGGCGTACCCGAAGTAAATCTGGTACCGATGATGGATGTGTTGATGACAGTACTCACCTTTTTTGTCATCATTTCTATGGAACTCAGCGGTGTCCAGATTTTTGGCGTGAGTTTACCCCAGGCAGTCTCTGGTGTAGACGAAGAAGTTGTTGAAAAGACCGAACCGTTGGTGATTGGTCTGCGTGAAGATGGTCAGATCATTTATGAGGACGAGCCGGTAACAACTCCTGCTCTGGCCCCGATTATTCAAGAGTATTTTGCCGAGAACCCAGATGGGTTTGTTATGTTAAAGGCAGATCGCACATTGCCCTATGCAGATGTGGCAAAGTTGTTGGCAGACTTGCGAGGCATAGGCGGAAAGCGAGTCTCTCTGGCAGTGGAGTAAAGAAACAATAGAGAGTGTCTATTTCTATATCTGCGTTTAGAGCTTGATATGCAACATAAAGTGTAGCATTGCATTTGAAAATTGTATTATATGTAGCATCTCAAGAATAAGCTTTTAGACGTCGCTGCTGAAGCCTTTATTCACTTGAGTAATCATTGATTCATCCTGTTTGCTGCTTTGAGCCTGTATATATCTTAGCCCTAGGTATGTATTATATATCACTATCATTTGACACTACAAATGTCTGTTAATTTATACGTATAATCTATTCAACACTACTCAAATATTACACTTATAACGGCATGGATGCATTTTGGACAGCTGCCGCTCAAAATTTAGCAAATTTGATTATCAAAACTGGTTGGGAAATGATAGGTAGGGACATTGGTAAACCTATCAAACAGCAAATATTTAAGGCATCACGTCGATATATTCAGAATTATAGAACACGTCATGGCCAGTTGAAGGTTCTAGGGATGGGAAAGCCTGCCTCACTGGAATCTATTTATACGGATGTGCAAATTTTGAATTCAGAAGAAATTCAAAGACTTGAGACAATCGCAGATCTTGAAAAGCTCTATCGTCAAAGAGATGAGAGAAGCCTAGATACTACCCTCCAAAACAGAAAGTCAGGTATCGAAGTTGCTAATACGGAGAGATATTTGACTGTTTTGGGAGGGCCTGGTATGGGAAAGTCTACGTTTTTACGAAAGATAGGTTTAGAAACTCTGAAAGGACGTAAAGGTGAAATTAACTACAAGTGCATTCCTGTTTTTCTAGAGTTAAAACGTCTTGATGCTGAAAGAATAGATATTGAGAGCTTAGTAATCAATGAGTTAAGTATCTGTGGTTATCCTGAACCAGAATTTATCACAAGAAATGCTTTGAGACAGGGCTATCTACTAGTTTTATTGGATGGCTTAGATGAAGTCCCTGCCGAGAACTTGACCAAAGCTATCTGGGAAATTCACGACTTTATCGATAAATACAGCAGAAATCGTTTTATTGCCTCTTGTCGAACAGCCGCCTATCACGGTTATTTCAAGCGATGTACCGATGTAGTAATTGCAGCATTTGGGGATGACCAGATTAAGAAGTTTATTGCCAATTGGTTTCAGGATGAACGTGATAAGGAAGCGGACACTCCTGAGAGATGTTGGGAATTGCTTACAAGACCAGCCAATGCAGCTGCCTTTGAGCTGGCTCATACACCATTACTGCTAACTTTTTTATGTCTGGTTTATGGTCGTTCGCAGAACTTGCCAGACAGTCGAAGTACTCTCTATCATAAGGCACTTGATATTCTCCTAGAAGAGTGGGCTGCCGAAAAGCGAATCCAAAGGAGCCAAATCTATCAAGGATTGCATACTGATTTAGAGAAGGCACTTTTGTCGGAAATGGCATTTAAAACCTTTTCTGAAGACAAGCTCTTTTTCTCAAAGAGAGCGATTATAAATCATATCACCAAATTTCTTACCTCCACTCTCAAGGCACCAGAACATCTTAATGGAGAAGCAATTCTTCATGCGATGGAGGTACAACAAGGAATTCTTGTTGAAAGAGCTGAAAATGTTTATTCCTTTTCACATGTCACAATTCAAGAGTTTCTAACAGCTCGATATATTGCTTACAGTCATCAAAGGCTCAAGGTGTTAGTCGCAATGCATCTTACTGATGATCGCTGGCATGAGGTTTTTCTTCTCATCGCAGGATTGTGTGATTCTGCCGATGACTTACTGCTGTTGATGGAAAAACAAGCTAGCAAGTATATCTCTGGGGGGAACTTGAAGGACTTATTCAGTGTCTTAGGCCGTTTGTCAGCTGGCATACAGTTGAATTTTAGTCCTTTAGCCAATCGAATTTTGACTACTGGCTCCATATTGAAAGGCGTGAACTTTACTACTGGTAAGTACTACCTTGCTAGTAAGCGAATTATTGAATTAGCAGAGATATTCAATAGTGATATAAAAAAACTAATCAACGACTATGAGAAGGATGTGGTTCTCAATCAGTTGTTTAATTTGAATCGGACAACTGAACTTACTGCTATCCGAAGAGATATTAAGAAGCTTACACAGAAAGAAGTTAGCGACTTTTGCCATTATCTAACTGCCATATCAATAATATTAAAGTGCAAGCAAGCATCTGTAAGTGTATCTAAACGGGTTTGGAATGATATTGAGATGCGGATGCTTGCAGAGCAGGTTTACTAGACCTCTTGCAAAATAGGAATCTGATCGCGTTGAAGGTGTTTATGCGAGTTCTGGCGTTGCTGATGTGTGGGAAAATATTAGGTAGGGTTCTTCTAGACCAGTGCTTTTCAGATTAAACCCTTCAGAAGATTAGCGATGCTTGAGCTTTCTGGACTATCTTCCATTCATCCTATTTATCTTTCTTCAAAATGCTAAATGCACATTTAGTTAAGCGGTTGACCAAAATGACTTTTTCTGAAATTAATCGTCAAACCTTGATGACGCTGGTAGATAGTCTTGGCTATGTCAACACGCTGTGCTTTTTTTAAGCAGTTTGATGTGGGGACAGGAGACGACACCCAAGAACGTCAGCAGTGGTTGGGTGATATTAGCCTAAATGACCTTTGGCAAGAAGTTCAGCAACTTCAGTGGAAACCATCGTGACTCTGGCGGATAACAAGAAGCTTGTTTACTTACTGCCGAGTTGATGAATTGTTACGGCTCTGTGAGGATAGATGGACCATAGAGGCAGTTCATATCGACAGAGATGACTACCCCGATACTGGAAACAAGCCATGACAGCAAGAGTGTGACAGATAACTGAAGTGAATACTGTTCCATTAATGAAAGGCCAAAAAAATATCGTAGCTATCTTAAATAAAACAGTTTAAGACAGCTACGATATTCCTTAAAAGTTGTTTTATTTTTTACGCCGACACTTTACTAAAGCACCTAGACCTGCCAAAGCAAGAGCGACTGTGGTTGTTGGCTCAGGCACCTGAACGGGCTCTTCACCCGGATCGACTGGTGGTTCCTTGTCATCAGGCTCACTTATGGGGGTTACGCCAATTGCATCAAACGCCCACTCATTAGTGCGGATATCACCTGTAAAGTCGCAGAATGCACTATCTGTTGTACATCTTGAAAAATTACTGGTGTAGTTACCGTTACCCTCTTGGCTAAACCCGTCTTCTAGGTTAGTCGTGTTACTAAAGTTACCGTACTGTGTTAGCGCCAGAGTGTATTCGCCAGCTAGTAAGTCAATTTCCAAAAAACTGTCGTAAGTTTGACTCGTAGTCGGGTCTGCCGCAACGGTGCCTGACTCATCATCATCGCTGAGAAAAATCAAATCCCCATCCGCATTAAACAGCGACAGGACAGGGTCAAACCCACCAGCATCAACGACTGTGCCATCTGCTTGAGTGCCGCCTGCGTAAGAATACGTTCTGAGCGTGATCGTTGACTCTGTGGCAACGCTGAAATCAAACAGCTGTACATCATCATCTTGAGCGAATGTGCCGCGAAAGGAAAAGTCGACAGCCAACGCTGCACTGCTCATACCAACCGTGGCCACCATCGCACCAGTGACCACCCCCATTAGGGCTGACAATGGTTTCATAGGACTCTTTTGAAGGAATACTTGAGGCGCTGAAACTGTTGCTCTGCAGGGTAGATTTGCCTGTGAGGTGATTCGGTCTAAAGCGTTTACTGCGGCAACGGTAGAAAGCTGCTTGAGAACGATGGCTTCAATGTGTACGTGACACGCTGAATGTCAGCTATTCTCTATGCCTAAAAAATGCGTTGGGAGTAGTTCCCGACCTGACAATGCCAATCTATTTCAAACAAACAAGTATCAACAACAGTTAGTAGTCAACTTTAATAAGAACTCAATTAATCTTTATTGGATATGAAATTCTTTTATTTTTGATTGTGATTACCGGAGAAAAACGTGAACCACCTGTCCTGACTGGGTTTTCGTAATCAAATTTGTTGATATGAACAACTTGAAGTGAACAAGCTGTGATGTCAGTCACTTGTTTAAGTGATGTGATCTAGGGTCTTTCCCACTCGCCAATATTCCAGGTATGTAGATCCCAAGGGGTCAGGTCAATGCCGGTCAGACGATTGCTGACGGCGTCAATGTCGGCGCGATGCACAATGGGTAGAACGGCGTAGTCATTAATCAATATGTCGTTCATTTGGACGAGTAACTCGGTCCGTTTGTCGCTATCTAGCTCTGTTGTGGATTGCTGCCAAAGGGCGTCGTAGTCAGGGTTGCAGTAGCGGCTATAGTTTTGCCCCGACCAGTTGTTGGCCTGCTGGCTGATTTCATCACAGGTATAGGTTTTGAGATAAGCGCTGGGGTCTGGGTTAGTGTTGCCTGTGGCAAACATTTGCAGATCGGCGTAGAAGCGGACTACGGTATCTTCGCTAGCTGGGTCACCGGAAAAGTAAACGGCTGGGTCAAGGGAGCGTAGCTCGGTGCTAACGCCAATAGCCGCCAGGTTTTGTTTGACGATTTCTTGGGTCTTTTGCCGTACAGGATTAACTGAGGTGATAAATAGGATCTGCATTTCAGTGCCGTTGCGATCGCGAGTCCCATCACCGTTACTATCGACCCAGCCCGCTTCATCTAGCAGCTGGTTAGCCTGGTCTAACTCAAAGCCATAGCTGGTGTTGGGTGACCGATAGCTCTCGGGTGATACCAAAAAATTTACGGTGCCCTGCCCTGCCGGACCATAGAGTTGCTGGGCAATGGTGTCGCGATCAATGGCCAGGCTAAAGGCCCGACGCACGTTGATATCGCTAAAAAACGGATGGGGAAACTCAATGCTGGAGCGCTCGCCGCTGCTAGCAGTCTGGTTAGGGTCTGTAAAGTTAAACACAATGCGTTCAACCTGGGAGCCAAAGCTAGTGACAAACTGCCCCTGACCGCCAGATTCTAGCTGTTGCAACACAGGGGCCTCTACCTGAATGTTGTAGGCAAAGTCTGCGTCGCCGGTTTGCATCACTGCCCGCGCAGCTGAGGCAGCGTCGCCCCCCCCTTTGAGTTCAACTCGTTCAAAGCCTACGGGATCGCGATAATAATTGGGGTTGGGTTCATACACCACCACATCCCCTGGTCTAAAGGTCGTTACCTGATAAGGGCCAGTACCGATGGGCTGTAGATTGGCCGGGGCGGACCGAATATTAGCACCGTTATAGTCCTGAAAAGCATGGGCCGGTAAAATCATCCCCGTAGTGCCGGTAAACGCCAAAGACCAGGCCGGGTTGGGTTCTTTAAAGGTGATTTTGACCTCGGTGGGGCTCAGGGCTTCGACTGATTCGATAGTCTCGTAGACTCCGCCTGTGGTGCTACCCACCTCAGGATTCGTCAACAGTGTGTAGGTAAAGGCGACATCCTCAGCCGTAAACGGGGTGCCATCAGACCAAAGCACGTCAGAGCGGAGCTGCCAGGTGACCGATGTGCCGTCGCTGGCCACCCCACCATTTTCAACCGAAGGAATTTCAGCAGCTAAAAACGGTTGCAAATTGCCCGCTGCGTCAAAGCTCGCCAAGGGCTCCAGGGTAATGCGGCTGGCTTCTGCATCTTTAAACCCATTGGATAGATGGGGGTTGAGAATGGTGGGTGCTTGCCAGTACAGCAATCTAAGGGTGCCGTCGTCATCGCTAGTCGAGACATTGGCGGTAGGACGGCAGGCCCCGAGAACCAGCGCACTGATTAAATAAGAGCTAAGCAACCGGCGAGTAGAGCATTTCATAGCATTGGGGTAATAAAGCTGAAAAATTTCCCTGACTAACTGTGTCTTTCTTAGGGAAATGGCATCATAAGATAATGCGCTAAAGACTTCTATGAATCAACTGGTTGAATCGTTTTATGCCTGGTATCGCAATGGCTTACGAAACCCTAAATATCGCTGGCTGATTATCTTTGGGACGCTGACCTATATATTAAGCCCGCTTGATATCTCTCCCGACGTTATTCCTTTGCTGGGCTGGATTGATGATGGCATCTTGATAACGTTGCTGGTGACTGAAGTTTCCCAGCTTCTATCAGAAATATTTCGAGGGTCTGGGCAGGTAAACCCAGCCAACTCAGAAGGCACAATTGAAGAGGATGATGATGGCGTTGTTGTGGATGTGAAAGCCCAAGAAATCCCGTAGTTCTGAAGATACAAGAGTGGCAATATATCCCCTGACCTCTTTAGCAGACAGTCCTTACTCGTCTGATGAATTTGTTGTTTCCTCATCAGGTGCATCCGCTTCCTCAGCGCTTTCCGCATCCGCTTCAGTGGACTCTTCAGACGCCTCAGCAGTTTCCGCTAGTCGCCAGTTAACAATATCCCAGGTGCTAGCGTCCCATGGGGTAAATCTATAGCCAGTGATGCGATCGCTAACTGCATTAGACAAGGCCCGATGGACGATGGGTAATACGGCAACATCATCGGCCAGTGTCTGATCCATCTGTCGAAATAGCTCGTTGCGTTTATCCGAGTCTTTTTCTTCGCGGGCGGCTTTCCAAAGGGTGTCGTATTCTGGATTGCAGTAGCGGGCGTTGTTGGGTTTTTGCCAGCTGTTTTCCATAGCAGCAATGTTGTCGCAGGTCCACCAGCCCATATAGATAATGGGGTCGGGAATATCGTTGCCGATGGCATATTCTTGCATGTCAGCATAGAAATGATTGATGCTGTTGGTTTGCTCTGGATCGGCTGAGAAAAAGTCCTCGGTGCGGACTCGTTCGATCAAGACATTAATACCGATTGCTGCTAGCTGCTCTTGCACCATAGACTGGGTGGCCTGACGGATGGTGCCAATGGAGGTTTGGAAGACTAGCTGGAGCGGTTGGTTGTTGCGATCGCGCACCCCATCATCATTACTATCTATCCAACCAGCTTTATCTAAAAGCTCATTGGCTTTATCAACATCATAGTCAAACGAAATCTGCTCATCCTCAGCCGGGTTTGGAGCCACTAGCAATTGAGCTGTGGGTATCCCTAAATCGCCGTATAGCTGCTCTACAATTGCCTCGCGGTCAATACCATAGTCAATCGCCTGTCGAACCCTCAAATCTCCCAAAATAGGATGGGGAAATTCAGCACTCGCTCGTTCTTTAGCCTCAGTCTCTTGGTTTGGATCGGCAAAGTTAAGCATGATCCGTTCCACCTGGCTACCAAAGGTCAGTACCAAATTGCCAGCCTCACCGGTTTGTACCAAATCGATTAATGCTGCCGACTCCAGCTGAATATTGTGGGCAAAGTCAGCCGTGCCGTCCCGCAATACGTCTCGCGCTGCGACATAGGGAGGCACATTGCCCGTAATTTCGATTCGCTTAAAGCTGTCGACTGGCTGCCGATAAAGCTCATTAGGGGCAAATAGTAAGCGCTCATTTGCCTCAGTCAGGTAGCGATAGGGACCCGTACCCACAGGCTGAAAATTAGTGGGTGCTTCCCGTGCTTTGCGATTGTTAAAGTCCTTAAATAGATGCTCTGGCAAAATCAAGCCATTTAGACCGGTAAACGGTATTTGCCAGCTGGCGGTGGGCTGCTTAAAGGTGATTTTGACTGTGTAGTCATCAACGGCCTCGACCGATTCAATATCTTTGTAATACTGAGCGGTCACTGCTGCCACGGCGGGGTTCGTCACAAATTCATAGGTAAAGGCAACATCCTCAGCTGTTAGAGGTTCCCCATCTGACCAACGCAGAGTTTCCTGCAGTCGCCAGGTGACTGCCAGACCGTCTTCGCTGATATCGCCATTTTCTGTGGATGGTAGTTCTGCCGCCAGAATCGGTATGAGCTGTCCGTCAGGACCATAGCTAGCCAGCGGCTCATAGATAATACGAGCGGCTTCAAAATCTTGAAAGCCAGTGGCTAAATGCGGATTGAGCGTGGCCGGGGTACGACTATAAATCAGCTTAAGGACATCTGGGGTGTCCACCTCCTCCTCCAACGCATCATCGTGAGGGGACTCTAGAGAGGAAGGCGGCGGCTGGCATCCAGTAATCATGATTGCGGCCAATATCCATAGGCTAGCCATCTTTCGTTGCCTAGAGGGCCGTCGCACTAAGGATTTAGACCAGGGAAAAAACATACTTATGGTAGAACTCGCTGTAGTCATGTTTGATGGTAGCCTCTGCTGCTAAAAAGTTGGGGGTGATGTGTCACAGCAAAGTTGTGGCCCCAATACTTTAGATTTCTCCTGACTATTGTTCATTTCTTAGAAGACCTAATTGGTAGATGCACCCTGATGTCCTCCCCAGTGGATTTTTCCACTGGGGATTTTTTTGCTCTACGGCGGGAGGACTGTCAGGTAAACCCATAAATTTTAGAAGCACATACAAAAGCCGCGTCGGTTATTTGACCGACGCGGCTTTTGTATATACGTAAGAGCTAGAATAAGGCTACTCAGCTGCAGGTGTTTCAGCGCTCGCTTCGACATCGCTAGAATCAGCCTCAGTAGCTGCTGCCTCATCGGTTGCTGCCTCATCGGCTGCGCTTTCTTCACTCACTTCAGGCTCGGGCTCGGGCTCTACCTTTTTAGTAGGTTTAGGACCTCGCATCAGAGCAGGATTGACAGGCGGCTTTTTCTCGTGTTCGTCTTTGTCGCGTCGGCCTTTGCCCTTGCCCTTGCCCTTGCCCTTGCCCCTAGACTTTTCTTTATCGGCTGAGGGCTTGCGTTCCCTTTCTTCGGGGGGACGATCTTTCTTTAAAATCGGTTTGTCTACCATGGCGCTCCGTCAATTCCAGCTTTGTGATCCTAACATTTGCTTAATGATTTACTCTGACAGCTTAAAGCCGTTTGGTTAGAATGCTACGAGTTCAGTCTGTTTGACGTTGGTCGGTTGATCCTTAATCGGTGCACTTAAGGCATCTTCTAATGGAGCTAGCCCCAAACGATCCTCAAGAATATCCATGACTTCTCGACCAAAATCATTGGGGTTCTGACGAAATGCCTGCAGACAAACTTCACCAAAGAAGGAACCAAGAGGTTCTGGGTTCCACAAAAGCTTGTTGGCAACCCAAGGTAGATAGATGGCTAAAGGATTGTAATCCTTCTTCAGGATGTTGTTTTCAAACGCATAGGTTTCGAGATGAGTATGAGGCTGCAGACCAATAAAGAAGATAGCGGGCTCTACCTTATCGCGACCAAAAATTTCTTCTAGAGCACGGTGATAGGCCAACGTTTGCCGGATGGTGTCAGGCCGTTCATCAATAACGTTAAAGGAATAGTTGACCGACACTAAATCATTAAAGCCAGCTGCTTTGAGATCGCGGCAATTTTGCAAGACTGTACGCAGGTTGTAGCCCATACGCATCTTGCGCACCAGCTCCTGAGAACCGCTGGTGATGCCAATCTCAAAATAGTTCATCCCAGTTTTGACCATCAGCTCGCACAGCTCAGGTGTGAGATTATCTGCTCGGATATAGGCCGCCCAGTGGATATCATCCATACCAGAGTCAACAATCTTTTGCAGTAGCTCAACAGCATCATCCATAAAGCGACGCGCCGGAATGAACTGAGCATCAGTAAACCAAAAGTTACGAATACCCCGGTCGTATAGCTGTCGCATCTCTCTGACAACTTCGTCTGCTGGGTTAATGCGAACTTGTTTACCCTCTACAACTGTGTAGATGCAGTAGCAGCAGTTGTGAGGGCAGCCACGCTTGGTTTGAACCCCGATATAAAAGTCGTTTTCTTGCAGATAGTAGTTAAACTCAGGCCAAATCTTCTCGATGTAGCTGTAATCACAGGCGCTTTTTTCAACGGGTGTAGGCCATTCATGGATGAGACGATCTCTGGGTTCAGTTTCGCCCACTACATAGCAGCGTTCACTGCTAATGGGCTCTCTACGGACCAGTTTCTCTAGCAGTACTTCCCCTTCGCCTACAGAGATAATGGCACCCTTGGGCATCATCGAAGCCATCTGTTCATAGAAAACGCTGACGGCTCCACCCCCGACAACAAGTTTGACATCAGGGCTAAATCGTTTGGCCCGCTTGAAACCACGCTTGATGAGACCGATGTTTTGCCACAGTTCGTTGATGTAGGTAGTAACCATGCGCAACCCGCCCATAGCCCCACGCATCTTAATGAGTGGATTACGGGCGTAGTTAAACTCAAATGCGTTTTGTAGAGGATTACCGCCACGACCGCCGACTGGCGCATAAATTTGAATGTCGCGCCAGGAAAAGACGATGAAATTGGGTTGAAAGCGATCAATACAGCGGTCTAGTGCTGCACCAAAGTCCAGCGGTGGAATCGTTCCCAAATCAAAAATACGCTGCTCTATGTCCGGAAAAACCTTGCGCAGATGATCTGCTAAATACACGACCCCGATGGGGAAGATTGGGTTACAGGGGAGCCGGACGTATAGAACTCGGTTAGCCATTGCCGCACTGGTGCCTTAGATTGTGTAACGTGAGAAAATGAAATAAAATTTCAGTTTTTTCACATATCGTTACGATAACATCGCTAATCTGAGATTTCATGGATTTCACTGTTCCGACACTCTAATTATTTTAAGCAACTCGCCTCCCAGAGCGGAATCCGTCGTAGACGATTGAAAATTTGAGTGGCTATGGATTTAACTTCTAAATCTGTCAGCGCTTTTTTTAGTATCAATTGCATCAGTAGAAATGTCATCTCATCCCAACATTAGTGATATTTCTTGGTGGGTTAAATGTATTAGGTAAATTCCCTTGGATGAATCATAAAAATGGAAAAGTGCCAATAGTTTTAAGGTAATTGTCTGATTTTTGGAACGATTTGAACGGCGTTCTTTAATTAGCTTTAAATGAAAAGAATTGTTTTTTTATTTTTCTGTAGTTAATAGGTCTGCAACTGCTGTGGTTAGGTACTGCTTGAGTGTGTTAAGAATTCTGAAAGCCTCATTGGTAGCAGCTTTTACAGTTGTTGGGGATCAGCGAATGTTACCCTTGTAGGTACTATTACAATATCGTGCGCTCCTCTTTCCTCCCATGACGCAAACACTTGATCCCATACCGTTTGATGACACAAATACGATTCTCTGTTGCTATGTGAATAGCTCTAGTAAGATTCAGGTAGTTAGAGTTACAAATATTTCAAATTGGTACTTTGAACGGGTTGCTTTTCCGGGGCAACGATTGATGTTTGAATCGAATGCTGAAGGGCAGCTTGAAATTCATTCTGGTTCGATGGCAAGTTCTATTTTGGAGGACACTATTCCCTGTGTCCGCTTAAAGATTGACCAGATTGACGAAGTAGAGGCACCCCTCGGTAGTGTTAACCTGAGCCCGGAACTTGAGAGCAAGCCGTCCCCTGTGAACGCTATGCAGCCGGTTCATGGGTAGTGTCTGAAGAATAGTGTTACTGGCGTAGGGTTACTTCTATGTGGTATGGCTTACACAACCTCCATGCTTCGGAAGTGTAGGAAAAGTTGGGGGTTGCTGGTGTTTAGTTGGCCCCACCCATGGATTTGCCATCGTTTATTTGGTTATGGCGTATCGCAGCATGGTCTATGGGGCTATCGCTGACGGCATATACGGCGCTGCTGCTAACGGGTGGAGCCGTTTGGTATTTGCGCTCTCATCAAAAGCGGCAAGTTGGCTGGTTAAGACTGCTGCATCTAATTTTGGGTGGCACACTTGTTACTTTAGTGTTGCTGCTTTTAAGTGTTGGCATCATTGGCACCCTGGGAGAGCATGGGAGTCTTGGGCACTCCTGGCACTTGGGGGCGGGTTTGCTGGTGGTAAGCCTGGTGCTGGCATCGGTAGCCGCCGCCGCTCAGATTAATAGCAAGCCCTGGGCGAGATCGCTCCACGTTACGATTAATGCGCTGCTATTTATCGCTTTTGCTGCAGTTAGCTACAGTGGTTGGACGGTTGTGCAGCAGTACCTGCCATAGTCTTGGCTGCCCTGAGCCGACGTTTTGAGTAAGACTACCGGACACCCTGGAGTAGTGTTAGGCTCAAAATCCCTAGATTTTTAGTTTTATTTATGACCTTGGCTCAGCCGCCCATTGATCGCTTTCAGATTTCGCCTTTGATTAAGGTGACGCTATCAAGCTTTTACATAGCGCTGTTATTACCACTGCCGTTTTTGGCTCAGGTAACGGATGCTCCTGTAGGTCCCAGATTGCTGGTCCTTTTGGCCTTGTTGGGGGCTGCTTTTTTGGGAGCGGGGCTGAGTGAGCAAGTGCAAACCTCTGATGAAGGGATTGCGATGGTATCCCCGCTACCCTGGCGTGGCTGGTCACTCAAATGGTCTGAGATTAAGTCGCTGAAGCCGCGTTCGACTGGGCAAAACGGAACGGTGTACTACTTTATTACTGAAGCGGCAGACCGGGCGTACCTACTGCCGATGCGGGTGGTGGGGTTTGCCCGACTGGTGCGTACCGTGGAAGCGAAGACCGGCATCGATACTCAAGATGTAACGCCGTTGGCTCAGCCATGGATGTATTTGTTTTTACTGGTTATGACCGTCTTTCTGTTGTTGATGGATGCCTGGACTGTGTGGACGGCTACCCACGGTGGGCTAGTAGGGTAAATTTTACCTGCGGGCACAATTGGGTGAAGTCTTTTGAAAAGTAATGATACGCTCCTGGAGTTTTCGGATGTTTCGTTGCGGGCGGGAGTTGGGATTGGACTGCTGTTAGACCGTCTATCGTTTGCGATCGCACCTAAAACTCGTCTGGCGATTGTGGGGCCATCTGGTGCGGGCAAAACCTCATTACTGCGGCTGATGAACCGGCTCAGCGACCCCACCAGCGGTCAAATTACCTATCGCCAAAAGCCGCTGACCCAATATCCGGTGATAGACCTGCGGCGACAGATTGGTCTGGTCATGCAGGACAGTAAGCTACTGGGGCAGTCGGTAGAAGATACCCTGTGTTATCCCGCTCGGCTACAGGGGAAAAGTGCTGCCACAACCCGACGAGTGCTGCAGCCGTGGCTAGAGCGATTAAAAATTCCGCAAGACTGGCTAACTCGTCAGGCGACAGAACTGTCTGTGGGGCAGCGCCAGCGAGTTGTGATCGCACGTACCCTGGCAACTGAGCCCGATATTGTGCTGCTAGACGAACCCACTGCCGCCCAAGATATGGGATATGCTCAGCACTTGCTAACGTATCTTGCTAACCCAGAGACTGTGAGTGCGGTCGTAATGGTGAACCATCAGCTAGAGCTCATGGAGACTTGGGCTACCCACGTTTTGCATTTACAGAACGGCAGGCTAGTTACCTATCAGCCCAGTAACCAGGTCGATTGGGGACACTTAAAGCAAGCGATTGTGGACGCCCAAAAAGAAGATAATTGGGATGATGATTGGGACGAAACCCGGTAGGGAAGTTCCATTATTGGAAATTCAACCCGTAGGGACGTTCCATGGAACGTCCCTACGGGTTGAATTTCCGCCAATCTCAAACCGCGTTAGCCGTTTTAATAGCTCCCACCCCAACCGGATGATGGTTGTTGGTGTGCAGACGCTCAATGTTTAACCGATAGCCTACATTGCGAACGGTTTGAATCACGCTAGGCTGGCGTGGGTCAACTTCAATTTTCTTGCGCAGCGACAGCACGTGGGTATCCACGGTACGCGGGTTGTCGATGGCATCGGGCCAGGCACGCCGCAATAGATCCGCGCGACTAAGGGGTGACCCCTCGGCCTGGGTTAGCACATAGAGCAAACTAAACTCCTGGGGGGTGAGGTCGATAAACTGCTCTTTAAATCGGACACGGCGCTGCACCAGATCAATGTTGAGATCGCCATAGGTCAACGATGCAGGGGCCGTTATCTTGCGATTACGTCGGGTTAACGCCTCGACACGTGCCAAAAATTCCTGCATGCCAAACGGCTTTTTCAAGTAGTCGTCGGCACCCGCCTGCAGTCCTGCTACCACATCTGGCTCACCCGCTTTGGCTGACAAAATCATTACCAAAGGACATCCCCGCTGCTGTAGCCACTGGCATAGATCCAGTCCACTACCGTCTGACAGCTCAGTTTCCATGATCACCAGGCTAGGTTGCGCGGTTTGAAATGTTTCTTTAGCCCGCATGATGTCAGCAGACTGATTCACTCGATACCCTGCCTGCTGAAGATGCCAACTAAGTAGCGATCGCAAGTGGGGATTACCCTCAATAATCTGAATACACGTAGAGGCCACAGCTATTTAAGAAGCCCAGGCTTCATAACACTCTCGTAGAAGAGTATCAAAGACCCTAAAAATATTTTGTAGTTGCGGCTACGGGGCTGACGACGGATCCGTATTTCTATTCAGTCTTTGCGCAAATACCTCATGTCATTAAGTAGATTCCATCAGCGTAGATCTACTACGCGATCCGATGTAACTTCCAAAAAAAGAACAATTGTCCGTAGGTGAGCTGATAAAATCTTAGAAACAATACCGAAAAAACAAAAAAAGTTTACATAACTCTGAGTGCGAGAATAATTAGTGCAAGAATAAATATAGTTGTGATAGTTGTATCTACCCCCTTAAATTCTCGCCCATACACCTGTTTTTTCGTCACCATACCTAGTTTTGCCCCCACCTTAAATGTTGGTTATTTAGCAGAAACTTAACCCACAAAAACCCATCATCTTTATCAATCCTTAGCGGTAAATAGGTTCCGATACAGCGGTTCAGAGGAGGCTCATACATTATGCTTCAAGACGCAAAAACTATTCGCTATTACCAAAGAATTACAGACGCCTTAGTGGACCAGTGGGATCGTGGTTATCGCGTTGATGACCTACGGCGCTATGTGGCTGGTTATCTAGCCGCGCTACGTCATTCCGATATATTGGAGCCCTATCTGGTGCATCGATTAGAGGATGAAGTCAGCCGGTTTATGTTTGACTCGTCAAACTTTTCGACGGCTCAACCTCAGCCCGAGCCTGACTATCGCTAAATAATTTTTGGCTATTCTTTGCATATCTAAACTAAAAGGGCACCCAAACGGGTGCCCTTTTGACTGTCTGTGCTTTGGTCTAAAACGTAGCGCTTAGGATGCGAGGGCTACCTCTACCATTTCCTGAAGCTTGCCGTTTTGATACAGCTCAATCATGATGTCTGAGCCACCAATAAACTCACCGTCGATATATACCTGTGGGATAGTTGGCCAGTTGGAATACTCCTTAATTCCCTGACGGATGTCATAGTCTGCTAGGACATCGATGGCTTCGTAAGGAGCACCCAGAGAGTTAAGGATTTGGGCAACATTATTAGAAAACCCACACTGGGGCATTAGCTTGGTGCCCTTCATAAACACAAGCACTTTATTGGATGCAACTAAGCTGTCAATTTTTTCTTTTACTTCTGGAGACATGGCTATAGCACTCAGTGATTAAGCTATTTGTTATTTGTTGCTACTTTAGACAATAAACCGGTTAGGGATGCGCCAAGCCCTTTTAGACTTATTTTTTCAACTAGCAGCAACGCCAATTATTCTATGCGATCCTGATTAAACTGCGGAGTGTATCAGGGTTGCTGACCCCATTCCTCAGGCGTAAACGTTTTAAGAGTCAGTGCATGGAGGTCACCAGACGTCATCGCAGCATTAACACTGCCATAAACCAGCTGATGCTGTTTTACCAGGTTGAGACCTTCAAAAGATGTAGAGATAATCGTCGCCTGATAATGGTCTTGGGTACCCGTCAGGTCCTGGATAGTGACCTGAGCATCGGGCAGCTTGGATTTGATCAATTTTTCTACTTGGTCTGCAGGAATCATAGGAAAAGCGTGATAGAAAAGTTCTGAGCCCGATATAAGTGACAAGTATCCACCTTAAAAAGGAGGACCTGTTTCAACACTACTCTAATACTGAAATTGGTTTGTCCTATCGTTTACAAGTAGCCGCCTATGGCTCAACGGAGGCTGAAATTGATTGTCTTGTTTATAAGAGCCACCTATGGCTCGACAGAGGTCGCTGTTTCATCATTGGCAACAAAGGGCTGAGCCACAAACCCGATTTCGAGCAGCTGGTCATAGGCCTGTTGACCGAGGGCACGGGTTGGATTTTGGCTGCTAAGTACCTCAACCAATAAAGGAATGGCCAAATTAGGCTCTTGTTGAGCCTGATGAGCTTGGGCTTGCCGTAATGTTGCTTCATCCCTAAGTTCAGCGGCTTCTAAGGCCTTTTCGCGCATCTCACTGCTCACCCGACTGTCGATGCCTGTAAATGTAGTAAACAGACTCTGGTAATAGCCAGATGAGGTATTTAGGGTTTCTCTGGCTGTCTGCAAGCGAGCAATAGACGTAGCATAATCAGCAGCTGCATAGGCACTCTCAGCTTCTTCTATCAGCAGTTCAGCAGCTCTAATCCCGGTGGGGCTATCCTCTTGATTGAGGGGACGGGCCACATCAGCAACCGCTGCACTAGGGTCTTCGGACCCTGTACGCCGATAGGGACGGCTGACAAAACCCAGCTCAAACAGCTGCTGATACGAATCTAGACCCAGGTCACGGGCAGGTCCCTGACTTTGTACAACCTCCACTAGCAAAGGCACAGATAGGGCTGCCTGACCTTGGGCGCGATAAATAAGGGCCTGACGCAGCGTTGCTCGGTCTCTCATTTGAGCCGACTCACGTGCTTTTGTCCGTAAACTGCCGCTAATTTCAGCATCAATACCGGCAAAGGCGGCGGCAATATTCTGATAGCTGTTAGACGTTTCGTTAAGATTGTCCCTGGCGGCCTGGAGTTTGCTGATCGCCAAATCATAATCTTGACTGACAATGGCGGCTTCTGCTTCCGCTATCAGACTTTCGCCTGCTCCGAGTCCCAACCCATCATTGAGTTCAGCTTGGGCCAGGTGGGTAGGCTCTAGAACTTGAGTTTCGGCGGTTTCTGTTGCAGGAGCTGCAGGAGCCATAAGTGCAATACTCGCAACTGCTCCCAAGAGAGAGAGTGCCCTGGGTTGGACGATGTGTGATAAGGAAACCATAGAGCCAACTAAATTGATGACAAGGCAGAATGACAAAGCGTAACGATTTGCTCCACAAAAGAGCTCTAGTTTTAGAACCCTAATATATCGTTACAGAGATTACCAATGCATAAATCTTACATTTCCAGGCATTGTGCCTATTGTCAAAGTGGATGGAATCTTTGGAATACCTGAAATGATCCCAGGAGAAAGCCTACAGGGTGTCAGTCCAGAACAAGCAGGCGTGATTTTGCAACGCGGCGGTGAGGAACTCAAGCTTTATAAAGTTCCCAACTGGCTGACCGTTCGGTTTGAGTCGTTAGAAGAGCAGCCCACACTGCTTGCACAACTTAAGAAACAGTGGCATCCCGTATCAATCCGACCGGTTGCTCGTGGCCAATTAGTCGCCTTTAAGGTTAATCGCACGCAGTTAGAGTCTTGTTTGCAAACTGCCCGTCAGATGGACAACGTGCGCTTTGCCAGCCATGTCTATGAGCTAGATGCGAGTCCCAATACATATCTTTACTTATTAGATCAGCTGACGGTGCAATTTACAGTCGGCTTTCCCTTAAGAGCGATTGATGAGCTAACGATAGCCCTGGGTTTGATTCGAGAAAAGGGATTGGAGGGCGCTGAGCGTACTTACGTATTTCAGGTAGACAAAAAGACAGCGGTAGAAAACCCAATCAAGCTAGCTAATCGACTCATGCGTCATGCTGAGGTGTTAGTCGCAGAGCCAAATGTCGTTGTGTCGACGGCTCCTCTATATCGACCCAAAGAGCCACTCTACAGCCAACAATGGCACCTACACCATCAAGGGGGGCGTAATTTAGCTGTCAACTCCCATATTGATGCTGAGAAAGCTTGGGATATTACCCGAGGTAGCCGTTCGATTGTGATTGCCATAACCGATGATGCTTTTGACCTCAACCATCCTGATTTGCAAGGCATGGGCAAACTGGTAGGCCCACGGGATCTAAAGAACCGAGATGGGCTGCCGATGCCTAGTCAGGAGCATGAGAACCACGGTACGGCAGTGGCTGGTTTAGCTGTGGCAGAAGAAACCGGTGATGGTGTCGTAGGCGTGGCTCCAGGCTGCAGCTTTATGCCAATTCAAACCACTGGCTATTTAGATGACGAATCTATTGAGCAACTATTTGATTGGACAGTAGAACAAGGAGCGGCGGTAATTTCCTGTAGCTGGTCACCTGCAGCTGTATACTTTCCGCTGTCGTTACGCCAGCGCAGTGCCATCAATCGGGCGGCGACAAAAGGGCGCAATGGGAAAGGGTGTGTTGTGCTGTTTTCGGCGGGTAACGCCAATCGACCTTTAAATGGCAAAGTTCGAGAGCTAGGCTGGCCAAAAAATGCCCTGCGCGGTGTGACTCAGTGGCTGGGTGGATTTGCCATGCATCCAGACGTTATCACTGTGTCAGCTAGCACGAGCTTGAGCCGTAAAGCCGTCTATAGCAACTGGGGAAAGCATGTATCTGTGGCTGCTCCCAGCAATAACGGCGCCCCGAGTATGGCACTGCCAAATGTTGGACAAGTTGAAACCGGGCCGATAGTCAAAGGTTCGTTTGAGGGGTTAGGCATGACAACGGCTGACCGAACAGGCGGTACTGGCTACAGCAGGACTGACTATACCAGTAGTTTTGGTGGCACATCGAGTGCTTGCCCTGTGGTGGCTGGAGTGGTCGGTTTGATGCTATCGGCTAATCCGGATTTAGAGGCGAGTGAAGTCAAACAAATTTTGCAAGATACCGCCGACAAAATTGAAGATTCTAGTCCTGATCCCCAGCTAGGGTTAGCCTATGGCCGTTATGATAATCGGGGGCATTCCCTATGGTTTGGCTATGGTAAGGTCAATGCTTATAAAGCCGTAAAAGCTTCTCAAGAGCGATATCTAGCGACTCGGAGGCTCAGTAAAACCATTGAGCAAACCAGCGCAGTAACCTTAGATATTCCAGCAGACAGAACAGCGATGCAGCAGGCTGGTATTACCCTGAACCAGCGTGGCCAGTTACAAGATATTCAGGTCTATATAGAAATACGCCATGGGTTTTTAGGTGATCTTTCTATATCAGTGATTGCTCCTCAAGGGAAAACGGTATTGCTGCAGGGACGTACTTTAGGAAGACAGACTCATCTACGTAAGACCTATACCCTTGAAAATACGCCAGCGCTCAGCCTATTAATGAATCATGGAATACATGGTCGTTGGCAGCTAAAGATCATTGACCATAGTGAGACTCACCAAGGACAGTTGTTACAATGGTCACTAAAACTAGGCACTTAGCAGATATTCGTACGCCATTTGTCGTGTAGATGAAATCCTGACGTGCCGAGAGCTTGAGAGTGCGCTAGCTATGATGATTAGGGTTGGTAACAGAGCTTACCCATTTTTATTCTAGGGATGTTAAGTTTATGATATGACGCTTTTAATAGCGCAATACTCACTAGTGACATGTACCTACTGTTGCTGGCTTACTAGTGTTATCTACATGTCCTTAGTTTCGTAGCTTCTACCAGGCATGTGGGGGACATTGTGGTATTGCCTAGGTATAAAAGGCATCAGGGTTTAATCTATTTGGATTAATCAGTATCTGGTAACGATACTGATTATGAGTGTGAGGAAATATTTACGGCTGCTAGTATTTAATCCATCAGCTGTGATACTGCAGTTAACGGTTTGAGTTGCTCTGCGACAGACATCAACAAAATCCAATAACTGTGGGCACATCAGGTTCATTACATCGCTGAGGCATACGTTAAAAGTAGGTTTGCTTAGCAATGTTTTGAAAGATTATAGGTTCATCAAGAATGGTTTTTGAGATAGCTGGATTCATAACTAGCCTCTCAAAGCGTACCCAGCGGCTGTGTGAGGACGCTGGTTGAGATAACTCTCAAACTTAATCGGGATGACTGGATTCGTAACTAGTTTCTTGAAAAGTACCAGCGGCTGTGAGGACGCTGGTTCGAGTGACTCTCAAACTCAATCGGGATGACTGGATTCGTAACTAGTTTCTTGAAAAGTACCAGCGGCTGTGAGGACGCTGGTTGAGGTAACTCCAAACTTAATCGGGATGACTGGATTCGAACCAGCGGCCCCTTCGTCCCGAACGAAGTGCGCTACCAAACTGCGCTACATCCCGTTTCAGCTGCTTTTAAGCAATCACCAATGGTATCAAATTACATTTGAATCATTGTGCTGTTAGCCGCTGCTACCAAACCAGGTTATCACACTAGTTTTAGTGTGACTCTTACGGTTAATACTGATGAAGATTAATCTGGTGAAATGCGCAGTAAATGCGAGGTATGCTCTATTATTGCCAGAGACTTTACCGATATTTTAAGGTAACTGACCTATATCGTTAGTTTCTTTATGTATCTGACGTTTCAATTTGGCTTTATACGTGCATCCTTAGCGCAGGGGTGTCGATTGTTCATCTGTTTTTGACGCACATTAATCTTGCTGGTATTGGAAGCTGCGATTTGACCCTGAAGGTAAGGAATCACTGAGTCAGACGATGTAGCGAAAAATAACCGCTTAGGAGACAATTCGTGTTTGCCCTAAATATTGACTGTTCAACTGCTGCCGACGAACTAGAGGCAGATGTTTTGAACATTACCAATGTCCCTACGGGGTTTGATTTTCAAAGTTTGAAGCCCTTGGAGATGGTGACAAATCAGTTTTCTAAGGTCAGTTTTGGATGTGCGATCGCACTAATCCCATCCAATCCACGGTTTGTCGCTAAAGTAGGGCAGCGAGTGGTTATGCCCACCGGTAACGACAATCGGTTATCCATCGCTCTAGACGAGACCGTCAACTCATTTTGTCTGTGGGGACGCTGCACCCAGCCCATGATGCTTAAGGTGCTCGAAAGCACCACAGGTAAGGTGCTACAAATCCATAGTGATAAAGCGTTTCGGTGGCCTGAAAGCTCAGAAACAGCCCTCCTGCCGCTGCAGATTCTAAAGCTAGAAAACATGAGCCAAATAGCCATGATCGAGCTGTCTGCCGATGCCCCCTTTACGATTGAGGGACTATCTGTATAGTATCGATCGCCCATTGCGGGCTAGCTGTATCCCCTAAATAGCTCGTACTATCCGTCTTTTCAGTAAGGTTAGGTTCAAAAAATACTGCGTTATGGGGATCTCCCCTCTAGTATTTGCTGATGCCACTGTTTAAACTGCTGAGGAAATCAGGATCTCACTTTGCATCTGTGAATTCCTTAGATGTGGCATTACTGAAATTATTATGGCAACTGCATTATCTCCATCGGTATTTGTAGGTAAATCAATCAAGTTTGGTACAGACGGCTGGCGTGGCATGATTGCCGCAGACTTTACCTTTGAGCGGGTAGAGCTAGTTGCAGCCCTAGCCGCTAAAGTGCTCGAAGAGTGCTACGGCAGCAACGGCAGCCGTACCGTCATTGTGGGCTACGACCGTCGCTTTCTATCGCCCGAGTTTGCGGGTCATGCAGCTGAGGCCGTTGCTCAAGCTGGCTACGACGTGCTGCTGTCTGAGTGCTTTGCCCCCACCCCTGCTTTTAGCTGGGCGGCTCACGAGAAAGGCGCTCTAGGTGCCATTGTAATCACCGCCAGCCACAATCCAGCCGCCTATTCCGGGCTCAAAATCAAGGGCGCGTTTGGTGGCTCAGTGCCACCAGATGTAACCAAAAAAGTTGAGGCCCTGATCCCCAACGGTAAGCCTGTGGCTGATAAGTCGGGCACCATCACCTCCTTTGATCCTTGGCCTAGCTACTGCCAGGCACTACAGAGCATGGTCGATATTGAGGCTATTCGGGCTGCCATCGCCGACGGTAATCTGACCGTATTTGCCGATGTGATGCATGGGTCTGCGGCAGGTGGATTTGAAAAAATTCTAGGAATGCCCATTCATGAAATTAATGGTGAGGCCGATCCCCTATTTGAAGGCGGGGCTCCCGAGCCATTGCCCAAGTATATTCCTAAGCTTTATAAGGCCATTAAAGAGCGCTATCAATCCGGTGCGGATGGCCTAACAGTTGGCATTATTTTTGATGGTGATAGCGACCGAGTAGCTGGCATGGATGGTCAAGGGGAGTTTCTTAGCTCCCAGGTGCTAATTCCCATTTTGATTGAACACCTCAAGGCACGCCGTGGGTTTGACGGTGAAGTGATCAAAACCATCAGCGGCTCTAACCTGATGCAGAAAGTGGCTGAACTTCATGGACTATCGGTTCATGAAACCCCCATTGGCTACAAATATATTGCCGATCGCATGTTGGAAGCCCAGGTGCTAATCGGCGGCGAAGAATCTGGCGGTATTGGCTACGGACATCATATTCCAGAACGCGATGCCCTGCTTTCAGCTTTGTACCTGTTAGAAGCCGTTGTAAAAAGCGGTAAAGACTTTGGCCAGCTCAACCAGGCCCTGCGTCAGCAAACGAACTTTGAAGGGGCCTATGACCGTATTGATTTGCCTTTAGCAAATATGGAAGTGCGGGCAAAGCTGTTAGATAGTTTGCAGAATGCTACACCGACTGAGGTAGCCGGTAAGAGCGTTAGCACTGTGCTATCCATTGATGGTTACAAGTTCACCCTGGCGGATGGCAGCTGGTTGCTAATTCGTTTTAGTGGCACTGAGCCCGTGCTGCGTCTCTATTCTGAAGCGGCAACACTTGAGGAAGTTCACAAGCACTTGAACTGGGCTAGAGACTGGGCCAACTCGGTTGGCTAGCCTTTGGTTCTGCTTGAATTAGAAGACGGACCATGTCCTGTGGGGCATGGTCTTTTTATGTGGTTTTCTATGACAGACATAGGCGCGCAGCTGGTCTTTGTGACTTATGCTTGGGGGGTCTTTGATGCTTGTGTCTAAATGATGGCTGAGGTTACGTTAACGCCCATTGCCTATATTCAGTCATGTTATCCGGAGCGATTTGGCATTCCTCGGCAGGCGGGGTTAGTCAAATCAGCCTATGCAGATATCGTTTTTGAGGCAACAGAAGACAACAAGCTAGCGCTGCGTGGTATTGATGAATTCTCTCATCTATGGGTGTTGTTTATTTTTCATGGCCAGACATACGATAATTTTAAGCCCCTAGTACGCCCCCCTCGGCTGGGCGGCAACAAAAGTGTTGGAGTCTATGCTACCCGCAGCCCCAACCGACCCAATGCAATTGGCATGAGCGCTGTCAAGCTGTTGGCCGTAATAGCCAGCAAAAGACAATTACGGCTAAAAGTGCAGGGAGGAGACTTTTTAGATGGAACGCCAGTCGTTGATATAAAGCCCTATATTCCTTATGCAGATGCGATTGAGACAGCTCAAGCAGCCTGGGCTGTTGCGCAAGAGAACGTGCTACCAGTGAGCTGGAGCGACGCGGCTCAGTCTGTTTTAACTGAGAGTGTAGAGCCTGAGTCTCTACGCCGCCTAATAGAAGAGACACTAGGACAAGACCCTAGACCTGGCTATGAGCGAGGAAAGGATGCTCGTCCGGGACAGCGGTGGAATATGCAGATAAGCCACTACAGCGTGTTTTGGACAGTAAAAAATAGGGTGGCTGAGGTGGTTAAGTTGGAGTGGGTGGATCGTATGTCCACCCGAAAGGGATGTTCAACGGGTGGGGTGGGGTAGTCACTGACGCACACTAGGGATTGCTGGATAGGTCAACTAAAGAGAGTTTGCCACAGTAAAAAGACACCCATGCTTACCAAAATGGTTAGCAATAGATTCTTTTTCCAAAGCCCTATCCCTAACGCAACTAGAGCACCGATAAGACGTGGATTGCCAATGCCAAACCAGAGAGTATCTTCATCTACTAGGACAATGGGAACAACAATTGCTGTGAGCACTGCTGGTGGTACATAGTTTAGGGCCTGTAGCAGCTTGGGGGGTAGGGTGATACGACCGCTGACCGCCAGCAGAGGATAGCGAACTAAAAAGGTGACAAAAGTCATGCCGCCGAGCAGAAAGATTTCGTTAGTCATGGCGTTTCTCCAGATAATTTTCGACCAAGATGCCGGTGCTGATGGCTGCGATCGCAGCTACCAGCAGTCCGAGTTGGTGAGGCAACCCTCTCGCTAACAAAGCCGTAATGCCAGCTGTCACTACAGTGGCCACCATGGGTCGAGTAACCAGGTAGGGAATAGTCATCCCAATAAAAGTGGCCACCATGGCAAAGTCCAGACCCCAAGCACTCGCATTGGGAATACTCTGCCCCAGGGTGAGACCAATCAACGTACAGAACTGCCAGTTGACATACATCGCCAAGGCTGAGCCCAGCTGAAACCAGTGCTTATATGAAGATGGGTCATCCTGGCGATAGCGCTGGATAGCCACCATAAAATTTTCATCAGTGAGCCAAAACCCTAGCGGTAGCTTCCACACCTGGCTGAGGTGTTTGACATAAGGAACAAGACTAACTGCGTAAAGCAAATGCCGCAGATTGACTACCCAGGTTGTCAGGATAATGATGCCAATGGGAGTATCTGCTGCTAGTAACCCTAGAGCAATAAATTGGGAGGAGCCCGCAAAAACAATCGCTGACATGCCCATAGCACCCCCAAAGGAGAGACCGCTGGACTGGGCCAGGGTGCCAAAGATAATGCCAAAAGGAGTTGCACCGATAATGAGCGGGATAGTTTGCCGCGCTCCCGCCCAAAACTCGTGCCAAGGGTGTGTCGCCAGCTTAGAGGCCATAGTCATGGGAATACCTAATCAAGTTTTCGTAGCTTAGGTGGGTTTGACTAATGCTGTCTTGAACGTTTTTGCACCGGTATGGGCTTTAACTCAGAGGCTAGAAACGGTGTTATGAGAAGTCAGGTAACTGCCAAGTGTTCAGCACTCGATGGGGTTGTTTAGGTTGCAAGTAAGACCGACCCCCAATGCCAATAACTAAAAGTTATTAGTTAGGTGCCAAAAATGAATTGGACAATTCGGTTTTGATTACCCTACGCTCTTAAATCGGGTGCTTGTTATAACATCTGCCCAAAAAATATTTGTCACGACGGAATGGGTGTTACGACGCTAAGGCATTGAGCAAATGCAATTCTTATTATGAATCTGAGTCATGAAAATCTATCAAAAAACACGGCCCATAAAAAAAGGGATATGCGCTATGGTGGTCCGTAATAAGTGCTGGTGCTAGATGTATCAGGTTTCTTATTAGTTCAACCTGCACGAATTACATTCTTGTCCTACGGAGCCACCCCCAAAAGATATTTTTGTCCCCAACAACAAAATTGAGAGCAGTTGAGAACGCTTTTGTTGCTTCACAATTGCGTTTTGATAGTGCTTGTTTTTAACTGGCAATATAGCTGAGCTAAAAGCGTCCATAAAACCACTCTCATAGCCAAAATATTTATCTTTTGCGATACTTTTAGTAAAGTTCGATAATATAGAACTATTGATTGGGGGGCATTACGTTTGCTTGGCGTCTGGTTCTTGTGCGTGGCTTTTATGACTTCCCATTCTGGTCCTTCAACGGTAGTAGAGACACCCTCTATGCAGTCTTCTTCTGTATCCTCTCAGGCCCCAACTCAGCGTAACTGGCTGGTCTGGCTAGCGGTCTTAATTGTTTTGGCCGGAGGCGGCTTTGCCATATGGCGATTGTTTGGTAGAGGTGGCGGCCCCCCGGCAGAGATGATGGGGGGTGGACCTGTGCCAGTGACCATAGAAGAAATGCAGCCAGCCACACTGCGCGATCAGGCAACATTTGTTGGTACTCTGGATGCTCAGGCTGGTGTGGTTTTACAACCTGAAGCCAATGGGCGGATTACCCGTATCTATGTGTCATCAGGCGATCAGGTAGCTGCTGGCGATCCAGTTATGGAGCTGAGCGCCGATCGCTCCCAGGCTGAACTAAGTGCAGCGTTAGCAAGTGTAAGTGCGGCTCAGTCTGCCCGCGACAATGCTCGAGCACAGCTACAGTCGCTAGTGGCTCAGCGCATTCGTATTGAGGCGGATGTGAAGCTGCAAAATACTGAATTTGAACGAACCCAGCGGTTAGTGGCGGCGGGTGCTCAGTCGCAGCAAGAACTGGATGAGGTGGAACGCGATCGCGATTCTGCGATTGCTTCTCTAGATGCTGCCAGGGAAGAGATTGACGCTGCCCAAGCCAGTTTCTCCCAGGCCGAAGCCTTTTTAGAACAGTCCCAGGCCACCGCCGAGGCCACTCGTGAAGATCTGCTTGATAGAACAGTTACAGCTCCCATTGCCGGTGTGGTTGGTGATATTCCAATTGAGCTGGGAGACTATGTGCAGCCCGGTGCTACCCTGACCACGATTACCCAAAATGAGGAGCTGGAGCTGGAGATTGATATCCCGGCTGAGCAAATTGATGAGATTCAGTTAGGGATGCCAGTGGAGCTACTCACCTTTAGTGGTGACGAGCCGGTTGCTACCGGGTCCATCAGCTTTATTTCACCCCAAACTGACATTGCAACCCAGACCGTGTTGGCTAAAGCCCGCTTTTCCAATCTGACAGGAAGACTGCAGGACAATCAGCGAGTGGATGTACGCGTTGTTTTAGACGAACGCCCTGGACTTTTGGTGCCAGCTACAGCCATTACCCGTCTAGGGGGACAGTCTTTTGTGTATGTAGCGGCAGAGGCACCCGCTCCAGAAGAGGGACAGCCCCCTGTCGAAGGGCAGGTGGCACAGCTGCGACCGGTTACATTAGGCGCTATGCAGGGTAACGATTTCCAGGTGTTGGATGGGCTTTCAGCGGGTGAAGAAATTGTTCTCACTGGTCTGCTAAATCTGCAGGATGGTGCGCCCATCGCGCCACAAGAGGAGGCTGCTGACGCCAATGTATCGCCTTGATATTTGCTAATAGCTAGCTCCAAGATAATTGTTTTGCAAATTTCTTTTTTGCTCTGAGACGCTCGTTCCGAGACGTCTGCTCCGATCTTACCCCTATAGGTTTCTCCTATGGTCAACTATTTTATTAAACGGCCTGTTTTTTCAACTGTCTGCGCCATTATTCTTCTTCTGATTGGTGCAGTGAGTATTCCTACGCTACCGATTGCCCAATATCCTGACATCAGCCCCACCCAGGTTAATGTGACGGCCAGCTATATTGGTGCCGATGCTGAAACGGTTGAAAAAGCCGTAACTACGGTACTGGAGCGGGAGATTAATGGTGTAGAGGGGATGCGCTACGTCTCCTCTAGCAGTAGTAACAACGGCGTTAGCAATATTGTTGTCACGTTTGACTCCAGTCGCGATAAAGACATTGCGGCAGTAGATGTGCAAAACCGGGTCTCTCTAGCAGAACCCCAGCTGCCTGAAGAGGTTCGTCAGACCGGGGTGGTGGTCTCTAAGCAGAACAGTAATATTCTGCTCGCCATGAGTCTGTTCTCAGAGGATGACACATTTGACGATATCTTCTTAAGCAACTACGCCGATCTCTACATTGTGGATGCCCTGCGTCGAGTGCCGGGTGTCGGAGATGTCGTCATCTTTGGTGAGCGTACCTATGCCATGCGACTGTGGCTGGATCCACAGCGGTTGGCCAGCCGAGATTTAACTGCTGACGATGTGGTCACTGCCCTGCGAGAGCAAAATATTCAGATAGGGGCTGGACAAATTGGTCAGCAACCAGCACCAACCGATCAAACATTTCAGATTGACCTGCGGGCCGTGAGCCGACTGCAGGAAGTATCTGAGTTTGAAGAGCTAGTTGTTCAAAGGGGTGAGAATGGGGCTTTAGTTAAACTCAGAGATGTGGGTCGTGCTGAGCTAGGGGCAGAGAGCTACAGCACATTCCTCCGATTTAGCGGTAATGAGTCGGTTGGTTTAGGTATTTATCAGCTGCCAGGCAGTAATGCACTACAGGTGGCTCAAGGGGTCAAAGATATGATGGCGGAACTCTCAGAAGAGTTTCCCCAGGGTATGGAGTACGGCATTGGCTTTGATACGACTGAGTTTGTCGAGCAGTCTCTCTCCCGTGTCGTGTGGACCCTAATCCAGGCCGTAGGACTGGTGGTCCTGGTAATTTATGTCTTTTTGCAAGATTGGCGAACCACCATTATCCCAGCAATTACCATTCCAGTGGCCCTGATTGGTACTTTTGCCATTGTTAAAATCTTTGGCTTTTCCATTAACAGTCTGACTCTGTTTGGTCTGACTCTGGCCACAGGGATGGTGGTGGACGATGCCATTGTGGTGGTCGAAGATATTGCATCCAAAATTCAGAATCGAGGGATGTCGCCAAAGCTCGCCGCGATTGAGGCGATGCGAGAGCTGACGGGGGCCGTTATTGCTACATCGCTGGTGTTGATGGCGGTGTTTATTCCGGTGGCGTTTTTCCCTGGAACAACAGGAGCCCTGTATCGGCAGTTTGCGCTGACCATTGCATTTGCGATCGCGCTTTCCACATTTAACGCCCTTACCCTTACCCCGACACTATCAGGTCTGCTGTTGCGACAAGATACCGGCAGCCATGGCTGGCTCGACCATATTTTTAATCCCTTTAATCGGTTTTTAGATAACCTACGGGACAAGTATGGAGAGGCTCTCAGAGCACTTAATCGCTTGAAAGTGTTTGTCTTGGCCGCGTTTGTTGCCTCACTCGTACTCACCGGCTGGCTATATAACAGTGTGCCGTCCGCATTTTTACCAGACGAAGATCAGGGTTACTTTATTACGCTTATTCAAGGACCGGAGGGTTCGTCCCTAAACCAGACTAGTAAAGTCATGAGCCAGGTAGAAGACATAATTCTGGCCCAAGATGGTGTGCGAGCCACATTTGCAGTCGGTGGCTTTAGCTTTAGTGGTAATACTGCCAACAACGGTGTTGTTTTCACAACCCTAGAACCTTGGGAAGAGCGCCCGCAGGGTGTGACCTCCTTTAGTTTGATTGGTCAGCTATTTGGTCAGTTCTCTGACATTACTGAAGCACGGGTATTTCCAGTAAATCCGCCCTCTATTCAAGGTTTGAGTAGCTTTAGCGGTTTCCAGTTTCAGCTGCAAGATCGGCGGGGTAATTTAACCATCGATACTCTAGTTGAGAATATGTTTGGTCTGATTGGGTCCGCTAACCAGGATCCCAAGCTACAGGCTGTATTTAGTACCTATGCTGCAAATTCTCCCCTAATTGAGATCGATGTAGATCGCGATAAGGCTAAGACACTCAATGTAGATATTGATAATGTCTTTGGCACATTACAAACCTATTTGGGGTCGCGTTATGTCAACGACTTTACGTTACAAGGACGTACATATCGAGTATATGTACAGGCCGATCAGCAATATCGTTCTACACCTGATGATATCAACCAACTCTATGTGCGCTCCGAAGACGACGTCATGATCTCTATGGGCAATCTGGTTAATCTGCGCGAAACAACTGGAGCCCAAACGATTAACCATTACAATCTCTTCCGGTCTATCGAAATCAATGGTCAGGCCGCCGAGGGTGTCAGTTCTGGTGATGCCATCACCACGATGGAAGGTGTCGCGGCTCAGGCCCTACCCGCTAGCTTAGGGTATGAATGGACCGGTAGTGCCCTAGAAGAAATTGAGTCAGGTAACCAAGCTCCAATTATCTTTGGTCTAGGGATTATCTTTGTATTCTTGGTGTTGGCGGCTCAGTACGAGAGCTATGTAGACCCGGTTATTATTCTCTTTGCGGTACCGCTGGCTGTATTTGGTGCCTTGCTAGCCCAGTCGATGCGCGGGTTGCCGAACGATGTGTACTGTCAGATTGGTCTAGTCATGTTGATTGGTTTGGCCAGTAAAAACTCAATCTTGATTGTGGAGTTTGCCAACCAGCTGCGAGACCAGGGGCTGCCTATCGTCAAAGCCTCATTAGAAGCAGCGCAGTCAAGAATGCGCCCAATTTTGATGACAGCGATTTCAACATTGAGCAGTATTTTCCCCTTGGTAATTGCTACGGGTGCGGGTGCGGGCAGTCGTCAGTCGCTGGGTACAGCAGTATTTGGCGGTATGTTTGTAGCAACGTTTCTGAGCTTGTTTGTAGTACCAATTTTGTACATTGTCGTTAAGAGTTTTAGTGAGATGTTTAAGTCTCCTAAAGATCCAGACGATGATGGAAAAATGACTGTTTATGAAAGAGAAATGAGCGGCACTGGGGTTTGAGAGATACAAATCAATTTCACAATCAGAATCCTATTGCTTAACTCTTGAGAATGTAAAAAATGTTACGAAGATTACGTTTTCTTTAGATACTCAGGACAAATCTATGTGAACGGGGCTTAAATGGGCACGGGTGGTGTGTTCACCTTTTAGACATCCTTGTCCATTTGTATGCAACTTTTTAGGTGCACCTAGCCCCCATGAAACAAGTTTTTACCAACGATACAGCGGTACAAATTTCCCAGTTTGCCCCTACAAACGTTAGTTCCCCAATTAACGTTACGAATGTCTCTGGCCCATTGCAACGCATTAGTGTCACGCTTAATGTAGTTCACGCGTTTACTCAAGATCTGAGAATTTCTCTTGTTGCTCCTAATGGAACATCTGTTTTGTTGGTCGGTAACGAGATGGGGCATGGCGACAACTTTTTTGACACTACCTTTGACGATGCTGCGGGGGTGCCAATTATCCAAGGGATAGCTCCTTTTCAAGGTGCATTTCGGCCTGAGCAGCCTCTATCAAATTTACTCAGCCCTGACCCTAACGGCACTTGGACACTACAGATTCAAGATCAAGCTTTTTTAGATGGTGGTTTTCTAAATCACTGGGCGTTAGAGCTAGTGTTCGATAGCCAGGAATCACCACAGCCGCCGCCCACGTCTCAGTTCACTATTGAGGTCCGCTTTTTAGGAGGTCTTACAGCCACGCAGCGAGCAGTGTTTGAGACGGCAGCAGCTCGCTGGTCCGAGATTATTATTGGTGATTTACCCAGTGCTGTGATCGATGGTGAGACAATTGATGATGTGTTGATTGAAGCCCGAGGATTGTCAATTGATGGACCTAATGGGGTGCTGGGGCGGGCAGGCCCTACTCGCTTACGCAGTGGCTCTTTGTTACCGGTAACTGGGGTAATGGAGTTTGACATTGGTGATTTGGCCCGCCTAGAAGCTGAGGGTGGTTTGTTGGATGTGATTATTCACGAGATGGGTCATGTGTTAGGTATTGGCACCATTTGGTCACTGCAGAATCTGTTAGTGGGGGCAGGTTCTGCGAACCCTACCTATGTTGGCCAAAATGCCATGCGAGAGTTTTCAACATTGATAGGTGCTCAGGGAATGACTCCGGTGCCGGTGGCCAATACTGGTGGTCCAGGAACTCGCGATGGTCACTGGCGGGAAGCAGTGTTTGGCAATGAGCTGATGACAGGCTTCTTAAATTTGGGTATGAACCCGTTGAGTCGGCTGACAGTAGGTTCGTTAGAGGATCTGGGCTATGCAGTGAATTATACGGCGGCGGATCCCTATACATTGCCATCGGCGCTGACGTTGGCAATGATGGGTGTGCATACGGCTGGGGATTATGGGCGTCGGCAATGTCACATGTGCGATGCAGGGATTTTGGGTACAAACTTACTGGAGCAGGTAGAGTGTCATTAACGGTTAACCTACACCGCTGACGACACTCCTCCGAGGAGGGGAAGAAACCCACCCCGCCTACGGCACCCCTCCGAGGAGGGGAAGAAACCCACCCCGCCTACGGCACCCCTCCGAGGAGGGGCAATCCTTAGATGGGTTTTGCCTCTAGGGGATTTTTTGTGGCTGAAATTTCGAATTTCTGTATCTAGTGCCTGACTGGCTAAAGCTAACAGGCTATATTTAAGAGCGAATTGCCCTATGCTCTATCAATGCCTAAAATCCTGATTCTTGCGGCGAATCCGAATGATACTACACGCCTACGGATAGGCGAAGAGGTGCGGGATGTTAGCGAAGGTTTGCAGCGGGCTAGTCATCGTGATGAATTTGCAATCGTGCAGCGTTGGGCGGTACGTCCTCGCGATTTGCAGCGGGCAATGCTAGATGAATCGCCACAGATTGTGCACTTTTCGGGGCATGGTGCTGGCGATGCCGGGCTATATTTTGAGGATGTGTCAGGGAATAGCCAGTTGGTGACGGGCTCTGCTTTAGCAGGTCTGTTTAAGTTGATTGGTCAGAAGTCGCCGATTGACTGTGTGCTGCTCAATGGGTGTTATTCGCAGGCGCAGGCAGAAGCGATTGTGGAGCATATACCTTATGTGATTGGCATGAGTGACTCCATGGGTGACCGTGCTGCCATTGAGTTTGCAGTCGGGTTTTATGACGCGCTTGGGGCTGGGGAGTCGGTAGAGTTTGCCTTTGAGTCGGGTAAGGTGGCGATGGCGCTGAACAGTACGGGGGATGATGATGTGCCCGTGCTGTTGAAAGGATCCCGTGTAGGGGCATTGCATGCAATGCCCCTACACGAGGATTCATCGGCGACTATATCGACTTCTGTGCCTAATCAACCAAAACCTTTTCCTATGACAAAATCTAATGAACCGCTAGGCGTATTTATTTCCTATTCTCATAAGGATGAGGGTCTTAAAGAGGAACTCGAGATCCATCTGTCGGCACTAACAAGACAAAAAAAGATCAAGCCATGGCAGGATAGAGCGATTGAAGCAGGCACAGAGTGGGATGATGCGATTAAGTCTGAATTAGAAGCCGCGCAGATTATTTTGTTATTAGTGACGCCTCGGTTTATGGCGTCAAACTATATCCACGATATTGAACTGTCGCGGGCAATGGAGCGTCATAAGGCCGGAACTGCTCGGGTGATTCCAATCATTTTGAAGCCAGTGGACTTTAAGGGGACACCGTTTGAGAAGTTACAGGCGTTACCCAAAGATGCAAAGCCAGTAACTCGATGGGATGATCAGGATGAAGCCTTTTTGAATGTAGTACAGGGAATTCGGCGGGTGGTAGAGGCATTGTATGCAACCCCTTAATAGCCTCTGCGGATCTGGAAGATACCACCCCGGAGAGGCAAGATACGGTATCAGCACCTAAGGCACAAGAACTGAGCTATCTATCGCCCAGCGTGCCACGGCTGCCGCCTAAGTTCTTGCCTAAACCAGAAGATTTAGCCGCCCTAAAGCAGAAAATTTTAGGTTTGAAGAAACAACCTGTAGTGGTGACGGGTATCCGTCGAGGTGTGAGTATCCAAGGAATGGGAGGCATTGGTAAGTCGGTGCTGGCAGCCGTTATTGCACGGGATGAAGATATTCGCCAAGCATTCCCCGATGGGGTGTATTGGCTGTCTCTAGGACAAGAACCCAACGTGCTGTCATTGCAGACGGAACTAGCGAAAGAACTGGGAGAGAAAACACCAGACTTTAGTGACGTGTTGGGCGGTAAAAAGTATTTAACAGAACAGTTAGCAACGCGATGCTGTTTTGTTGTTTTAGATGATATATGGCATGAGCAACATTTACGCTCTTTTGATGTGTTAGGCGATCGATGTCAGATGTTAATTACCACCCGTGATAGCGCGGTGGTGACAGGCATGGGTGCGGTTGAATATTCGTTAGACTTGTTGTCTCTGCCTCAGGCTAGGCAGCTACTAGCAGATTGGACTAGCTATGATCAAGAAGATCTGCCAACGCAGGCAAATGAGATTATTAGAGAATGTGGGTATTTGCCTCTGGCTCTCTCGATGGCAGGGGCAATGCTAAAGAAAAACCGACGCTGGGATAGTGTGTTGCAACGATTGCAGCGCGCAGATTTGGATAAGATTAAACAACAGTTTCCAGATTATGACTATCCCGACCTGTTGAAAATGTTGCAGGTGAGTGTGGATGCACTGGAACCAGACTTGCAAGAAAGATATTTAGACTTTGCGATATTCCCAGAGGATGCCCACATTCCTCAAGAAGTGTTGGAAACTTTTTGGGCACCAAATGGCTTAGATGAGCTAGATATAGGCGACATGCTGGATGCGCTGGTGGCCAAGTCACTGTTGCGCCGAGACGATCAATACAATCTGTTTATCCATGACCTCCAGTATGACTATATCACTAAACAAGTAGACGATTTACCAGCACGACATCAGCAATGGTTAGAGGCTTACAAAGCGAAATGTAAACAGGGGTGGGCCAGCTGCCCTCAAGATGGTTACTTCTTTGGGCAACTAACTCGACACCTCAAAGAAGCTGTCCAGATAGATGAACTACGCAAGTTGTTGTTTGACTATGACTGGCTGCGAGCACAACTTAAAGCTAATGGCATTAATAGTTTGCTGGCAGACTATGACTGGCTAGCAGATGACAGCATACTCAAGCTGCTGCAGAGCACTTTACGATTATCGGCCCATATTTTAATAACTAAACCAGAACAACTTACAGAGAGATTGTGGGGATATCTAAGAGATAGAGAACAGCCAGAGTTTTCAAACTTACTTAACCAGGCTGCAATACACAAAGACTCAGTTTGGCTAAAATTTCAACAATCTAAACTGACATCACCTGATGGGTCACTATTGCGCACGTTTGTCGGGCATAGCGACTTGGTCTGGTCCGTTGTGTTGAGTAGTGACACACGTTATGCGCTTTCGGGCTCATTTGACAATACGTTGAAGTTGTGGGATGTGTCGAGTGGTGAGGTGTTACGCACGTTTGCCGGGCATAGCGGCTCGGTTAATTCTGTCGCGCTGAGTAGTGACGGTTGCTATGCACTATCAGGGTCCGACGATAAGACGTTGAAGCTGTGGGACATATTGAGTGGTGAGATGTTGCGGACGTTCGCCGGACATAGCGACTCGGTCAAATCCATAGCACTAAGTAGTGATAGTCGCTATGCGCTGTCGGGGTCTGGCGATATGACATTGAAGCTTTGGAGTGTGTCGAGTGGTGAGGTGTTACGCACGTTCGCCGGACATAGCAGTGGGGTCTGGTCCGTATCGCTGAGTAGTGATGGCCGCTATGCACTGTCGGGGTCTGGCGATACGACATTGAAGCTTTGGAGTGTGTCGAGTGGTGAGGTGTTACGCACGTTTGTGGGGCATAGCAGCTCAGTCAATTCTGTATCACTGAGTAGCGATGGTTGTTATGCGCTGTCGGGGTCTGATGACAATACGTTGAAGCTGTGGGATGTGTCGAGTGGTGAGGCATTACGGACTTTTACGGATAATAGCGGCTGGGTCTGGTCCGTATCGCTGAGTAGTGATAGTCGTTATGCGATATCAGCATCCTCTGGCGATGCTTTGAGGCTTTGGGATGTGTCGAGCGGTGAGGTACTGCGCATGTTTGCGGGACATAGTAGTGGGGTCTGGTCTGTAGCACTGAGTGATGATAGTCGGTATGCGCTGTCGGGGTCTGGCGATACAACATTGAAGCTGTGGGATGTGTCGAGAGATGAGGTGTTGCGGACTTTTGCGAAGCATAGCGGTTGGGTCAATTCCGTCGCGTTAAGTGTTGATAGCCGTTATGCTCTGTCAGGATCCGACGATACGACATTGAGACTGTGGAACGTGGCAAGTGGTGAGGTGTTGCGGACATTTTCCGGGCATAGTGGCTTGGTCATGTCCGTAGCACTAAGTGTTGATAGTTGTTATGCGCTGTCAGGGTCGCAAGACAATACGTTGAAGCTGTGGGATGTGTCGAGTGGTGAGGCATTGCGGACGTTTGAAGGCCATTGCGGTTTTGTCAATTCCGTCGCGCTAAGTGTTGATGGTTGTTATGCGCTGTCAGGGTCGCAAGACAATACGTTGAAGCTGTGGGATGTGTCGAGTGGTGAGGCATTGCGGACGTTTGAGGGCCATCGAAGTTTGGTTAGTTCCGTAGCACTGAGTGTTGATGGTCGGTATGCGTTGTCAGGGGCATACGACAAGGCGTTGAAACTGTGGGACGTGGAAACGGGTGAGGCGTTGCGGACGTTTGAGGGCCATCGCGATTTTGTCATGTCCGTCGCGCTGAGTGTTGATGGTCGGTATGCGTTGTCAGGGGCATACGACAAGGCGTTGAAACTGTGGGACGTGGAAACGGGTGAGGCGTTGCGGACGTTTGAGGGCCATTACGACTCGGTCGTGTCTGTGGTGCTGAGTGTTGATGGTCGGTATGTGCTGTCAGGGTCATATGACAAGGCGTTGAAACTGTGGGATGTGAAAACGGGCGAATGTGTAGCCACCTTCTGTGGCGATCATTCATTCCATGCCTGTGACATGGCTCCTGATGGTGTCATTATTGCTGCGGGTGATGCAACTGGTACAGTTCATTTTTTCTCTGTTGTTCAACCCAAAGATTAGTTGCTTCCCAGGACTTTTAATATCACCACCATCAAAAATGTTCTCGGCTAGCTAAATCTTTTCCTACATAAATACTGGCAAAAGTCTATTGCAAAATACTGTCAGATTTAGACCGCTACAAGGCCGGAAACAAAATATAAAAGTACGCTGTCGCCTTGCCAGATAGTGATCTAAAGACTTCATCAAGACATTTTGAACTTCAGATGTCCGGGCTTTAAACATTAAATTCATAATAATTGTGTCGCTATATTAAGTCACTGTAGAACTTACTAAAGCCCGGTTCTCAGATATAAATTCTATTTCTATTCTTAAGTCCAAAGTTCAGGGACATGCATCTAAAACCATAAAGCACATGGAAAGTTCCATACACCTTTCGTAAAGGTCGACCTGTTGGAATACATCGGTCAGAAGGGGCTTTTCATAGATTTTTCTCAATTTCAAAGATGCTGAAATAGCAATAACTAGCGCTTTTATCTATTCCTAAATAATGTTGACCCCCACTCGTGTTGCTGACGTCGCTGCCCAACGAATCTCGGTGGCCCCCCACTCTAGAAACTCTGGTACTGCTCCAAAAGCTGTTATTTTTGATTCTCATATTGATGATCTAAATCTCCTGTTGGATGGTTTACAGGCGGATGTTCAAGCCTATGTGCTGACAAAAGATCATGATGGTATTGACCAAATAACAACATTTTTGGAGCAAAATCCAACTTGCGATCTTACCCTGGTCGGCCATGGATTTCCTGGTGGCATGCGTCTTGGGGCTGGCACACTAGAGCTGAAGAACTTAGACGATTACACACAGCAGCTAGAGCGGTGGTTTGCCTTAATGGGACAAGCTAAGCTAACCCTGATGGCCTGTAATGTTGCCGAAGGCAACGTAGGTCAAGAGTTTGTCCATCGACTAGCAAAGAGTACGTCAGCTGAAATTGTTGCTAGTGCCAAAGTGCTTGGTAATGGTGATTGGTTACCGGTTGCCCATACGCTGTTTACACCAGAAACACTGCAGGGCTATCGCAGCACGTTGACATGGACCCAGGTGGGTGCTGGCGCGATCGCACCGGATATTGCCAATGACTTTGATATTGAACTAGATAGTAAGGGTACGCCTTACATCATTTTTCAAGATGATAACAGCGGCTTGCTGACAGTCAAGCAGTTTAACGGCGCTGAGTGGGTCAATATCGGGACACCGGGCTTTACGGGAGGTAGTGTAGGCTTTGTTGGGCTAGAGTTTGACTCTAACGATACGCCCTATATTGTCTTTAAAGATGATGCAAACAGAAGTCGAGCTTCTGTTATGCGGTTTGATGGCAATGACTGGAGCTATGTAGGCCCACCTGGATTTTCTGCGGGTGGTTTAAAGGATATTAGTCTCAAGTTTGATGAGGATACGCCCTACATTGCTTACACCGATAGAAGCCAGGGGAGCCGTGCGACTGTTCAGCGGTTTGATGGCAACACCTGGGTAAATGTTGGTCCGCCTGGGTTTTCTAGTGGTGAAATATCAGCGGCGGATCTCAATATAGATGGTAATGGTGTTCCCTACATTGCCTATCTGTCAGAAAGCGATCGCACCAATCGGGTAACGGTACAGCGGTTTGTCAATGGCCAGTGGAGCGTTGTTGGGTCAGAGGCCTTTTCGGTGGGGGCAGAGTCCTACGCCCCGGATATCGAGTTTGATAACAACAATGTGCCCTATGTGGTTTATCGCGCTCGGGGTAATGGTGAAGGTAACAAAGCCATTGTCAGAAGGTTTAATGGCACCGATTGGGTCAAGGTTGGCAACAATGATGCCTCAATAGCAGGCGGTTTTCATCCTGACATCGAGTTTGATAAAAACAATGTTTTACACCTGGCCATTGTCGATCAGGCTAAGAAAGACAAAGTCTCCATTAGAGTTCTAGAAAATGATACCTGGGTTTATCTAGGAGACAGTGGATTTTCCATTGGCCCAATGAACTTCCCTGATCTTGAGTTTGATGTGAACAATATTCCCTATGTTCTCTATCGAGAGACGTTTGACGAGCAGGGAAATATTGTTGATAGCGCTGTTGTACAACGCTTGGGAGAACCCGCAACGATTGTTGATGAGATTGCGCCTGTACTAGAGAGTATCCGTCGTAAGAACCCCACGGATGATGTGGTTGGCAGCGGTACAGTAGTCTTTGAAGCCACCTTTAGTGAGGCGGTAACTAATGTTGATTTGGCAGATTTTGTCATCAATGGAGATCCAACGGCCACTATTGATTCTGTAACTGCTATCGGTGGCAATCGCTATGAGATTTCTGTGACGGTTAATGCGGGTGAAACTGATACTGTCGTTGGGATTGACCTAGCTGGGACCTCAGATATTAAGGATATTGCGGGTAACGACCTCACGCTGCGCGAACCCGTCGTTGACGAGGTTTACACCATTACTGCACCAGAGATTCCAGATCCGTCTGAGGAAGAGCCGCCTGTGCCCGATCCAGATCCAGAGGTGCCGGTCACCGATCCGGACCCTAAACCTGGAGAGGAGCCTCCTACACCTGGACCTGACACTGATGACTCGAACGGGTTACTGACGGTGTTGCCCAACAACGGTGTGGAAGTTACAGAGCTGGGTGATGACAACACCATTCGGCTAACGTTTTTGCAGGGGTCGATTACCGATGTTAAAGATGTCGTAGTTTTTAGTGGTCAAAACACGTCTACAGAATCGGCAGAGCCCATTGGCCAGTTTGCGCTACTAAACTATGACGAGCTAGCCATGGCTACATTGCCTCTGTTTACAGTCGATAGCGATCGCATTGATCCAGGTGAGCAGCTCCAGTTTGCGATTCGACAGGGTGGGGAGACTCTGTTTGCAACGCCCAGCGCAGTGTCTGAGTCTGAAGTGCGGCTGGAGTTTGATAACGGCGTCAGCTTGAGTGTTGAGCTGGCCACTGAAACTGACACTACAGCTTTGCTGATCAACGATGCTCAGTCGATTGATTTAACAGCTCAAGCCTCTGAGCTAACTATGAGCTTCTCGGTTTATCGAGAAGCGGCCATGGACAATACGATTGATTTTTATACTACTGATTTGGCCAATGGTGGAATTATCGATACCCTCACTGGCCAAACCCTAATGCCTGGGGATGCTGGGTATAAAGAGGCTGCGATCGCAAATCGATTGAACCTCAACCTATCAGGCACAAACGGTCAGGCAAATACCTTTGAAACCTCAGTCGCTGGCGGCACATATCTGGGTATCTTTGTCGTTATTGATGGAGTAGACCCCACCGTTGACGACGTTGTCTTCAGCCACGGTAGCGCCAATGCTAACAATGATGATCACATCAGGCAGCTTGGCGACAACGCCTTTGGTATCGAAGATCAGGCTGGTCTCGGCGATCGGGACTTTGACGATGTTGTTGTTCGATTCTCCATTGCCTAGCCTATCTGCTGGAACATAACTGACTGAAGACTCGTTTCGCCCCATAAGCACTCCTACGACCGGTTGGATATCCAGCCGGTCGTTTTTAGCTATCGCCTGGGTGGGCATTTCCTACTAGCATGATGCGTTTTGCCAACTAGCGATGGTTCGTCAACAGCGATGGCTCGTCAACTTTGCAGTTCACCGCCACTGTCTATTCAAGCCGATGACTCAGGACATGTTTGAGTGCCCACTGACCCCGGCTCATTAAGTCAGTAATTCCGAAAAACTAGTGTGGGGTTCTCGAATATTCAATCTAAAACCCTTACATTTCCAGGTGTCAGGGCTTTGTAACAAACTTGTTAAATAATCCGGGTAAACCTGTAGCTGTACGAAGAGTAGAACGGACAGAAAGTCTTTCAAGAGACTGCATCAAAATAATGTTTATCACGCTGATGCAGTTGGTCAATCTGACTATGCAGTTAGTCAATCTGACTATTTTGAATCGATCGCCCTAGCCTAATGGCTTTGCTTGGCCTTCTATACTGAACCGGCATTTCTTACGAGCCTACTATCCCAAAGATAGTAAGTTTCGCCTGCCTGCATCTACTAGACACGCCAATCTTTTTGCCTGGCCGGTTCTAACAATATATGTGTTGCCCTATTGCAGTCTCTGAGTGCTTTCTGTCGACTGTGTCGTTAAGCCCTGCTCATAGCGAATCATGAAACAGCAACGATTTTGGCACACCAAACGCCGTTGCCACTTTTATCTGCCCGTTTCCAACTCCCCCGGTATGTTTATGTTTATGGGGAAACCCTGGACACCAAAGGCATTACAAGCCCTTGGCTTTGTTCAAGAACCCGATGAACAGAAAATTAATCAGGAGCCTCCCCTTGTTTTTGGTGATCCCGAGCGTTTTCAAGGCTCGTTTTGCAAAACTCAGGGTAAAGGTTCCTCTCCATCCTGGGGTGCTAAAGGAGGAACCGGTGGTAAAGTGGCACGGGCACCCAAAAGCTAAACAAAATCCTGGGGATCGCCCACTGTAGAACGAATAGAAACTTTTTTGGTAGAAGACTAAGGCTGCTCGAAAGATGGCCTCTATCTTCTACCTTTTTTGTCTCTTCCTACAGAACTCTCTCAATGAGAGCTGAGTTGATTATTCTTTAGAAGAATTTATTTAATAGAGTTTTCTCATCTCCCTGCGAGTGGATAGAAGGTGAGATGGCCAGATTAACTTTTCACTTGGGAGCATTTACCCAGCTTTACCAATGATGATTTCGTGATGCCACTGAGCAAGTTCTGAAACACCCTAAGAATTACCTTGATAATACATGCGCACTAAATGATCTTTATATCCCTTCACGTATCCCTACGATTCATTACTTGGGCTCACATTGCTTAAGGTTTATTTCGGATAATCGTTACAGCTCAACCGTGTGAGATCCTAGAATCCTAACGATTTACACCACTTTAGACTCGCTTTTAGAAATCAATACCCATGGACCAATCTCAGCAATCAACGGCGGTAGTTACCGGGGCCTCCTCCGGCGTTGGCCTATACGCAGCAAAGGCTTTGGCTGATAGGGGCTGGCACGTGGTAATGGCCTGTCGCAATCTGCCTAAAACTGAAAAGGTGGCTAAAGAAGTAGGCATGCCTAACGGTAGCTATTCCATCATGAAGTTGGATCTGGCTAGCTTAGATAGCGTGCGCGGCTTCGTAAAAGATTTTCGTGCCAGTGGCAAAACTTTGGACTCGCTGATTTGTAATGCGGCTGTCTATTTGCCCCTGCTCAAGCAGCCTATGCGGAGTGAAGATGGCTATGAGCTGAGTATGGCGACAAACCATCTGGGGCACTTTTTGCTATGTAACCTCATGCTGGAGGATCTTAAAAAGTCGTCTAACCCTCGCCTGGTGATTCTGGGCACGGTAACGGCCAATCCTAAAGAGCTGGGCGGTAAGATTCCATTTCCTGCGCCACCAGACTTGGGCAATCTTGAAGGATTTGAGCAAGGGTTCAAAGCGCCGGTAACGATGGCTAACGGTAAGCCGTTTAAACCGGGTAAAGCCTATAAAGACAGTAAGCTGTGCAACGTGCTGACAATGCGGGAGCTGCACCGTCGTTACAGTGAGCCGACAGGCATTGTGTTTAGCTCTCTTTATCCGGGGTGTGTGGCTGAAACTGGCCTTTTCCGCAATCATTACTCAGCGTTTCGTAAGATTTTCCCCTGGTTCCAAAAAAATATTACGGGTGGCTATGTGACTGAGACGGTAGCTGGTGATCGGGTGGCTGCGGTGGCGGCCGATCCTGAGTATGACCAGTCTGGCTACTACTGGAGCTGGGGCAACCGCCAGCAAGAAGGGCGTAAGTCTTTTGTGCAGGAGATGTCGAATGAAGCCCTGGATGACACAAAGGCGCGTCGTCTATGGGAACTGAGCGAAAAGCTGGTAGGTATTGCTTAGGTTGACCCACCCCGCAGATCCTCCTTGGAGGGGAGAGTTCTTGCTGCTGGCAACAGGTGTGGAAGTTGCCGGGAAGCAGTTTTCCTTCAAGGTAATGTCTACCTTTGTTCATCCCCTCTTGGGAGGGGTGCCGAAGGCGGGGTGGGTCTCGATCACTGGCGCTATCATCGGTTAACCCACCCCGCAGACCCTCCGAGGAGGGGAGAGTTGTCGCTGTTTGCAACAGGTGTGGAAGCTACACTAGCTCCGTTTGTTGACGCAACTCAGCTGTGACTCATCTATAAACAGATCACTAAAGATTCAGCTGGGCTCAGGCTAACTCCTGTACTATGACGTGCGAGTAACGCAGTTTCGTAACAGGACACCCCTATGGCACAAGCAGAGATTGGCATTATTGGTGGCAGCGGTCTCTATAAAATGGACGCTCTGACGGATGTGGAAGAGGTCACGATAGAGACTCCGTTTGGTGCGCCTTCTGATGCGTTTATTTGTGGCAAGTTGGATGGTACGCCTGTTGCCTTTTTGGCGCGCCACGGTCGCGGGCATCGGCTGATGCCGACCGAGCTGCCGTTTCAGGCAAATGTCTATGCGATGAAAAGCCTGGGGGTAAAGTACCTGGTGTCAGCATCAGCGGTGGGTTCGCTCAAAGAAGACGTTAAGCCAGTGGATATGGTGATTCCGGATCAGTTTATTGACCGGACTAAAAATCGAGCGGCTACGTTTTTTGGCAGCGGTATTGTGGCCCACATCGCGTTTGGTGATCCGGTGTGTAAAAATCTGGCGGCGATTTTGGGGGATGCGGTGGAAAGCCTAAATCTAGATGGGGTGAGCCTGCATCGGGGTGGCACTTATATTTGTATGGAAGGGCCAGCGTTTTCGACCAAGGCGGAATCTCATTTGTATCGTAGCTGGGGCGCTACGGTGATTGGGATGACAAACCTGACAGAAGCAAAATTAGCGCGTGAAGCGGAAATTGCCTATGCCACTCTGGCGATGGCGACTGACTATGATTGCTGGCATCCAGACCATGACAGTGTGACGGTTGAAATGGTGATTGGCAATCTGCAAAAGAATGCTGTTAATGCTCAGCTGGTGATTCGAGAGGTGGTGCGACGACTAACGGAAAATCCACCGTCATCGGATGCTCATTCGGCACTTAAATATGCCGTCCTAACTCCGCTAGATATGGCTCCATCAGAGACAAAAGCCAAGCTCAAGCTGCTGTTAGAGAAGTATCTGTAGGCGGACTATTTGGTGTCTGCTTGCAAATGCATCAATTTTTTTGATTCATACTTTTGCCAGAGCTGCTGTGCGCTGAAGCCGTGTGCTGGGTATTTTTGTCTGTGTGTGTAGTTTTGATAAAGCAGTTGGGCTGTAGTTGAATTTTTGAAGATAGCTTCGTTACAAGATATGAATTGATTTCCTTGAGGTTGTCTTTATTTTTGCCTGGGTAAGCTGTTGTATTACCTGGGTGTTTTTTTGTTGATGATTCCCTGGTGCTACTGTCCAATTTCTGCAGGGTGAGTCTACTTAACTGTTGGCCCACAGCCCTTTAAATCACCGGTAAATGGATTCTTTAACAGCCTCTGATTCTCTGAAAGGGGATAAATCCTCTCCGTACACACCCTTGACAGCAACGTTGGGAGAGTCTGTGCGATCGCAACTGATACACCCACTGCTAGACGCGACTGTCACGGCCACAACGCTGACGATACCTGGGATTGATGAATATTGTTTTTTATTTAAGCTAGCTGATGGAGCTGCTGTAGATCTAGCCCAGTTAGGCACAGGTGAAGTGGTGGTTACGGGGCCTCATGGCTATCATCAGCCAGCTATTTTTGTTGCTATAGAAGTCGGTGCTATTCGCTATCGGGTAAAGGCTCCAAACGAGACCTGGTCTCAGACCGACAACGGTGTTTATCAGATTGCTGTCGTTGTTGATGAAGCAACTCCACCCATTGTGGTGAGGGTGTTTCAGATCGATATTGCAGACGGTCTGGGACATTGTTTATTGCAAAATAGTGACTTTGCGATAGGTCTGACCTACTGGGCTACGTTTGCGGGTACTGAACGGGTAACCCGCACAGGGGCCTATAGGGGGCAGACGTCTCTGTTACTGTCGTCGGCAGAGAGTGGTACGCGACAAAATGTGCGGGTGACTCCCGGCGGTATCTATCAGCTAACAGGATATGGTCGGTCTACAGCCCCTGCCTATAGCTCCTTTGGGATGGTGTTTCTAGACGATCAGGGGAGTTTACTGTCGCGTAGTGATGTCGGCACAATCTCTTCATCTCAGTGGCAGGACTATTTTGTTGTAGCGTTGGCACCAACCCGTGCAGCCTATGTGCAAGTTTGGGCCTATCAAGACTTTGACCATGGGATGACCCAAATTGATGGGTTGTCGCTACGACAGATCGACCCAGACGATATGCCGCCGACTCAGGTAAGTCAGTTTATTTTGATCAATGGGCCGTTAGCGCCGACGGACAGAACGTTTGCCTGTGAGTGTTGAGACTGGCGGTTCAAATCTGCATTTCTACACGGGGCGTTTACCAATGGGTTCTAGAATACCTAATATATGGAGATGCTTCTGGAACGCATTATGACCGGTGAACTTGGTTATTCCTTACCCCCAGCTGTCCGTCGGATTGCAAACAATTTTCGCCTGGTGGGCTGGATCAGCTTCTGGGTGCAGGTGGTCAGCGGCGTTATTGCCACCCTATTGTTTGTTACATCGCTGTTGGGGCTGCAGTCGGTCAGCAATCGCGGTGGCGCTGAAAATGCCGCTGCCGGTAGCGGGTTTTTTCTGGCGGCGTTAGGTCTAGCCGCTGTCTATGTGGGCTCCTTTTGGGCGTTTCAGTACACGCGGTTTGCCCGAAAGCTGAAATCGACTAATCCAGATTTGAGACCAAAGCCTAAAAACGCGGCCAAGATGATTGCCACAGGGCTAAGTATTAGCGTTTTAGGCATGTTTTTGGGACTGATGGGGGCCGGTGGTGTCGTGGGTGCCCTGATGCTTAAGGTGATTTCTCAACCCCAGAGCAATATTGCGGTTGCTAACCCTACACTTGCGGTTGAACCCCTGGATGTATTTTTGGTGCAGGCGGCTATCAATACGCTGATTTCTCACTTTGCTGGTATCGTTGGCTCTCTGTGGCTGTCGTGGAAGATTAATAAGCAATCGTAGGTGAGTTAAACGAAAAAGAACTCAGGAACGGTTTATATATAGACTGTATTACAAGGTAGAGGCCGTCCAGTGGCTAGTCAGTGTTTAAGCTGGCACGTTTCAAACGATTGTTTGATTAGGGTTGGCTACAGTAGGACTATAGGGCCGCATTCCTGGGAGGTAAGTCATGCAGAAAGACGCATGTAATCGCATTTGGTTGTTATATCTACAAGGGCGGCTATCCCCGGTTCAGCTGTTGGCGCTGTGTAAGCTATCCATAGAAAATACAGAAAAAGAACGCGATCAGCAATCGTCCCTGGGTCTGCGTCAGGCGTAGAATAAGGATTCGTCACCGGGCCACTGGCCTCCACGATTCTCTATTTTTACGGACAATCCATGAAACCATTGGCAGACCGAATCCCAGCCGCATCGCTGGTTATTTTGGCGGGGGTAACGGTGCAGATAGGGTCTGCCCTGGCAAAGTCCCTATTTGATTTGGCGGGTCCCCTGGGCACTGTTTTTTTGCGTGTGGCCCTATCTGCGGTATTGCTGTTTGTTTTTTGGCGACCGCGCTGGCAAGACACACGCTCCCACTGGCCTTTGGTGATGGCCTATGGGGGCGTGCTGGCGTTGATGAATACGTCGTTTTATTTGGCGATTGATCGGATTCCTTTGGGGGTGGCTGTAGCCATTGAGTTTACGGGACCGCTGGGTCTAGCAGCCATTAGGTCTAGACGCTGGCTAGATCTGATGTGGGTAATATTGGCGGCTATGGGGGTGCTTTTGCTGGCCCCGCTGCAGGGCAATAGCGGGCTAGACCCGGTGGGGCTGATATTTGCAGGGCTGGCGGCACTGGCCTGGGGAGGCTATATTTTGCTGGCTGTCGCCACCGGCAAGGTGGTGCCAGGCATCCAAGGATTGGCCTGGGGGCTGGCTTTTGGGGCTTGTATGCTCACCCCCGTTGGTATTGCGGCGGCTGGTAGCGCCCTGTTGGATATTCGACTACTTGCGATCGCAGCCCTGGTGGCGGCTCTATCTTCAGTGACCTATGGGCTGGAACTGGTGGCTTTGCGGCGGGTGCCGGTTAATGTGTTTGGTGTTTTGCTGAGTGTGGAACCGATGTTAGCCGCCGCCTCTGGCTTTTTTATTTTGGGAGAAACCCTGACTCTGCGATCGCTAATGGCCGTGGTTTTAATTTCCATTGCGGCAGCTGGATCAGCCCGCTACGGTGTGTCAGTGGTGGAATGAGCCAATAAAAAACCCCTGCGATCGCAGGGGCTTTAAGAGACTTATCACAGATGGGTGCCAAGAGACAGATGCGCCTACTTAGCCCCTATCGCTGTCAAATCGAAGCGTTCATACAACAGCTTCATTGAGCAGCTCGGTGATAGCGCGATGCTCAATGGGAGGTTCAGACAAGACTTCTTGACGCGTATCGGTAATCAGCCAGTCAAGTGCCGCCTCCTGCATATCAATGGATGCGCCGGTCTTGTCTACGCAAAAGCGACCAAACACTAACTTGTCCATCAAACGCACACCAGGACCAATGCGTGAATATTCAAAGATAACGCTCTTGTCCACCAGGGCACCGCTGCAGATACAGCAGTTGGGGCCGATCATACTGGGGCCAACAATGGTAGCACCATCTTCGATTTCAGCCATCCCACCAATATAAACGGGGCCTTCAATATTGATTTTGTCCCAGTTGGCCTTCACATTTAAACCGGTGAAGACACCAGGCTTGACTTCCTGACCCGGAATGTCCACCCCCTTAACCTGGCCTGTCAGAACATCCTGAATCGCTTGCCAGTAGTCAGGTACCTTACCAATGTCCACCCACTCAAATTCCATGGTGATACCGTAGAAAGCCTCATTTGCTTCTACCAGTTTGGGGAACAGGTCGCCACCGATATCAAACTCTTGACCTGAGGGGATGTAGTTAAAGATTTCAGGCTCAAAGATGTAAATACCGGTGTTGATGTTGGTGCTAAGTGCTTCCTCAACTTTAGGCTTTTCCTGGAAGGACTTGATTTTACCTGTGTCATCGGTCACGACTACACCATAGCTGGGTACCTGTTTGATGGGTACCGACTTCATGACGATGGTGGCGATGGAGCCTTTTTCCTTATGCTGTCGAACCGCTTCAGTCAGGTCCAGATCGATGAGGGCATCACCGCAGAGCACCACAAAGGTGTCGTCAAAAAACGGTGAAAAGTCTTGAATTTTACGCATACCGCCCGCAGAGCCAAGGGCATCACCCACCAGCTCACCGTTGGTAATCCGACCTTCAAAGGAATAGGCCAGTTCAACGCCAAAACGCTGACCATCTCTAAAATAGCCTTCAATTTCATTCGCAAGGTGGCTAACGTTTGCCACAACTTGAGTAAAGCCGTGGTGCTTTAGTAGTTCTAATAAAAACTCCATCACAGGCTTTTGCAGGATGGGGATCATCGGCTTTGGAATAGTGTATGTGATGGGACGTACACGAGTACCTTTCCCTGCGGCCAAGATCATGGCTTTCATAAATGCTCTCTCTATTCCTTAATTAACAGCTAGGAGGTAAAAATAAGCAGACGCTGCCGTCGATAATCACTAACGGCAACAAGCGTATAGCTCTAACTCATAAATTGACAAGAACCATCGCGGGACAAATTTTAGAGTGACTCCAACCTCAGAATTTTTCTAAAATTCGCCATTGCCGATGAAAACTGGCATTCACCAAGAATAAAAAGCTCGGCAACGTCAAGATAGTAACAAGCGTGTTTACAGTATACCCACGTATATTGACGGTCTTCATTGCTGCCTCATAGAGGCCCGGACAAATATTGATTTTTATGTATTCGTACTGTTCGCTGACACTCAATCCTGTCCTTATTTACGGGCGCTACAGCGATCTCTCTAAATTCCTTTTCTAACGGTGCCAGAGAGTCTCCTTGAGACCTAATCGGGCAACACATAGGCAGGGACATCTGCAAGGGCAGCTTCATTCAGCTGCCTGACCTTGAGGTCACGATAAAAGCGTTCTTGGGCCAGCTCAACTTTAGACTGAGACGATAAAAATAACAGACCCCAAAAGACACCTACTTTTTCGTGGCGATAGTCTTCATCCGTAAGCTCTTGGGTAATGGGGCCACCCAGCACATCAGGGCGAAAGTGAGCCCAATGCTCTAGCAAACGCTCAAAATCCATCCATTCAATAGCGTCTTCTAGTTCTTCCCAATAGTGGTCTAGAAACGTGGACAGGGCATCGGCGATTTCTGATAGGTTCTCTTGGTGCGCTAGCTGAGCAATGGTGCTGATGGCTTTGCGTTTAGAGTGGGGTTTAGCACCGCGATGGCGGTTTCGCGGTGTGGGGTTGGCCATGGCAACGGCCATCATTTCCAGCTGGGCAATCAGCTCTTGGAGTGTTACCTGTCGTTTTTCGGGTGGGGTGGCGACGGCCCGACGGTGGATGTAGTGCTCTAGATTGGGGGGCAGCCGTTTGGCATAGCCTTGGGGTTCAAAGGAGGCTTCCAGGTCTTCAAACTCGACAACTTCTTCTTCAACTTCAGCCCGAATTAGGGTGTCAGCTTTCAGCAGCACCAGCATGGAGGCATACAGAAAGGCTTGGCCGGACTCAGATAGGTTTTTTTCGTAGGGTGAGCGACCGTTGGCCTCGACTGGCGCTTGCTCCTTTAGGCTTTTGAGAAATCGATCAACCACATCAATGACGTTGACATCCCACGGGTTGATTTCACCCCGTTCAGATAGGTCAATCAGAAATGCGATCGCACGTTGCGCTAGGGAGTTCGCCATAGACACAGCCTTGTAAATTACTAGCTGACGCTACATGTAGCGTGAACAAATGCACTATAGCCTAGAAGAATTCAAAATTCAAAAAAAACTGTCAAATTCAATTACAAAGCTACATAAACGAGGTTAAAATCCGACCGATTTGGCTAATTAGACCCAATGATTTAAGGCACTAGGATAGGTAATTATCAATGCTTTTGAAAAAGCAAACGGGTAAGGAATCGAGGCGGCACAGCCCATCGTTCCTTACCCGTTTGGTACAGTGCGCTAGGCCACAGCTTCTTCGGTCTCAGTACCCTGTGTGGCAGACCCTGGCAGCATGGGCTGTAGATCTTCTAGCTCTACTCGATAGCGCTCGACATCTTCTTCTAGCTGCTGAATCCGCATTTCTCGCTGCTGGACTTGAGGGTTGATATTAAAGTATCCCTGCACCTGTACCCATACGCTAAATACCCACGCCAACACAGCGCCAACGCCCAGGGAGATCATCAGCTCGATACATAGGGGCGCTTCAATGTTTACACCACGAATGATGTGAATGGTTGCTGGCTCTGTATTTTCAATGCCAAACAGTACGAGGGCTAAGCAAATGACAAAGATGACGACAAAGTTAATCTGCCGCATAGTAGTCACCTCAATCGTATTAATTAGATCAGGTACAGGCTACTACAGGAAAGCCGCAATAGGATGAAGGTTTTTATTTATTAAAAGACACTGGTGGGCAGTCTATATTCACCGCCTAGGTCTCAAAGGCTTTGCAGCCGCTTTAGCCCGTATCCACCTGCACACAGCACCCCAATCACCACAGCGCCAATGCCAATTGGGCTGGGGATCCAAAATGTGGCATCGATGTTGTTAACCTGACCGGGCGTCAAGGCCCACTGACGTCTGCCCTCAATAGAGTCGATTTGAAAACTAAGACCAAGAGTGCGCCAGCGATCTAGCGCCCCACCATTGCCAACAGCGTTATCGGCCTGGAGTGCACTCAAGTCAATGTCAGCATGCAGCTGGTTTAGCAGGACAATTCCCCAGTTTTTTTGGGCTAGATCTAGATGGGCTAACAGCGGTGGTGCGCCCGGCACCTGAGTCATCAGACCGTCTTTGGCAAACAGCTGATTAAATTTTTGGGTTAGGTCAGCACCGTTATAAAAGTCAATCTGTATCTGCAGTGTGCCATCTTCTAAAGCAGAGACATGGCCAGAAAATGTTTTGGCTTCTTGGATAAAGATTTGCAGCCACTGCTGTCGGGCATCTTTATTTAAGGCAACAAACTGATCGTCTAGGTGCAGGGTTTGGGTGAGTACGCCGTGGGTTTGACTATCGAACTGAATGCCTAGCTGATAATCGACACAGCCCCCCAAGCAAAGCGATAGAGCGACAACCGCCACCAGTCGAAATAATGCCCTTAGCTTAACCACCATAGCCCCCCCAACACCAGACCACAGCCCACTAAGGCGACCCAAACAAAGCCATTGTCTTCCGTATTGACTTCGCTCAACGGTAGCGGCGGGGGTGGTGGTTTAAGCCGACGGGGTTTGGCTGGACGCGTCTGCCAGGGTTTATCATCACTTCCCTCCAGCACCGCTAAATCTGGGATTTTAGTAAGCCATTCTTCTTTAACCTGCAGTTTTGGGGCCTGAATGATGTAGAGCAGCCGTTTGCTTTGCTTTCTGACATCCAGGTCTGGATGTAGCGCTAACTTGCCACAGAGTTCAATAGCTTCCTGACGACGATCCGAGGCGGCTAGTGCATTGACTAGCCAGAGTTTTAGCTCACCGTTTAGGGTAATACTGCACTCTTCTTGTAGTCCCTGTTCAAAGGCTTTAACGGCATCTGCATATCGGCCCCGCTCAAAAGCCTGTTGCCCCAGTTGATAGGCGGCTTGGGCACGTTGATTGGCTGCATCTGGCATCGCGGCTGGTCTAGTATTTGCTGCTCAGATATTTTACGTCTACAAACGTTAGCTTGGTGCAAATGAAATAAGACTGTGATGTAGCCCTAAATTCAATAGCTGTTATTGGTTCATTAGTCTGTTTAATAGCAGCTTATGAAAAGAGCTTAGGTTTCTATCTCAAAATTAATAAATAGTCTGACGTCATAGGGACTGTTGGTCAGTGAGTTGACCAAACGCTTGTCGAGCGTTAGTAAAGGGGCTTTAACTCGTTCTGATAGAGCAACATAATAAGCATCATAGGCTGAGATATTTTTAGCAATGGCAATATCCAGTGCCGATTGCATCAATGCTTGGGTTGGAGTTACATCAAACGGTAACGCTTCTAAATCATCTAAATCAGAGCGGGCCTGGGATGCTGTATATAAATTTGCACGCACGTACTTGCGTAGAACGTCAGCTATTTCGATGTAAAACAGAGCTGGTATGAAAATACTGACGCTTGGGTTGCTTAATTGGCCTAATAGTTGCTCAACTTTTTGGGTGAGCGGGTCATTGATAAACTGCTTTATGCCGATGTTGGTATCAATAACAAAGTGAAATGTTGAGGCGTTTACGATACCTGGGCTGTCAGTCATCTTTCACGGTCTTCACGAATCAGATCGGTACTATCAGGTAGATCAAACTCCAGAGGATCTACCCGAGGACGGCTACGGATACGGGCCAAGATTTCAGACACAGCAGAGCGAGGTTTTTCCGGTGCAGTAGAAATGGGATTTAACGTGGTTAACCTTGCTTGAATGTTTAGATCAGTCGCCGTTTTCTCTAATTTATCGGCAGCTTGTTGAGGAGGCTGGCTGATAGTCGCCTCCGGATTATCTGTAAGAACGATAAAGACAGTGACCTGTTGGCCTGCGGTGCCGGAAGGTAGGTCGATTTCGATGCGATTATCGGGTAGAACGGTGGTGGTAATGTGAAGGGCGGGTTGCATGGCAAATTTCTTGGATGTAGCTGTATAGCTGTTTAGTTTAGCTCTTTAAACTTCAGTGCTATGTGGATGTTGTGCGCAAACCCCTGTTGGGGGTGCCTGCGGAAAGCCCCTGAGATGTGAATGAATTGCACCTAGCTTTTGTAACGACGGGAAGATCATGCATCCCGCCGTTGCAAAGGCTAAACTAGTTTGGTGCCAAGCTCCTTAATTAAGCCCCAACGGCTTCTTTGGCGGCATACATAACTTCAGCCGTAATCTCTGTATAGCCCTGCTCTCGGGCAAATTTTTCGGTGTTGCGTTTAACTTTGCCCCGTACAAAGCCGGGCACTCGCTTAAGCTCAGTCAAGCCATCGGGTGCCCAGTTGAGGTCGGCCTCTGCAGACAGTGTTTGGGTGATGACTTCTTTGGTGTCGTGACCGCCAAAAATTTCGAGCAGGTGGTCTTCCATGCCTAATGTGAATGAGTTGTAAATCAGGTCTACTAGCTGATTTGCCCCTTCATAACCGAGGAAAGGACGGTAGCCGACGGGGAAATTTTGGACGTGGATAGGGGCGGCAATGACACCGCAGGGAATGTTAAGTCGCTTGCCGACGTGGCGTTCCATTTGGGTGCCAAAAATGGCGGCGGGCTCAAGCTGGGCGATTTTGTCTGCGATCGCACCGTTATCATCACTCACCAGCACCTCATCACAGTAGCCTTCTACCTGATTTCTAAACCAGGCTTCGTCATACTTACAGTAGGTACCTGCTAGCACGACTCGAATGCCCATCTCTCGCGAGAGAATCTTGGTGATAGCGGCAGCATGGGTATTGTCACCAAACACAACGCAGCGCTTACCCGTCAGGTTCTGACAGTCAATAGACCGAGAGAACCAGGCAGCTTGTGAGACAAACCGGGTTTGGTCATCAATAAATTTGTCGTAGTTTACATCCACACCCTGCTGGTTCAAGATTTTTTGGATGGCACGAATACAGCGGGCAGTTTCTACAATCCCCATGGGAGTCGTATCCACATAGGGCATATCAAATTCACGCAGCAAATATTCTGCTGTGAGTGAGCCAATTTCTCGATAGGGGATCAGGTTAAACCAAGCACGGGGGAGATTTTTAAGCTCGTGAACCGAGGCACCTTCTGGAATGACGGTATTGACTTCAATACCCAGATCGGCCATCAGCCGCTTGAGCTCGGTAACATCGTGGTTGTTGTGAAAGCCAAGGGTGGTAATGCCAATGATATTAACGGAAGGCTTTTCTGTTTTTTCAGTTGGCAAGCTTCCTTTTTTAGCCGCCTTTTTTAGGTAAAATTCAACAATCTGTTGCAGTGTTCGGTCTGCAGCCTGAATCTCATTGACCCGATAATGATTGACATCGGCCAGCATCACGTCACCCTCAGCATCAAGCTGAGCCCGCTCCACAAAGTTGGCCAAATCCTCTTGCAAAATACTTGAGGTACATGTGGGGGTAAGAACAATCAGGTCGGGATGTTCTTCTCGATCCTTGCGCGTAATGTTGTCAACAACTTTTTCCTGTGAGCCGCGAGCTAGCACATGACGATCAACAACACTGGCAGTAACGGGGGTAAAATCTCGCTCACGGGATAGCATGGAGCGCATGACGTTAAAGTAGTCATCCCCAAGTGGGGCATGCATAATGGCATGAACATTTTTGAATGAGCTGGCAATACGCAATGTGCCGATATGGGCAGGTCCTGCATACATCCAATAGGCCAGTTTCATAAACAGCGCTCCGTGCTGGGGTGGGTTAGGGCAATGTCCCGAGTTTCGGGAGCCCGATCCTCAGAATATGGGAGTCCTTTATCAGACACTGCCATAGCTAAACGATTCGCAACGCTTTGTAAGAATGGGTTACAGCCAGCGGAGTAATTTGATTAATAGTTTTAAGTTTTGAGTGCTTCGGTTTGGGTTAATGTGGAGTTATGGAGTATGCCTTTCGTTATGGGTATTCTTCTGAAATCTAATTGATAAAATAATGAACAAGCCCAAAGTAATGCCGATTCTCGGCATTACTTTGGGCTTGTTAAAAACCAAGCTTGATATATGGACCATGGCTATTTCTCTAGGTAGGAAATTGGATAACTTTTGCCTTTAGAATTTTGTCGCAGCGCGCAAAATTCTAAATCACCTCTCCAAATGCCTAAAAACGCTGTTAGGGATATCATTGATGTTTTTCCGTTGGGTTCTAGGGCGGCGGAACGCCCTAGCCAGGGGGTGTGGGGAACTCGGTGGGACCCCACGCAGCCGATTTGGCATCTAGTCAATATCGTGAAAAATAATTGTGAATATTGGCTAATTGGCGATGGGGCTGCTCAGGGCTTTCCTCCCTGAAACCCTCCTGTTCGTGGGGGCCTAAACTCCCCCACACCCCCCGAAGGTAGGGTGTCGATTAACTTAAAGACATTGATGTGGTATGGGCTACGGCGACGTTAAGGGAAAAGGTTGCACTCTTCAGCCTATGCAATTTTTAAAGAAAACTGCTTGGCTGTGAGAGGCTGCTAAATGGCGACTGCTCTAGGTTCATTAATTAACATCAGCGATCGCATAATTCAAAATTCATACTTCAAAATCCATAACTTTACAAACGTCATTCCGGTTGTTCTGGAACAATCGCTTTATCTTGTGGAGTACTCCATATCGGTTGTTATTAGTGTTCCTTAGGAGGTCAACATGCAGTCTATTGTCGGTTGTCTAGGTGTAATGGGTGTATTGCTGGGATTAACCATGCCCGTCTCAGCCGAGGTGCTGCTGCGGGCCGGTGCAACAGAAACAAAGTTGGTAACAGCCGATACGTATCAGCCAACGCGACATCAGTTTACGGCAGAGGCAGGCCAAACGGTGGCTATTAAGATCAATCTGGCCAACAACAATCCTAATATTGTGAGTCGTGTAGCTGTCTATCAAGCCGGTAAGTATACTCCCCTAACTGTTGAACATCAGGTTAGTTATCGGACGGTTGATCCGCTACAAAAATCCCAGATTAGTCATCTTATTGTGCTAACGCTACCTGGCGACAGTGGTGAAATGGCTTATGAAATTGAGCCTGTTTTTGACTATCAGACCGAGCCTTTGTTTGATATTGAAAATGGGGCTGTTGAGAACAATATGGCTGAGGCCATGGCTGATGCCACGACGATGGCTGCCCCCTCTACAGTGCGCTATCGGATGACTATAGAAACGGCAACGGTTTCTCAGCAGCTGTTGTTAGAGGCTCGAACCCAGCAGGCTTAGCCGCTGCGATCGCAGCCTACGCCATTCGCTCAAGATGTCCTAAACGATGACCTGATAAAGATTTCCCGCAGAACTCAGCCAGCTGCCTATTTGAGTCGGCAAACTATGATTAACTTCTGTTGAAAATTGTCGTCATGGCCAATAAAAAACGTCGGTCTCAAAGACTTCCCTGGATAGTGGCTACACTGGCTGGGCTAGCAATTCCCCTATGGCCCAGGGTAGGCGTTGCTGCGCAAGCACCCATCGAGACAACGGTGCCGGTGAGTCAGTTAGCTCAAGCCCCTAATATTGTCGATGTGCCTGGGGGACCTGCACTAAACGCCGAGGGGTTAGGGTTCTATGAGCAGGGTCGTTTTCAAGAAGCCCTAGTTCTCTTTGAGCAGCTGTTAGCCCTGCGTCAAGAGGGGCTGACTCAGGATAATCCGCTATTGGCCGTGGCCATTAACAATGTCGCTGAAGTGAATCGGGCATTGGGTAACTATGACGTGGCAGAACCCTTATATCAGCAGGCATTAGAACTCTATGAAATCAGTCTGCCTTCTGACCATCCAGAAATTGCCACCACGCTAAATAATCTGGGGCTAACCTATGTAGAGCTAGGTCGTTATACAGAGGCCGAACCCTTATTTCAACAAGCCATTGCGATCCAAGAAAAGGCAGCTATTCCAGGTCTGCTGGGTCGTGCCTATAACAATTTAGGAGAACTCTATCGTCAGCAGGGACGCTACGATTTAGCCATCGATTACTATCAGCGTTCTATCGACCAAACCCTTCAGACTACTGGCCCTGATTCACCTGATGTGGGTCTGGCTAGCAGTAACCTGGGTCTGGCAGAACAACAGCGGGGCAACTATGCTGCCGCAGAAGAGTTGTTCTTAAAAGCGATTGATATCTATCGTGCTGCCTTTGGTGAAACCCACCCCAACCTGGCTCTGGGTATGCTCAATCTGGGCGCACTGTATCAGGCTCAAGGCCGCTACAGTGAAGTTGAAGAGCTATACAATACCGCCTTAGAGATTCAGTTAAATACCTATGGTGAACAACATCCAACCATAACGCAAACGCTGGCTAGCTTTGGCATGCTGTATCAGCTGCAGGGGCGTTATGACGAAGCCGAAACCTACTTTCAACGTGCTATAGCGATTAATAATCAAATCTTTGGACCTGACTCAATACCGGCTGCAGCACTGTCTAATCGGTTAGGAGAACTGTATCGTCTGGCGGGTCGGTTTGCAGAGGCTGAATCAGCCAGTCTTAAGGCATTAAATCTGCAGGCTCAGCTACTTGGAGAATCTCACCCAGACTACGCTGGCACCCTTAATAATCTGGGGCTGGTCTATAACGTTCAAGGGCGCTATCGTGACGCGTTACCCCTGATGGAACAGGCCGTTACTATTTTAGAAACTGTTTTTGGTGTCGATCATCCTAGCCTGGGTCTAGTACTTAACAACTGGGGCGAACTTTATCGCGTTCAAGGCAACTATGAGGAGGCGTTTCCCCTCTACCGAAGAGCATTAACCATTCAAAATCAAGCGCTTCAGCCCCAGCACCCCGATCGAGCAACAACTATCAACAATTTAGCACTGTTGGCCTACAGCGTAGGAGACTATGGTGCTGCTATTGAGTTACAAACAGAAGCCCTAACTAGTTTTGAAGCTAATTTTGGTAACCAGCATCCCCATGTGGGACTGATATTAAACAACTTGGGTGAAGCCCATCGCATTCAAGGTGATTTACCCCAGGCGACCAGCTATCTAGAGCGGGCTTTAGATGTGCAGCGTAAGGCTTTTCCTGACGGTCACCCTGAGATAGCCCTTACCCTCAACAATTTAGGCTTAGTCAGCGGTAAGCAAAAACAGTTTGAGCAGGCAGAGGCTTATCTGTTAGAAGCTCTGTCAATTATGGAAAGTACGCTAGGAGCAAACCACCCGAGGCTAACGTTAGTGCTAGATAATCTGGCTAGACTGTACTATAGCCAGGGGCAGCCAAACCGGGCTGTTCCCTATCTAAAACAGTCTCTTGAGGTGGAAAACTACAATCTAAACTTAGTGTTATCAACCGGGTCTGAATCGGCTAAGACATCATTTTTTAATACGCTGCCTCGCTTAGATAACTATGTTTCGTTTCATCTGCTGCCAGAGACGGCTGTGCCTGAAACTGAAAAAATTGCGCTTCAGGCAATTTTGCAGCGCAAGGGACGAGTATTGGAGGCTGTGACGGACGGTCTGCAGGCACTGCGTCAGGGATTAGAGCCCGATGATCAGGCTTTGTTGGATGAGTGGGGGGCGGTGCGATCGCAACTCGCTACCCTGGTGGTTAGCGGTGTGGGTACATTATCTCCCGATGAATACCAGGCAACAATTTCAGCCCTAGAGACAAAATCTAAACAGTTAGAAACCACCTTAGGAAATCGCAGTAGCCAGTTTCGTACCGTCTCTCAAGAGGTGTCGCTGACCAATATTCAACAACAAATTCCTAGCAATGGTGCGCTGGTTGAATTTATTGCCTATATTCCTATTTCACTCAATGAAGAAGGCGATGAGATGCCCGAAGAGCTGCACTACGCTGCCTATATTCTGAAACCTTCAGGTGAGATTGCCTGGCATGATCTGGGTGAAGCCGCGGCCATTGACGCTACTCTAACCGAATTTAGACAGCTATTACAGACCCGCAGTCAGCGGCTAAAGCCTGTGGCCCGTCAGCTTTATACCCAGCTGTTCTCGCCACTAGCCTCTGATTTGACTGGGGTAGACCACCTGCTGCTAGCGCCAGACGGTCAGCTTAATTTGATTCCCTTTGCCGCTTTAGTAAATGAGACAGATCGTTATTTACTAGAAGAGTATCAGATTACCTATCTCACCTCCGGACGCGATCTGCTGCGGTTGGATCAATCCGTCGCCAGTCAGCAGCCCCCTATGGTGGTAGCCAACCCAGACTACGATATTGCCCAGCAGACGGTTGCGTCTGCTTCCACTCGCGGCAGTGGCGAACGGTCGGCAGACTTGAGCGATCTCACATTTGGTCCCCTGGCCGGAACTGCCGTAGAGGCGGCAGAAATTTCTCAGCAGCTGTCAGATGCCACGGTGATTACGGGTGCCGAAGCTACCGAAAATGCGCTCAAGAATGTTAACGGACCGCGTATTTTGCACATCGCCACCCATGGTTTCTTTCTAAAAGACCAAGAGCTAGAGACACCTGATCTACCCCAGTCATCATTTCGCGGTGCGGCAGCAGCGTCAACGCTCAGCGACCCGCTATTGCGCTCAGGGTTGGCTCTGGCTGGCTTTAACCAGCGCAGCAGTGGCTCAGAAGATGGGGTGCTAACGGCCTTAGAAGCGGCCAACCTAAACCTTAACGGCACTCAGTTAGTGGTGCTGTCGGCTTGCGAAACGGGGGTGGGTGAAGTGCGCAATGGAGCGGGTGTCTATGGTCTGCGACGTGCCTTTGTGATAGCGGGGGCGCAAACTCAGGTGCTCAGTCTGTGGCAGGTGAGCGATTTGGCCACCAAAGATCTGATGGTGGGCTACTATCAGCAGCTTCAGGCCAACAAGGGCCGTAGCGAGGCGCTGCGAGAGATTCAGCTGTCAATGCTCAATGGCGACTATGCGCACCCCTACTATTGGGCCGCCTTTATTCCCTCAGGAGATTGGACCCCGATGAGGTAATGGTCGCTTTAAGGGGCTAAATCTGCGGAAATTAACATTCCACCGCACGGTAAGATTGCCAGTAGTCTTCATCTAAAGCTGACCCATGAAGCAGTCTGTAATCCAGGTGGATGCCTTTACTGATAAACCATTTGCAGGCAACCCAGCGGCGGTATGTGTGAGCGAGACACCGCTGGATGAGGCCGTCATGCAGCAGATTGCCACGGAGATGAATCTGTCAGAGACCGCTTTTCTCTACCCATTAGCAGGTGAGGGCAACTACAGTCTGCGCTGGTTTACACCAACCGATGAGGTTGAACTCTGTGGTCACGCGACATTAGCTAGTGCCCACGTGCTTTGGACTGAGGGCTATCTAGCGGCTGATATAAAGGCCCGATTTCAAACCAGTAGTGGTGAACTGTTGGCATCCCGACAGGATGAGTTGATTAAGCTAGATTTTCCAATTCAGCCCGTTCACGATGCCTCTGTTTCTCCGGCTATGGTAGTGGCCATGAATCATGCGGATATTGTTCACGGCGCCCGCAATAAGTTTAACTATCTGGTGGAGTTGCGATCGCAAAAAGCGGTTGTCAATATCAAACCAGACCTGGATAAACTTGCTAAATTACCCTACCAGGGAGTTATTGTCACCAGTGTTGGAGACTCTCCCTATGATTTTGTCTCCCGTTACTTTGCCCCAGCCGTCGGCATCCCAGAAGATCCCGTCACCGGCTCTTCCCACTGTTCCTTAGCCCCCTACTGGCAAAATAAATTGGGTAAAGACATCATGGTCGCCCACCAAGCCTCAGCTCGCGGTGGTGTACTCCACGTTGAATGCACCCCCAATCGGGTTTACATTGGCGGTCAAGCAGTAACCGTACTGCGGGGTGAACTGTTGTTGTGAGGTATATAGCCTGGCGCACATAGCCGCTGCCAGTCTGTTAGCGACCATCCGCTTGTGGTCAATTAGGCTGCAACGGCAACGTCACGACAACTGCTGTCCCCTGCCCCTGCTGAGAATGGCAAATGAGCTGTCCGTGGTGATTGTCAACAATAATCTGATAACAAATGTACAGACCTAATCCTGCTCCTTCCCCAACGGGTTTGGTTGTAAAAAATGGGTCAAAAATATGCTCCTTAATAGCTTGAGGAATGCCCATACCATTATCGTTAATGTGGATCTCAATGGACTCAGCCTTAACAGTGGTGCTGATTGTAATGGTTGGCTCATTGATGTCAGCATCTAACGCATCAATGGCGTTAGAAAGTAGATGATTAAACACCTGGTTTAGCTGACTTGCCTGGCACTCAACTAGTGGCAGACTGCCATAATTTTTAACAACGTTAATAGCCCCTCGAGAACTCTGTGCCTTAAGCTGTGCCTGCAGTACGGCCAGGGTACTATCAATACCCGTGTGAATATCAACCGCCTTAAAGACCGCTTCATCGAGACGGGAAAAAGTCCGTAACGATTGAACAATGTCACAGATTCTCTCTGTTCCTGTCTCCATAGATCTTAAGAGTTTTGGGATGTCTTCAGCTAAAAAATCTAAATCGATAGCCGTTATCTCATTGGCAATATCCACTGCTGGATTAGGATATGCCATTTGAAACTTCTGAATGAGTCTAAGTAAGTCTTGAAATGTCTGCTGAGCATGGTTGAGATTACCCTGGATAAAGCTAACCGGATTGTTAATCTCATGGGCAATACCGGCCACAATTTTACCCAAGCTAGCCATTTTCTCTTCATGGATGAGTCGAGCCTGAGTTTGCCTGAGCTGCTGTAATGTTTGCTCTGCTAACAGCGTTTGTTGGAGCGCTTCTTCATTTGATTTGTGCAGTGCCCGCTCCACCTGTTTTTGTAGAGTAATATCTCGAAACACAGCTACTCCACCGACAATCTGCTTCATCGAATAGAGAGGGCGGGCATTAACGCTTAACCACTGATGTGTTCTGGTATTTTCATCAGTAATCAGTATTTCAACCGCATCCAAAGAACTGCCCTGAATAGCACGTGCCAGAGGTAGCTGAGCCTGACTGATAAAATCACTACCGTTAGCCCCGCACACGTTGTGGTTTCTAGAGCTTTGATTAAAGTAGGTAACGTAGTCTTGGCCATTAAATAAGGTTTGTGCAGCCGGATTGCTAAACAAATGTCGACCATCAACATCAACAACGACAACAGCATCCCCCATGCTATCCAAAATTGTCTCTAAGGTTCCAAGGGTTTCCTGAGCATGGGCCAGTTGCCTCGCCCGCTCTTGCAACGATTCCAACGCGGCTTGTAACCGTCGTTCCTGTTCAGTCGCTGTTTGCTCATAGACCTGCAGTAGTTCCTCTAAAGTCGCTACTTGGTCCTTTAGCTGTAGGATTTCTTCCTGATTAGAAGGTCTATCCAGGCTCGCCATCATGGGTTGTTGCGGAATAACTAACTGTATTGAAAAAAGTATTGAGTAGAAGAGACGCTAGGTAGATGCTTGCAAACCGAATGTCTGATGAATATCAAAGGGTATGACGGCCATTTTGATATTTAGGGGTAGTGCCTTAAAGAGACGTGCTGTGGACTCTGGAATAGCGACTTTGGTAAAGAGAATAATCGCAAATAGGTTACCCGACGGTAACATACCGCCAAATCCAAGCACAGACTTAATTTTGAAGTGACTTACAAAGCTGTTCTGGTCCGGAATAAATTCGCTATTGAGCGCGTCCGGAATAAAGAAAACATTGAAAGTTTTACGCTCTAGTTCGATCAAAATGCTTGGCTCTGGAGCGATGACATTATTAATGTCTAATCCAAAACTATGGATTAGCTGAGAAATCATGGGGATTTCTTGAACTCCTTCAGCACTTGTTAGAGGAATAACCTGGTGCCCCTGTGATAACCTTCGGTCATTCCAGGACGCCTGATCCCCTGCTGTTGCCAATAGAGTTAAGCACTTTACATCGGGCAACACAGTATGCGTAGGCTGGTTTAACTGGGCAGTGTACGCTTGCAACTCAGCCGGTAGCTCTTTGTAGGGGTGGGTTTTAAAGAAACGCACCAATGCACAAGCAGATTGGCCATTGTGGGGATCAATCAGCTTGTTATAAAAATAACGTACTGATCGTTGGGCGACGGTTTCTAGCGAGTCCGCTCCTTGACCCAATCGCCGGAGGTCAGCCCCTATGTAAGTTGCATTTTGCAGGCTAAACTGTGTCAAGTCATACATAGCGATGGATTGTGCATGTTTAAATTAACCTCGCTTTAAGTAGTAACCCTGACAATAAATAGATGCGTTCTGATATCCGTACTAGACTTTAATCTACACTATCTAACTTTTCTTTTCTTGGAGCAATCTGATAAGTAGAGTGTGCGATGGGAAAGTCCGTATGTTGTACAATCGATAGCTCAGTCTATCGGTCTGATAGCTAGCATTACTGCAACATTTATGACTGCCCTGAGCGTTAACCTCAACAAGATAGCCCTCGTCCGAAATTCCCGAACGATTGGTATTCCCAGTGTTGTCCAAGCAGGAGAAATCTGTATCCAGGCAGGCGCTTACGGTCTAACAGTGCATCCTCGTCCCGATGAGCGCCATATTCGACGTCACGATGTTTATGACCTGGCCGACTTACTGACGGCGCATCCCACGATTGAATTTAATATTGAGGGCAACCCGTTAGAAGCCGGGTTTATGGAAATTGTACGAGATGTGAAGCCAAATCAGGTTACCTTGGTACCCGACGATCCAAACCAATTCACGTCTGACCATGGTTGGGATATTGCAAAAAACGGTGAGCGCCTGGTTCCAATCATCAAAGATATTCAAGACCTAGGGGCTCGGGTGAGCCTGTTTATGGACCCTGAACCAGAGCAAATTCGTTTAATTCCAAAGCTGGGCATAACAGAAGGAGCGACCGAAACCCGCATTGAGCTTTACACCGAACCCTATGCAACAGTGTGCCGTGAAGGGACTCAAGAGGAGTTAGAGACCCTACATACTAACTATGCAGTAGCTGCAAAAGTGGCTAAAGACTGTGGGTTAGGGGTCAATGCGGGCCATGATTTAAACCTGGAGAATCTACCCCACTTTTTACGAATCCCTAACATTTTAGAGGTGTCCATTGGTCATGCCCTGACAGCTGATGCCTTAATAATGGGTCTAGATAATGCAGTTAAAGCCTATTTAGAAGTGATTGCTGCGGCTAATTAGCCGCAGACCGGTTATGAACAATACATCTATTTCTCGTCAGTTTACGGGTACACCTTGGGAGCCTAAGGTTGGCTACTGTCGAGCTATTCGAGCAGGCAACCACATTTTTGTCTCAGGCACTGCTCCGGTAGACGATGAGGGGAATACCTTTGCGCCAGGCGATGGCTATGCTCAAGCAAAGCGCTGTTTTCAAATCATTCAAAGAACACTGCAGGCGATGGATGCGAATCTATCAAACATTGTGCGAACACGAATGTATGTAACCGATATCAGTCGCTGGCAAGAGTACGGTCAGGCGCATCAAGAATTTATGGGAGCCTATCCGCCTGCCACTGCAATGGTGGAGGTGAGCGCGCTGATTGCCCCAGATATGTTGATCGAAATAGAAGTAGACGCGCTTGTTTTCTAAATGAGGAGAGAAGCTAACCAGACATCTAGAGATTTCTCTCTTCGGCTATTTGCTAGGAACAATCAATTAATAGAATACTGTTGTATGCTACAGGAGAAGCCGCTGTAGCATACTTCATTTAAGTAACAAGACTGTTTGTTCTATATAATCTCAATGGGAAACTGGATTTTTACAGCTCGTCAACGCTTTACTCCATCTTCCAGGAAAGATTGGGATAGCTACATCAAATTTTCTGGCTTTACCCACGTTAGGGACTTGCCAAAAAATAGATTACCCGTATTTTAGAGACAGTCCCTCTATGACTGACTGCTTGTTTTGAGGCCCCCTTGATGCTTGATTCCCCTATAAAAGAGACCCTTCGAGATGCGGCTCAGAAACTGACAGGAGC
>JBCDIX010000034.1:0-68183 GCA_038748405.1 Cyanobacteria bacterium P01_H01_bin.21 | reverse complement strand
GTAAGATTTTGCATGGGCTGCACCCACAGCAGCACGACGAGCGGTGTAAATGCATTCATCAAAAGTTCAGCGAGGCTTCCAGCCAAAGTGTATTCAATCTAACGAAATTCAGCGTAAAGATCAGGGACATTGCTTAATAGCCCACTCACCATTTATACAGTCAAGTGATGAGAAATCGCAGCTGTTTTCTGATCGCTTCAGTGGTGACATTTACTAAGCAGCATCTATCGTAACGGTTTCATCAATTATGGCGAACGCTCCCTTAACCCTGCTAGAAGAAGACTTTACAGGTAACTTTCCACCGTCTGGCTGGACAGCTTTCAACGGCGAGGGTAAAACAGATTCGGGTGAGGCTTTATTCCCAGGTGATCAAGACTGGTCGGTCGGCTCTTTGGGCGGCAATAGCGTTGCCTTCGTATTTGGCGAAGACATTGAAGATGGCCTCGCTCAAGATTGGCTGGTGACTACGCTGCTGCGACCCAGCGCAGCAAACAGCACGCTCTCATTCGATGCGCTGACGTTTCCAGGCAACGCGCCCACAAATTTCGCGATTCAAGTTTCCACGGGCGATCAGAGCGATCAGGCTAGCTATGAGACCGTTGCCACATACACCTCCGATGACTTCACAAGTGATTTTCAGCCCTTTGAGGTAGATCTGAGCACATACATTGACGAGTCGATTTATGTGGGCTTCGTTATGGAAAATGACGACGGCGACACTTGGGTGCTCGACAACGTAGAAGGAATTCCACTAACGCCGGATGTATTGGTTTCAGTGCCCGGTGAGCAGTTTGGCCTGAGTGAGGGCGGCACCGAGCAGACCCTAATTGTGGAGTTAGCCACGGCCCCTACCGAAGCAGTGACCGTCAGCTTCACGACCGACACTACCGAGGTCGCAGCGGTTGAACCGCTGACCTTTACGCCCACAAATTGGGAAACGCCGCAGCTAATTACCTTCATGGCTGTTCAGGATGGCCTGGATGAAGGCGAAGAAGCCACCACGATTGGCGTCGAAGTCAGCAGCACCGACCCAGCCTACGATGCGGTGACCGCAGAGGACATTGAAGGCACCATTGTCGATGCAGCTATTCCGTTTTTTCCCAGCTACCGCACAGTAGAAGAAACCTATGGCGACTTGGAAGCACTGGCAGCTGCCAATCCGACGCTGGCCTCATGGACCGACATCGGAGATACCTATGACAAACTCACACCGGGCGGCGCAGAAGGTTACGACATCTTTGCCCTCAAGCTCACCAATGAGGAATTCACGCCAGCCGATGGCGAAGAAAAGCCAGTTTTATACATGCAGGCGGCAATTCACGCGCGAGAATACACCACAACTGAGCTGGTAACTCGCTTTGCTGAGGATCTGGTCGCAGGCTACGGCGTCGATGCAGACACCACCTGGCTGTTGGACTACAACGAAATTCACATCGTTCCTATCGTCAATCCCGATGGGCGCAAGATTGCTGAGCAGGGCTATCTATGGCGCAAAAACACGAATCCCAATCCTCAGCCGGGCGCTGAACCAGCTCCCTTTCCAACCTACGGAGTAGACCTCAACCGCAACTACGGCTTTGAGTGGGCCAATGGCGTTGCTGCAGACGGGACAACGGGCATTGGCTCTAGTGACAATCCAGCCTCGGATGCTTATCACGGTAGCGGTCCCTTTTCAGAACCTGAGAGTATTGCCGCTAGCGAGTACGTGGCCACCCTGTTTGAGCCCAATGGCCCAGAACTGCTCAACGACCCAACGCCTGAGCTAGAGCGCCGCTATGCGCCGGTTCCAAACGATATTTCCGGCATTTATATCGACTACCACAGCTTTGGCGAGGCCATTCTCTATTCTTGGGGCTGGGCTGAGGGACTCATTGCCCCCAATGATGAAGAACTGAGCAATCTAGCTCGGCGGTACGGTTTTTTCACAGGCGCTGTTGGGGAGCCCTATGACGCGCTACCGGCTCAGGTATTTGGCGCTGTAGGCGGTGCAACCGACGACTGGGCCTATGCGAATTTTGGCATTCCTGGTTTCACGCTGGAGTTGGGAACGAGCTTTTTCCAGCCCAGTGAGGATTTTGAGAACGAAATCCTGCCCGACAACATTCCGGCCATGTATTACACGGCCAAAGCCGCGAGGCGTCCCTATCAAACGCCCTTTGGCCCGGAGGTTCTTGAGGGAACGATCTCGCGACCTCAAGCCACTGCGGGTACGGCTGTAGAACTGGCGGTGATCGCCGATGATGCCCGCTATGCCGATAGTGACGCGATTGGTAACGGTGCCGACGAGACACCCTCGACGTTTCAAAACATTGCTGCCGGGCGCTATTCGATTAATGAGCCTTCTTGGATTCCTGGCGTTGAACTATTCACCATGACGGCTACCGATGGCACTTTTGACAGCGCTGTTGAGTCTCTGACCGCGACGATCGATACGACTGGCTTCATGCCGGGACGCTACACCCTTTTTATAGAAGGGCAGGATACTGACGGCAATTGGGGTGTGCCCACGGCAGTCTTTTTGGACGTGGTGCCGACGCCAGCGGATGCAACGTTTATAGAAGGTTCAGACGATGCTGAGACCCTGGCGGGACAAGACCAGTCTGATGTGATTTATGCGCTGGGCGGCGATGACACGGTTGCTGGCGGTAACGGGGACGACGTGCTGTTTGGTGAGGATGGCGACGATGTATTGCGGGGCGATCGCAACAGCCGCAGCCCTGATGGAACAGCTGGCGGCGATGACATAATCTATGGCGGTAACGGGAGCGATCGCATCGGTGGCAAATCCGGTAATGATTCACTCTACGGTGATGCTGGTGACGACTTCATTTGGGGCGATGACGGCGATGACCTGATCTGGGGCGGTCGCGGAAATGATGTCTTAACAGGTGACGATAATTCTGGTGGCAGCGGTAGCGATACCTTTGTCTTGGCCTTTGGCGACGGCACAGACACTATTACCGACTTTGAGATTGGCACTGACCTCATTGGCCTGTTTGGTACGCTGAATTTCGGTCAGCTATCAGTGAATCAAGATAAACAGAACGCGCTCATCGAGTTTGGCAACGAGACTCTAGCGATTCTTCTGGACGTTGACGCAGAGGCGCTAACCGAGACCGCCTTTGTTTCAGTCTAAGTAGAGTCCGGGTTAAGCCGCAGACGGCAACGCCCATTCTAGAGAGCTGGAAGGTTGTCGCGCTGGGGTCACGGAATCGGTGGCCGACTTATGAGCACAATTGAGCAATGGGCGCGGTCGAAGGGCGCCCATTGCTCAAGCTATCTGTTCTCGCAAGCAACCGACGGGCAATCCAGCTCGATGAGATTTTCATGGCCAAGCTGCCGTAGCGTAGCGCCGCCTAACTACCGCATGCAGTGGACGCGATATAGATAAATTGCCTAAAGTGAGACGTTGGCAGCGCGCCGCTGATGCGGGGAGTTAGCCATTTACTCACAAATCTTGTTTATAGCCATGAGTACTACTGCAAAACAAGACGAGAAAGCATACCGATTGCTTGAGCACCCTGAGCTCTATCCTGGGCTTCTAACACGCCGTGAATTTGATCGGAAACTTCTCTTGTTTCGATATCCCTCGTTTGATGTGAGCACGTCCTGGTCTCTTTTTAGGGCAGATAAAGAATTTTGGGTCAGACGAATTGAGTGGGATCGTTCCAAGTGGTTTTCTTCTAAAGATACTGAACCTTTCACCTATGGCTGCGAAGTTTCCTGTTCAGCAGAATTTTCTGAAAATACTTTGTCCTCATTATCTTCAATTAAAATTTCTCCTTTTGAACAACCAACACTCACTGGTTTAGATGGAATCATACATGGCATTGAAACTGGGAATTACTGGTTATCTTGTTCTTTACGTTGGTGGTACTTGCCAACGGATGACTGGCGGTCTTTAGCTCAATGGTTCGAGAAAACAGTAAGTTCGTTTGAGCAAATTTTGCCGGAGAGTACTTGCAGCACAATGTAGGATGCCTACAATGGCGATATATATAAACCTAACCAAGCCATGCAAAAGGATGCTCGAAATACGCTAGATGATTAAAGAACGCTGCTATGGAAAGTACGAATTTTCTCACCCTACCTGACAATCGACGGTTAGCCTATGCAGAGTACGGTGACCCCAACGGGCATCCTGTTTTCTACTTTCATGGTGGCGGAACTTGTCGTTTAGAACCATTGTTGTTAGGCGATGAAGTATTTACCCGATTAGGCTTACGACTGATTGCGCCAGATCGTCCGGGAATAGGACGCTCAGATTTCCAACCAAATCGCGGATTTTCTGATTGGACAAAGGATGTCACCTTTCTTGCCGATGCCTTAGGGTTAGATAAATTTTCAGTGTTGGGGGTTTCGTCAGGAGGAGGCTATACGGCTGCCTGTGCTGCAAAGATTCCTCATCGATTATATTCAGCCGTAATTGTTTCAGGAGCATGGGAATTTACAACTGCGGATTTGCTGAAATCCCATCGTTGGAGTTGGATTTTAATCAAGCATTTTCCCTCGCTCTATCAAGTCTCAATGAAATTGACTCAGCGATCGCTTAATGGTTCTCCAGACAAACTATTAGAAACCTTCAAGAAAAGACTTCCAGCAGCAGATTACGCGGTATTAAAGTTGCCAGGTCGGATAAAGAAAAGCTGTGAGGCTTTAAATGAAGGACTTCGTTCAGGAACACGAGGAACTGCCTGGGATCTTCAGCTTTACTTTAGGAAGTGGGACTTTAGTTTAGATGAAATTCGGATGCCGCTAACATTGTTCTATGGTGAAGAGGATAAGAATGTTCCGCTTGATCTAGTAAAGCGGACTGCTGCGACTCTTCCGACGACTAGGTTGGTCATGTATCCAAATGAGGGACATATCTCGGTGATGGTGAATCAGATTGAAGCGATCGCCAAAGCGCTCCTAAGTGAATGAGAACTTTGGCTAAACGGAGCCAGTCGCAAGATACACATCGTATGTCTCAAAAATGAAAAACCAGCCAAAGAAGGAGGATGAGCGAGTTTTGGAGGCGGTACGAAATCTTGTGCGTGCTGCCGAGATACATCTCAAGTTAGAGACGGCAGTATCAGAATATGTAAGGGCAACCTCGCTATTGCCTGTTTCCAAACTAGAGTATTGGGAAAGAACCCTTCGTCATGAAATTTGGCTAGAAGTATACTCTAGGCATAAGCAGCCTCAGAGTCGTCATCCTTTGCTTCTTCCTTGGTTAGATTGTTGTAGTGGCGACGGATATCGACGTGAAAGGATGTTGCGCACTTCCAGTGAAAGTGCGCCGAATGGGTTCCTTTTTGCGATGGTTCTCAGACGCTTAAATGATTGGGTTCCTCAGGTGCGAGCCGCAGCTCGTGAGCATATCCCGCAGATGGCAGCTAACACCAAACCTGAGTACATATTAGAGACACTCTGGGCAATTTTGCCGCACTTGCATACTTGGGGACGCTTACAGAACGAGGATTTAGAGGTACTGATAAGTCTTCTTTCTGTTGATGGTGTACCGTCGCGCCTGGCATCAAAACTTGTTGAGGTGACAGCCGGTCCAGCTGCTTCAATTCTTGGACAAGCAGGCCGAAAACCCGTGCTCGATAAATTTTTACCGACTATCTCTGAAAAAGCAGTTCAACCAGCGGTTCGCGCGAAAGCCTATCTTAGCCAGTTAGAGGAGCGTATGGTATGGTTTGAGGGCCGAAAATGGGTATGGACGGATATTCGTTGGTGTGAAGGACGTTATGAGCCGGTTCTTGGTGAGAGGGCAATAAAGGTAGGTCGGTCGTTCTTGGAAACCCTAAAAAAAGCAGCTAGAGACGATTCTCCAGTAGTGCGAAGAGTGGCTGGTAATGCACTCATTGCCAAGCTAGATAATATTGGAACGGATGCTTTACCAATTGCTGAGATCCTGTCAAGGGATTCCTATCCATCCGTTGTAGAACGGGGAAAATTCGCGCTGGCACGACTCAAAGCTTGAATTTTAGTTGTTTGAGATATACTCAGTGTTGCGAGACAGTTGATATGGAAAGACATTTTAGTAACATTCGATTTACGAAAGTTCAAAGCGAAGTTAATGAGAAATGGTACAGCTGGCTTTCTGATGCGATCGCAATTCCCTATCTTAAAAATAAAGAATGTCAGATTCATCTCGAATTCGATGATGATGAGCTTGATCGATTCCACAAGGAAATTGACATTACGGTCAAAAATACCTTGCGGCTGAAGGACCATCATCGAAATCAAACTAAGCCACATCTGTTTGCCTACTATCAAGATGTTGTGCTAGTTGTTGGCGAAGACGTTTTCGAAGAGATGCCCCGACTAGAGACTGAAGAGATTATCTTTGATTATGTCGATTTAAAGCGACTGAGTATTGGCAAAAGTAGTCGTGCTAATAATTTCTATGCAAATTTTAGTGGAAACTGTGATTGGGAGATGGAACATGGCGTTTCGATATCCTTTTTATGGGGAGACAAACTGGCGATGGTATCGAGCGTCAGTCACATCTGTAATTCGGATGCCTACGCAGATAAAGACAGCGATCAATATATTTATATAGGAAGCAATATCACAACAACTCTGGAGTAAAAAAATACAGAACATGCCCCTGATTGAATTAGATTTGCCAACCCCCATGTCACTACGAGGCGGGTGGGCTGCCATGGCAGCAGTACTCGCTGCTCGAGGATGGGGCAGCGACGTCTACGCCACTTCCAATCAATGGCTGTATCACGACGGTGGTGGCAACTGGGCTTGTCTGCGTTTTCAAGATAAAGGCAGAGCTGTTTTGTTAGGGCATGACCATGAGTATTCAGAGACCTATTTTGGTGAAGCTGCCAGGTATTTCGAAGAGGAAGAGACTAATCTGCTAGCCGACACTCCTGACTGGTGGAGCTTAAATATAGACCCGAAACCCATTGGTGAATGGGTTAGTTTTATCTATGGTTGGGATGGGAATCGGTGGCAGCGAGCCGCCTATGATAAGCGCGATGGCTTTAAACAGGTAGGGTTGCTCAGAGCCTGTAGTATTAGTGACACTGAGGTATTGAGCCAGTTTGTTATGGACGCTCCAGGTCTAAAAGGAGAGTCGCCTGACTCTAGTGCTCTTTCTGCCCTGGTGGCAGCTGATGGAAATGTTACAGATGCCATACTGGAAGCGGTGGTGCCTGGCTGGGACATTGCGGCTGGCGTTGCTGCAGCCCGCAAATTTCTTGAAGCTGGCGCTGTTTAACCTCTCACTGTAGAGAACTCGGGTGTTAGCACAGAAACTGGTCTGATAGACTCAGTCAAAACCGTCTAATGCCGATCTTAGCCAAGAGTGTTTTACTACTCGAATGAAGTGTTAGTCTTCCTGCCAAGGGCCTGTATTATCCAGAAAAGGAGAGTATTCTGGAGCTGACCCAGCTAAGGAGATGCCATTTTCCAAACGATATCCTTTTTCTACGTGAATTTTGAATAATCGCTCAGCCCCTCCATAAAGGGTAACTTTAGGGTCGTTGTCCCAGATCACCTCGGCGTGTCCGGTCAGATACAACAAGTGACCACTCTCAAAATCAATAAAAAGTAAGCCAGCGCGAGGATTGACTTCAATATTTCCAAAGGTATTAAATATTCTATTGCCAGCGAAATCGGGAACGGTCAAAATGTTGCCATCAATATGTACAAAGCCTGGTTTGCCCCCCCGATGGGAAACATCGACACCTTTGGCAGCCCCAGCAGATGCATCTAGATAGGCTGTCGCAATAAAGAAGGTATCAGCAGCAGCAATCATCGCATGCTCGGTTTCTCCTAATGTTGTTAGAGTGTGTATCGGTTTGGTCTCGGCTGGGTCAAATGACTGCAGGTTGAATTGCCGAGCCTGGATATATTTGGGACAATTTCCAAATGTCTGGCTCACTTGGATATCAACACCATCAGGAGAAATCGCACTTACAACGCCGTTTATGCGATTGCGTCGACGGGTGTGAAGTTCAATGCCAAGAAAACCAATGTCGATGCCTGTGGCAAGATTTTGGGTTAGGGGATCGCCAAAGAGAGGCTGGGCGGCGATGTGCAAAGTGCGATCGCTCGGTGTTGAAATAAAACCGGGTTCTCCGATTAAAATCGACGCCCAGGGATTGCCGTCTGCATCGACTGTACCCACCAGCAAATAGGGCAGCTGGGCATAAAACTGACGATGCTGCTCTGGCATGAAGTCACGGACCATGCGCCGACCGAGCATTTCCATGTGTTCTCTCTCCCCCAGTTTTTCCTGGATCGCTTGTTCTCCTGAGTGGAAAGGGGATTCTTCTTTTTGCCAGCCGGAAATAGCCATATTGGAGGTCTCCTACACTCTACATAAGGGGTTAACTGACTGAGGCGATTAACTCCATACGAATACCGCCGGGAATATAAAACATCATGTGTTGGGCGGGGCCTTCACCCAACAATTCTGGAGCAAACTCTATTTCAACATCCTCAGTCTTTTGCAGTTTTTCACACATAGCATTTAAGGTTGCTACTCCATCTACCTTAAATGCAAAGTGATGTAAGCCAATATTGGCTTTACGATCAAAAGGGGTGGCAAGCTCAGGATCAGTGGCTTGCCAGAGTGTGAGGAGTGTGGTGCCATCGGAAATAAAGTATGCTGGGTAGTCGGGGACAGTGCCTACTTGCTTGAATTCCAATGCGTTCACAAAGAAGTCGCGGGTTTTGTCGATATTGGGAACGGTCAAGCCAAGATGGTGGGCGCCTTGGGTAATAGCCATAGTGAGAAGTCCTTAGGTAAAGTAATAGAGTGAATAAGAAAACTTTTGCCAAGAGATTAATGGATTTCTTGGCCTAAATCCTTAACCAGCGTCAAGTTGTTAATATTCGGCAATATCTTCTAACCATTCTTGAGAGAAGGTGATTGCCCGTCGTTGACGAGAGATTGCACCCTCAGCTTCAAGACGCGAAAGCAAACGGGACAAGGCTTCTGGAGTCAAGCCCAATTCACTGGCGATTGCTTTTAATGGCTTATCGAGGGTGACCGTATATTGCCCAGGGGCTAGCTGAGGCATTAAGTAACGCATCAGACGGTCGCGAGACGAATGAATGCTGCGCAGCTCTAGCAGGGATTTCACACGATAAAATCGCTGGGTCAAAAGGGATAGATAGCGTTCTGAAAGGTCGGTATTTGCCTTGAGGGTCGCTGCGAAATCGTTAACGGGAATGGCCACAACCTCACTGGGGGATTCTGCGATCGCGGTACATCCATAGGTGGGAAAGTACAGAGCACATTCTCCCAGCAGTTCGCCCGCATCCACAAAGTAATGGGTCACCATTTGATCCCTAACAAAGCTCACCAGGCGCATTTGCCCACTGGTCACCAAGTAAATAATGGTTGCAGCATCTCCCTGCTGCAGTAAAATCTCTCCTTTTGTCAGGGATTTGCGAGAAATGGCTTGCTGAATTTCAGTCGGTAAATCAGTTGAAAGGAGACGGGACATAGTTATCCTCCTGGGCCAATGGCCCATTTTTAGACAGATTATGCGGCAACAGAAACGCGTCGGGTGCCTTCGATACGCCGGATATCTCGCCAGATTTGGGTGGCGGCGTTGGCACCGTCGGCTGCTGCGATGACAACCTGGTTCATGCCAACTTTTAGATCGCCAATGGCAAAGATGCGAGGATGCGATGTCCGGTTCATGGCATCGGTCACCAGGTTGCCGCCTTTGTACTCCAGGTCAATGCCTTGCAGGTAATCAGCATGATAGTTAGACCCCATGGAAACAAGGCCAGCATCTAGGTCTACGACAGAACCATCAGCCAGCTCCACTCCCGACATTTGATGGTTGTCACCCAGAAATTGATGAATGGGGTGTTCATTTAGGGTGTAGCCTGCCTCAGTAATGCGATCGCGCAATTCATTACCCACTTCAAATGCACCGTTCGTAAATAAGGTGATGTGGGGAGTAAACCAACCCAGTGGAAAAGCGACTTGCAGGCTGCTTTCAGTACCACCAAAAACACCAACTCGCTGATCGCGCATTTCATAGCCGTCACAGATCAAACAAACGTGCAGGTTGTATCCGGCATAGTCGAACACGTTTTGCATGTCTGCAAGCTGGGGGAGATGGTCAATGATGCCGCTGGCGGCAATAAGATAGCGAGTACGGAACACTTTGTAGGTAGGGTTTTTGCGACCGATACGCACCTTCACCGAAAAGATGTCGCCTTCATCAATTACCTCCTCTACATAGGCATTTAGATAGTCACCCTCTAAAGAGAGATAGTGCTCTTTCCCTTGTTTGAGCACATCGCGACCAGGGGTATCTGGGGGTAGCCCCAGGTAGTTGTGCAACTCTTGCATCCAGAAGGATCGGGCTTTACCTTTGTCGATGATGAGGGTGGAGAGCAGATAGCGCTGGAGATAAATACCGGCAGAAAGTCCGGCTGCACCACCGCCGACTACCAATACATCGTAGACGGCTCGTTGGTTGAGGGTTTGTTTGGTCAGTTGCATGGCAATCTCCGTGAGTGTGAGGGCTGTACCGAACGTTCGGCATAAAATAACTGTACCGAACGTTCGGTTCATTGTCAATGATTGAGTTAAAAAAGCAAAGTACAATACGGTAGCTTTCTAAAAGGAACAGGTGGAATGAAGGCAAAATCTAGCTTTTCGCTAAAGGATCAGCTATTTAACCCAGGTAAAGTTGAGTACTTAGGTGGTTTGATTAGTCAGGTCTATCCTGGGTTTGACCAGGCTGCTTTTCATAGCGATGTTGTGGAAGCGTTTCCTAGCCTTGAGTTAAAGCAGCGTATTGCTCATATTTCAAACTGTTTGCACCAATATTTGCCCGATGCTTATCCGGCAGCCCTTGATATTATGCTTGGCTCACTACCGCCAGCCCTCGACCCGACAAAAACCGATGATGATTTTGGTGATTTTATCTTTGCGCCGCTGTCTTTATTTGTTGCCACCTATGGGTGTACCCAAAACCATTTAGAACGATCGCTGCAGGCGCTAAAGGAGATTACCAAACGCTTTTCAGCAGAGGATGCGATTCGTTACTTTATTAATGCGTTCCCAGATGAGACCTGTGGCTTTTTGTTGAACTGTGCTCAGGATGAGAATTATCATGTGCGACGGTTAGCCAGCGAGGGGACAAGACCCAAGCTACCTTGGTCACAAAAGCTGGTGATTGATTATCGTCAACCGTTACCAATTTTAGAGCTGTTGTTTGCAGACAATACTCGCTATGTGACGCGATCAGTTGCGAACCATCTTAATGATATTAGTAAGGTTGATCCGACCCTGGTCATTGAGACATTGACCCGGTGGAACGCAAGCGGGAAACAGACAGCAGACGAGATGACGTTTATCACTAAACACGGGTTGCGATCGCAAACTAAACAAGGCAATCCAGAGGCGTTGGCGCTCATAGGTTTTGGAACCAAACCAGATATTGAAATTATCCATCTTTCAACCACTACACCTGTAGTAGAAATTGGAGAAGCCTTTGAGTTTACTTTAGAGCTTCGTGCCAACAGGGCTCAAAATCTGTTGGTAGATTATTTGATGGTGTTTGCCAGCAATGGTAAAAAACAACCCCAAAAAGTATTTAAGATAAAGCAGCTGGAGCTGGCTGACGGTGAGGTGGTGCAGCTAAAAAAGCGACACCCAATGCGGCTGATGACTACCAGACGGTTAACCTTAGGGGAACATCGAATTATTTTGCAAGTCAATGGGCAGGCATTTAACTCACTTAGCTTTGAGCTAGTTGAACCCTGAATCGATGGCGATTTATTGTCTTAGGGTTTGTCAAAAGTTAAGCTCGTAGTCTGATTATGGCTGTTTTCCTTAATAAGAAATTAGATATCTTTTCCTTTTATAATTTTGTCGCCGCGCGCAAAATTATAAACCACCTCTCCAAATGCCCAAAGAGGCTGTTAGGGATACCGCTGATGGTTTTCCGTCGGGTTCTAGGGCGGCGGAACGCCCTAGCCAGGGGGTGTGGGGAACTCGGCGGGACCCCACGCAACCGATTTTGCCTCCAATCAATATCCTGAAAAGTAATTGTGAATATTGGCTAATTAGCGATAAAGGTTGCTCAGGGCTTTCCTCCCTGAACCCCTCCTGTTCGTGGGGGCCTAAACTCCCCCTTTTGGAAGTAATCAAGTTGTCTCAACTAGGCATATTGGGTTTCCCCGAAAGTAGGGTGTCGATTAATTCAAAGATATTTGGCGTGGTATGGGTTACGGCGAAGTTAGGGAAAAAGGTTACGCTCTTCAAATTATGAAATTGTTTCTTAACAACTCCTTATACTGTGTCAGGAGATTTTCAAAGTCAGCACTCTAGCTTTTTAGACAGTTGAGTTTACTCTTTGAAAAATCATTCTTACCGCTCGACCTTCTTCGCCCCACGGGGCAATATTGGTCATTTGAAGCACCAGGCTGTCGTCTGGTCTTTGAGATAATTTGCTTCGCCAACCCCAGTCTGGGCTTGATGGCGCTGAATAGGAATGTTCGACGGTAAAAAGTCCCCAAGCATCGCTGAGATATCTACAATGGGCAGGTTCTGGCTGATGCCAGCTATCTGTCCACGTTGCGCCATCTTTATGCAGTGTGAAAGCGCCTGTTTTTGGTTCACCTTCATAAACCCAGGTATAAGAGAGCACATCTAACTCAATTGCCAACGTACATTCACTTGTGTCGACCCGATTGCCCTCTGGGTCAAGCCACAGCTCAGCCCTGCCTTGCCATTGGCTTCCCTGGAAATCATTCATCCATGGTTGAACCATTTTTACTCTCTCCAAGACTTGATCAATTACCCGGCACGTGAACCATTGGGGACTGGTAGTTCAGGCATTGCTAGACAGGGTTTAATCTTGTCGGCATAGCCAATGTCAAAAAGCATTCCCTGAGACACTTCACCAGCCATCTTTTTTTCTGGCAAATTAACGATAAAGAGAGCCTGTTTTCCTTCAATTTCTTGAGGGTTTTCTCGCTCTTGTTTGATGCCTGCAAGTATTGATCGAGTATGATCGCCAAAGTCCACAATGAGCTTCATTAGCTTGTCTGATTTGGCCACGTCTACGACTGATGTGATCGTACCAACTCGAATATCAATTTTTTCAAGATCTTTAAAAGAGATAATTTCTTTAATGGGGGCTGGTGTCATGGTGATATCTTGAAGGTCTGCGGATTTTATAGCTGTGCTGTACCGATATACATAACCTTAGTGTCATCATCAAACTGTACTCGAAACTCGCCGGTTTTCCAGAAATGAACCAGGGTGTTTATTTGAGCCAGGGGTGTGTGGCCAAAGAGATCAAAGCCCTGCATCGTTATTTCGGAAAAACCTGATTGTCTTAGCAGTTGATGTAGCTCCTCTGGGGTGACAAATTTATGCCAATCGTGAATACCTCGGGGAATTTGCCGCAGCAAATCTTCTAATAGCCAGATCATTATCCAGCGGGACTGCCAGGTGCGATTAATCGTATCAAAACAGAATAACCCCCCTGGCTGCAGCACCCGACTGACTTCTGTCACTGTGGCAGCCGGTTTTTGGACATGCTCTAACACGTCCACACAGACAATGACGTCAAAGCGATCGCACTCAAACGGTAAACGTTCACCCATGCCCACACGGTAGTCAATCGCTAGCCCTGTAGCCTCCGCATGATGTTTAGCCGCTTCAATGCAGGCGGCTGATGGATCAATGCCGGTAACGATGGCCCCTCGCTGGGCCAAAAACTCACAGGTGTAGCCGCCACCACAGCCCACATCGAGCACTTTGAGACCGTCCCATTGGGGAATAACGCGGTCAAAGTACTGAAACCGTAAGGGGTTGAGCTTGCTCAGCGGAAAGATTGTTGCTGTCTCACTCCACCACTGAGTAGCCTGTTGGTCGTAAAATGCAAGATTGTTGCGCTCCATAGATAGTTGTGACAGTAGCTCGGGTCTCTATTATTATTCCAGTCTTAAACGAAGCCAAATGTCTGGGCCGCACCCTGCGTCATTTAGATATTCTTGAGCCGCCCGCTGAGGAAGTCATTGTGGTGGATGGCGGTAGCACCGATGACACCGTAGTCATTGCCCAAAAACAGGGGGTCAAGGTTATTTTTGCCGATAGGCCAGGCCGCTCTGTGCAAATGAACCTGGGGGCAAAACTGGCAACCGGCGATATCCTGTGCTTTCTCCATGGGGATACCCGGGTGCCGGACGATGTGGTAGAAGTCATGACCATAACCCTGGCCAACCCCGATATTGCCTGTGGGGGGTTTATTTCCATTATGGCGGGCCAGCAAACGACCCGTTGGGGCATCTCTCTAAACAACACGTTTAAGACCCACTATGCGCCGCTGTTGTTTCGACCTCATCTTTACTTTCGAGACCGCTTACGGATTCTATTTGGGGATCAGGTGATGTTCTGTCGGCGTTCGGACTTTTGGACCTGTGGTGGTTTTGACGATACCTTACCGCTTATGGAAGATGCAGATCTGTGCTTAAAACTGTCCCGGCTGGGCGGTATCTATCAAGTAAATCGACTGGTACAGGCGTCCGATCGCCGGGTGGCGCAATGGGGGCCAGTGAAGGCAAATTTGATTTATGCGGCCATTGGCTTTTTGTGGGGTATGGGGGTTTCTAGTCGCTGGCTCAAACGATTTTATGAAGAGGTGCGCTAATGTCGTTGCTGATTTAAATCCCAGCTGTAAGGCAGGTAAACTAAGCTCACAGATTCAGGCAGTTGTGCAGCGATGTAGTAACGCGCAATATAGGCTGGAACTGACTCTGCAACCGTGAGAAAATCGGCCTCATACCATTTGAAGATTTTGCTACAGAACAGTGTATTGCTAGCAGCGTCATAACGAACTTTATCGGGGTTATTGATAAAGCGATCGCAATCTTCCTCTAGCTGAGCCGTTAGCCTATCTGGTACATAGGCCGCTGCTCTCAGCAGCGGACAGCCAACGGACGCACAGACCAGGGCAAAATGAATACGCGGATCGAGAAACTGATGGCGTAGAATATCGTGTTCAATGTTATTTAGACTCAGGGACTGACCGTTGAGGGTATAGACCCTTTTAGTAAAGAACCGCAAAAAGGCCAGCCAGTTGGGGATACCCAGAAACTTAGGCCGAATGGACGCAATGGGATACTGATAGAGCACCTGTCGAACCGTCAGGGCGTTGTAGAGGTTTAACAGAGTTGCGATCGCCTGTGGCTTATCCAATTTCTGCAGGTCCACGCTACCCATGGTTGTCAGCCATTGTTCCAGTGCTGGCAGGGAGTCTTGCTGCCAGCGACCATAGGCCACTCGCCCTTGGTCATCGACATATTTTTGCAAGAGGCCGTCCCAGATAGCAGAATGGGTCATTGATTCACCGCTCGGTTTCTTAAGCCAGACAAAACCACCGTCGTTGATAACGGTACGTTAGACATCTTCTCTAATTTTAAGCTCCAGAAAAGCTACCTTCCTCTGAGATACTGAGCCACCCCTTAGTGCAAAGGAGCAAATGCTACGATGGATAAACCCAGATCAGTTTGAGAGTATGACATCCACCCTCAGGCCATCTCCCGTTCAAGTAGAAATCAGCAAAGGAGATGTTCGCACCCTGCAGCGACATAGAACCTGGGCGCAGTTTAAGCATTTGCAAAAAGGGTTTGAAAATAGCGTTGGAGTAAGACTGTTTTATTACGATGGAACCATTGGAATTCTGATGCCAGGGGAAGCACATGAGCTATTTAAAAGCCTGATTGGCTTTCTGGTTGAACTGTTTCTATTCCATTGTGAAATTGAGTTTAAACCAACGGGCTCCATGACCCAGGAAAAGGCAGGAGTTGCCTCGGCAGAAGCGGATGAATCCTACGAAATTCAGGACTTGAAACTGGCCATTGAAATCAATTTCACCAGTGGTGATACCTCAAAGCTTTTACGCTACAAAGCTTTGAATGTGAACGAGGTGTGGATATGGGAGGATGGAACTCTCAGTGCCTACCATTTGCAAGCGGATGATTGCCAAAAAGTAAATCGTAGCAAGATACCTGCGTTATCCACATTGGATTTGCAGATACTATCAGAGTGTATTTTGCTGGGAGAAACTTCCCGACTTGAAGCTGGCAAAAAATTATTGAGCATAGTCTCTTAACATAGTAAATTTCCCATGTAGCCCTCTTCGAGAGTAAGCTGTAGCTACTTAGAAGTTATTAAGAAACAACTTCATGGTTTGACAATCGTAACCTTTTCCCTGACCTCGCCGTAACCCATACCACACCAATATCTTTAAGTTAATCGACATCCTACTTTCAGGGAAACCCCAATATGCCTAGTTGGGACAACTTGATTACTTCCGAAAGGGGAGTTTAGGCCCCCACGAATAGGAGGGTAAACCCCAGTATGCCGACAGGATAACTCGGATATTTCCATAAAGGAGGAAAGCCCTGAGCAGCCCTCATCGCTATCGGCCAATATTCACAATTAACTTTAGATATTGATTGGAGGCAAAATCGGTTGCTTGGGGTCCCTCCGAGTTCCCCAAACCCTCTGGGCAGGGCGTTCCGCCGCCCTACAACCCGGCGGAAAAACATCAGCGGTATCCCTAACAACCTCTTTGGGCATTTGGAGAGGTGGTTTAGAATTTTGCGCGCGGCGACAAAATTCTAAAAGGAAAAGGTATCTAATTTCCTATTAAGAAAAATAGGCATAATCAAACGATGAGCTTAATTTTCAACAAGTCCTGAGTGGATAGAACCTCAAGTCATTGCAAAAGCTATCTCATTCGTACCTTTGCAATCACCGGACGGTGATCAGAGACTCCAGATGATGGGGTGATAACCTGGTCAACACTGATATCTTGACTGACAAAAATATGATCAATCGGAATTTTTAGAACCTGTTTCACAGACTCAAGACGCGACAGCGATCGCCCTACACCGTTGTAAAACCAGGTGGGATTTAGGCCATGCCCTAGACTAGCGCTACGTAATCCTGAATCGCGGATAAAGTTGCGAAAATAAATTGACCAAGAGGTGACATTGAAATCTCCCATAATCACCGTTGTGATTGATTGTTGTGCTCCATACGTGGCCAGTGCCACCATCGCTTCATTGCGATTAACAAAGTTGTACATCGTTACGGGAGCCAGAGGGTGAGAGACAACAACGCGAACAGGTTTGTCATTCACATTTACGATCGCAAATAGACTGTGATACTGAGTGTCTAAGTTTTCAGTTGTTGCCTCAGCAATAGGGTAGCGGCTAAATAAACTCAGTCCGCCTCCGGTTGAGCGATAGTAGTGGGGGTACAGGTCCTGCACATTGTCTCGTAGTTCTGCAGCTTGCTCTTTAAAGGGTTCAACCAATCCAAAGACATCGACAGGGTTTGTTCTAACCAGGTCAGTGACTGCGGCGGTGTCCCAGCGTAGATGGTTGACGTTGTAGGTCATTAACGATAGTGGAACGCCACCAGTGCTGGCGTCTCGTAATCTGGGTACATACCAGGTGCCAATGGTGGTGGTGTAGATACCAAGAGTCAGCGCCACCACCAGCATTAACTTTCGGCGTGGAGTGCGGGACTTAAAGAACACCAGCGCCAGCAATAGTATTAGGGTAAGCCCTGAAAACCAAAGGTAGCCCGCGCCAACAATCTCAAACGGCCATAGCTTGTACCACCTGCCAGTAGTGAAGCTCAGCAGCAATAGAGCAAGTGCGATCGGCCAGAGAACAATAGTAAGCCACATAATGCCTCCCTCTTGTCAGAATGTTCCTCAGCGTCACAGTGCAGAATTCCTGACGCATTGAGCATAAGGCTGACGATGTTGTCACTTCAGGCAAATTGTTAGATGGGGGCTACCGCTTGCAAACTGTAAAATGTATAACCATAGAAGTCGCTAAATTGTTCAAATAGCTGCATCTCTTCTTCAATTTCACGAATGACGGCTTGAGTGCTTGGGGTACTCTCAATCTGTTGTATCCGCTCACGCAGTGGGTCATAATAATTGGCCCACCAAGCCTGGCTCGGTAGTCGCTAGGTAGACAGTACGCTAAAGCCAGCACGACTGGCCCGAGCGATATTCTCAGCCTCAGTCCCCATGGTGGGATACGCGTCTTGCCAATATGCGATCGCAGGTTCTGGTGCATTGTCCGTAAACCAGCTCATCTCAGAGATAACGGCAATAGCATTCCCTGTTAGAAGCGGTCGCCAGAGTTTAAGAGCCGGTTCAAACCCAAGATTGTAAGCAGCCCCCTCAGACCACAGCAGGTCAACCGAACCCTCGGCCCAATCGAGTTTAGCCATGTCACCACAAATCGGGACAATTAGATGTTCTAGACCAGCCTGTTTTGCCCGAACTTTGAGTTCGTCGATAAAAACAGATGAGAAATCGACTGCCCTGACAGTGCTTTGATAGTGTTGTGCAAGCAACAATGCAGCAGTCCCGCTCCCACAGCCTAAATCAGCAATACGTGGCTTCGGGGGTAACGTAGAAAGGGTGTTCAAAAGATTACGCGAGAAGTCAGAATCACCAGGACCTTGACGGTCAAGTCCACGGTGTAAATCAATCAACGCAGTAATATACTCAGTCTGAGAGTCTGTACTCATAATAGGGATTATCGTTAGACGGCTGATTTTTACTGATATCCGTGGCTTACAACATCAATAAGCGCCTGATAAAGATTGGGCGGATATTCCGCTAGACGATTACACAAATACAAATGCCATTCTTGCCCATAAGGAAGGTAAATGCGAGTGCAATATCCATATTCGCCCATTGCTTTTAAACGTTCCGGTGTGACCCCTTGCAACATCTCAAATTCAACGCTGTCAGACACAAGACTCTGATCTTGAATAAATTTGTGTGCATACTCTAGTAGAGATTGATCATGGGTAGCAATGGAGCAAGAATGACGGCTACCTAAAAGAGTTTCCATTAACTGGTGGTACGCGGTGTCAAGTTCGGCACCTCTAGGTCTAGCAAGATTTGATGGTGCTTCATATGCTCCTTTAACAAGCCGGATTTTGCCTGGGCACTGCAAAGCAGTATTGAGATCATCAAGGGTTCGATATAGATAGGCTTGTAGGGTAATGCCAACGTTGTTAAATCGCTCGCATAGTCTCTGATAGATGTCTAAAATCAGATCGGTGCGATCCGTCCCTTCCATGCTGATCATCATTTCTAGACCAGCCTGTTGAGCAGATTCAGCCAAGGTACAAGCATTTTTATAGCCGAGTTCTGCATCAACCACCATGCCGATGTGAGATAAATCCAAAGATATGGAAGCATCAAGATTGTGCTCAATAATCGCTCGAACTACGTTGAGAAATTCTTGTGTAGCCTGTTCTGCTATTGAAGCATCACGAGTACTTTCGCCCATGAAATCAATAGTGACAGCATCCCCTTGTTTGTTTAGAGACTTTGTAGTGTTGACACATTGTTCTAACGTCTCACCACCAATAAACCTCATGGCTGCATGGCGCAGGGCTTGGTAAATAGGTGGATGTTGAAGAACGTATGATTTAACTGTTTCATCAAGGGCAATATGTCGTAATGCTTCAGCTACTTCAAATTCAATACCCATAGTGTCCTCCAACTTCATCCACAATTTTAGATAACGATTTTGTTGCAAGCATTGTAAATCACTGCTGCCTACTGGCAATCATATGGGCTAATTCGTCATCACTCATAGTCTCAAGTTCTAAAATCGACAAATAAGGATCTCCTGACAGCCCAAGGGCCTGTGCAAATGCTGGTTCTGTTTTTAGCCCGTGTTGTTTGAGTCGCAGTACCACACTTCTTAGCTGGGGTTCAATATTGAGGAGTCGCTGTTCGATATGAAAATGTCGGACGCCCCACTGTTGATGTGTTGGAATTGTTTGGCAAAACAGTTCAATATCCCAGTCATAGGCGTGAAATTTAACAATAACGGAGTTTTGGTTTTGCCAGATGGAGTCATAACATTGAAAACAGTCAAATTTGCTAAATTTGGTTAATATTATTGTTTTAAAGCGGGCAAGATTATTGGCTGAACAGGCGATGTCTATATCGCTGGTCTCTAGTGCAATCCCCAAGGGCGGAGTACCGATAATGACAGGGTCAAATTCGCGGAGTATGGTCAGTAGTGAAAGGGTTTGAACCACCTGTTTAAAGTTAAGACGCATCAGTTTCTCTCCTATGGTTGATATTTGAAGCATGAAACCATCCTCTCAGTCACGAAATCGTCTAAACCCATGGCTGGCGGTGAACTATTCGATGGTGTTTCCAGGTCTGGGGCAGCTATACAGTGCTTTATGGGTAAAGGGTATCAGCTTGATACTGATAACAGTTGTCATGCTTGGCTATGCTACTTGGTCTATTTTTGGGGCCAATGGTCAAACCCTATGGGGCTTCTGGACAATTGCATGCTTCCTGATTGTGTATAGCTTTAGTATTTTGGATGCCTATCGTGGCACTCAACCCGGATACGCAACTCGGATTTCGGTACCCCAGGGGAGAGCTGACCCTTGGTATGCCGTTTTTTTATCACAGCTGCTGCCTGGGCTAGGTCACTTGTACCTACAGCAGGCATTGGCTGGAGGGCTATTTTTGATTACAGGGCTCCTGAGCGCTTGGCTAGCGAATTCTGTTCCTCAGTTGGTGCCGATTCCGCCGCTGATTTGGACGCTGAGCTGTTATCACGTGTATGTCAGCTTTCCCCATCAAACCAGACATAAATCAGGCGCGAACCGTCAGGCCAGTGTGATCGCACTTCTTGTTGTCGGTCTCTTGATTGTTCGGCTGGCTTTGGGGGCAACACCCGGTTGGATTCGCCTGGTAGTGGAGCAATGTATTGTACCAAGTGACTCAATGACCCCAACGCTACAAATCAACGATCGTCTCTTTGTTCGGCGCAGTCAGACATATCGTCCTAACATCGGTGACATTATGGTGTTTACCCCACCCGATCAAGCCCTTCAAGATCGTTCAGAGAAAGCCGAAGATCTGCTGTATGTAAAGCGTGTAATTGGCTTACCAGGTCAGCAGATAGCGATTAAAGAAGGTCAAATTTACATCAATAACAGTGCTCTTGTAGAACCTTACGTGCAAGCAACATCTGCCTATGAGTGGGGGCCTGAAACAGTGCCTGCCAACAGTTATTTTATGCTGGGCGATAACCGCCAAGATAGCTCTGATTCCCGTGATTGGGGGTATGTCCCTGAGGCCAATATTCTAGGGGCAGCCTACAAAATCTACTGGCCATCCGACCGGGTCCGGCCACTAAGGTAAATTACTGAAAATTCGAGGTTAAATTGGTCCTCGAATCGTATGAAAACTCAGTCAATCGTTGCTAATCATTGAATTATAGCCGTCCACAAAATCTATTCCAAGCTTATAATCAGAACTCGTTGATGCTCAATATGACTAAATGAAAGACCTTGACACCTCACAAACCATTGATCTGCTCAATCAAATTATGGAATTTGAGCTAGCTGGTGTGGTGCGCTATACCCATTGTTCTCTGATGGTGACCGGGCCTAATCGCATTCCGATTGTAGATTTTTTTAAGGCTCAGGCAACTGAATCTTTACTCCATGCTCAAGAAGCCGGTGAGATTATTACTGGGCTAGAAGGTCATCCCAGTCAGCAAATTTCAACTATCCAGGAAAACAATCGTCACTCAGTTAAAGACCTCTTATCAGAAAGCCTTAACCACGAACAAAAAGCACTAAGCATGTACAAAAAGCTGCTAGACGTGGTTCAAGACGCCAGCATTTATCTAGAAGAATACACACGCACCAAAATCGGGCAAGAAGAAATGCACACGCTCGAGATCAAAAAGATGTTGCGTGATTACAGCTGAGCCTTCAGAAACAGTAATTTATGTCTTTATCAGGTTAATGGTCTGCAAGTATTCATCTAGCTTTTCCATGCACTCTGATAAATTCTTACGTCCCAACCCAATCCGAAAATTCTGCTGTCCATAATCAAAATAGGTACTGGGTAGAAGGAGAACTCCTTTCTGATTGACTAAATTGATGCAAAATTCTTCTACGTTTCCTGCTTGCCTCAGGCTCGGAAAGGCGGTCGATCCTCCTTTGGGGGCTGTCCAGTTAAAGAGTTCGGCATAATCTGAGAAAAAGCGATCGCAGATCTCAATATTTGCTGCAATGATGGCTCGATTACGCTGAATCAGCGTATCTCCATGTTGAAGGGCTAATGTTGATAAAAACTCACTGGGAGCGCTGCTACAAATTGAGGTAAAGTCCTTAAACTCTGCCATTGCGTTATAAATCTCTTGGTTGTGAGTTGCAATCCAACCAATTCGCAAACCGGCCAAGCCATAGGTTTTTGACATTACCCCCAGAGAAACTGCATTCTCATACAGGTCACAGGCAGCCGGCAACGTATCGTCATCTCGATATTCTAAAAAACGATAGACCTCATCCGAGAATAAGAGAATATTGTGCTGCCTACAGATCGCAACTAATTCCTCTAGTTTGGCTCGACTCATAACGTAGCCTGTCGGATTATGAGGACAATTAATGACAATTACCTTGGTGTTTGGTCGAATGGCTCCTCGAAGCCAATCTAAGTCCAATTCCCAGTTGTTGGCTTCATGGCTTTTCCACCATTCAACGTCACAGCCAATCGATTGCGCAATTGAGCTGTGAGACTGATAGCCAGGAAAGTGAACAATCACATGATCATCGGGTTCTAGAGCGGCATTCATAAAAATAAACACCGCTTCTTCTGCCCCTGCATGAACCAGGATTTCCTCAATATCTATTGATTGATACGTTTTGGCGATCTCCTGCCGTAGTTCCGGGCTTCCTTTCGTTTCGGTATAGCCTAGCCAAGTCTGATGAAATTTTTGCGTTGCACCTGACTCTAGACTCAACAACTCTTCAATCGTCATTGCCTCACAATCAGAAGACGCCAGCAGGTAAGGTGCCTTAAATTCGTATTTGGCAAAGAATCGTTCGAGTTTGAATGCAGGTAATTTCATTACAGTTCGGGCTATTTAGGCAGTTAAATTATCTTTAATCTAAATACTAGATGAATTCTATTGCATCTGTTAGGTTAGTTAGGACAATCGATATCCCTGAAAGCCCCAAGTTATAACAGCTAACCTGAATCGCAACCGACAAATGCATCCGTCGATTGCTATATGTGTCTGATTTAAACATTGAGTTCGATAAGACACTCATTGAGAACATTTTGGCTAACCTGGTCAAGAGCACTAATACGGTGGGCCTCTTGGAGTACTAGTTCATTTACCGACAAGTCAACAGTATTAGACTGACTTGCTATTTGTGTCTGAACCTGAATCGGGATGCTATAAGCATAGACGTCTGGGCTATCAGGAATAGATACCCACAAATCTAAAGTCTCTCCGCGAAAAATCCCTGTAAAACAGGTATATTCTGATAGTGGCTGATAGAAACCACCAATCACTTGATCGTCTTCTAGCTGTAACACCATGTATTCAGGCGGGTCAGCTTCAAAGCCATCAGCATAATTAACACCGTCAGTAATCTGAATGGATTTGGAAGAGTGACTAAAGAGATAAATGCCGTTGCGTACATTAGCAGGCTGTCTATGTTCTGCAGCTATTTCTTTAGGCTGTCGGTTGAGTGCGATCGCAGGTGTTGAAAGCTGACTAGGTTTAGTCGGTGCAAACAAAGTAACCAGACTAGTTAAAGCTACAGTATTTATGATTCGTTCGATGGATATAGTAATCATGGTGTTGTTGTCGTTGGCAGGCTTCTGACCGGTTAGACGATCGCCCCCAATTTGCTATCAAATTCAGGTGAGAAAAGTTCCATGCCTTTATTGACTGCCGGACGAGTTCGCATCGCCTTAAATAGGGTATGGTCTCAAAGTGGAGACTATCTGATATTTTTACGTGAATGCCAGATAGTCTCAAATACACTCTAGAGAACTCAGTGAGATGCCGTACTCTCTTGAGCTATCTGACGGCGACCTAGGACAAACAGCTGATCACGCTCACGCAACAGAAACAACGCAATTAACGCTGCCAGTGTGGGAATAGCTGCCCAGAATAAATAATTAGGCGCTGTGTATGGATTGACTAAATTTTTGAGTGAAACGAGCACCGAAACAGTATGCATTCCTAACAGCAAGCCATAGGTCCAGGTCTTCAATAAGCCTGCTAAGAAAGTTAGAACAATCACTAACTGTAGAATCCCCATAATGGTCGAAAAGGTTCCTGTTACAGGTGAGGAGTAGTAGGGTTCAGCAACAGCTTGAGTGATTCCAGGCGCAATGATTTTTCCAATGGCCCAAACCAGGAAAAAGGCGGCAACACTAATGCGGATTAAGAACAGAGAGATTTCTAAGGGTTTGTCAGTTTTCATAATAGCCTCCTTTAGGCTTATAGAATTAGAGAGGTGAGAAAAAGAATTGTTGTGATGAGTCTTTTTCTCACTTAAATTAGGTCACCTTATCAGACAAAACATTCAGTGCAATACAGGGAATCGCTATGGTTTAGGACATTCCTATGTGTCTGGGACCAATACAATCCGGTAACGTGGCTTACCTTGACGGAGTCGATCTATCGCTTCATTGACCTGGCTAAAGGGAAGCGTTTCGATAACGGGTTTAATGTTGTGGCGTTGAGAAAAGTTGAGCATTTTCATCACGGTTGCAGGACTTCCCAACGGCGATCCTGAAATCGACCTTTGTGAATCAATAATCGAATCTAAGGAGGTGCTCAACGGGGAGGGTGGGATGCCGACAAAATGGACTTTTCCTTGAGGACGCAATGCCTCGATATAAACACTCCAATCTAAATCGACGCTGACGGTAGAAAGAATCACGTCAAACGAATTGGCGACCGCTTTAAGTGCGTCTGGATCGCGTGAGTTAACAATATAATGAGCCCCCATCGCTTTTGCTTCAGCCGTCTTTTCAGGACTCGATGAAAAGGCGGTCACCTCACAGCCCCAGGCATGCAAGAACTTTAGGGCCATGTGCCCCAATCCACCAATGCCAATGACCCCAACTTTGTCTGTCGGCTGTATGCCTAACTGAATAATAGGATTGAAAACAGTAATGCCGCCACAGAATAGGGGACCTGCTTTGACTGCATCAATCCCGTCAGGCAGGGGAATAGCCCACACTTCATGCGCGCGAACTTTATCCGCAAAACCGCCATGCCTGTTAACGATGGTTTCTTCTCGACTGGGGCAAAGATTATGCTTCCCAGAGAGACACCATTCACACGTCATACAAGAACTGGAAAACCATCCCAAGCCCACTTGCTGGCCCACTCGAAGAGATTTCACGGCAGCCCCGATCTTAGCCACTCGTCCAATCACTTCATGACCAGGTACAAAGGGATATTGGGTAATTCCCCATTCGTTGTCCAACATACTCAGATCGCTGTGGCAAAGGCCACAATATTCAACATCGAGCTCAACATCTGTATCCTTTAATGGATCTGGCGTGTACTCAAACGGCGTTAGTTTACCGCCGACATCAGTGGCAGCATAAGCTCTAATTATGGATGCCTTTGTCATGGATTCTCCTATTAGAGATAGTGGACAGATTCAACTTAGTTTTGAGCGTGAGAATCGTAGACCTTGCCGCTGATTTTCCACTGTCCGTTGTGCTTGTAGAGGACAAAGAAATCTGTGAAGCGGAAGCCACCCCAATTGATAAATTCAACCTTTGCAGCGGCGGCAGGTCCAGAAATATCAATCCACGCAATATGATGCTGAATCTCTGGAGATGCTCCTATTCCAGTTACCGCTTCTTTAAATTCATCAGCCGTCGCATTCTCAAAAGTGCCATGGACCGAACCAACAATGTGAGCATGGTCATAAAAGGCAGTCCGAGAAAGAGCACCGTCGCCTGTTTTGGCTGCTTCAATATAAGGCTGTAGAGCCTCTTTAACAGCTTTATATTCAGCAAAGCTGTAAGCTTCGTCATTCCTTGTTTTAGACGTTACTTCAACTGTCGTGATGTTTGACATTGCTTTAGTCTCCTTTGGGATTTGGTTCGGTTTTAAGATCAGTTTTCAACAAAGCACGCATTAAAAACCGACCTACATGTATGTAGATAAACGAGTCAAAAAAATATGTTAGTCGTGGATGAAACTCTTCAACGCTTGACCGACAATTTTAGGATCAGCCTCAAGTCTCGCCAGCAATAATGAACCTTCCGCTGTGCTGACAAACCTGAGTGCTCTGTTTTGGGCATCGGTTTCTCCCATTGCCACAAATTGCTTGGTGAGCCAGGCTTGAAGATCCTTAAAGTAAACGATCAGGCGACTCCTTACGGCTGGACTGACCGATTGCAATTCTGCCGCCATCATTCCACACATGCAAAACTTCTCATCCTGGATGTAGGTTTGGAAAAAGTCGACGAGTGCTTGCAAACGTTGTTGTGGCGTATCGAGATTTTGATCGAAGGCTTCAAAAGCGTCTCTATGGACTTTATGGAGGCGTTCTACCAAAGCCAAAGCCAGATCAGCCTTAGCTTTAAAGTGGTAGTGTATGCTTGAATTTTTGATGCCGACTGCATCAGCCAAATCAAGATAGCTAAAGCCATTGAACCCTTTAATTTGGGTTAAGTGCTCCGCCACATCCAAAATTTTCGTCCTTGTATCGCTCACAGTGATTTCGTCGCCTATCTACATATATATAGTTTACGGTAAATTGTTAGAAAGTGCAAGACAATAATTTGAAGAGTGATCCGATGCGTCATAGGAGACCCTTGAGTGGTTTTGGTTCCAAAAGTATGTGGTTAGCGTGTGGCTAACCACATACAGAATATATGTCTTACAACAGTATGTCTGACCAATGAGTTAACTCTAGGACTGGTTTGTTGTTTTACTAGGTTGACCACAGAGGCAATAGACACTAGTCGCAAACGGAATCACAAATCCTAAGGTGGCTGAGAACCACCGATGGGCCGTCATTTCGCTTTTGGCCAGAGCATGGCTATGATTGATCACAAACAGTACAGTGCCAATTATAGCGGCCAGTCTGAGAGCACTTGCATGGTGAGCTTTTATTAGCGATCGCCGCCTAATCCGAGAACGTTGTGTCATGCCACCACCTCTGCTCGATCCAAGGGCGGCTGCTTCAGTAGCTGGTCGAGTTCTCCTTGTCGCTCTAGGGCATGCAGATTGTCATTACCGCCAATGTGTCGGTTGTTGATAAAAATTTGAGGAACTGAACGGCGACCGTTAGTACCCCGAGCGACCATGACCTCTCTGGCTCTTTCGTCTCCATCAAGCACATATTCGGTATAGTTAGCCCCCTTTTGCTCCAGTAATTGCTTCGCCTGATGACAGAAGGGACAGGTGCTCCAGGTGTAAATTTCAATGTTAGCCATGATTACTATCTCCTAGTGAGAATAGGTGAGTAAATGTTTTTCGGGTTGTGGGGGCAGGCCTTGGTATGGTCAGTATGTTAATTGAGCGTTTGTTTGGTGAGTTTCATCGCTTTAAACCTCTTAGCTATTATAGAGAATTGGTTTAGAAATCCTGCACTGTTGGTCGCAAGACAATCTCATTGATATCCACATCTGCAGGTTGCTCAATGGCATAGGCAATAGCACGGGCAACAGAGTCAGCCGGAATTGCAATCTGATAGAAATCTTTTACAAAGTCCGAGCTTTCTTGATGTGAACTACCGTGTTTTAGATCAGACTCTACAGCGCCTGGCTCGATAGTGGTTGTTCTGATCTTGCCGCCGACTTCATGTCTTAATCCCTCAGAAATTGCTCTCACAGCAAATTTAGTGCCACTGTAGACCGTACCACCGGGACTAAATACCTTTACGCCAGCAACAGAGGAAATGTTGATAAAGTGGCCACTGCCCTGTTTTTCAAAGATGGGTAAGGCCGCTGCAATCCCGTATAAAACGCCCTTAATGTTGATATCAATCATGCGATCCCATTCATCGATCTTGGTCGATGACATGGGGGCGATCGCCATCAAGCCAGCATTGTTGATAATGACATCGACTTGACCGAAAGCTGCGATCGCTTTCTCAACGAGTGCCTTTAAATCGTTGGCAACGGTCACATCTGTTGTCAAAAATTCAGCTTGACCTCCACTGTCACGAATCTCTTGGGTAATGCTTTTTAATTTTTCTGTGCGGCGTGCTCCCAGCACGAGCTTAGCGCCTAACGAGGCTAAATGACGAGAGGTTGATTCTCCGATGCCACTACTGGCTCCGGTAATCACCACGACTTTGCTTTTAATGTTCTGGTTCATTGTAATTCTCCAATTTGAGCTGTTTGCGCTCAAGCCGCTGCCTGAGGGAATTGAGTTTGGCGGCATTAACGAGGTTAAACACAAAGTATTTTGGGATGCCCTACCCAAATTTGATGAATTTTTTGGACTGCATCTGACTCTAGACTTAATAATTTTTCGATGCTCACTAGCGCCGACTCAATCTTGAGGCGGTATTCCGCGATGATGGAATATAGAAAAGCTTTTCACACTATGCGATCGCTCCTAATTTGCTATCAAATTCAGGAGAGAAAAGTGACATTCCTGTCTTGACTGCCGGACGAGCTTGCATCGCCTCCATCCAACGCTGAACGTTAGGACACTCATCTAACGAGACCTCTAAATAGGGACCGGTTGCCCCAAATACCCAAGGATACGTGGCAATGTCAGCGATAGAGTAGTCTCCAGCAATATAAGTTGTCTTGGCTAGCTGACGATCCAAGACTTTTAGGAGCCGTATCGTTTCTTTTTGATAGCGCTCAATCGCGTAGGGTAGCTTCTCAGGCGCTGCGTTCCGAAAGTGTCCCAACTGGCCAAACATGGGACCGACACTGGCCATTTGAAACATCAGCCATCCCATCACAAGGGCCCGTTCAGCGGGGTCAGTCGGCAGGAGTTTCCCTGTCTTTTCAGCCAGGTAAATCAGCACAGCGCCTGATTCAAACACGGAGATATCTGTTTCGCGATCGATGATGGCTGGAATTTTGCTGTTGGGGTTAATCTCTATATACTCGGGCGAAAATTGATCTCCTTTGCTGATATCGACTTTATGAATCGCATAGGGCAACCCGATCTCTTCGAGCATGATGGCAGGCTTGTAGCCATTGGGTGTGCTGAAGGTGTAAAAATCAATCATGAGTCTCTCCTTGGTTTACTAGGGTAAATGGGGACATAGAGCGAGGTCATAGCGAGGCTTCAATCAGACCCTACGTGTCTGGGATTTAATCCTCGACTCTTAGTCATTGTCAGCAAAATCCAGCACAATCTTTCCTGTTGTTCCGCCTTGCTCTAATTGTTGAATTGCTTGACTCACCTCCTGCCACGGCATGATTGAGTCAATAAGCGGTTTTAGCTGTTCGCGTTCAATGAGTTGCCTTAGGGCATCTAGCTTCGCTGAATTAACTGGGTTAAAAACAAAATGGGCAGATAGATTTCGGTCCCAAGCGGCGAGCAACGATTGCGGCGTTGCAATGTCGACGATGCTAACAAGACGCCCAAAAGGGCGAAGAATATCGAAACTTTGTTGAATCGTCTTGCCGCCAATCGTATCAAACACGACATCAACGCCTTGATTGTCTGTTTCTCGCTGAATGACTTCTACATAGTCTTCAGTTTTATAGTCAATCACGCGGTCTGCGCCTAGTTTCTTAACCAAATCATGATTTCTAAGGCTACAGGTTGTGAAAACGTAGGCACCAATCGCTTTAGCTAATTGAATGGCTAAAGACCCAACGCCACCTGCGCCCGCATGAATTAAAACAGATTCACCCACCTGTAGATTAGCTCTAGTAACCAGGGACTCCCAGGCGGTTCCGCCTGCTATGGGAAAACAAGCGGCTTCAGTATGGGATAGATTCTTGGGCTTAATCGCAACAAGGCTCTCATCCACAACATTGTATTGAGCATAGCTACCCGCATCTTCAAAAATCTTTGGCGCGTAATAGACTTCATCCCCTGGCTTAAAGGCTGTTACGGTTTCTCCCACTGCCTCGACAATCCCAGAAACATCAAGACCAATAATTGCCGGGAGTTGCATATAGTCTTTGTAGTCACCCCGACGGGTTTGATAATCAACAGGATTGGCAGACGTTGCACAAACGCGGACCAAGACCTGATTCGCTTTTGGTGTAGGTTTGGGAACCTGCTGGATCTCAAACCCTTCAGGGCCACCAAATGCCTTCAACACAGCTGCTTTCATATTTGCCATTGCTAATCTCCTTATTTCAGAATTAATAACGTGGGGTAGCACTGCTACCCCATACTTTGCTAGAGCACATTCTTAAGCGTGCTGCCTAGGATTTTCACTTGTTTGTGGGGGTCTGCTTGCTTTTGAGTTCCTGGATGATTTCAGGGGTCAGCGTGACCCCACCAATATTCCAGTCCTCAGGCTCGGGCTCCTCAATCAGGATCCAGACCTTTTCTCTGAATGCTGGATCTCCTTCACCTTCAATCTCAACCATTAAGTCGTTCAGACGCTGTTGAAGCTCTAGTTTCTGACTCTTACTCAACAATCCTTTGACTGTGCGAACATTTACAAAAGGCATGATTTTTTCTCCGTTGTATTGTTTGAATAGGGAATAGTTTTCTTTCTTTTAGACTTCTTTCTTTTAGACTTCAGTACCACGCACGGGGTAGTTGTGGTTCAAGACAAAGTCCATACCTCCGAGCAGTGCATCTAGGTCAGTGCGACCATACGGAGCGTTATTGACGCTAGCGAAGAAGAGCACGCCATCAGGGCCGATTAAAAAGAGTCCTGGCTCATTGAAATAGGCGGGCTCACTGTCAAACGCACCCTTGGAGACATAAAGCCCCCACTGCTGCATCGCTTCGCGGGTGAGGCCATAACCCAGCGTCAAATCCTTGACGCCCCAGGTTTCAGCGGAGGTAGCGGCCTTTTCACGACTGTCACCACTAATGGCAATGACTTCAATGCCGAGATCGTTGAACTGACTTAGCTTACTGTTTAGCTGCTTTAAGTACTCAGCACAGAGGGGGCAGTGTAACCCACGATAAAAGACCACCATCGTGTAGTTGCGAGGCGTCTGTGCAGCCAGATTCCAGCCATTTTCCGATAGCGTATCAACAGTTAGAGCGGGGACGACGTTTCCAGGAACCAGGCGAATAGCCGAAGTTGTTGCAGTTGCAGTTGCAGTCATTGTGATTTCTCCAAATAAATAAAAGGTGTCGTTAGGTGCTGATAAAGAATCAGTTTCGAGATTGGGTGGGTTTTGAGGTCAGTTTTCAGCAGGACATACGCCTTTAACTGACCTATATGTATGTCAATAACTGAGTCAAAAAAAAGTCAATCTCGAAGCTGACCAGTGTCTGTGCTTACATCATTAGTTTTGGGCGTGAGAGTCATAAACTTTGCCGCTGATTTTCCACTGTCCATCTTGCTTATAGAGAACAAAGAAATCGGTGTAGCGGAAACCAGCCCAATTGATAAATTCAACCTTTGCGGCGGCGGCAGGTCCAGAAATATCAATCCAGGCAATGTGGTATTGAACGTCTGGGGATGGGCCTGTTTCACTCACCGCTCCTTTGAACGTATCAGCATCCAAATCATAAAAATCACCGTTCACTGAGCCAACGATATGAGCATGGTCATAAAAGGCCGTCCGGCAAAGCGCACCATCACCTGTTTTAGCTGACTCAATATAAGGCTGTAAAGCCGCCTCTACAGCCTTATATTCTGCAAAGCTATAAGCTTCGTCAGCAGCTGTTTTAACAGTTACGTCTAGTGTAGTTTCAGTTGACATTGGTTTAGTCTCCTTGGGTTTTGGTAGGGGGTGAGATCACGTTTCAACAAAGTATACATCAAAACTGACCTATATGTATGTAGGTAAATGAGCCAAAAAAACATGACCCTAAAATCAGCTGTGGATAAACGTTTTCAGAGCCTGACCGACAATCTTAGGATTATTCTCAAGTCTCGCCAGCAACAATGAGCCTTCCGCTGTACTGATAAACCTGAGTGCTCTGTTTTGGGCATCGGGTTCTCCCATTGCCGCAAACTGCTCAGTAAGCCAAGTTTGCATGTCCTTGAAGTACGCAATAAGACGACTTCTTACCGCTGGGCTAACCGATTGCAACTCTGCCGCCATCATTCCACACATACAAAACTTCTCATCTTGGATGTAGCTTTGGAAATAGTCGGCCATGGCTTGCAACCGTTGTTGTGGTGTCTTGAGGGTTTTGTCGAGATCTTTAAAGGTAGCGTTATGGCCTTCGTGAAGACGCTCTACCACTTCAAAGCTAGGTCGGCCTTAGCTTTGAAGTGGTAGCGTATGCTTGAATTTTTAATGCCAATTTCATCGGCCAAATCCAAATAACTAAAGCCATTGAACCCTTTTGTTTGGGTCAAATGCTCCGCCACATCTAGAATTTTCGTTCTCGTCTTGCTCACAACGCATTTACGACTTATCTACATGTATGTAGTCTAAGGCAAGTTCCCAAAAAATGCAACGGAACCTCGGCAACTACCACTTTTCCCCAAACGGTCGAATTTCCACATCAAAAGACCAAGCCGACCTTGGTTGATGGGCCACATGAAACACCTCTTCCGCAATATCAATAGGTTGACAGAAAAATTCTTCGGGTCGCTCTTGTTGATTCAATAGTCCAATGTTGAGCCCTTCAATGGGTAAATTCTTAGACCAGGGAGTAGCGATCGCGGCATCAATTGTCACATAGGCGACATGAACACCCTTTGGCCCCAAATCACGGGCAAGCGCTTGCGATAGTACTCGCTGTGCAGCCTTGGTCGGTGCAAACAGGGCATAGCTGGGAATGCCTCTAAAGGCAGCGGTATTTCCCGTGACCACAATTGCACCATTGCCTGCTGCAATCATAGATGGTGAGAGTTCCCGAGCCAGGTAAAGCAATGATGTTGTATTCACTCGAAAGTTGCGTTCTAAATCTTCAGGATCGGCTTCTAGAAACCTTCCAAAGGTAGCGCTAACAGCATTATGGATCAAGACAGAAGGATATCCCATCTCTGAGCAAATTTTCTTTAGGGTGGAGAGTAGTGTCTCTAAATCTCCAATATCACAAGCATAAGCTTTGGATTGCGGCAGTTCTCGTTCGAGCGTTTGGAGGCGATCGCGATTGCGGGCTATCATTGCTACCCGGTATCCTCCTTGGGAAAATTTGCGAGCGATCTCACTTCCCGTCCCGTCTCCTACCCCAGTAATCAAACAAATGGGTTTTGTCACAGCGCACCTCCTCGATTTTGCCAAACACTGTCTTCGATCCCATTTAGGCCGCGACAGTCTTGCCGTTGTACTTTGGATCCGGCAGGCCAGTCTTCATAACGTTATGAATGCGTTCATCTACTTCGTAAACCCTCACCCACTCCAAATCTCCGCGCTGTTTAAGCAGGCCAGAGTGGGGGGATCTCGCCTCTTTTGTGTAGGCCACCTGGGTCATCCGGCAGGCTTGACCACCATATCGATACGTATATTCGGCAATTCCTTCTACAACCCAGCGCCCCTGATATAGCTTCCAGAACTGACCATCATGTTCGTAGATATCGAATGTCATCTCATAGCTACTTTCAACTTGAAAATGCCAAGCGCTACTTTCAATCTTTTTCCAGTCCGCAATCTTGCTACCATCCTCAAATTCATCACCGTGAATGCGCCATTGCAGTGTATTTTTCATGCGTAACTCCTAATTTAACGATACGATTGGTCGTCTTAAAATAGAGCCAATTTTTTCAGTACTGGTGTATTTCAACATCACCTCTGGCGTATTGGAAAATCTTTGCAACACAGCTGCCAGAGCGAAAAGTCTTTAAGGTAAACAATCAAAAGACTTCTCACTTCTGGATTCATCGACAATTAGTTGATTGCGAATTATCGGTTGCGAGTTAGGGCTTAAGCGCAACTTTGACCGTACCAGCCGACCGACTACCCATTAGCTCATAGCCTCTCTTAGCCTCTGCCAGTGGTAATGTATCCGTAAAGATAACACTCGGATTAATCTGCCCACTTTCGACTATCGGAAGAAGCGTCTTCATATAGGCGGCGACATTCACGACGCCTGTATGAATGGTCAGATTTCTAAATAGAGCATCAGAGTAGGGTGCATCTACAGGTTCATAAAGATGCCCAAAACCAAGCACGCTCAATTTACCGCCAGCGTGGGCCATAGCCATGGCTTGCGAAATGGATCCATTATTGCCAACGGTGTCAATAATCGACATCGCGCCGTAACCATTAGTCAAGCTCTTCACATACTCGATTGGGTCTTGGTTTTTGCCATTTACAGTATGGGTCGCACCACTTTTTTGCTTGGAAAACTCCAGTCGGCTATCGTACCGGCCCACATGGATAACCTGCTCAGGATTAAAGAGCTTTGCTGCTGCCATCACAGCACTCTGTCCGACCGCTCCGTCACCGATAACAACAACTGTTTCGCCAGGGAGAATATTTGAGTTAAGCGCGCCATGATATCCCGTTGCAAAATTATCTGCCAACGGTAGCGCTCTGTGGTCTTCTGAACCCGACGTAAAACTGTCAGGGAGCTTGAAGAGTGACCCGTTGGCGTAGGGCACGCGCACAAATTCAGATTGGCCACCTTGAATATCACTGCCACCGTGCTCCACGAAAAGTGGAGACCCAAACAGACCGCCATGTTCACAGGCTGAGGGGAGATCGCGTTTGCAATGGTGGCATACACCGTCAACAAACATGGCTGAGGCAACTACACGATCTCCGACTTTAAGGGTATGAACGGCCTTCCCGACAGCTTCAATGGTACCGACAAACTCATGCCCCATACGCATGCCCTGTGGCACACCCATTTCGGGTCCGTTGTTAATAAAGTCGAAGTCGGCACCACAAATCCCTGCGAGTGTGACGCGAACGATGGCGTCTGTATCCGAGAGTATTGTTGGCTCTGGCAGATTGCCAACGCGAACTTCTGAGCGATCGTGATAGTAAGTTGCTAGCATAATTTAATTTGGCGTTGAGTTGAGTGATGTTGTTTTCAAGCGAAATGTGTTATCTCGTAAGTTAATCAACTAGTTGCGAGCCAGAAATATTGATCCAAGCGATGTGATGTTACGTCGAGTTTAGTTACGTTTGGCATTGTTCTAGTCTCCTTAAAGCATGTATTAAAACTGACCTATATATATGTAGATGAATGAGTCAAAAAAATATGTCAGCCATAGATAAACGTTTTCAACGCTTGACCGACAATTTTAGGATCATTATCCAAGATTTTTGTCCTGGTATTGTTCACAGTGCTTCTGTGTCTATCTACATGTATGTAGCTTATCGTGGATTTTCGAAAAGTGCAAGGTAATGATTTAGAGAGTAGCCCAATTCGTTGTAGGGCTGAGAGGTTTGCCGTTAAAACAAGCTAGTACATTTCACTGCAATGCAGATTTTAGCTGGCAATGCCTCAACAATCTATTTTGTTAATTTCCACGGCTGCTGTCTCCAGCCTAGTCTTCGTTTTGCCAATGATGTATCCACTTGAGGTATGTGAATTTCCACAAGCTCGATGGTTTCTCGTACCAATGCTTCCAGTTGATTGACTGCTATTGGTGGTGCCTGATAAAACAACCCTTCAAGACGATCGGCAAGATTCTCAGGCGCAATTTCCATTTGCTCAATAAACCTGCTCATGCGCTTGAATTGAAAGGTTGAATAATACAAGTGGTTTAACCCAGACAGCACACCGAGAAGATTTTGCGCTGACTCGACCAGGATTTGATAATACCAAAGTGTCGTATCTCGCCTGGCAAACTTTTCCTGCATTCCCCAAATCGCAAAGAACTTGAGGTAATGTTCAACCATTTTTTGTGCGAGTTCATCTGGATAATTCGCTATCTTGGCTTTCCATCGTTGAATTAGTGTTGCACCGTAGAGTGGGATGCCAACCAATGTTCCAGACATTGCTTTCATTAATGGGGATTGAATATCATGCCCTGCCAAGATATTTGAAATATCTGTCTCCCACTGTGCAATCGTTACATGACCAAACTGACACTCGACACCGTTTACAAGATAACTCTCGGCAAACCCACCTTCCTTTCGATCACCCAAAATCCAGAGCCGCTCTGAACCTTGATTTTGTTGACGCACAAGCTGCAATTCTTCCTCAGAAGGTAATTCGTTGTAATAAATGCTCATGTCACAATCAGAGTATTCATCACAAAGCCCCTCTGCGACTGAGCCTGCGACCATAGCTGCTTTGGTTTTTGGGTTGGCAATGTAAGCTTTAGCGTTATTTTTGGCTAATTCTAGTAAATATTGAGTTCTATTATCCATGGATCTTCATACCTCAGATAAGGATGTACATCCATGATGCAACACTGAGTTTTCCTACCTATCGGCGAGTATATTCACGATTGAACCATACGAGGCTTTTATCCCACGCTGCTAGTCTTCTGCAATAAACTGCCAGGTGTTATCTAACCTGAAATGGCTCCATAGATTAAACTTCAAATTATCGGGACCTGCTTGTACAAAGCCGGTATTTCCATTGGGGTGAGTGCCAGTCCACAGACGAAGCCCGTGGCGATCAATACCATTAGCGGCAGGACCGGGAGCCTCAATGCGTTTGATGCGAAACCAGCCAATACGTCGGGGAGTTGCTACAGTTTCTCCTGCTATCACCTGTGCCGCTACTTGATCAAAAGCAGGACGAGAGAAACTATAGGCTATTCTCAGTGGCCAGTTAAAGGCCATAATAGAAACCACCATGACGAGTGATATCGTTGCCTGTCGTCGGAAGCGCTTTTGAGACTCGAGGGCAGGAATGACCATCAGTGCCACAATCATGACTGCTAGGAATGCAGCAGCAAGGAATCCGGCCAAACGGATTGAAACAATTTCTAGCGGTTTTAAGGACAGGAGAATAAGCAGGGTAGGGGGCAGTGCGACTATACTCCAGACCAAAAATCGTTTCATGGGGCGCTCCAAAACAATAGCGATGTAGGCTTGCCTTATTGTGAATTCGTCATAAGGTTGTAAACCTACACCTGTGACGATTTTTGAACTGCTTGCCTGACAGCAAGGCTTATTAAGAAACAATGAGGAGAGATTTTATGGTTAGCAAAACGGTGTTACCTATATCGGACTTAGGTGGGTCCCCTATCGGCCTTTATGGGTAAACGTATTCCATATCTGATGTGTACAAGCACCAACGACAATAGCGAATACAACTTAAAAGTTTTTGGCCTGATGGGTCTTTGGATCAAACTCAAATCGCTCTTTACTAAGGGTTTCACCATAGAGATTAAATGTGACTAGAGGTGTTTCCCCGACGGCCTCTACACAATGAATTGCACCGGGGGAAAAGCTGATGACATCCCCAGGGTGAAAGATTTTTTCTTCCACTGGAGTCACTTTATCTTTGAACTCTCGAGTTGGAGTGCGTTGCCAGAATGTATTTTTCTCTTGCCCTTTTAGCAGGGTCACAACTCCCCAAGTACCGTGATTATGAACAGGAGAGATCGCTCCAGGAGGGTAGGTGTTGGTTTGAACCGTTAAGGGATAGCCAATTTCGTCGTAGAGCGTCTGGATTGCAACATCGTTTAAGGTGCTGGGGTGTTGCGTCTGTAACCAATAGGAGTTAAGAGCTAATTTACGGACGAGATGGCGAATGGCAGGCAAACAGCTATCCTCGTCGAGCGCTTCTTTGAGAACGTCTTCTACCTGCGTTAGAAAACGATGAAAGTGGTAGGGCGTTTCCAGTAAACTCCATTCGCGAGGTGTGGCACAGGCTTGAACCTGTCCATCGTCAGCAACCATCCAGTCTTGTCTCTGTGCCACAGTTTTACCTCATCTAGGGATGAAGACACGCCTGGCTTTCATGCGGCACACCTGCGGCTAAATTCCCGGCCCAATAGGCGTTAACCGCCTCATCTGGATTTGTCTCGATGGTGGTTAGTAGCTCTGTATTTCGCTGTTGTAGCCTGCGCCGTACTCCTTCCCCTGCGGACGCTGCTATGGCAATATCAACAAAATGCAGCGGGTGGCGATCGCCATTTCCGCGTACGTGCCATTCGTGCAGACAACCGATATCAGTCAAGTTCAGCGTCCAGGTTAAGCTTGCATCGACTTCATCAGAAACAATGTAGACCATCCACCACAATGCCCTGCCTGCATGGGGCGCAATGATGCCATCATTTGTTACCGCTACGGCTACCAGTTTTTCCGCCATCTGATCAAACCCTCCACGTAAGCATCCTCAGACCAAAATCTCTACCAAGATGATTTGGGCCATTTGCCAGATCTGGTAAAGACATGCGAATTATAGGAGATGGTAATTGTTGAGCTGTTGGCGCTAGTTAAGCCTGTACTCAAAGGCTAGAAGTAGCAACCAGTCTACTATTTGAAAAATAGTTCGGGGTGATGGGCGAGTATTTTTGCTGGCTCTGTTTCTTGCGATCGCTACAGACCCCATATAGGACTTACCCATGTGGGGTATGGCCACTTTTTTGAAGGTAAATTAAGCGTTACGTAGCCGTTTACGGCGGCTACTAGTGTGAGACTTTTTGCCAGGACGTCCGTTTGATGAGTTACGCGGCTTAGAGCGTGGCCGTTCTTTTATTCCTTGCTTAGAGGCAGCAGTTGGCTCATAACCGGGAATAACAGACTGAGGGAGTTTGCGATTAAGTAACTTTTCAATTCCCTTTAACAGAGATTGTTCATCGTTAGAGACTAGCGAAATGGCTTGACCTTCATTACCAGCTCGTCCAGTCCGACCAATCCGGTGTACGTAATCTTCTGGTACGTTGGGTAATTCAAAATTGATAACGTGGGGTAGCTGGTCAATGTCTAACCCTCGTGACGCAACATCGGTTGCAACAAGCACTCGCACCTTACCTTGCTTAAAGTCGTGCAAGGCACGCGTACGAGCGGCCTGACTTTTGTTGCCATGAATTGCGGCTGTTTTTAAGCCATCTTTAGCCAGCTGTTCGGCCAGGCGGTTGGCACCATGTTTGGTGCGGGTAAAGATAAGCACCTGCCGCCAGTTGTTAAAGCCGATTAGATACGATATCAGCTCTCGCTTGCGGGGGCGATCAATGCGATACACCAGTTGTTCAACCTGTTCAGCAGCTGTGTTACGAGGGGCAACTTCAATCTGCACCGGATCGTTTAGCAGTGTGCGTGCCAGTTTTCGAATAGCGGTTGAAAAGGTGGCAGAAAACATCAGGGTTTGCCGTGATGCAGGCAGTTGCGCCAAAATCTTGCGAATATCATGAATAAACCCCATGTCTAACATGCGATCGCACTCATCTAGAACCAGCATCTCGATCTGAGAAAGATCAATTGTGCGCTGACTCACATGGTCAAGCAAACGACCTGGAGTTGCCACTACAATGTCACTCCCCTGCTTCAAAGCTTTAATTTGACGCCCAATGCTGACGCCACCAAACACCACCACTGATTTAATCGGCAGGTATTTGCCGTAGGTGCTGACGCTGTTGTTTACCTGAGCGGCCAATTCGCGAGTCGGCGTCAAGATCAGAGCACGCGGGGCTCGTTGCGTTTTAGCGGGGCTGCTAGTAAGGCATTGCAGCAGAGGTAATGTAAAACCCGCTGTTTTACCGGTACCTGTCTGAGCACTTGCGAAAATATCGTTTCCTTGCAAAATAGGAGGAATCGCCTGCTCCTGAATCGGAGTTGCTGCAGTGTAGCCTTCCTCACTAACAGCACGTAACAGTGGGGTAACAAGACCTAGAGTCTCAAATTTCATGGGTTTTTAGTCGCTCCTAGATGTGCCCCTACCCCAAATGCAATGCTGGGACCAGTCTTAAGAGCAATAAACGTATGATTCGCATTCGATGACTTGGGTCAACAAGTTCCGAGGCTGCAACGATAGACCGGAAATAAATCGCAGTCTATTATCCTACCACATACTTGATCCTAAGCTACTTTAATTAGCTTAGTGCTTGCTACCCAACGAGATCGCCACACACTATTAGACAACTGTTTTATCAGTGTTGGCTGCCAGCATACCAACAGCCTGTTTAGGTAGTGCCGATGCAAATGCCTCATCCAGTGGTAAGTGCTTGACCAACAGACGATAGTAGATCGGTCCATAGAGAATATCCATAGCTAGATCCGCATCTAGGTCTGGGGCAAATTCGCCAGATTCAATGCCTTGTAAAATCACTTGCCGAGCAGCGGCGCGGCGCGGATTGAGAAAGCGTTCGCGAAAACTCTCTAACGCTTCTGAGTCACACTGGCCCTCAGCAACAATCTGCGCCACAATTCGACCTATATCGCCGCTCAATACCTTGGCAACCTGCTGCATTTGCAACATCAGAGATGCCGCCGCCGTTTCAGTTTTTGGAAACGGTAAACTGGCCTCAACCTGAGCCAAAAATGAGTCCACCACTACGGCTGTCTTACTAGGCCACCAACGATAAATCGTCGTTTTACCCACGCTCGCCTCACGGGCAATGGATTCAATCGATAGCTTACGCAGACTACAGGTTTTTAACAGCTGCCATGCTGCCGTCAAGATTGCCTGCTGCGATTCGGCTGACCGAGGACGCCCTACAGCTGGCTGGGCGCCCCCTTTGGTTTGTGTCATGGTTTTGCAAGTATTTCAAGTATTTTTATTATACATACGATACGAATCGTCTAGAAATTTCTTGCAAACGGTTGACAGTTTCGATACGAATCGTTTATAAATTAGATATACGAAACGAAGCGTTTTGATTCAGAGTGCACAATTCTGTAAGTCCAGATCCACAGATAGAACCTATTGAGGCAGACCAATGATTAGACGCGAAGAACACGAAATCCTAAGAATTACGGCTGTCGCAGTGGCGCTATCTACTTTTCTAGAAATGCTGGTCGCTTTTTAGTAGTACTACAATTAGTAAAGGAAACTTTGGTCATGGCATCGATATCTAAGAAGCTGGCTCTGGTAACGGGTGGCAATCGCGGCATTGGCTTTGCGATCGCACAGGGCCTTCTCACCAAAGGTTACGAAGTCATCCTCACCTCACGCACCATCGACAACGCCCAACAAGCCGCCCAAAAACTCAACGGCCATGTCATTCCCCTCGCATTAGACGTCAGTGATGACAGCTCTATCGAACAAGCAGTTCAAACACTAAAAGCGCAAGGCATCAACCAGCTGGATGTTCTCATCAACAATGCAGGCGTTTACCCAGACAGCAGCATCAACATGCTAACGGTCTCCCGCGAACTGTTAGATACTGCTATGCAAACCAACACATTTGGCGTGGTGCGTATGGTGCAGGCATTTTTATCCCTTTTAGAAGCCTCGGGCAATGCCAGGATAATCAATGTCTCCAGTGGTATGGGAGCATTGGATGGTCTTACAACAACAGCACCTAGCTACTGTCTCTCTAAACTGGCGCTCAACGGTGTTACCATCATGCTGGCACAGTCGCTAGCGTCTAAAGGAATTGTTGTTAATTCCATGGGTCCAGGCTGGGTAAAAACCGACATGGGTGGCTCCTCAGCCCCACGGTCACCCGAACAAGGCGCAGATACGGCCATTTGGCTAGCCACCGAAGCACCTGGTACAGAAACGGGTAAATTTTGGCGCGATCGCAACGTAATTGATTTCTAATGTAGGGGCATTGCATGCAATGCCCCTACATTAGAAATTGGAACGCAAGGAGACAATGGTATGAAAGCCGTATGGTATGAACAACCGGGTAATGCAGCCGAGGTGCTGGAATATGGTGACATAGAACAACCAGAACCAGCTGCGGGCGAGGTGCGGGTCAAAGTTCACACCTCCGGCATTAACCCCTCTGACACTAAATTTCGCAGCGGCTGGATGGGGCTAAAACAACCCTATCCCAAAACCATTCCCCATAATGATGGGGCTGGGGTGATTGATGCCGTAGGAGAGGGTGTGTCACCCGAGCGTATCGGAGCACAAGTGTGGATCTATGAAGCCCAGCGAGGTTCAGCGTTTGGGACAGCTGCAGACTACGTTGTGGTGCCAGCTCACAAAGCGGTGACTATGCCAGAGACTCTGGATTTTGCTGCAGGAGCCAGCTTAGGTGTGCCAGCCATGACGGCTCACTTCTCTGTGTTTAGCGATGGCCCCATTACTGACAAAACGGTGCTGGTGCACGGTGGGGCTGGTGCAGTTGGTATGTATGCGATTCAGCTGGCTAAGTGGGGTGGTGCGAGGACAATTTTAGCCACCATCAGCAGTGATGAGAAAGCGGCTGTTGCTAAGCAGATGGGTGCGGACCATGTGATTAATTATCGGCAAGAAGATGTAGTGGCGCGGGTGAGAGATATTGTTGGAAAGAGAGGGTGTGACCGGATTGTCGATGTCGCTCTGGCTGCCAACATTAACATCAATGCCAAACTTGTTGCCCGCAATGGCGTAATTGCCACCTATGAGTCAGGCAATGCGCCCACAATAGAGATTCCCTTCTACGAATTGCTCTATAAAAATGCAGCCCTACGCACAGTGCTGGTTTACGCCATGAGTGACGTAGCCCATGAGGTCGCTGCACGAGATATCAACCAGGCGATTCAGGATGGTGCGCTTCAGCATCTAATTGCTGCGCGCTATCCCTTGAATGAGACCGCCGCTGCCCATGACGCGGTAGATAGTGGCAAACTCATCGGTAAAGTTGTCGTTGATGTTGCTTAGCTGACTATTCAATCCCTGGAATTAGAGGCACCTCTGTTTTGAGGACATCCAGAAATGTCTTCAAGCGTCGGGGACGATGGCGTCCGGGTAAAGAAGCCACATAAACAGTCAGTTTGGGCGCACGCCATTGGGGTAATACATCAACAAGATACTGCTGGGTTAAGTCCTCTTCAATAAACCAGCGAGGCATAATGGATGCGCCGAGTCCTGCCAATGTTGCTTTACGCAGCGCCGTAATGCTGTTGGTGGTCATCCGCGCTGACGGAGTCACCACAACTTGTTTTCCCTGAGAGTTCGTTAGGGGAATGCGCCCACCCTCAAAAGGAGCAAGGGTAACAAACGGTAGTTTCTCTAAGGCTGTGGGAGTTTTGGGTTTACCCTGGGTAGTGAGAAATCCAGGCGATGCCACCACCATACGTTCTACCTGCCCCAGTGGTTCAATAATTAGAGATTCATCAGGTACTGGGCCAATCTTTACCCAGCAGTCACAGCCCACCTCTGCAAAGCGAATATTGCCGTCCTGCAGCTGCCAAGTTAGATCAATCAGAGGATATCGCTGTTGAAACTGCAGCACAATATCGAGCAGATGCAGCTGGCCCAGAGCAATGGGAGCAATCACCTTGAGTCTTCCCTGAGGCGTATTTTCAGTCTCTAGATATTTCTCTTCTAGTGCCTCCCACTGGTCTAGTAGCTGACGGGCATCAGCTAACAGCTCAGCGCCAGCCGCAGTCAAGGAAAGATCGTGGGTAGTCCGCCGCATCAGCTGGGTCTTAAAGCGAGTTTCTAGCTCCGCTAGCTGACGACTGGCAGAAGGTTGAGACAGTCCCAAATCGCGGGCGGCGGCACTGATGCTACCGGCATCGGCGATCCGGACAAAGGTGTCTAGCAGGGTAAGGCGGTCCAGGGACTTGCTCATACGTAATATGAATAATAGCTATTTTTATTACTCGTCTACACAATAGCAGAGCAGGCTGTCATAGTGAGTATATAAGCGGTAAAGGAGAGCAGTGAATGGCTCTCTTAGCATGCTTCAAATAATCGCTTGCTGAGCAATTTTAGAAATAATAAGGATTGTTTGCATAAGCCCCATACGGGCAGAGAAAGTTAGGTCCATCAAAGTGCTAACACCTCATTCAATTTCCATTGCCCCCAATTAAACAAAGCCTAAAATGACAAATCCAATCCAATCATCATTCTCAACTATGTTTGACCTAGGTGGCGATCTCCCCATTAATCGCCTTGGCTATGGGGCCATGCGTCTAACAGGTCAGCCCGGCAACTTTGGCCCTTATGCTGACTGGAAAGGGGGTAAACACCTTCTGCAACGTGCTGTTGAGTTGGGTGTTAATTTTATTGATACCGCTGAAGCTTATGGTCCGGGTACGAATGAAGAGATTATTGCCGATGCGTTATATCCCTACGCAACAGATTTAGTGATTGCTACCAAGGGTGGCATTCATAAACCCGCTCCCGACAACATTCAAGCCGATGGTAGCTCTGAGAGTCTACGACGTGGAGTGGAGGGCAGCCTACAGCGGTTAAAGCGAGAGACTATCGATCTCTATCAGCTGCACCGGCCTGATCCTAAAGTTCCGTTTGCTGAGTCGATTCAGACATTGGCTGCACTAAGGCAAGAGGGTAAGATCCGTCATATTGGTATCTCTAACGTCACCCTAGACCAAATCAAAGAAGCCCAGGGGATTGTGCCCATTGCCTCTGTGCAAAACCGCTTTAGTTTAGTAGACCGCAGCCATGACGCGATTTTGGACTATACCACTGCCCAAGATATTGCGTTTATTCCCTATGGTTCTCTTGGGGCACATCCTTTACGACGGGGTGCACCCATCGCTCAAGCGGAGGGTATCTTGGCACAAATTGCCCAGGTCCATGGTGCAAACCCAACCCAGATTGCTCTGGCATGGTTGCTGCACCGCGCACCTAATACATTGTTAATCCCTGGCACCACCACGATTGCCCACTTAGAAGACAATATGAAAGCGGCCTCAATCTCTCTGTCTGAAGAGGAAGTCGCTCAGCTGCAGGCATTGTAATGGCTCGTTGGGGCAGATATAGGATCTGCCCCAACAAACTTGTCTATTTTGAACCAAATTTACCAAATTTGACGTTTACCGCCATGGACCTCGAGGAGCAGGACCTCGCGACCCTCTACTAGACCCTCTCCGACGATCATCGTCGCGGTCATCAAGCCGATCCTCCATATCGTCGCGAAAGTCATCCCAATCGTCATCGTCTCGGTCGTCCCAGCGATCCTCCATATCGTCGCGAAAGTCATCCCAATCGTCATCGTCTCGGTCGTCCCAGCGATCTTCCATATCGTCACGAAAATCCTCACGGTCATCAAGCCGGTCTTCCATGTCGTCACGGAAATCGTCAAAATCGTCATCATCAAAGTCAGGACGGCCTGGAACATTAGCACGGCGAGGCCGCTGCGCTATGTGCTCAGAGCTATCACCAAAAGGTGTTTGAACATGGGCCATAGCAGCACTATCGAGGCTAGTAATTAACCCCATTGTAAGAGTCAGCAAAAAGAGGGATTTTGCAAGTCGCATGGTTGATCTCCTTTTTAAGTGATTGATAACCAGTTAATAAGTGTCCACTTACTTATTGATAACGTAGTTCTTAATCACCTCTGGAGGCATCAACCACAATTTGAAGTGTCATAGGTTCAAGTCTAAATAGAAGACCTGATGATTGTCTTTATTAAAAAAGTCTTGCCAGGGGGTGCGATCGCACCCCCTGGCAACTCACCCCTAGTTCAAACTCTCAACAATTCCTGCCAGCATTTGGGGGTAGCGTACCTGGTCAGTCAGCTGAATCGTATCTAACGTATTTGCTTGGTCCAGTTCAGAACCGGAGCCATTAAAGCTGCCCAAAATCAGCTGCAGTGCCTCTGACATTAGTTCAGAGCAGTCGGCATTCAGGTTTAGCGTATCCTCAAGGGCAATATCCGCCAACAGTTCTTGACCTACCGTGGTGGGATGAATATAGTCCCAATAAAAATAGTCATCTGGGTCATCCCCAGTGATTGTAAAATCTGGACTTTCTCCAACTAAATAAGCGTCTGTTCCATTGGTTAGACCAAACGCTGTCGGATCATTAGCCACATCCAGGGTTAACGCTCTAAAGTCTGGAGATTCAATACTGATACCTGATAAATCTCGCTCTAGTTTTCTTAGGGTTGTTTCTAGTAAATCGTTGTGTCGACCAGAGAGATCACTTAGAAAGCGAGAAGTTTCTTCAGATAGGTCGCGACCAATGGGGGTGTTGCCGATGTCAGCCAGATTGGGCACCAAAAAATATCGCGCCCCGGCGTCATATAGATCTGTAATCGCCTCAGCAATGCTGGCCACCGGCTCAGTCGGGTCGTCATAGTCTCCCGACAGATAGTCGTTGGCGCCACCCTGGACGACATAGAGACCCTCTTCAGAGACCGACAGATTCTCAGTGGCCAGGTCGTCAAGCAACAAATCAACCTGGCTCGACACTGACGGTGTAACCAGATCGCCAGGTTCTGAATCATCTGCCGCGAGTCTGGCACCGCTAAAGGCAAAGTTGACGCTATGGGTAGCGGTATTACCCCCAAAGGATGTGGCAATGTCATAGGCACCCTCATCATTTTCTCTCACAGGGGCACCGTCAGCCAGTTCAAGCACAGGGGTTAAATCTAGCCCAAGATCCTGGGCCAAATAATCAGTCCACACTAAACCATTAGATTCACGCCCCGGAAAATAAGGGGGAGCTGGAGCATCGATTTCAACATGGGGGTCAATGTTTTCCTGGACGTAGTTAAGCCCGATAAACTCATTGCCGTTATCGGATAGGCTATCGCCAAACACGTAGAGTCTATCAAAAGAGGGGGGCTCTGGCTGATGGACAGCGTTGATGTTGATAGTAAAATTAAAGACACTTCTCGAACCCTGGAACGATCTTGATTCAGACATGGAATTGTCTCCTTGTTAAGGTAAAAAGTGTGGCATTGCTGATCTTCGAGATGGCTTTAACTGTGAAAGACCGTTGAATGGCAATGAAGTTAGGTTGGCTCATTGCCTAAATCAGCAATTGCAGAATTGTTTTCTCGATTCCGCATTGATGGTAGCCAAGAGACTTTTTAGCAAACATATCCCACAGTCATAAAAAGGTATGACCAGGGTCATATATGCAGCAAAACAAGTTGACCAAATAAAGTCTTCAAGGCATGGTAGTGGTAAGACCTTTCTCAATGACAATCAGATGTGCACAGTTGCAAAATCACCTCGGTCTATTTCTGTCACATTGCGCTATCTAGAGTGGATCTTGCTGACAGTTCACGGGTTGCTGGTGCTGAGTACCAAATCCCTGAGCTTACTAGGCATTGATGGCGAAGCTGGGCTGTTGTTAACATTTATGTTTTATGGCATTTTTGTTGGTCTTAGCTGGCTATATCCAGTCAGGCGCTGGCAAAAACAAGGGTATATTTTGCTGTCGATGGTCCTAATTGTCTTTGCTAATTTTGTGGACGTTAGCTTAGACTTATTGATTTATCTTTATATTGCTAAAAGTTTTTTTCTGTTGGGGTATCGACAGACGGTATGGTCGACAGTTGCCATGGGAGCCGCCTGGATCGTTAGCGAATGTGTTTCGGAGCTAAGGGAGATTGGTGTCGGACTCAGATTTGAACCGCCGTTTGGGTTTGGGGCCTATGGTCTGTGGAAAATGGCAATCTACTCTCTGGGAATCTACATTGCCGCCAGCGTGTTTGTGATTTTGCTGAGTTCCATTGTTGTTGCCGAATATAGTAGCCGCCAGCGGGCGGAGGCGCTGGCTGAGCAGGTGGAGGTTTTAGCAGCCGATCTAGAGCGTACCCGGATTGCCCGTGACATTCATGACTCGTTGGGACACACCCTGACCAACCTGGATATTCAGCTGGAAGTGGCTCAAAAATTACGCGATCGCAACCCTCAAAAAGCCTTCTTAGCTGTTGACACAGCTAAACTACTCTCTAGCCAATGCATTGAGGATGTTAGCCATGCCATCAAAACCATGCGACAGCCCAATTTTGAGCTTAACCGTGCCTTAAGAAATCTGATCGAACAAACTAGGGGTAACCAGGCTCTACAAATCCATTGGCAGCTTAATTTGCCCCAGCTCCCCATTGCCACTAGCCATCAGATTTACTGTGTTGTTAAAGAGGGGCTGATCAACATTCAAAAACACGCCCAGGCATCGTCTATCGTTTTTCAAGGGCAAACCACCTCTGAAGAGATCATTTTACAGTTAGAAGATAACGGCATTGGGTTTGATATTGCCCAATCGTCCTTTGGCTCTGGATTAAACGGTATGACAGAACGAGTAAACAGCATGGGAGGGCGGTTAACGGTAAGTAGCACCCCTAACCAAGGCACGCAGCTATTAGTGGTCATTCCGCGATGATTAGAATTTTATTGGCGGATGACCAAGATATTTTCCGCCAGGGATTAGCAACATTGCTCAATACAGAAGATGATTTACAGGTGATTGGCCAGGCAAATCACGGTCGAGATGCGATCGCACTTACCGAAAAGCTGCAGCCCGATGTCATCTTGATGGATGTACGCATGCCCATTTGTAACGGTGTTGAGGCTACCCAAGCAATTCACCAGCGATATCCTTGGATGCGCATCCTAATATTGACCACCTTTGAAGACGATGAATATATCTGGCAGTCGTTACAGGCCGGAGCCATGGGATATCTTCTAAAACGTGAATCATCTGAACAGATGGCCATCGCCATTCGTGCCGCCTGCCAGGGCTATTCTCAACTGAGTCCAGTCATTGCCCCAAAAATCTTTGCCAATCTGAAATCTACAGACCCTGGTCAAACCCATGTTTTAAGTCAGCTGAGCTCAAGAGAGCTAGACGTCTTAAAGCTTGTCGGGCAAGGCAAAAATAACCTAGAAATTGCCCAAGCATTGCACCTGAGTACTGGAACCATCAAAAACTATATCACCCAAATTCTCGGCAAACTATCGGTGCGAGATCGGGTAGCGGCGGCTCTGTTGGCCCAACGATATCTGTTAAACAAAGACTAATCACTTTGAATCTTTTGTAAAATCGACACCTCAAACGGATTTAAATTGTCGCTCAGGTCAATCACTTTGCCAATATCGTAGTGAGTAGACAACAACACAGTCCAACTCTCACGATCAACCGGGTCGTCGATTGCAAACGGCTGCTCGTAGGCAAAATTAATCGCAACCAAAACGGTTTCTGTCTTTATTTCTCGCACATACACCATATGTTCGTGGGGATAGTGCAATAGGGTGCGCCACTTGCCAAGACGTAGCGCGTCACTCTGTTTACGGACTCGCAATAGCTGACGATAAAAATTGAGAATTGAATCCGGCTGCTGTAGCGCCGTTTCTACATTCACCTCCAAATAATTCTCATGCACAGGTAGCCAGGGGTCTACGGCCTTACCAAAGCTAAACCCTGCATGGGCCGATCGATCCCACTGCATAGGGGTACGTGCCCCATCGCGAGATGACGGGGTTTCTTCCGTTTCACTTTGCACCACCGCCCGATCCTGTAGTTTATCGTCAGGAATGTCGTTGTTATCCACCATGCCCAGTTCCTGACCATAGTAAAGTAGGGGTGTCCCCCGTACCGTTAACAACAGCGTAGCCGCCGCCTTGGCAATGGCCTCAGAGTCAACACACAAACTACACTCAATCCAACGAGATAAATGTCGCGGAATATCGTGATTGTCAAGAAAGTAACAGGGCCAGGCACCAGGCTGAACCGTAATTTCATTTTTTTCAATCTCTCGTTGCAAATAACCTGGATACCAGGGACTAAACGGAAACTCAAAGGTAATTGCCAGATGGAGTTCGTCGTTGTGGACGCCGTGAAAGATCACAGAATCATACAGACGATTATCGATAAACGTTTCACCGATCAAAACCCGATCGCCATAGTCATCTAAGATGGCTCGAATTTCTCGAATAATCTGGTGATTGGCCGGCAAGTTTTTATCGTAGAGATGATGGTAGTTGTTGTAGTTATTTTTGTCAGTAGCTTCATACTTAAGCGGATTATCTCGAAAATAGGGATCTTTGCTATATACACTCGACGCATCCAGTCGAAAGCCATCCACACCCCGGTCTAACCAAAACCGTACAATATCGTAGACGGCTGCCCGCACATCTGGATTTTGCCAGTTAAGGTCCGGCTGATTCTCATTAAACGTATGGTAGTAAAACTGGTCTCGTGCCTCACAATAGTGCCAACCAGTGCCACCAAAATAAGATTGCCAGTTATTTGGCAGTTCCTGTCCTTCAAACGGCGTCTGCCAGAGATACCAGTCAGCTTTGGCATTATCCTGACTCGATGCAGACTCCACAAACCAGGGATGCTGGTTGGATGTGTGGTTAACCACCAGGTCTAAGATAATTTTGATGCCCCGTTTGTGAGCCTGCTCTAGCAGCTCGTCAAAATCTTCTAGGCTGCCAAACGTGGGGCAAATATCTTTGTAGTCAGCAATATCGTAGCCATTATCCACCATAGGGGACTTGTTGATGGGGGAGAGCCAGATTGCATCTATGCCCAACGACGTAGCGCTGTTTGGATCACCATCGTTAAGATAGTCAAGCCGTTTAATGATGCCGCGCAAATCGCCTGTACCATCTTGATTGCCATCAGCATAAGTCAGCGGATAAATCTGGTAGATAACGCCCCCTTCCCACCATTGTTGCAACCGGGCTGACTCAACCATGGAGATACTCCGTACGATGACTGACTGCTAAGGCAGTATAGCCACTAAGTATCCTGTTTTACAGTTAGCGCTTATTTCTCAAAAGCTCTTGCCAATCCTTGGTTTCTCTACAAGTTTGTTTACAAACCTTTTAGTACCGAGGACACTATTGATAGACCGATTGGAGCGATCTCAACTTGTTCACCTGGCTGCCCCAACTTAGACGTGAAATCTGGATTTTAGCGACCGGACAGCTGCTGTTGTATATCGGTCAGGGCTTTACCCTTGTTTATGCCTCAATCTACTTTGTTAATGAGCTGGGGTTTTCACCCACCCAGGTAGGCTTAGCCTTAAGCAGCAGCGGTCTGGCCGGAATTTTAGGACGCGTTTGGTCAGGCTATGCCATCGACTCTGAATTTTGGGGACGTCGCGGCACCCTGATGGTGTCAGCAGCCATTACGGCCCTGGCCTGCTTTTGCTTAGCCTTTGCCCAAACGTTTATGCTGTTGGTGTTAGGGAATATGCTGCTGGGGTTGGGCGTAAGCCTCTATTGGCCGGCAAATCTATCGATCACCACAGACCTAACCACAGTAGAAAATCGTACAGAAGCCTTTGCCCTAACCCGGCTAGTCGATAATCTGGGTCTGGCTCTCGGCGCTTTACTGGCCGGACAGTATGTGGCCATGTCGGGTAACTACAGCCTTTTGTTTATCTTAAAAGGTTTGACCTATGCCACATTTGCCGGTGTCATTTATGTCGCCATTGCCGAAACCCGGCAGCCCCGTAACGAAGTTCGTAATGTATGGCAAGACTGGTGGCAGGCACTTTGCGATCGCACCCTGCTTATCTTTCTCAGCGCCAACGTTATCTTTACCATCTACGCTGCCCAGCACACAAGCACGTTACCCCTATACCTTGCCAACTTTATCCCAGACGGCAATACCGAAACCGGCTTTTCAGAACAATGGATTAGCTACTTTTTTGTCTGGCAAGTGTTTCTAAAAATTGTTTTTCAGCTTCCCATCACCCGTCTTGTCAAGGCTATCAACCATGTCTCTATTCTGTTAGTTGCGCTTACTATCTGGAGCATAGCCTTCTTTCTCTTGTGGGTAATTGGTGTCACCCCAAACAGCGCCCTGTTTGTTACCATCAGCGCCTTTAGCCTCATTGCTCTCGCCGAAATTCTCTACTCTCCAGCCGGTATTTCCCTGCTAGGCGAAATGGCCCCTTCCAATTTACGCGGTATTTACTTTTCTCTAGAGTCTCAATGCTGGTCTATCGGTTTTACCATCGGCCCTGCTCTGGGTGGTTGGGCACTAGATCATCCTGAAACAGTGGGGACTAATCTATGGCTGTACTTGATTACTGGAGGGTTTGTTGCGAGTCTGATTTTGGCAGTGTTGAAGCAGCAAATGACCGTCGATGAGGATACGGAACTTGTTGTTGATAGTGTTAGGTAATTAAAAAATAATTTAAAGAATGAATCAACTAAGACTTGAGATCGCCGTAAACCCCCAACCTGATGAAATTGAATTTGTTACTCAGCAGGTTATAGAATTTAACCGTAGCCGTGTAGATCAAGGTAACTACAAACCCCTAGTAATTTTTTTACGAGATTTGGACAATCGCATAGCCGGTGGGGTAATTGGAGAAACCTACTGGCAGTGGTTATATGTTGATCTGTTGTGGGTGAGTGAATCATTGCGCGGGCAAGGCTATGGAGATACTCTACTAACAGCTGCAGAAAAAGAAGCTATAAATCGGGAGTGTCAATATGCATACTTGAATACATTTAGTTTTCAAGCACCAGAGTTTTATCAAAAACGTGGATACGTTATTTTCGGTGAGCTACCTGACTTCCCTCAAGGCCACAAGCGTTATTTTCTAAAGAAGGAGCTGTGTTAATTGCTGTATCTACCGTATGACAACTTAGGTGCAGTAAAGATAGTTGTTCGAGAGCTAAGAATCTATAACACTTCAAAGTTTTTTAGCGAACTAGGGAAAGACTATGAACTCCTCTTGGGAGTCGTATAGCTGTATTTAATCGTTCCAGCCTGGCTTCTTCATCCGGATGGAGTTGCCATATCTCAACACCACCTTGCATTGGATTGTTATCGTTATAGGCATTCACACCTACAAATACAAAGTTTCCAGACGCATCAAATGCTAATCCTTGTGGTAGCGTTGCTTCATATGTCCACTCTCCAATTTTGCTTAGCGCTCCAGTTTCAGGATTAAGCCGGTAGAGACCTAGTGATGCTTCTGGATTGTAAATTGGGTCAGATCTGAGTTTGCCAGTATTTCGCATACTGCTTACGATTAAAAACTGACCATCTGGACTAATGGCAATTGTCTCTGAAGCCAAACCTCCCTCAGTGACGGCAACTGTAAAATGCTGAGCCTGATCAATCGAGACATCAGGTGCTGCAACTCGAATTGTGGTGAGTAACCCTTGATTAACATTAAAGAAACCTGGCACATCAGGCCCCCATTGAAGGTCACTGGTGATGTAGTAATGACCATCGGGTGTAAATCGACCTGACATGGGAAACTTATTGACTTGAACAGTGTTTCCCCACTGTCTTAATTCTGAAACCGTACCATCAGACGCTCGTAGTACTTCGTAAAAAACAACTTGAGAACGAATGTTAAAGTTGACTGCAACATAGCGTCCGGAGGGATGCCACTGAACAAATATAGCTCCATCAAGCGGTAGGTCAGGACGCGAAGCCAGTTCTGGAAACTGAAACGTTTGTGGAGTGCCTAATTGATTGTTGCGGATAGGAACAAAGGTCAATCCATTGGTAAGGTCAAATCCGGTGATAGCGGCTAGGTCGCCCGCTGGGCTAACTTGAATAGCTTGAGACTGTTGAGGAATATCAATTTCACTGACGAGTTGAGGCTGATCAGGATTCGTGAGATCGAAAGCTCGAAGTTTGTTTCCCTGTGTCAAATCACTCAGTTTTGTGGCCTCGGATGAGCGCGGTTGCCAGGTTTCAATCACCATTGCTAGCTGGCTATTAGGCGTAACATCCATGACAGCAGGCGGACTAAAGATTGAGTTAGAAGCTGTAATCATCGCATCTGGTTTGCCATCGTTGCTAAATGGGAGTTTTGCGATCGCTAACGTATCTTGTATATCTGGTGCAACTGGGCCCAGGTTGCCATCCTCATAAGCTGTTGCCACCATATCAACGTCAGAAAGAGCAAGTAGATAACGACCTTGAGGCATTAATTCAGTTTGAGCGATTGAAAACTGGCTGACTTGAAAGCCTATGCCTAACAACAGTATTAAACTAACCAGGAGTAGAAGCCGCTTTTGTCTCATAAGTTGAATGCTCATACTTATCTTCTCGACCAGCATTTACAAGCAAAGATTGTAAAAGTCCGTGGTAGCATTCTTCAAGCTCATACTGGTTATATCAATATGAATGATAGGCATATAGGAGAACAGACGGTTAAGCTGGCTGATATTGACCTCAATCTGTTAGTTGCATTTGACGCACTGATAAGCGAGCGCTCTGTAAGTGAAGCGGCTTTACGACTTGGCCTCACTCAGCCAGCAATGAGCAAGCGACTTGCTAAGCTTCGTAAGATTTTACGGGATGACATTCTTATCCGAACTGCAGATGGAATGCAGCCCACAGAGCGGGCGATGGATTTGGCTGAACCCATTCAAGTGGCTCTTAGGCAAATGGAAGCGGCTTTGGGCAGCCATCTTGCTTTTCAACCCACTCGTACAACAAGAGTTTTCCGTATCGCTACAACAGATTTGATTGCGGCTGTTCTAATTCCAGTATTGATCCAACGATTACAGATGGCAGCACCTGCCCTATCGCTTATCATCCGGGTGCTGCATCGGACTGAAATTGCAGAAGCACTGGATGTAGGAAAAATCGATTTAGCTATAACAGTACTGCCAGATGCGCCGCCTTCGATTAACCGAGTGTCATTATTTGAAGAGCGGTATGTTTGCCTGCTTGCTCAAAATCATCCCGAAATTCACAGTAACCTATCGCTTGAGCAATATGTTGCCAATCCTCATGTCTTGATTACTTACACTGGGGATCTAAAGGGTGTGATTGATCGAATGTTAGATGCTCAAGGATTAAAACGAAGAGTCGTTGCTAGTTTTCCGTATCACCTGGCAGCACCTCATGTTGTTGCAAATACGAATTGTATTGTGACCCTCTCTGAACGAATCGCACGGCTTCAAAACTGGGTGGGTGTGAAGGTGCTACCTTTGCCATTGGATTTCTCACCTTACATGGAGACACTACTATGGCATCGACGAGATGATAATGATAGAACTCACCAATGGTTGAGGAGCACTATTTGCGAAATTGCGTCGGAGATTAACAATTAGCTCAATCAACTGATTGCTCAGGGCTGCTTAACTCAAGTACTAGAAGAATGGCAGAGAGTACCTGTGCCAGTTTCAGCTCTATTTACCTCCAGTCGCTATATGACACCAAAGGTAAAAGCATTTGTGGAGTTAGCGATCGCAGACTTCAAATCTATTAAGAGTAAGGATGATAGAGATTGATTTTTTCAATCAGATACAGCCACGATGGTTTTCTTTGCTATGAAGATTACGGCATAATCAGAAAACAGACGAAGGAATTGAATAACAGCAGGTTAAGCTTATAGGCTCCTGCTTGCATTAGTCGCCAAATAACTGTGTAAAGCGTTTGGAGATAATGAAATTGAGTAATACTGATTTGGCAGGAATTCTTGATTTTCTAAGGGGTGCAGAGCAACTTAAAAACACTCTCCGCACCTCTAGAACTTCTAATGGGCGGATTGAGAGTACGGCTGAGCATACTTGGCGCTTATGTCTGATGATAATGTTGTTTGAGAAAGCATATCCCAACATTGATATGCTTCGGCTTTTGAAGATTTGCATAATCCACGACCTTGGTGAAGCCATATGTGGTGACATCGCTGCCGTAGATCAAATAGACAGTATTGATAAAGAAGCAGAAGAGCGGAAAGGGTTAGAGTTATTGATCAATCCTTTAGCAGTTTCTCTTAAAAGTGAGATTCTCGAGCTGTGGGATGAATACGAAAACGCTTTGTCTGATGAGGCTATACTGGCAAAAGCTTTTGACAAGCTAGAGACTGTTTTACAGCATACACAAGGTAAAAACCCTCCAGATTTTAACTACGATTTCAATCTTACTTATGGCAAAAAGTACACAGACTTAGACGAAGTTACGTCTAAATTAAGAGCATTAATCGATTTAGACACAAAAAGATTAGCTGAGACCAATCATAGCGTTTAGCAATACGCTCCTAAAGACTGACCTACGTTAACGTTCAACAATCTTCATTGCTCTGGGCCTTCTAATCGCTCTGGAAACACTTCCACACAATCGAAGCGTTATACTGTTGCAATATCGACAAAGGGTGGTTTGATGTTAGTAGAGCTAGCTGTCGGTGATGCCTATGGGGCTGGGTTTGAATATGTTTCAGCATCAGTTCTGAAACAGAATAATCTATCGCGCTATATCCAGCATCCAAAGCATAATACTCGCCCTGGGCAATATACTGATGATACTCAAATGAGTCTGGCAATTGCTGAAGCAGTTGTAGCAGGAGATCTTTGGACACCAGAGTCTTTAGCAACCCGCTTTGTTGAAGTCTTTCACCGCGATCCACGCAAAGGCTACGCTTCACGCTTCTACGATTTTTTGCAACAGACCCATACAGGTCAAGAGTTTCTCGCTAAGATTCAACCGAACAGTGATAAAAGTGGAGCGGCGATGAGAGCAGGCCCAATCGGAGTGTTTTCTAGCTTGGGCGAAGTTATGGAAAAGGCTGCAATTCAGGCCCGAATTACCCATGCCACACCGGCTGGTATTGCGGCAGCTCAATCAGCAGCATTGATGACCCATTACTTTTTACATAACTTGGGACCAAAATCAGCGCTAGGAGACTTTCTGGATATACATATTCCAGGATATCAGTGGGCTGAGACCTGGGAAGGTAAGGTAGGTGCCCAAGGCTGGATGAGCGTTAGAGCTGCTATAACAGCGGTGAGTCGAAATACTCGTATGAGTCAAGTTTTACTTGATAGTATTAACTTTGGTGGAGATGTTGATACGGTTGCAACAATTGCTTTAGCTGCAGCCAGCTGTAGTCAGGAAATTTCTCAAGATTTACCTCAAAATTTGCTAGACGGGCTTGAGAATGGCAAGTACGGACGAGACTATATGTATGAGCTTGATGCCCGACTGCTTACAAAAACGTAGCCTAACGCTAGCCAGTCAACAAGTCGAGATGACAGTAAATTTAAGCGAATGTACTCCGGCAAATGACATTAACTTGATAGTGCTCTAGACCACTAGTGCTTCCTGTATAAGAAGGACACATCCGATCGGGTGATGTGGGTTGAAATTTTCAAGGCTAGGTTGGAGATGTCTTTTTGAGAAATAGCGAATGATGTCTTTGACTAAAGTGGCTTTCAATCAGCTTTCTAAGCTCGGGTTATGTCTAGGAGTCATGAGCAGTGTTTTTGCAATTTCACCTGCTTTTGCCGCACCTGACCCAGTTTTTGACCCAGTTCTAGACGAGTTAGCCACATCAACCGCTCCCATCCGTCTTCCGTCCTTGGTATCTACTGATGTGGAACTGCATCCGGTTGCTCGAGAACTGTATCCGGGTGCCCACATTTTAGCCATGAGAACCCAACCCGACTGTAGAGCGGAACGTTGTTTAGGGTTTCAAATTGTGACTGTAGCAGAGCCAGGCGCCTGGCCAACGCCGGAAGATCAGCGTCTAACCCCTCTGACTGAAGTTGTTTTAGGCGACAGTACTCAGGGATATTCTTCAGAAGCTGGGGGCTTTGGATCGGTGGAGTGGATGCAGGATGGTGCCCTATACATCATGATCTACAGCGAAGATATATTCTCTAAAGAGAATGCGATCGCAATGGCCAACTCCATGATCAGCGAGTCGCCTGTGTCTAGAGGACAATGATGGATTTGCGAAACCTTATCTAAGGTAAGCCTGGTGGGCCAACAAAATACGGTGGCCCTACAAAGTACAGTGGGCCTACAAAAGATAGACAGGTCGAATTAACTCTGGATCATGACTAACCCACAGCGCCCAGAGTAAGGCCATTACTCCTAATAGCCACCATTTAAGAGGTTTCCAGCTGAGATAATTTCCTTTAATACGGAGCATAACAAGTTGTCTCCTATGCAGCTGAATAGGTCATCTAGAGGATCTGCCATGCCAGATTTTTGATTGCAGCCTATGGCAGATTTCTAAACATCTTTAGCCTATGCTCTAAATCTGAGGATAGTGTGAGGACTGCTGTAGATCAGACTCTCCTGCTCGTGGCTGTACTCGCAATAACATCTTTTTTCTGATGGCTCGGTATCATATTGCCATTATCTCTATCGGTGGTGGTTAACCTATGTCAGCAAAAGCCGCATTTACTATTGGAGTAGAAGAAGAGTATCAAATTATTAATCCACGCACCCGAGAGCTGGCTAGCAAATCTAATAAATTGATCGATGCTAACCAGCCAGATAGCAAGTGCCAGGATTTACTCTACGAGCTGCATCGCTGTCAGGTTGAAATCGCCACCGGTATTTGCCACACCCTAGAAGACGTTCGACGAGAACTAACCCAGGCCAGACGCTCGGCCATAGAGGCTTCCCAAAGCCATGGGCTTGCGATCGCAGCCGCCGGTACCCATCCGTTCTCCAAGTGGCAAAACCAGAAAGTTACCCCCAAAGAACGCTATCGCAACCTTGACCAGGTGCTGCAACAGCTTATTCGAGAAATGGTGATCTTTGGCTGTCATGTCCATGTGGGCATTGCTGATCGAGAAGCGGCAGTTGAGGTGGTGAATCGTGCCCGACTGTGGCTACCCACGTTGCTAGCGCTAACCGCCAACTCTCCCTTTTGGCTGGGGCGCGACACTGGGTACAACAGCTATCGCATGGAGCTTTGGTGCCGACTGCCAACCGCCGGTCCCCCCCCTCATTTTAGAAACTACAGCGACTACCAAAATTTTATCCAGCAGCTAATCGACACAGATATTACCGATGACCCCACAAAAATTTATTGGGATATTCGGCTATCTGAGCGGTTTCCCACAGTCGAATTTCGTGTGGCTGACGTCTGTGGCACCGTGGATGAAGCCGTGATGTTTGCAGGTATTGTACGGGCTCTGGCTCAAACCTGCTACCAAGACTTTCAAACCAATAAACCTTATCCTGAGATTCGTTCAGAGCTGCTCAAGGCCGCTATGTGGCAGGCCGCTCGCTATGGCACCCAGGGTGAACTGATTGATTTTACAAACCTGCAGCCCATTGCCGGTGTTGATTCTGTCCGTGGACTGCTTAACTATATTCGCCCCGTTTTAGAAGAGCATGATGACTGGCAAACGGTCAGCCAACAGGTGGAAACCATTCTCTCAGACGGCAATAGCGCCCAGCGGCAGCGACAGGTATACAAAACCTCAGGAGACTGCAAAGCCGTTGTTGATTATCTAGTCAAACAAACGTTGCCCGACATCAGCTAAAACGCCGCCGAGCCCTACTATCTCAGACCAGACTGAGCTTTACCCGTTAGCTTTGTATCCTGAAATGTGGCAACCAGTCTGGAGCCGTTTGGATTGGCCCACTCATAGGTGGTTGCGATCGCACCGCCCGGTAGATTCTGTGTTCTAACCTCTGACCCTGCGCCTAAGTGATTTTCAACAGTCGGTAGAGTCATTCCAAGACTGAGCTGGTTATAATCAGCCAGCGTAATAATGTCATACTGCTGCACCAGAATTGTGTGGGCAACACTCAGCCGCAGCGCCAGCAAACTAAACTCAACCACCTTAGGCCGTAGCCGGGATGGCGGCGGTGGAAACAAAACTCTGGGTAAAACTAAAAGTAGTAAACCCAGGATAAAAGCTAGGTTCATCAATGGTCTTCCCAGTTTTGGATAAAGCCCCACAATGACATGTGTCTCATTGTAAGGTGGGTCACCTTTTGTGATGAAATAATCTCATGGGTAGTAGCACCTCAATCTATGAACACCATTGGTAGCTTGCGACCTAACTGTTTAGGGCCTAACGAGTTAGGCATATCTATCTTAAGAAAAAATTATAAGAACTGTGTAAAAAACATCTCAAGCGCTTAAAATAATTTCCCTAATCAGCGCGACTACCTGTGGAGGAGGAATCGTGACCCGTCAAAGAGGTATGCACTAAAACGTTTGATCTATACCCATAGCCTAAAAAAACTGCTTAGAAAACAAAATCAATTAGGCTCCACTATTAGACGTACAGACGTTTCATGGAACGTCTCTCCAGCACTAATGTTTGAACCTTATAAATCCTTATTTCTTAGATCCTTGCACAAGGCAATTTCACCTCACATTAGGGCAGCATCTGGTCATCAGACTCTTTCAATGAGGCTTTTTTGACAATTTTTAAACGCGATAGTCGCGAGCCAATTACTAAACTTAGCGATCTGTTATCTTGGGTAATGACCGAGGAATTTCACCCTCCGGCAGGCTGACATAAATTGTCTCAAGATTTGTTATCCGTTCCTCTAATAACCTAACGGTTTTCACCAATTCAATCTCTCTTCGCTTAGGCTCATTTGGTGAAAACCATACGGCAGCTGTACCTCCTGCTGCACTAAGAGCCACCAACAAGGGCAGTAAAACACCACTCCCAGTAAGTTCAACGAGAGGAATACAGATCCCCATCATACCAGTTGCAAATAGCCAGATAGACGAAGTTGCCTTAACTTTTGAAGTCTTTTCAGTCATTTTTTAACCCAGAGAACCAAAACTCAGCAGATCAACCTAGTCATAACTGCGCCACGTTCATAGGGTATCAATAAAGACTGGGGAATTAAAGGAAAATAGTCATAAGCAAACTTACAATTTGGTTTCTAACAAACCTATAGTGTTCAGTCAATGCTGTCCCCATTGATTTTTTATGGTTTTCAGACAAAAAAGACTGTTACAGACCCTGCTGCTAACGTTGCCCAAACCACTTTGTTCCAATCCCACAGTCGTCGTCCGTTAAAACTGACAAAAGGGAAAACCAGCATCACACTATCAAAAAGAACCAATGGTTTACCCACTAAAAGTAGTGTATCTAGCCAAGCTTGAATGTCAGTGGCAAATAAGCCTGACTGAGACAGTATCCAAGCTCCCCAAACAATCAGCAACACCGGGAGATTGCCAGCTAACGCTATCCAGCCTAGCTTAGGCAGGAGCTCTCGATATCGCCACTGGTCTGTTACAGGATAAACACCACCCGGTATTGGATACATCGCTCCAGCAAAAATTAAGGCAATGGCTGCACTGAGCAAATATCCTGAGTCCCAAGCACGAAAGCGCACCGTGAGGGCTTGCTGACGTGCCATCAGCCACATTCCTAAATAGCGAGCGCCAAACAACACAACAAACGCTAGTAACAGCCCCAAATATATCGCTGGGCCGATCACGTTGAAATCGCCAAGTCGCCATAGCATCAACAGACCAATCAACGAGTTGACAACAATCGTCCCCCACCACTGCCACACGGGGTTATCGGATGCAGACCCGTCGGGGTAGGCCCACACAAAATGCCCTATATCAAAATAATGAGCAAGGTTAAGCCACACCCACCCTGTGTTTAGTCCATACCGCCGCAACTGAGCCCCTAGCGACAGTCTCTTAAACCCTCGTGTAGAAAACAACTTACTGGAGCTAGTGTTAAACCCTTCAACCGTTGTTAGAACTTCATCACATCCTTGCTGCTTGCAACGATCAATCCCGGCCTCCACTAGCCGCTGTCCCAATCCCTGGCCTCGAACTTCCGGTATTGTAAACACCCACGTAATGGCACCCACTTTGTGGCTATGGGAGAGTGTAAACAGCTTAAGCACAATTGCCCCCACCAGCTGACAATCTTGCTCAGCCACCAACACATTCGGCGTAAAGGAAAAACTCCATTGATCCAAAAGCGAGAACACTCGATTCATCATGGCACGTACAGTCCGCCGTTCATCATCTCTCATGGGACGAATAACGACATTAAATAGCTGAGCCATCATGAATCTCTCCTTGTACCAGATCGTATTATCCACTTGATCTGGCTCTTGTGATAAACAACCATTGTTCGTGTGAACAATACGATCTGCATCGATTGAATCGTCGTAATTGATAAAAACAGTAAATCCCCCTACGTTCTAACTGTTTTAATGTTTCATAAAAAAGTCAGAGGCACGTAGTCTAATGGCTGTCTAATACAGGTTTGCATCAGCGCTATAGTGTCTATTTATAGAAATCAATTCAAGATATATATGCCCGAAAGTTGATGTGTTCAAGAGTACAGACAATTTATTTCAATAAAATTTGAATCACAATGACATTCAAAACATTAGATCCAAAAACTACTAATTTTTCCGGATGCTTATATCGTTCTCATGCTAAGTAAAAAGATTAGTAGAAAATTAATGTCTGTATCACTCAAATTTTTTGAGGGTAAGTGGGCATTATTTTTCCAGCCAGTCTTTCAAGTATTAATTTTCATGATTTGCTAACGGTCTTCAAGCTCTGAGGTGACTGAAGATGATCTCGAAAAGCGATATTTTACAAAACTTACAACAGTCTCAATTATCTAATGCCAGTCGCTTATCTAACATTTGGACAACTCGTTATCTTTCTAAAAGTTCGTCGGTAACTATTAGTGCTTATGTTCTCGAAGAAGCAGCTTCTTCTATAGGGCGACATCGAACCGTTGAGAGATTACATGCCGATTTGCTTGAAGACGTTTGTAAAAGAGCGGCGGTCAGAACTAAGGATCTCTATACCCACTATGAGAATATCAACTTAAACAAAACATCTGAACTGGCTCGCTCTGCGCTGCAAATTTATCCACTTTTGTTGGAGTTTTATCGCAATCACACACCGGTCGTTGTAGCCAGGGACTCATCGCTAGCGGTATTTGCAATTCCGGAGATAAATGTTCTAGCCAAGACAATAGAGCCTTGTCTGACAATGTTTCATTCCCAGAATATTAGGCGGATTGATTGGCAAATACGTAGCTTTTTAACGACAGAATTTAATCTTAGTGGGAAATTACTGCTTGAATACCTGAGCCCCGCTGAACAGATCTTACTGAGTCCATATATCAATTTTCTTGAAGAATATGTGGCGATCCCGTGGCACAGGGTTTGCGCACTGGCGGATAACTATGGGCCAACATCTCCAGAATTTACGATAGTCGAGCGGATGCTATCTCAGATGTCTGAGATTTCTACTGCGGTTTGTGTCAGAGGGTGTGAGCTTTTTGGCGGTTACTACAATCGTAGAGGCCAATTAGATAATCCAGGTGTCAGGCATTCCTCTTTGAGGGACATGCACATGTTTCAGGTTTACCTGTGGATTTGTTTACTGCAGGGTAATCTAGAGGCTATTGAACAAGAGCTTTTAGTCCTATGCAACTTGGTTTATCGGGGCATAGATATTCCCTGGGAGATGGCGATTCAAGCAACCAAGCTCTTGTCTAATGAAATTATGAAAACCTTAACCGCTAGCGAACAGCTGATCGTGTCTCCTTATATCAATGGCATGATTCAAGCGTTTAAAGCAGCTTAGTTGACGCCGCATTAGGTTAGTTTGATGGATAGCTGAGGCTGTCGATAGGTAATCAAAAACTGTTGAATAGCTCGTAGAGCATGGTCACATCCTTGGTGGGCCTTAGACGAAAGCCCGCTACCCAAACTGCAGGACTCGATGGGAACCTGCAGCAGCCATGCTTGAGGGTGCCGATTGTAAATTCGCTGGGTCAGATTTAGCAGCGCCAGCGGATCGTAGCTATGGGCTGCAAATGCCATTGAAGATGTTTGCAAATCGTACGCAACAATTGGATCAATTTGAACAGTTCGAATTCCCTTGTGACCACAGGCATCAACAAACATGACATAGTTAGTTTTAACAAGTTCAGCGCTAAGTTCTGGGGTCAGCTGTGGTACTGCCAAAGACCTGACAGCCGGTAATTTCCAGTCAGCAACTGCAGCTGCAACCCATGGGCCGGCCGCATCATCACCACATCGTTCATTACCGTAACCAATGATTAAAAAGTCATATTCTGGCGTTATTGATGTCTGAGATTGTGCCTTGGGCACTACTTGGAGAGATATTTGGGACAGTGGCAGCATGGTCCAATTAGCCTCGTGTGAGTTCTGCTTCGCTTTAAGGTTAATCAACACATATGAGGATTTTATGAAGATCATTGAGAATGTTTAATGGCTGATCATCCATCCGGCTGCGTAAACAGGTGTTTGGTCAGGATGAGAGCTCACCGATTTATCCATAAAATCCTGATGGCGTGCTGCTAACCTATTTGCAATCGTGTTGTCTGAGCTGAAGAGACGGACGCTGTTTGCATATCTTCTAGCATCTGCCAGGCAATCTCACATTCCTGCTGGATTTGGGCATCTTCGTCATCAATAAAGCGGGCATGCTGCAGAGCTTCATTGACGCGTTGAGAGAACTCATCTCTTGATATAGCACCAGGATGTCCTTTCATTAATAGATCCGTTATTGAGATAATCCCCAGCAGCTCACCATCTTCAATGACGGGGGCTCGATGAATACCACTTTCAGAGAAGAGCTCTGCGGCCTCTTCTAGGGTGGCATTCATTGGCATGCAAATACAGGGTTGTCGCATGATCTGGTCAACCCGGACAAAGTGGGGAGAGCGTCTTTTGGCAATGACTTTATACACAATATCGCGTTCGGTGAGAATGCCGTATGGACCTTGATGATGGGCTGCTTCTACAATTAGCGATCGCACCCGTTTAGTACGCATCAACCAAATAGCATTTTCAATCGTTGCCGAACTACGAATTACAACGACCGGCTTGGTCATAATATCTTTAACAAATAGCATGCTACGTTCCCTCAACGCCATATCATCAGGCTCGACACCTTAGTTTTATGTCAAAACTCTGAGGAACCTATGAGGAGTTAGCCAAATCGACCGCTGACATAGTCTCGGGTCAAGGTCTCCTTAGGATCGTGAAAGATAACATTCGTAGCATCATATTCCACCAGATAGCCATAGCGATGCCCCTGCTCAGCAGTTTTAGTATTAAAAAATGCTGCCATGTCAGATACCCGAGCAGCCTGCTGCATGTTGTGGGTAACAATCACAATCGTGTAATGCTCCCTCAGTTCCTGTATTAAATCCTCAATGCGATAAGTGGCCATCGGGTCTAGAGCAGAACAGGGCTCGTCCATTAACAAAACTCTAGGTTCAATGGCAATAGAGCGAGCAATACAAAGGCGCTGCTGCTGCCCTCCAGATAGGTCATAGCCGCTTTTATTCAGTCTGTCCTTGACCTCATCCCACAAACCAACCCGATACAGAGAACGCTGGACAAGCTCATCCATATCACCGACATATCCATTGATACGAGCACCAAAGGCAATGTTCTCATAGATAGAATGGTCAAATGGATTAGGTTTTTGAAAGACCATACCAATCTGACGACGCAGAATATCTACTGCCAGCTTTGAACTGTAGATATTTTGACCATAGAAAAAGATGTTGCCTTGGGTGCGTGCTCCGGGAATGAGGTCATTGAGACGGTTAAAACAGCGAATGAGCGTGCTTTTACCACATCCCGATGGACCAATCAGTGCGGTAACCTGATGTTCTGGAATATCAAAAGAAACATCGTAAACACCTAAAATCGAACCGTAGTGAACAGTTGTATTACGAACCCTTAATGCGGTCTTAGAAGGGACTATCGTTGTCATTTGAAGTGTCATTATTGGTATCCCATAACTTCTCTGGTTACATTAAGGCAGTCTTCTGTTGTGTTGAGCTGCCGTTGAATAGTCACAATGAGTCAGGACTAAGACAGAAAATTTGGATTTCGCTCTCTAATTAACCCCACCATCATCGGACTCATTGTTGCAAATAGGGTAATTACCAACACAATCAGATGTTGCTCCCATGTGATCTGTGAAATATATCCCCAGGCAGCCGAGCTACCCAGCTCAAATCGCCCTAGAGCCACATAGGTAACGTTACAGATAAAGGATGTCCAAAAGTCAAAGAGGATGGCTAACACCCAGGCCAGTCTTAGTACATACGTCTCGATTTGTTTGGTACGGTGACCTTCCCAAATAGACCGAGTTGAAAAGTTAAACGCTCCGGCAATCAAGGTACCCACCAGGCTTAACCCAAGAGCAATAAAGTGAACTCCATCTAAAATCAGCAGAGAGCCCAGAAAAGTAGTTAGCAAATCCCAAATCATGCTGAGACGAAATGCACTGATTAACACTAGTCGAGGCAATCCAATACCAGCGGTTCTAGACTTTACATCGTTTCTCATAGGTAGATGCCTCAATCCGATGTTAAAAAAATCTCAAAGATACTCTAGCTACAGGCTACTTTGAGAAGTTGAGAAACTTATGAAGAAGACATAGTTTAGTGCAACAACGTATTGTCGATATCGCACCAACAGCTGTTTCTGTAGGTATCAATGTGTAAACATCGTGAGTAAAAGATTAAACCGTATAGGATAATACTGTTGTAGGACAAATCGTTCATCTCTTTATTGAGGAAGTCTCCGTTCAAGGATAGGCCCCTCAAAGAGACGGAAGTAAGGAGTTATCCTGAAGGAACGCGCCTCTCTTCGCTACATAGTTTAAGGAGGCGACATTATGTTGACTTATCGTGGTGTTTCTTACAGCTGTAAGCCTACTTATTTGACTACTCATCCCACAGGAGATGTCGGCAAGTATCGTGGTCAAACTGTTCAATTTAGAGCAGTTGATAATCCTCCACCAGCTTATCCGTTTGAGGCAAAGCTGGTCTATCGAGGTGTGGCTTATACGGTTGGGGCAACGGCTCCTGCAGACGTGCCTAAAGCTGTTGTCAATACTGCTGACGTTGCTCCTGTCGAGTTTCCACCGATCAATGTTTGGATGCGTAGACTTGTGATGAAGCATCTGGGTAATATCCGTCGGCGTGAACATTCGATGCTTGTGCGAGCGGCTAAAGATGTTGGTTTACCAACCCAAGAAGCTGTTGACTATGAGAGCCATATTCAGGGAAAAGTCCCCCATGACTTTGCTGGCTATGACCGGAGCCGGTCCGCTATGAGTTAACAGAGTCTGTTGCTCTGGCTCCTGACAGGGTTACAATCGCTAAGCTGTTGACCAGCGTAGCCTCGAGTTAATCGTGGTGAACTCCTAAGCTCAATGTTTGCATAAACACTGAGCTTTTTCTTGAGTGTGTTTATGCAAACAGCTCCCTATGAGCCGGTCTCAGCCCCCGACTCAATCAATGTAGTAATTGTATTTAATGCTTGACTCACCCCCTGCTCTGCTAACGCCGACAGGGGGCTACCCAGGGTGAAATTATCTGCCGGTACTTCGAGCCACCAGGCTTTGGGCACATGACCATAAACAGATTGAGTAAGCGCCAGCAGTGAACTGGGACTGCAGGAATGACCAAACCCAGGCAAGGCAGATCCGGTTGTTTCTGTACCATAGGCGTTTAATGCCTTAACCTGTACCGTATTTGTATTTCTTAATTTACAGGCATCGACAAAGATGGCCACAGTTGCGTGGGCCAATTTGCTAGAAAGTTCTGGGGTCAGGTGGCTGACTGAATACGCTTTAAGGTTATTGGAGTTTAACGTTTGAAGCTGCTCTACTACTGCTTGAGCAATCGCATCATCTCCTTTATTTGGATTGCCATAACCAATGACAACAACTGTAGGGGACATGTCTGGGAAAAAACTATTGATAGTGTTTACCATTGTTTTTCCTCCACATACTGCCCACATTCTATAGGCTATTTATTTAGGGGTAACAGCACTTTTAATTAAATCTTTTAGAAAATATAGCTTTGCACAGATCACAACAGCGATCGCTAAAAACTTTGGATAACAGCGGCTATGATCCACGACACAAAAAAAGGAGCTAGAAGAAACCCGATTTCCAGCTCCTATAATCTGTAGCAATTAGAGTCTCTCAGATTAAGCAACACACCGGCTATTAAGATATTTCAACTTTAACAGCCACAGGATAAAACTAAATTAGAGAAGAACAGCACGGTTTACGGTGTCGCTAGTGGATAGGCTGATACCATACCCAAGGACCTCAGATAAGTCTGACTTTCTTGGGTCAACAACAGCTCTGCCAACTTTTTACCAATAGGAGAACGACTGTTATCAAAAGGATAGATAACTACCAGAGGATAAGCCAGAGGATAAGCTCCACTGCGTAGAGCCTGAGCATTAGGTTGATAGCTGCCTTTGCGATCGCACAAATCTTCTTCTGGTCCCGTTGCTTTACCGTTACTAAACACCAGCGGTGCAACCGACCTACGCGTTTCCGTTAGCGCCAGCGGATATACCGAGCACTGGCCAAACACCTGACTCAGGGGCGCAATACCAATGCTGCCAATGGTAGTATTCTCAAAATCTTGCAAAATCCAGCGCAACATTGTCAGTGTCGGCAACGCATCGGGTTCTTCTATATTGATAAACGAGCTGATAAATGATGAATTCTCCGTGGTTTCAGCCTCTTGAGGTGAATCAAAGATCCGTCGGGCAACGATTCTCTGAACAGTGGGGTCATCAACCCAATAGCGTTTAACGGTTAAATCAGACGTACTGAGCTGTTGCCAGTTGCCGATCTCGCCGGTATATAACTGTTTTAGTTCTGATAGGGTAATCTCGCCATTTAAGGCATTGGGCAGTCCTTTAGTGCGGTCTGGGTAATTAAAGGCGACCACCGGGACCAGGCTGTCGTAGGCGATGATGGTGCCGGTGATATCGACGGGTAGCGGATCGGTCAAAGGGATAATGGCAAAGTCGGTTTGACCCGATTGGACAGATGCGATCGCAGACTCCACCGAGTCGGTCACATGGGG
>JBCDIX010000033.1:0-70084 GCA_038748405.1 Cyanobacteria bacterium P01_H01_bin.21 | reverse complement strand
CATCTCACAAGAGAAATTACCGCTCTATTTGGGATTCTTTGAATTTGTGCATAATGCTAGAAAAAGAGGGAAAGCCTTGCTGGGCAGTCTATTGACTACATTGCTTGCCTAGCTCCCTAAAACGCCGATTGAGCCAAAATCTAATGGTAGGTCTGATTGACACCCTGTCATGGCACAATGGAGCCCTTATATCTTTGTAAGAGCCTGATTCTATTCCGTTTCAGGCTCTTTTTCTAGCCTCGTCCGAGTGGCTGATGAATAATTGAGGTTAAACCGCAGTACCACCAGAGTAACGACGGTCACTTTTAGCCAACGTATCAAAACTAACCCCAAAGTTTATTGTTTGAGCTGATATAGGTGCGATTTCTCAAGCTTGCCGTAGTTAGGATCAGACGGGTCGTTAAAGTAGTCCCAAACCCATCGCTGCACTTCAAATGCGGTAATTCTGTTTTCTCCCTGGGCCTTTTGATTATGGACATCGCCAAATGCCTGGAGTAGGCTATTGCATTTTTTTACCCGTTCAGCAGACCCTTGATGACAGTCTCTAAACGTCAACCGATAGCGCGTATTCATGGGCGCATAGATAAACTTATGGGTCGGCTCGTGCACCTTGTCCCCAGACTCATAGTGGGCAATCAGCTTGTTGTAGCCAACAATACCTGAGTTGTCATAGCCAGAGAACATTTGGAGAGAGGTTAGTGGGTAGTACTCTCGATGTTTCACCCAGATAAATGACATGGTAACAATCAGCACCGAAACCAAAATTGGGTAGAAAAATATCCGTTTGGGACGTAACGACTCCTCTTTATAGGGTTTATCCTGGCCAAACTTAAACCAGCCGCGCTTATTTAACCAGCGGCGGATGGCTGTGTAATCATAAAAGATTAGCTGCACCAGGATTAAGTCAAAAAAGACAATATTTTGAAGAAAGATAATGCCTACGTGCATTGCAGCCATGGCAGCTGGCATAATCCAGCGAGCCCAGCGGGAAAAGAGCACCAAGCCGTAGGCTAGCTCACCATATAGCCCCAACAAGCCCAACAAGCCAAATACAACATCCGGAGCATTCACCAAATGTAGGGAAACACTCCAGTCAGTTTGCAATGGCTCTAACGTAGTAGAGAGCAATTTAGCCTTAAGGTTCTGGGGATCCCACCAGTAGAACCCAGAGAAGTAAATCTTACTCAGCCCGGCCTGAATATAAGAAATCCCCAAAATTAGCCAGCAGGCATAGCGCGCCCAGCTGTAAATTTGCGCAGGTTCATCGGCGACAGGTACGGGCTCACCGCGCCGCTGTTTTAACCAGCGATCTACTGAAAGAGCATCGTTGCACGGTGCAAAAGATAGGATGGCCAGCAGGTAAACGGGGAGCAACCCAGTATGGTAAAACCAGGTGTACTGTCGCAAAATACCACCCAAAATTAGATAGAAGAGGGCTCCTAACGGCAGTACCCAGCGGGTCTTAAAACCGACAGTACCCAAGAGTAGTAGTAGCGCCGTTATCCACTCAAAAAGCTGTAGGCTAGGCTGATGACGAGAGAATGCGTCAAATCCAGGAATATTATAGAAATAATCCATCACCCCCATGGAGTGGCGAATCTCAATCGGTAGCAGGGCACTACTGGGCAGATCCTCCATCCACAGAGTCATGAGCACCAAGGTGCCGCAGCTAATGATGCGGATCGCTCCTAAAGATTCGGCAGTGGTTTCAGGGACAAAGCGTCGGGCAAACCAGGGGCTGGTGATTAACCAGGAAACAGCGGCAAAGCCTAGACAAATAAAGAAGCCGTTTTCTGCCGACTGTTGAGGCGCAAAGAGTCGTTCAAAGGCAACCCAGCCGAGAGCTGCAGCAACACCGGCTATGCAGATCAGCAGGCGAATGCGACGGGTGGACAGTTGCTCAAACGACATCCGTTTGAACAGGGCAACCCCTGCTACTGTTAGGGCCGCTAGTACACTGACGCCAATCAGCCGTCGTTTATTTATGTTCAAAAACATGCCGACAGTCTGCAGAGGGGCCGCCGATGAAATCCGGTCAATCCTCAGTCGAGGTACAGATAGTATGTTCCAGGTTTCACCTCCGTCGGTAGATTTATAAACGGCAGCACCAGCAGCCCCAAATCCAAATACGGTGTCATCTTCTGCATAGTTGGGAGAAAACTGCAGAGCACGTCCGGCGCAGGGGACATGGTTATAGCGAGAAAAGATAAGATTGGGATCACCCACGGCCTTAAATGAGTTGCCACTGTCCTGACTCTTAAACAGACCCCGCCCCCTTACGCTGGCCATAACAGTTTTATCGTTAGCGTAGTTGGGTGAGACATCAACCGCTTCTATAAACGGGTTGTCGCCATAGCTGGTACTGTTTAGTTTCTTCCAGGTTTGTCCCCCATCCTCAGTGCGATAAAGCCCCTGACCTGAGGCGACAAAGAGAGTTTGGTCATCGGCAAAGTTTGGTGAGAGAGCTATTTGTGCCGCAGGGAGGTCTTCAAATTCTGGACTGTCCGTTAGCAGCGACCAGCTTTTACCGGCATTATCACTTTTGTAAATGCCTAGTATGCCAGTATTAAAGAGGGTTTTGTCATTGACAAAATCAGGCGAGATAACCAGAGACGGAGAGTCATTACCGTGTTGCTTGTCTAGCTTACCGATCTTGTCATAGTGTTTGCCGCCATCTTGAGAGCGAAAGACGATGCCCTTTTGGTTGGTACTAAAAACCGTTTGATCGGCCTCAAAGTTTGGCGAAACGGCCAGGCTGACACCGCGAACTTCCTGAGCGAGGGGATGCACGGACCACCGTTGCCCTCCATTAGTTGAGCGCAGAATCTTGGTGTAAAGAATCGACGAAAAAAGGGTGCTGTCGTTGGCGTAGTTACTGGAGAGGGCAATATCAAAGAAGCGACGGGGATCTTGCTCGCTAGTGGCCGCATCTAGGGGTCTAAAGTGATTGGTAAACAGGGGCAGGTACAGATTCTCATGCATGGTCTGCCAGGTATTGCCGCCGTCGTTGGTCACGTATAGCTCCCCAACATAGGTGGCGATCGCAACGGTTTGATCTTCTGCAAAGGTGGGCGACACAGCCATACTGACCACCGTTCCATACGAGAGGGCCTCTAATTCCTCCCACCGTTGCCCGGCGTCCTGACTACGAAACAGCCCGTCAAATCCGCCTAAAAATAGAGTAGCGTCCTGCTGGTAGGCGGGCGAAATAGCAATCTCTTCAAAGTGGGGCACCTCCATATCGTCAGCCTGCTTATCCCGCGTTAGCCCCTGGGCCATCGGCTGCCACTGGGTCGAGTCCCACTGCCACAGGCCCGCCTCCCATGTGGAGAGCAGTAGCTCACCGCTAGGTGCTACCCGCAGGTCCTGGCTACGCAGATCCGACAGCCCTTGATTCATGGGGGTAACGGTCTGCAACTCGTCCGCTGACCGATATACCCCGTCTAGCTCAGTGCCGATGTAAATTTCAGCTGCGATCGCAAGCGTCTCCACTGCCCCTACATCTTTGAGCTGATTAGCTACCTGCCAGGAAACACCCTCATCCTCAGAGCGCCAGATCTGGCCTTGTTCATCCCCAAGCAATACAAACGAACCATCTGGGGCAAAGGCCATCGAAACGGCTGCCACATTGTCCAGCACCTCCAGCCACTGGTCTCCACCAGTCTCTGTGCGATAGAGGTGCCCATCGTGAGATTGAGTAAACGCCAGCTGAGCATTATCGGGAGCCGCCTCAACCCAAAGCAGGTCAGGCTCCGTCACTCCATTTTTAAAGGGGCCCCAGGTGTTGCCGCCATCCCTGGAACCGTAAACACCATCTCCGGCAGTTGTTATATAAAGAATCGATTGATTGTTGGCAGCAATGGCTAATCCGTTCAACTCTTGATGGTTGTCCAGACCGTTGGTTAAGCGAAACCAGGTTTCACCCCCATCGTTGGACCGCAATAGATTTTTACGGACCAGGGCAAAGACAGTATTGTCCCGGTCATAGCTAGGTGAGACAACCACCTGAGGTACTACATCGTGGGGGCGGTGGGCATAGGCTGGCAGGGGTTTAGTATTCCAAGCAACTAAAACCACTAAAAGTGGTAATACCCAAGAGAAAAGAGTTTTTGAAATAGTCAGCGACTGGCGAGTAACCATCTCTTTATCTAACCTCGCTCTTTATTAACCTTGTTATGTAGAAAGTTCATCAAGGCTAGGACACATTGTCTAGCCCGCAGCTAGGACACATCGTCTAGCCTGCAAATCGTGCTTTTTATACAGAGAGAAAATATGTGCACAGCCTGCACACCAAAGAAGTGGCGCTATGTCCTCAGGCAAAAGCCCTCAGATAAGAGCGCGAGCTGTGCTGACTGTTTCCACCATATCTCTATAAACTCACACCCCCCCCAAGCTACAGATAACCTTCACTGCAGATGTCTGTAGAGACTATCCGATGCAGCTTAAACATTAGCAACAAAGAAAAATACTATCCGAGTGAAGCATACTGCTTCTAAAAAGAATGGTGCCTTACCGATATCCGTATTCACATAAAATTTATGTTACACCGGGAATATACGTAAATTCCCTATAGACAACCGGTGATGTGCATACAAAATGTAACAGGGTGTAAAGTACTTACCCCCGACAGTTTGACTGACGATAAATCAAACACAGCGGTGCTGTTTAACTTTTAAACAGCACAAGCAAACTGTTAGAACACTTGGTCGAAACGTTACGATGGGAACATTGTCTATCTCAGTGTCTGTTAGCCAATAGCTCGGCAACAGCGTTTGACAGCTGCTCAGCCGAGATCGGTTTATAGAGGGCAATATCCACGCCAGTATGTTTAGCAATTTCTAGGGCTGTAGATTGACTGTACATCCCTGGCTTAAAGCCGCTGACGCCGATAATATAGGGCGACTCTTCATAGTGTAATTTCAATTGAGACAGCAGGGTTAGCCCCCCTTTTGGAATAAATTGACCGCCTTGCTTAACCATCATGTCGATAACGACTAAATCTGGATGGGTGGTCGTAGCCATATTTAGGGCATCTTCAACGGTTGTGCAACAACATACAGAATGATTGCTAGTTTCTAGAATCTTTCGCCAATGAAGTGCCAAAGCCACATCATCTTCGAAGATAAGTATCGTGGCCATAACTGCTCTCTAGTATGCTTAGTTGCTTATAATGCCTCAACACCAGCTTATATCATCTATTCCCTCAAGCAAACCCAATCTTGAGCATTGCTATGCCCACAGCTTAAAAGTCAAACTTTGTTGCTACCTAAGGGGCAGAAGTGTTGTTAGCTAAGCAGAGCGTTAATCAGCGTCTCTAACTTTAACGCATCAACCGGCTTTTTCAAGAGCTGTATTGCTTTTAGAGACTCCGGTATGATGTATTTGGAGTTGTAGCCGCTGGTAAATATAAATGGAATGGCCCTTTCAAGTAGAAAGTTGGCAATCTCAAAGCTTGTTTCTTTTTTGAGATCGATATCGAGTAAACAGAGCCGATAACGCTCCTGTTGCAGACATTCTAAAGCGCGAGAAACACTGGGAACGGAAGTAGCTGCTTCAAAACCAATTTTTTTGAGCGTATTTTCCATCTCTATAGCGACTAATAAGCTATCTTCTACAATCAAAATTTTGCTCTGTTCACCTTGGTCAAGAGACTCAGGGGGCGAGGTTGTTGAAACAGTGCTAGTTTCGACACTTTTATCCTGCTCCCAGCGGATTAGATTATTGGGTAGCCAAAATTTAGCCTTTACCCCAGACGGTGGAAAATGAATCGTAGCCTCACCTTCAAACTCATAGGGAATTGCTCGTTCAATCAGCTCTTGTCCAAACCCTCGTCGCTGCGGGCCAACAACGGTTGGTCCGTCAGACTCCTGCCAGATAAGTTGAATCCCACCGTCGCATTCGCTCCAGCATACAGTCACGGTGCCTGATGCTATTGATAGGGCACCATATTTGGCTGCATTAGATGTCAGTTCATGGAGAACCAACACAAAGATTGGGACAAAACTGGCTTTGAGGCCGATTATGGGTCCGGTAAGACTCACTTGTGGTTCTACATCATTTAGATAGGGACGCAGCTCAATGGCAAGTAAATTTCTCAAGCTCGGCCACTCTAGGCCATGCCCTGTGACTAAGTCATGGGCAGTAGACAGAGCGGCAATGCGACGTTCTAGGGTTCTTGTGTACTCCGCTAGAGAGCTACTAGATTTTTCGGTTTGGCGGGCAATCGCGCGAATCAATGCCAGAATATTTTTGACTCGGTGATTGAGTTCTGCTATTAAAAGATTTTGCTGCCGCTGTTGAAAGTCTTGGACGTTAACTTTAGCGAGACGAATCAGTTCAGTGCGGATTTCAAGAGCAATGTTGAGGTCAGACGACGTCCAGGGGGAACAGCGCTCCTTTACAATTTCCTGGTACTCTTCAAACGACCGCCGTGGACGCAACCTGAGGTTGGCGGTATCTTCTATCAGTTCTTGACTGTTTGGATTACCGGCCCAGCGGATGTTGCTGAGAATTTCGTTTCTAAAGAAAACAAGATAAAGCGGCTCGTCAGCAGGAATTATAAAACAGAGAACCCCAGCGCTCTTGCCCCAGGTGTCAATATCAGAGATATCGAGATGCCGCAAACATTCTATTGTGATGATATCTGTTTGTGCAGAGTGATTGTAGTGCTTGACCAGGGCTAAAATCTCTGGTTCAGGGGGAATCTCTCCATCGCTTGCCAGCACCTGTTGCTCACTTACAAACGCTACCCCATGGGCCGATAGTAACTGACAAAGTGGCTGACTAGATTGAAAAATGAGAGTTGTCCAGTCTTTGTGCACTGATGGTTCAGACTGAATGGAGAGTACCTTATCTAAGGTGGAGGCAGTTCGTCTGCGATCGCAAAACTTTTCCTCAGCCAGAACCTGCTGAAACCGTAGAGAAAACAACTGCCTAAATAGCTCAACCACCGTCCGTAGATCAGGGGACACAATTTTAGTCTGCAGGTTGTGTAAGGCAAATAGCCCCCACAGCTGACCATTAACCGTAATGGCGACGGCCATACTCGCTCTAGCGCCCATATTTTTAAGGTATTCATTGTGAAGCGGTGCCGCACCACGGATTATAGCAAGCGATAGATCGAGGGGAGCTTCTGCTTTGTCAAAGGCAATCAGCGGAACTGTAGTAGTAGCAACGTCAGAAATTACCCGGACCCCCGTTCTCAAAAACAGATTGCGGGCCCTATCTGGAATATCAGATGCCGGGTAGCGTAAACCCAGATATGAATCAGCTCCAGGACTGCGAGCTTCTGCCACGACTTCGCCAGCACCGTCTGATAAAAAGCGATAGGCCATGACGCGGTCAAATCCGGTTGTGTTGCGCAACTCTTCGACTGCGAGAGCCAGCAGTTGGTCAGAGTTAGACGATTGTTCGAGCATCAACTTTGCCCGCATCACTAACGGAGTATGGGTATCTCGGTCTAAAACGATGGGCTCGATCTCAATCAACGTGCGAGTTTGAGTACAGTGAATACTGACATCAAGTGTCTGTCCCTGAATCTCATAAACCCCTAGCCGATAGCGCTGGTCCATTACTGTTGGCAGCCCACCCGCATTGTTCAGGTCATGAATCAGCTCACCGGGTAGTACAGTCTCCAAAGACTGCCCCAATATGTCGGTGTTGCTCCAGCTCTCGTCTTGACCTAGGACCGAACCGAGATTAGCCGAAACATGGGTGATCTGTTCCAACGCTCTATCTGTCGCCAACAGTGCTCCAAACGACTGAACTACACCTGGAATATGAATGGGCTCTTGAGCACAGTTTGACAGCGCCATCTCCCATTTTTGAGTGATCTCAGTAGACATAAAGCAATCTGTTGCTGAGGTATCCAACGACTGGAAAAATATTCTAAGACCATACTGTTTTAGTCTATCTGTTCTTTACAGCTGTGTCAGAATTGCTCAAGCGAGATTTATAGCATCGCAGTCTGCTGGTTGCTGGCAACGCCCTGGCAGAATTGTATTTATTAGATTTAGGTCTAATTTTTGAGAGTTAACTCTCTCTTAAACGGCAGAAAAATTAGATTTGAGTCTAATTTGAGCAGCCACATTTGGATCTCAAAAAAGAGGCTTATCAAAAGGCCGACCTCCCTGAGACTCCTAAAGAATTGGCCTGATAGTACCGAGAAACTACGGAGGCTTAACATTAAGGGATTGCGCTACCATCATAAACTGTCTGTATATCTGACTAGCACTCACCGATGGTAGATGCGACCGATGGCTACACTGCTCCTACTGATTTCTTTGTTGTCGGTATTGGTGCTTCCGCAGGGGGGCTACGCGCTCTCGAAGAATATTTTGATAATATACCCAGCGATAGCGGGGCTGCGTTTGTCGTAGTTCAACATTTGTCGCCTGACTACAAAAGCTTGATGAGTCAACTACTCAAGCGACGGACCAATATGGCTGTGCAGCAGGTAACAGAACACGTATCCCTGGCTCCAAACACGGTTTTTCTCATACCACCGGGTCAAAACTTAGTACTCAAAAACGATCGTTTGCATCTCATTCCCCAAGATCGAGGGCAGGGTCGTCAGCAGCCAAATTTTCCGATTGATTATTTTTTTCAGTCGTTAGCAACAGAAATCAGAGAGCATACCATCACCATTATTTTGTCAGGGACCGGCAGCGATGGTTCGCGAGGAATTCAAGAAGTCTCTGAAATAGGAGGGATTGTTCTGGCCCAAGACCCAGCCACTGCAGAATTTGACGGAATGCCTCAAAGTGCTATCTCTACAGGGATTGTTGATCTTGTGCTGTCTCCCGGCGAGCTGGCTCAGGCGACCTACCAATTTGTCACCTCCCCCGCTGAGCTACAGGCGTTCCGAGATGACCAACACAACCAGCTGGCCCCGCTTCAGCTACAGCAAATTGTTCATATTATAGAACAATATGAAGATCTTGATTTTACCCACTACAAACCTAGCTCCATTACTCGACGCATTCAGCGACGCTGTTTGATCGCAGGCTATCGAGATTTAGACAGCTATATCCGTCGATTAGAAACCTCAGCGGACGAGCGCAGCGCTCTGCGGAACGACTTATTAATCACGGTCACTCGCTTCTTTAGAGATGCAGAAGCATGGACCATTTTAGAGCGGACCATTTTACCCGAGCTAATTGACAAAATCGCTCCCGGAAAAACTCTACGAATCTGGATTACAGCCTGTGCGACAGGTGAAGAAGCCTATTCTATGGCGATGCTGTTGAGAGAACTTCTCGATCGGCATCAGCCTTCGATTGAAGCTAAGATTTTTGCTACAGATATTGATCAGGTTGCCCTAAATAAAGCGTCTACAGGAATCTACCCGGCATCAGCTGTCAACGAACTCAGTGAGAATCGCCTCAAGCGCTTTTTTGACCAAAGGGAAGACGGTCGCTTTGAGGTATCGCGCTCGCTGCGAGAAATGATCATTTTTGCCAGCCACAACCTGACTAAAGATGCTGGATTTACCCATATGGACCTGGTCAGCTGTCGCAACGTGTTGATCTATATGCAACCTGAGCTACAAATCCAGGTATTGCGCAACTTACATTTTGCCTTAAAGGTCAAAAGTGTACTTTTTCTAGGTGAATCAGAAACACTAGGAGTACTAGAAGGAGAGTTTACACCACTGCACCGTAAGTGGAAACTTCATCAAAAATTACGGGATGTCAAGCTGCCGCTAACTCTTGCTGCAGTCGGTGGCCTTAGCCTCAAGCAGCTGCGTACTTCCCCTAATGGCGCCGTTACCCAACCCCCGCGTTTTGACCCACTGCTGGCTGCAGCCTTTAAAGCATTCTTACGCCAGCGAAAAATGACTTGTGTGCTGGTCGATAGGCAGCTTAATCTGTTGTATGTCTGCGGTGACATGCTAAATCTACTTAAAGTACCTGACGGTCGTAGCTCAAAAGATTTGATTCAGATGCTGCCCCAGTCACTTCAGCTACCGCTCAGCACGGCATCGCATCGTGTCCGGCAAGGACAAGAAAACAGTGTGCAATACAACAGTTTACGGATTACAGAACCTGGATATGATGACCTGGTCGTGAAGCTAGAGATAAGCCAACAGCTGGCTACCCGCACAACCAGTGAGTTTTTTGTCATTGCGATCGCAAACGACAGTCCTCTGCCCGATGTGAGTGCCCTCCCAAGCCGATTTGAGGCTGATACTGACACGGCCCAATATATTTCGCAGCTAGAACAAGAACTGCAGAGAACTCGAGAAAATCTGCAGGCCACGATTGAAGAATTAGAGACCACAAACGAAGAGCAGCAGGCCACAAATGAAGAACTGATTGCGTCTAATGAAGAACTGCAAAGCACCAACGAGGAACTGCAATCGGTCAATGAAGAACTCTACACAGTCAATGCCGAGTATCAGTCCAAAATTCAGGAGTTGACTGAGCTTAACAATGATTTGAACAACCTGCTGGGAAATATCGAAGTTGGTGTCGTCTTTCTAGACAACAATTTACGAATTCGAAAATTTACCCCTGCGGCTACAGTTGCCTGCAATTTAGTTGATACAGATATTTCTCGCTCAATTGGACATCTTTCTCATAATTTAGACAATCTTGAGCTGCTTGAGCTACTTGAGCAAGTTAAAGAACAGGGCAGGGCCGTTGAACAAGAAGTTCAGGTCAAGCGTCAGGGGTCTCACTTGCTAATGCGAGTTTACCCATACCTGACGGAAAATCAGATGGTTGACGGTTTGATTCTCACATTTGTCAATATTGACGAGATCAAGCAAACCCAGCTGCAGCTAAAGGCGACAGAAGCCAGCCTGAGCAAAGCGAATGAAGTTCTAGAACAAGAAGTGCAAAACCGCACAGCTGAATTAAAGAATAGCCAGCATTTTTTGGAATCAATTAACCAGACTACGCCTAACAGTATTTATATTTATGATCTGCTTGAAAAGCGGAATGTCTATGTCAATCGTTCTCTTGAAGAAATGCTGGGTCACACTCAAGCAGGCATACAGGCAGTCGGTGCTGACTTAGACAGCCATCTTTTTCATGCAGAAGATTTGGGCAAGATCGCAGCCTATCACCAGACGATTCTTGAGTCTGTGGTAGACGAGACTCAGACCAATACTTTTAGTATTGAATATCGGGTTCGTGACATGGACGGAAACTGGCGCTGGCTGTATAGCCAGGACGTGATCTTTATGCGCTCGCCCGAAGGCCAGCCAAGACAAATATTGGGAACCGCCGTTGACATTAGCGATCGCAAAGCAGCCGAAAGAGAACTCCACGAAAGCGAAGCTCGCTATCGGAGTCTGTATGAAAACACACCTGTTATGCTCCATTCCATCAATACTCAGGGTGAGATCATCAGCGCTAGTGATTACTGGCTGCAAACCTTTGGTTATGAACGTAGCGAAGTCATCGGTCGTAAATCCACAGAGTTTTTAACTCCAGAATCTCGTCAGTATGCCGAAGATGTCGTGCTGCCAGAATATTTTGAGACTGGAGTTTGCAATAAAGTTCCCTATCAGTGGGTGTGCAAAGACGGCAGCATTCGCGATGTGTTGCTGTCTGCAACAGCAGAACGAGATACTTCTGGGACACTTGTACGCTCTTTGGCAATGCTGGTTGATATTACAGAACAAAATAAGACTCAGGCTGAGCTTGCCCGCTACCGAGAGCATTTAGAAGAACTTGTTGAAGACCGAGCGGCTGAGATTAAACAAGCCAATCAGCAGCTGCAGGCTGAAGTTTTGGAGCGTCAGCAGGCCCAAAGTGAGCTAGTCAAGCGAGCCAGAGCTTTAGAACAGTCCAACGCCGATCTAGAACAGTTTGCCTATGTTATCTCCCACGATCTCCAAGAGCCCCTGCGAGCGATGACTGTTTTTGCCCAACTACTCGAAGGAGATTACAGCGATCAGCTAGATATCACTGCCAATGGCTACATTAGCAATATTGTCGACGGTGGCATTCGGATGTATGGCCTGATTAACGGTATTTTAGCTTTTTCACGAGCGACCCATCGAGAAATTACCTTTACAACTGTAGATATCGAACAGGTGCTGGTTGCGGTTGTAACCAACTTAAACTCTGCCATTGAAGAGTCTCAAGCTGTGGTTACCTACGATACCCTACCGACACTCAACATAGATGAAAATCAGATAATTCAGCTATTTCAGAACCTGATTAGTAATGCAATCAAGTTTCATGGTGCTGAACCTCCCCGCATTCATATCACAGCTGAACAGCAGTCAGACAGCTGGCTGATAAGTATTAAAGACAACGGTATCGGCATCCCCAAAGAGCAACAAGAGAGAACGTTTGCTCTATTTCAACGATTGCACACGCGTGAAGAAAAGGAAGGGTATGGTATTGGTTTGGCCATCTGTAAAAAAATTGTGGAGCGACATCACGGTCATATCTGGGTAGAATCAGAGCCTGGCAATGGCTCAACTTTTTATTTTACAATTGCCATCGATTACCTGAGCGAAGATAGTGCTCCAGCGGGAGATGATTGATTGTAAAGCGACATCGGGTTTTACTCTAGCTGTAGTTTCACTGTTTTTAGCCAAAAATCACAAATCCGCTGTGCCGTCAGGCGATAGTCTTCTAGAACAATCGGCTTAACAACATAGGCATTGGCATGAAGCCGGTAGCTCTTAGCAATATCAACAGGTCTTGAGGAGCTAGAAAACACAATGACCGGAATGGCTTGCCAGATTGGATTGACCTTGATATCGTGCAGCATTTCATGTCCCGATTTACGTGGCAAATTAAGATCAAGCAAAATAAGCTGGGGCAAATCATTCCCATGATTGAGTCCGATCTGTTCTAAGAAATCAATAGCCTCGGTGCCATCACAAACAATCTGAATTTTTCCAGAGTAGCCGATGCTCTTAAACGCAGCCATAATGATTGCGGCATCCGTAGACGAGTCTTCGACCAAAAGAATATTACAGGCCATTAAATTTTGTGGGTGTTAATGGAGCTTAATTAGAAGGAGGCCAAAGCCCCCGGAATTTGGGGAACGACTTAAATGCCAATTACCTGGTTCATTCTGGAAATAAGCAACACTTTGATACGAATTACATTGGTGTAGGTATGTTTAGACCCGAGATTTTCTTCAAAAAGCTGAAGTGCTTCTCGATAGAGTGCTTCAGCTTTTTTGTACCGGCCTTGATCATCGTAGAGGATTGCCAGCTGATAGAGATTAATTGCCACGTCAAAATGTGTATCTCCTAGCAACCACTTACGCATGGTTAATGTTCCTTCTAGCAAAGGCGCAGCTTCGCTGTAGCGGTCGCTTTCGAGATAGAGAGATGCCAGGTTTGAAATAATACCAATCGCAATTGTCTGTAACGTAGTTTGTGCAAATCCCTGTTTTTGTTGTCCACGATGGACTCGTTTTACAGCCGTCATATCGGTTTGAGAACCCACAATTCGATAGGGAATACCTGCCTCATCCCATAACGCTGTACCTCTCGTTAATACCCAAAGATAGTCTCCATTAGCATGTTGAATACGATATTCGCAGTGGAACTGCTGATATTCACCAGCCAGATAATCTTGTAGTTTTTGCTTAAAGTGTGTCTGATCTTCTGGATGAATGCGCAATAGCCACTCATCTGGACTATTGCTGCAGTCATGGCTATACAATCCCAACCGAGACTGCCACTGCGGCGAATAATAAATCCGGTTGTTGGACAAGTCCCAATCCCAAATGCCATCATTAGCTCCTTGAGCAATCAAAGCATAGCGTTCTTGCTTAATCTCTGACTTCTGAGCTAATTCTGTCCGTTTAATGGCATATTGAAGCCGCTGAACCAGTAAATTACCAATATTTGTATGTCCTAGCTGCGACAATCGCACCGGAGAAAACGTATCCGACTTGACTACATAATCTTGAGCACCCTCTTGTAGCGCTGCATCGGCCATGGCTTGATCTTGAAGACCCGTGAACACCACAATCGGTGTCTTTGGAACAAGCTGTTTTAATTGCTTAATCAACTTTAACCCGCGCCCATCAGGCAGATTAAGATCCAGTAAAACAACATCAAAGGTATTAGTCTCAAGGATTTCCAGAGCTTCCCTAAACCGTTTAACGTGATGTAGCTTGGGTTTTTCAGAATCTGACGAGTTAATAATTGTTTTAACCAGTTGGGCGTCTGAACAGCTGTCTTCAATCAGCAAGGCATCGATGTTTGATTTCATATTTAGAGTCTGTAAGAGATAAAGTCGTAACTCAACTACACCGTACAAAAAAAGTTTCAATAACAAAAATGCTTAAACAAAATTCTCTTGTTTTCAGATTGCCCAAGGTAGTGGTTTCTTGTCTCGGGAAAAACACGCAATTTTATACTGTTGTCAAATGTCTTATATTTCCTTAAGAAAATACTCAAACAGTATGGAAAGAAATAAAAACTCCTTACGTATTAGAGTTTGTTAACCCTGAGACATAAGGAGAATAAACCTTATTAAATTATTCAAAGATCAGCACAGCCGTTCATCTTCTCTAGACTGGGATAACAGAAGATTAGATAAACATCAAGATTTTGTGCTTTCGCAAGACGTCACTCAATGTCTTCAGCTTGGCGCAGCCAGTCCAATTGACGTCAAAATCTAGTACCCAGACAGATAGGTCTCCAAATGACCAAACTGTTCTTTATTTAGGCTGTAATACATCCAACGTCCTTGCTGTCGAACGTTGACCAGTCCACCGACTTTGAGTGACTTAAGATGAAACGAGAGTCGAGATTGAGCAATGTTGAGCTTCTGACACATGTCGCTGACACAAAGCTCTTCATTTTGAAGCAGTTCAAGAATTTGTATTCGGATAGGATCCGATAGGGCGTGAAATCCTGATAGTACCGGTTCTTGAGTCATAAATGAGTATTCTCCGAAAAGTAGCGTTCCCCCCCTGTTGTGGTTTGAATAGGGTCAGGAATTAACACACGAGCAATGATTTGGTTTTAGAAATTAATAGTTTTTTAAGAATGAAGATAAATGCAATCTACTGAAGGAATATCTTCTTTCGTATCAAATAAGATATCTATGTTTATACAATTCCCAGCTTATTAGAGGAGATATATCAGAAGAAACGCGGAATTTGTTTTTGAGAGGATGTGATTTTTGGGACAATGTATAGAATGCGTACTTTGTATAGGGATTAGTTTGACTGTTAATGCACCTCAGATAGACATTCAACAATCTCTATCAAGCGTCTAGATTGTCATAACTACCGGTCTCGTAGAATTTTTTTGTGATACTTAAAACTTCTTCAAGATCGGTTAAAAGATCCTGTTAGGCATAACAGTTCTCTAGAAGATAACTCTTTTAGCTAGTATGACGACTTTTGAGCCGATAGCCCATCCCTCTAACGGTTTCAATATACCCGCTACCAAACTTTTTACGTAAATGTCGAATGTAAACTTCAATGATATTAGAGCCTGGGTCATAGTCATATCCCCACACTCGATTTAAAAGCTGTTCTTTGCTCATGACCTGCATTGGATGTCTCAGCAATACTTCTGCCAAAACAAACTCACGGGCCGATAGCTCCACAATGCGATCGCCCACACTTGCCTGACGGGTGAGTAAATCTAACGTTAAATCGCCCGCCCTCAGCAGTGTTTCTGAGGTGAGCGGCTGATGTCTATTGCGATCGCGAAGCTGCACCTTGATCCGGGCCAGCAGTTCTTCAAACCGAAACGGCTTTGTAATATAGTCATTGGCCCCACCTTCTAGAGCCGTAACCGTATCATCCACCCCGTCTCGTGCGGTCAAGATAATAATAGGCAGCTGTTCGCCCTGCCCTCGAATTTCTCTCATAATGGCCAGACCGTCTTTCCCCGGCAGACCCAGGTCCAAAATTAACAGGTCAAAATCGTCGCTGTGGGCCAGCTCAACAACCTGACCACCCTCTTCAACCACCAGGATGGTGAAGCCGTGGGCCTTTAGACCGGCCCTCAAAAAATCAACGATGTGTGGGTTGTCTTCGGCAATTAGAATGCGATTCATACTCAGATTGTTCTGACCGATTAGCTAAGGGATCTAACGGAATAATTAGGGTAAAGGTGGCCCCTTCCCCTGGCTTACTGGCAAGTTCTACTCGACCACCGTGGGCCTGTGCGATCGCATTTACAATCGATAGCCCCAACCCGGCTCCTTCAAACTGGCGGTTGTTATTGGTTGCCCGTGTAAACCGCTCAAATATTTTGGCCTGATCCGCCGCGGCTATCCCCTCACCCGTATCCCGCACCCAAAAGCGCAGGGTGTCGTCTGTAACGGCAGAACCCAGGCCAATCATATCCCCTGGCTGGGTATGGCGCACCGCATTTTGCACCAGGTTCATCACCGCCTGAGAGAACCGCTGTCGGTCCATGGTGGCCGGATATAGCCCCTTGGCCTCTAAACGCCAGTCTCGGTCTGGGGTAAACGAGCGGGCCTTGAGGTAAAGCTCCTCGGTTAGCCAGTCTAAATCTTCGGGTTTAAGAATCAAAAAATCAGGGCGTTCGGCCTTCGTTAACAGCAGCAGATCGTTGACCAAACGATTCATCTGCTGCAGCTCGTTGGTAATGATGGCCATAGTTTCTGCCTGTTGTTCAGGCCGATACACCAAGGTTTCTAGCTGCCCCTGTATCACAGTAATGGGGGTGCGCAGCTCGTGACTAACATCTTTTAGAAACTCTTGCTGACCGTCAAAAGCCGCCTGCAGCCGGTCTAGCATCTCATTAAAAGTGACCGTTACAGCGGTGATTTCATCAGTGCCCCGAATCGGAATTCGCTGGGTCATGTCTGACTCGGTAATCTGGCGGGCTGTTTGGTTTATTAGCCGCAGCGGTTTGAGAATGCGGCCAGCCGTAATCCAGGCAACAACAAAAAAGAGTCCTAAAACACCTATCGAGACCTTAAGGACTAATCCAATGGCACTGGTCCCGGACTGATAGGCAATCGTTTTATCTTCAATGGCGACAAAAACACCTTTCACCTCATTCTCGACCAGCAATGGCTCTACCATGTAAACGATAGTGTGACCATTTTCTTGTAAGAAGTGGGTGGTGGATGTATCTGCATTGGCCCACTGACTCAGAATGTCAGAATTACGCTGCAGCCACTCAGGCAGTGGACGACTGGCCTGATAAAACTGACCATCGACAAACGTGATAATTGATTCGTTGTCAACGGAGACATAATTTGCTAACACCTGGTCAAATAACGCCGCTGTCTCTGTATTAGTCGGCTGGTTAGTCAGGGGCTCCGCCGTCCGTTGGAACCGCTCAACCTCCTCTGCCAACGCGGCTTCTGCCTGGTCATACAGGCGGTTACAGTAAATGTGGCGGGTGACCCAAACGGCCATACCTGTCGTGGATACAGCCAGTAAAAAGTACCAAACTAAGAGACGGGTGCGAAGATTACGAAAATGCATAAACCAGGCCGGGATTCGTTTCATCGTAACGAGTCCTCGGGATAGGCGGCAGGGGAGGCGGCTGAACGGTTATCTAGACTAACGGGCCCAGACCCATAGGCGACAACCATTAGCAATCCCCCTATAATAGCTAGGTTCTTGAGAAATTGAGTCATTTGGCTAGGGTCGGCAATCGGGTTGTGAAATACAAGCGTTGCCGGTATTAGAAACGCTAACAGCAGCCATGAACCGATCCGGGCTTTGTAGCCTAAAACCAGGGCAGCGCCTCCCAATAGCTGAAAGGCAATGGTGCTCACGGCCACTAACCCGGCTAGCGGTAAGCCAGCACTCGCAATCTGTTCTGAAGTGCCCCCAAAGTTAGAGAGTTTACCAATACCGCTGTTGAGGAAGATAATTGCGATCGCAGTACGAGCAATCAGCGGCGTATATTTTTGCGTAGTCATAGAAAAGATCTCCTAAGTTAATGATGTTGATATAGAAAGTGTTCGTAACGACAGTCAGGCAAGAGTGTGATGTGTTTCCGTAGGGGTGCACCGCGATGCGCCCGTTATCTTTATGTTGTTGTGTTTCCGTAGGGATGCATCACAGTACGCTTTTCAGGGTGTGAACCTGACGGCATTAAAGGTCTTGCAACAAGTGATTTGGGCGACAAAATCAAACGTATGGCCCGGTCGCCGCGTCCATAGCCATGGAGCCAGTTTAACAACACCATGAGACGATTGCGGAAACCTGGCAAGTACACCAAATGTACGCTAAGCCACATCAGCCAGGGTAAAAACCCCGTCAGTAACATAGGGCCAATCTTGCCGACACCGCCATAGCCACCAATAATGGCCAATCTACCTTTATTAAGGTAGCTAAACGGTTTAGGAGACTTTCCTAACAGCTGTCGACGAATATTACGAGCTACCGCTACCCCCTGCTGCAGAGCCTCAGGGGCTACACCCGTCAGTGGTTTTCCATTACTCTCACCATAGGCCACATCCCCAATGGCATACACAGTGTCATGGTCCGTCAGCTGCAGCGTCGAGCGCACCGTTAACTTTCGCTTACGTGCCGTCTGGGGTTCAACCGCCATCTCTGGTGTTGCCGCTTCTAGCCCTGCCGCCCACACTACGGTGCCAGCCGACAGAGTACAGCCATCTGACAGTTCTACCCTACTGTCAGTCACTCGGCTCACCCGCACATTAAAGTAGAGTTTAACCCCGAGCCTATGTAGCTTTCGAGCCGTATAGCGACCCAGTTTTGCCGGTAAGTTCACCAGCAGATTGTCCCCCGATTGAACCAGCACGACCTGCATATCCTGCCAGTTAAGACCAGGGTAGTCATGCCGGAGAGATTTTTTCAGCTCTATCAGTGTCCCCGCCATCTCCACACCGGTTGGGCCACCGCCAACAATGACAAACGACAGAAGCTGCTTTCGACGGATCGGGTCAGGTTCTCTAATAGCCTGCTCAAACCGCTGCAAAATATGGTTGCGTAGCGTCACCGCTTGGTCTAAGGTTCTGAGCGCAAAGGCATAGTCTGTAGCACCGGGTACTCCCATAAATTGAGTTTGACTCCCCGTTGCCAACACCAGATAATCGTAGGGAACAACAGCGTTATCGGTTTCAATCAGCTGATGGTCAAAATCGACCCGCTGTACATTCGCCAGCATAAACTGGGTTCTGTTAGTACGACGCAGCACTGTCCGTAGAGGATAGGCAATACTTTCAGGTTCGATCTGGGCAGCCGCCACCTGATAGAGCAGCGGCACAAAAGTGTTGTAGTTGTTACGGTCAATCAGCAGAACATCGGCTCCACTCTTAGCAAGAGATTGAGCTGTTTGCATACCGCCAAAACCAGCGCCAACAACCACAACTCTAGGAGGATTTGCATCAGATTTCATGGGTCTAGCAATGAGCGAGTGGTTGATAGTTCTAAGCATCGCAAGCTAGCTGCATCATTGCCTGAATCTAAGCTGAAAAAAAGTTCAGGTTTTAAACAACTAGCTCAGCTTCTAAACTTATGCCCCCAAACCCCTATCTCTACAGGGCCTTAGCTATGGTTGCGGTGTATAGGTAAGTCCGGTACCTCAATGTTGCTTTATCCTGCTCATCAGCATAGTGCTGATGCAACGCAGTTAGCTCGGCCACCAGCTTATCCAGGGCAGGTCCCTCTGCTGGAGTAAACCCTTGACTTCGAGCTAACCCGATTAATCCAAGTCGATCTAGCTGCTGGCTAAATGTAAACTCCTGCCGCTGGAGATCAACAAATCCAGGTAGCCAGAGACCCTGCCAAAATAGCTGATAGCGTAGTTTTTTTAGCCAGGTTTTGATTCTTCTAGGGGGTTGTGCTGGAGGCTCTAACTCCTTTGATGCTGCAAAAATTAAACAGCTATATGTCTTTGATACAGAGTCGCGTTGATCCCAAAAACTCCAGACCAGAGCCAATCGCCCGTTGGGTTTCAGAATCCGGCTAAACTCTTGCAGACTCTTGGAAAAATCAAACCAGTGAAAGGCTTGAAACGAAGATACAATATCGACCGATCCAGCCTCTAACGGAATGTGCTCAGCTGTTCCGGTTAAAAACTCAACACTTTTATGGGGAGCTGCCGCCATTCTCATATCGTCATTGGGTTCAATTGCCATAACCCGAACTCCCCGGTCTGCCAGCAGCCGTGCACCAATTCCTGTACCTGAGCCAATATCAGCAGCCACCAATGGTTTTGGAGAATGTAAGCCTGACAAAATAGCATCTATTGCAGATGCTGGATGAACCGGACGATAGTTCTCATAGTCGTCAGCACGGCCTGAAAAATAGCTCAGCGGATTTGCTTGGGAATCTGAGGCGCTAGAAAAATCAAAACCCATATCACCCTGCAGTGAACTGAGCTTTTAGAATAGCTCAGCCAACAATAATGCTGCCTACGGCTGAGCCAACCTAAACCAGACCCCAGGCCAATAGCAAAGCAATTATCAAAAACTGGCATGGGGGCGAAAGAACTGGTCAGTGGCAAACCCAGCCAGCCTTTGCATGTGCTAAACATGTGAAGACGTCATCAAGCCTCAGGTTTCCCCCCTTTACTCCTAGAACCCATGACTCTTAAACGCATATTGTCTAAAGCCTGTTTAACTGCGATACTGCCTCTGACTACTTTTTTGAGTCTGACGCAACCCAGCAGTGCAGAGGAAAATGCGTTTTTGTGGGAAATTGAATCCCCTAACAATACGGTATATTTGCTGGGCTCTATCCATCTTTTGAGAGAAACTGATTACCCGCTGTCTCAGCCAATTCAGGCAGCATTTGAGGATGCTGAAACAGTTGTTTTTGAGATTAATATTGGCGAATCAGAAAGCCCGCAAACGGTACAAACTTTTTTGCAAGCAGCAACACCCGATAGCCCAGATGAGGTGATCTACAATGCTCTAGATGAGGAGACTTATCTCTTAGCGCAAGAGGCAGCGGCTGATCTGGGGATTCCCTTTATTGGGTTTAACAACTTTGAACCCTGGGCTTTATACGTTAACCTGTCTGTCTTTAAGCTTCTACAGCTAGGGTTTGACCCCGCCTATGGCATAGATAGTTACTTTTTTAATGAGGCTACCCTGGCTCAAAAGAATGTTCTCGCGCTAGAAACAATTGAAGAGCAGTTTAGTTTTTTAGACGACATGTCCGTCTCTGTACAAGCAGATCTAGTTAAGCAAACTATCCTAGATCTGGACACGTTGGATACGGTCATGGATTCAATGGTTTCTGCCTGGGAATCGGGTGATGTACCCACCTTTGAAAGCCTGATTTTAGATGGGTTTGAAGATTTTCCAGAAGCCTATGAGGATCTGCTAGTTCAGCGTAATCAAAACTGGATGCCTGATATTGAGTCTTATATTAATCAGTCTGAAGACTATTTAGTGATTGTTGGCGCTGCTCACCTGGTAGGGGAAGACAGCGTGATCAAACTCTTGCAAGATAAGGGCTACACTGTGCAGCAAACTGGCAACAATTAGCAACACAGTTAGACCCTGAGGGCTGGAATAAACTGAGTCTGGTTGAGTAGCTGATAAAGACTCACGCCGGTTTCTAACAGACAGGCATGACTGCTGTACGGTAGGGTAATAATTTGAGGGTCCGGTAACAGGTTTGCCAGACGCTGGGCCTCATTGACTGAGGGCAGTAGACGGTCGGCGACTGAGGCAACCAGCAGAGTGGGTGCTCGAAACTGCGTTAACGCCGTTTGCTCAAGCTCAAAACTATTGAGTAGCGATAGACGCCAGGCGGCAGTTTCTGGAGTAACCTGCTGCATTGCCTGTAGCAGCGCCTGTCGATTACTCTTGGGGACACGCTCAAATGAAATTAAAAAAGGGAGCAGACCAAAAGCCCCCAGTTCATAGCCAGGCATCCACTTGACGACTGTGGGGCTAAAGGCACTCCAGAACTGTTGTTTAAACGAAGAGGCCGGGTTGAGCAAAATCAACCGATCAAACAGGGTTGATGCAGAGCTAATCGCTTTTAAGGCTAAACATGCACCAAACGACTCACCACACAGATAGATCAAACGGTGAGGGCGAGATTTTTTTTCTAGAGTGACTAGCTCAACCAACCGAGCGACTAACCCTGCCCAATCTGTCAGGTCATTTTTTGGGATGCAAAAGCAGCGGGCATCAAACCGATTCTTAAGTTCGCCTGACTGCTGTCGCAGTGATAGATCGCTACCGTCCATGCCAGGTAAAAAAACTAGCAATGGTAAATCAGGCCGTTCTGCAGCCGTGGCTAAAAGACGCGTAGTCAGCATTGTGCAACCATTAAGAAAAGCCTGCCTGAAGTAGCTGAGAGATTTCAGCATAGCAGGAGTGGGTCAACTCCCTGGCCAAGCGCCCTGCCTGCTTACCCTGATACTGTTCTCTGTGGTCATCGGTGACCTCAATCGGGTTACCAATTGATAGGGTTACCCGCTGATAGTGCACTGCAGGATGCCACCCTGCCTGGTCAAACAGGGGTTCAGATGGGTCAAATAGGCTAAAAAGCTTTAGTGGCACAGTGGGTCTAATGGTTTCTTCAAGGGACGAAATCGCGACAGGTAAGATGGTTAGATTTTTGATTGGTGCCCGTAGTGCCAGATGGGCAAAGCCTCGATGAAACCGGGTCATTTTATCGGGCTGAGTGGTTTGCACCATGGGCTGAGCCCCTTCTGGAAAGATGCCGACAGGCTGTTTTTGCCCAAGGGCCTCAGTGGCTGTTTGAAAAAAGCTCTGGGGTCCGTTACCTGGAGCATCTAACGGAAAACAGCCCATGGCGGAAATCAAATCTTTAAGTACCGGCACCTGACTCATGTAGTGGTGACAGGCAAACCGGACCGGACACCCCAACGCTGTCATCACGAGTGGTGCATCTAAAAAACTACGGTGATTGCTAACCACCAGCATGGCGCGGTCGTGCGGTACTCGATGTCGATGGCGGATGGCAACCTCTGTACCAAATGTAGTCAGAAACCCTTGAGAAATCAGAAGAGACGGATCGAATAGCATGTATAAGCGTCAGTGCCCTTTGTGTGGGATGCAATTGATATGCAACCAAAATCTATGGAAACCATAAATTAATGTAAACATATTTTGCTCATTCTGCAGACAGAGATATCTACAGCAGCAGTCGGCTCAGCTTAAGCGACCGCAAGCACAAATGACGGCTAGCTATTAGCAGAGTCTGACACTATCGGCAATTTACGATTTTGACAAGCGTAGTTTTCTGACGAGGGCGTTGACAAAGCGCTTAGACATCAATAGCGTTTATTTTTGGTCTACAGCGCCTTTGGAGAAGACGGTCCGTGTCGTTAAGCTGATAGAGAGGCTGCTTCAACGTAGTTAATTACACTGGGAAGCAACCGTTGAACAGAATGAATAACTAACGATCGATCAAACTGCATCCAATTGCGGGAACGCTCAAACACGCAAAGACGCAACACTCCCCAAAGATGGTTTTCTTTTAAGATATGGCCCTGGGCTAGAGAACATTCTTCTCGCACCAGTGAATCCATTTCGCCTAGGCCCGTATATTCAGCTTCAACATTATCAATAAATACTGAATGCTCAGCTGCGATCGCAGCTGAAAATACGGGGCTCTCCAGCAGCTGTTTTGACTCTGGGTGCCAGTTTGATTCAATTAAACTAGGGTATCGGTCCGACGCTGCCCAATAATGGGTCACCCTGCTGTGGTGATGATGGGGATGGCGGAGGTAGAGAAAGCAGCAGTCACATTTCAACAAACCACCTAGTACTGGCAGTAGCTGATGCAGTAGACCGTCATCACTGTAGTCATTGCGAAAAATGGCTTCTAATTCACTGGGGTAGGCCGGATTATATACGGCCCCTTGAAGGGATTCTTTGCTATTTAAATTCATTTAAATTGTTTTAGAGGTGGTTAATCGCGTTGGGGGCTACTCTAAGGCTGCCTTTCTGATTTAGCCTATTGCTGCCTGGTCAGTAGGTCTGAAACTCTGTACCCACAAGAGCCCAGGTGCTTTGCAGCGTAGCTTTAGATTGGTGGTTAATGTCTCGTACCGTAGCCATTGGCCGTAGCTGCTGACCCTGAAGCAGCGCTATCTAAATACAACCAATTAATTTCAGCAGGTGATATCTGACTCGTTATGGTTGCCACTATACCATGCTCGTACAGTGATAACAGCAGGTGAGCACACCATCCCTATCTGCCTGTGGATAGATATTGTCTCTAATAATTACGTTATGCGGCTTGTTACTAATAAGGCTATATCGATGGAAATAGCAGGTTCCAATACGTTCTCTTCATTGAGCGAGCACGACAGCTTGAACGATAGGCCCTCAAGCGTTTGCGTCGTCACAAAACAGATGTTAGCACCTATTTAGTTGCTGGATAATCTTTTCAGTATCTTGTTTTGTTATTTGCTATTTATGCTAATGGGTTAGCGGCTAAATTGAACGCTACTGTGCCTCTCTAAATGAACCCGATGACGAAACAAAAGCCGAACAAGCCGCTTGAGCTAAGAGCAATACGACAAAGATAAACGGTGTCTGTTCTAAAGAGAAAGTTACCGCGTAGTTTCTTATAGGAATATCACCTTATTCACCGATAGTGAGAGATAAAGAAAGTGGAAGTGGAGGATAGGCATTTTCGACCAGCACCTTAAACTGTTCTGCGAACCACCGCCCGGCATGAGGGGCACCAGCCATGGCATTGGTCGAATATTGCGGGTTGTCTCTGTTGGTCGCGTTCGGATCGCACATCCCGTCAAATCCTTTAGCTGGATCATCAGGGTCGATAATGTCGGCTTCGCTGACACCATCAGATTCTCCCGGAGGTTTAACCCATACAAAGGCGTCAAAATGCTCATACGGTTCTACGACCGGGCGTTCACCAATACCCATACCGATCTGGTTACACCAGCCCCCGCGATGAGGTCGTCTATCGATGCGAGACTCCTCTACAAAAGTATTTACATCTGTAGAGGCGCTAGCAGCAGTCGGACGATTTGGACCACCCCATCCGTTACGGCTGGTATCCACTAACATACCAACCCTTGGTGGCAAACCTGCAGCCACAAAAGCATCGTACATCGCTCCCATATAGCTAACTTCATCAACATAGGGGTTCCAATCGTAGAAACTAGAGGAGCGGCTCGGCTGGCTACCCGTAAATTCTTTAACAAATGGCTCAACTGTCGGGGTGCTGCCGGAAGTATTCGAGATAAAACCATCTACTGTATTCACGCCAGCTTGAGTGCCCTTAATCGTGTCGGCGATCAGGGTCACTGTCGGACCAAATGCGCTATCCCAGCCTAGCCATCCGGAATGACCGAGATCAATATAGGTATAGACGTTGGGGATTGGATGCAGCTTATTTAAGGCGTACTGTATACCTTCAACATATTCGCCGCTCGATTTTGCCTTAGCACAGGCAGGTGTGGAAAGGTTGGTGACGAGGTTGGGTAATGAATCCGGTTCAATCACAGTCACAATCCGGATATCCGCATACTTCGGATCACTAAAAATCTCTGCAATCGGATCGATATGTTCGGTTTTATAGCGCTCAATGCCACCATGGGGAATTTCGCCATTTGAGGCTAGTGCATGACAATCCCGGTTTGGCAGGTTGTAGACCACCATCAAAAAGGTGATCGGTCTGTCAGGAAGTTTTTGTCCTAATGCAGTATCCAAATGTTCGCGTAAGCTCTTAGCAATTTTGGTGCCATTGGCGGCGGTTCCTGTAATCGCGCCAATCCGATCCATCCAGACCGCGGTCGGGTATGTGGCGACCTGGGTCATTTTTTCGCCTAAGCTGCCGGCAGTTTGGCTAGCTTGCGCTTGCACTTTTTCCGCATACTCAGGGTTTAGATAGGCCGTTGCTCCGACAAACGGGTTGTCGACATGGGGGGCCGCTTGAGCAGTCGTCTTTAGGATGCCTAATGCCAGCATTCCGACAATTAGCAACCGTATAAAAGATTTCAGTTTTGTAGACGTCACAAAGTCCTCCTTTTAGGAATTTTCTGTTTTGGGTCGATAACTATCTACGGGATGCTTGAATCAGAATTGTGGATTACCACGTAAGTTTTTCAAACTTTTTATGTAGATTCAGGGTTACGCTAACCAAATAAATTTTTACCTGACTACCCTCTGTGTCCTTTTTCCTAACCTTGTCGTAACCTATGCCACACTAATATCTACGGCGTCTTGCGACGATTCTGACTTCCTTTTTTGACCAGATCGAGATAACCAATTTGTCCTAATTGTTCTACGTGAGATTGCCTGAGAAGTTGTTGTCAGCAACGGCTGCTCGCCTGAGCTAGCCAGTGAGAAAATCATCCGAAAGTTAGATTCCGAAACTATTCGCTTTTCAGTTGAAGAACCCACTATGTATGTTGAGTCGTCCGTGACTATTTGACTATTTAACGACCGGTTAGACAGAGAAAAGGGGCCGATCCTTTAAGTGACTTTAGTCATAGAAAGCTGTTAAACAGTACCAGCCTGGGGGGCTTATAATATCCGAGCATCGTACAGTGTATTTCACACCCACGTACGTTAGAAAAGCCTGATTAATTTCTTATCTTTAGCGTATCTCTATTGTTTGTATGAGAGTCAGATACTCACTATTAGCTCTGATTGCTAGTCTTAGCTGTTTCCTATTGAGTGCTGCTCCAGTGCAAGCTCAGTTTGGTCTAGACAATCTGCCCCTCAGCAATATTCTAGATAACGAAGTAGAAATTTCAGCCTCGCCGCTGCCCATAGAACCGTCGGCTGTAAGGCTAGACGGTCGCTTTTTGTTTCGTACTGCCGCCGTTGACGGTATCTCTGCTGAAGCACGGGCTAAGGAGATTTCGCATCGTCTGCAGACATACGCAGCCCAGTACTCTTCTAAGAGCATAGACTCAAAACCCGATCCCGCTACCAACCAATTTGTCATTTACATCGGCGGTCAATTCTTGATGACGGTTACCAGTGCCGATACCGCTTTAGCTGGTGCAACTCCGGCAGATATACGGGTCGAAGAACTCAAGGTCATTCTGACAGAAGCTCTGGACTACCACCAATATGAACGGCAGCCAGAAATTGTCCAACAGCGTCTGCGCTGGGCTGGAGGACTTTTGCTGTTGATGGTGGTTTTAAGCCGGGGACTCTATCAGCTGCATCACTGGCTATCTAATGCACCTAAAGCTGATGAGACATCGGTACAGGGTGTAGTGGTTAAACAGCTAATTATGTGGCGCCAGGCTAAACGCATCTATGCGCTAAAGCATTGGTTTTTTTGGCTGGGGGAATTGTTAATTTGGGGCGGCGGCAGCTTTATTATTTTGGGTCTGTCTCCCTACACGCGTGTTTGGCAACAGCCGCTGATACAGATCTTAAGGGTACCGCTGCGAATTGCGATCGCACTTGCCGTTAGCTATGCCATCATCCACCTTGGCGATATTGTCATTGATCGTCTGTTTCTGACTATCTATGGCCAAACCTTACCCAACTCATTACGCACCCAGCGAGCGAGCCTGCGATTTTCCACATTCTCTCAGGTGGCCAAAAGTATCTTAGTAGCCATCATTATCGCCGTTTGTATTTTGGTGATTTTAGCCATTATTAATATTGACCTCGGTCCGCTTTTGGCCAGTGCCGGCATTATTGGCCTTGCCCTATCGTTAGCGTCTCAAAGTCTGCTTAAAGACATTATCAATGGATTTATGATTCTCATGGAAGATCACTACGGCATTGGTGACGTGGTGGTTATTGGTGATATGTCTGGCTTTGTCGAAACCATGAACCTGCGCATTACCCAATTGCGCAACGAGGAGGGACGATTAATCACCATCCCCAATGGTCAAATTACTGTTGTTCAAAATCTCTCTAAAGAATGGTCACGAGTCGACTTAAAGATACCCGTTGCTCTCGACGACGATATTGACCAAGCGTTAGAGCTAATCAAACAGGTCGCCGACGAGATGAGTCACGACGCCATCTGGGAAACATTAATCCTGGAAGAGCCATTATTGCTGGGTGTCGACAACATCGACCACACTGGTGCCACAGTCAGACTGTGGATCAAAACACAGCCTCTCAAACAGTGGGATGTGGCCCGTGAGTATCGCCGCCGACTCAAAATTGCCTTTGAAACTGCCGACCTTGATTTTGGTGTGCCAAAACAGGTGGTACATATGATGACACCCGGCCCAACGGCGGTGCCTCCAATTGATGCAGACAGTCAGCCGCCTCTGTGATTCTGCATAGTACTACCGCTACCATTTAGACAACGGGGTCATAACTGTGTATTAAATAATACAAAAAATGTTAAAATATATGGGTAAATACGGAGGAGATATCCATAGTTTACTGTCCTAAGAGGTAGGAAAGCGCAAATAACTAGCTAGAACACGCATAGATTACCGATCTCTGCTTCTATAGCTCTATATCAAAGCGACTGTAAAAAATACCATCAGCTTGTCAGTGTTTTTAATTCATAGATAGCTAGTAATTTCTATGCTAAAAGAATAATATATTAAAAACTGCTTATCACATCAATAACAAACGCCTTACTGAACTACGGACGGGTGGCTTTAGAGCTTTCCTGTGGATACGAACTAAAGCGCACATCACTTTCACTCTCATCATTAGGGCGCTGTCTATGGCGATTAAAACATTCTGGATGCGGTCACGTGTTTTCTGAAAATAGGGCAACTCTATCAAATTCTCAAGGTTTAGAGTCATCAGGCACAACTCATTTGTCTGAACTTTGGGCACAGCGATATCTACAGTCGTTAGCAACCGAACCGGAACCTCGCTCCACTCGCCAAGCGGTAGCCGAGCACTTGATGAATGAGCTGAGATCAGCTAGCGCCAAAGCATGGAATCTGACTGAATCGCTGCTGTCTAATGAAGTTAAAAGACACCGAATCAATGCAAAGCTGATTGATCCCTGGGCAGTGTCAAAGGATGTTCACGACGTTTTTGAGAAAGCTTTGACAGCTTACGGTCAAGATGTTTCTCCCCAGGCATTATCGAGGCAAATCTCTCATCAGCTCGGGCAGATTCGGGCAAGTTATACCGCTGTTGACCCCAGGCTCATCGGCTTTGTCAGTATGCAGTTTCACTACTGTGGGCGTATGCTAGCAGACTGTGCTTCCCCAGCTGAGCATGAAGTCTTAACTGCTTACTTTAAGGTGATTGATGATCATCTTTATATGCCGTTGCAGCGAGCTTACGATGCAGCGGCCAGGTATGCCTATAATGATGGGCGACTACACGTGATTCAAGCTCTGTTGCCTCACAGCACAACAATCGCGAACCGAGTTGTTGATCATGTCTATAAGCTATATCCAAACTATCGTTCATACACTGATCGTTTGGTTAGCCCAATCGTGCGTATTTCGAGCGTTCGCGATACAGAAATGTTCCAAATTTACCTTTGGACATGTGTACTAGAGCAGAGTCCAGCGTCGATACAGCAGGAACTGTTTCCGCTCTGCGTCATGCTATATCCCACACTTCGAGTGAACTGGGAGTTGGTTAGGCAAATGCTGAGTGCACTCTCTAGAGAGTTCAAGCAACATATCCAGGCAGAATATATGCAGTATTATCTTCCGTATCAGGATGCGCTGTGGAGCATGTTTTCTCCAAACGTTTTTCCTGATGTGCTTTAGTCTAGATTTCAGAGATTCTACGCCCGAAGATACGTTTTGCTGCAAGGTACAGTTCCATACCTACGCCTAGGATTTACCCCCTCAGTGCCGTTGTCTAGCAGCGGCAGGGTCAAACTAAACGTACTGCTCCAGTTCAGACTCAAGGATGAGTTCACCGCTGCAGAATTGAAAAGTTTGATTAAAACTCAATAAGCTTGGGGCCAATGAACACACCCAGGCTGCTGTGAGATCCCTGCGCTCCGGGTTAATCAGCTAGAAAATCATTGTAATTATTGACAATCACTATAGATATTAAAGTGCATAAATCTTAGATTATGGACATGGCCTAACTGAAGAAGGCTGCTCAAGCATTGCCTGTCTGGGTTTTGGCTTGACCGCTATCGTTCTAGCGGTTTGTCTTAAGCTATGGCAGCCGACTAGAAAGTGCAACTCTACCACCCTCTATTGACTCAGTCTGTGGTCATATAGAAGAGTGTGTTTGTCATTAAGGGGCAGAAACCACATTGCTTCTGTTGCTGAATGCCTATGCACAGTAGTATTGCGATCGCATGTCAATGTCTAATCCTTCTACTCCAACAGCTGTTCTTGCCAGTGAGGATACCCTGCACAAGATTATGCAGCAGGCGCATGTTTCTAGTCAGCGGGCGCTGGCTGAAAAAGCTAACGTTTCTCGATGGCAGGTGCAGCAGCTACGCCTGGGCAAAATTGATACCATGCGGCTGGCTGTACTCAAGCAATTAGCAACCGCTCTTGACTGTTCCCTTAGCGAACTGTTGCAGGCGTTTGACCCAGGGCAATCCTCACCACAAACAGCCAACAGCGATGTTGCCCGCCTACGTCAAGAATATTCTCGCTTAGAACATCGTCTAGAACAACAGCATCAAAGCCTAGAGCAGCAGTTTCAAGCCGCTGCCCTACAAATCTTAGAATCTTGGCTAACCTATTGGCCGACAGCGGCCAAAGCCGCCGCAGAACGTGAAGACTTTGACGCTAAAAAACTGCTGCCGTTAGTAAAACCCATAGACCGACTGGTGGAGAGCTGGGGAGTTTCCGTTATTGGCACAGTTGGTGAACAGCTCTCCTATGATCCACACCTGCATCAGCTCACTCGAGGTACGGCTAACCCTGGTGACCCGGTACAGATCACTAATGTCGGCTATCGCCATGGAGAGAATCTGCTACAGCGAGTCAATGTAGTGCCCATCAATCCTTAAACGAACATTCAACCGTAATTTGTAGGTTGGCCTCGGCGCTACCTTCTGTGATGTAAGGAATCCCCGATGAACCCGCTATTTTTAGACCAAATTCAAGGTTAACTTTATCGACGTTGCCGCTGCCTAACTCTTTAAAGGCATTTAGAACATAGCGGGTGTATTGGGTGATTGTAGTTTTTACCGTAGGTAGCTGCCGCTGTAATCCTAAGGAAAATGCACCTTTAGAAACGCGTCCTGGCTCTTCTGACTCAGGAGCGGTTTCGTTGGGCAACTCATGGCCATCAGCCGCTTCAATATAGATGGTAGTGCCGTCTTCTAACAGGATAGGCGCTAGTTGAGACATAGTAATGGTCCTATTTAAGATAGATGCTGTTATTTCTATACCCAGTTTCTAAGACGCACTATCGTTGATATGAATAAAATCCGTAAACAATGCCGTAGCCCTCTTTATGAGAAAGAGGGCACCAGAGAAGAAAAATTGAAGAACTGTCTAATCAGAAAACATCGTCCGCCACATGTGCATCCGCACAGCCGTTTGTTCAGGCTTTTCGGCTTCTGGATTAATATAGTTCAGCATTGTTTCGGCATTAGAAACTACCGGCCTGGTTTCAAACCCATCTTGTTCAACAAACATTTTTTCAATGACACTGTCTCTTACCAGCATGGAATAGCGCCAGGAGCGGTAGCCCATTCCTTTACTAGACAGGTTGACCGTCATCTCCATTCCGCGGGTAAAGTCACCGTTTGCATCGGGGATAAATCGCACCTGATCGGCACCTTCTCTTTCAGCCCACGTTGCGAGTGAAAACGGATCGTTTACTGAAATGCACAGGATCTCATCCACACCGTTGGTTCGAAATACATTAGCGTACTCGTTGTAGCCTAACAGTCGAATCGGAGAATAAGGATAGGTAAAGGCTCCCGTTATTGCAAACACCACCACGGTTTTGCCATCAAAGAGGTCGGCTGTCGATAGATCGTACCACTCTCCTTTCGCAAACATGCGAAAGGTTACTTGAGGAACCCGCTGGCCTTCACGATTGAATACCACTTTCCTTAGCTCCGTATTTGTATTCAACGTGTCTCTAAAAGACAGCGCTCCAATATATCCATAGACATACAGCAGCTAGCCAGAGCAGCAGGTCATCGGCTAGCTGCTCACATAAATCTAAAATGAAGAGAACTCCACGAAATAGCTGACACGTTGATTCATTCATCATGACCCACGCTCTCAAGAGCGTTGTTACTACATCTTGTCAATAAATATGGTTTTCACCTACATTCAGATTTTTTTGAGGTTTGTAGAGCCTCCTCTGAAATTGGAGGAGGCTCTACTCCAAACCTCTTGAAGACCTATGTGCTCAAACTAGGCGACGTCAAAGCGATCAAGGTTCATCACTTTATCCCATGCCGCGACAAAGTCTTGCACAAACTTTTGCTGTGAGTCCTGACATCCGTAGACCTCAGCGATGGCTCGCAGCTGCGAGTTGGACCCAAAGACAAGGTCAACACGGGTACCCGTCCACTTGACTGTGCCCGTGTTGCGATCGCGCCCTTCAAACACGTCTTCAGCGTCAGAAACAGCCTTCCATGTGGTGCCAATATCAAGCAGGTTCACAAAGAAGTCATTCGTTAATGTCTCTGGCCGATTGGTAAACACACCGTGTTTGGCCTGTCCAACATTTGTATTCAAGACGCGCATGCCACCAATCAAAACAGTCATCTCCGGTGCACTCAGCGTTAGCAACTGGGCTCGATCCACCAGCAATTTCTCTGCCGGTACGGTGAACAGACCTTTAGCATAGTTGCGGAAACCATCCGCAACCGGTTCGAGGGCAGCAAAAGATTCCACATCTGTTTGCGCCTGCGATGCATCAGTGCGTCCGGGTGTGAAGGGGACTTTGACATCGTACCAACCAGCATTCTTAGCCGCTTGCTCAATACCTGCACATCCACCCAGCACAATCACATCAGCTAACGAAACTCTTTTACCACCAGACTGAGCGTTGTTAAACGTGCTTTGGATGGCTTCTAGAGTCTGCAGCACAGTAGTTAGCTGTTGTGGCTGGTTGACCTCCCAATCTTTTTGAGGAGCCAGACGAATGCGCGCTCCGTTGGCACCACCCCGCTTATCGGAATCACGGAATGTTGATGCCGACGCCCAGGCCGTTGACACTAGCTGAGAAACCGTTAGACTCGACGACAGAATCTGTTGCTTAAGAGCGGCGATATCGTTCTCATCAATCAACTCATGGGTGACGGCAGGAACTGGATCTTGCCACAAAAGCTCTTCTGAGGGTACTTCAGGACCAAGGTAGCGCGAGATGGGGCCCATATCGCGGTGTGTCAGCTTGAACCAGGCACGGGCAAACGCATCAGCAAACTGTTCTGGATGCTCAAAAAAGCGTCGCGAAATTGGCCCATAGACGGGGTCCATTTTCATTGCCATATCCGCTGTAGTCATGATGGGGGCATGGCGTCTGGATGGATCGTGGGCATCGGGCACCGCACTGGCAGCTGCGCCATCTTTCGGCACCCACTGATGGGCACCAGCAGGGCTTTTAGTCAGATCCCACTCATAGCCAAACAGATTTTCAAAGTAGTTGTTGTCCCACTTAATTGGGTTCGTGGTCCATGCACCTTCGATACCGCTGGTTGTTGCATGAACACCCACACCGCTACCAAAACTGTTTTTCCAGCCTAGACCCTGCTCTGCAATATGTGCCCCCTCAGGTTCCGGGCCAACAAGGGCTGCATCACCCGCACCGTGGCATTTACCAAACGTATGTCCACCTGCGACGAGGGCAACGGTTTCCTCATCATTCATCGCCATCCGTCCAAAGGTCTCGCGAATGTCTCGGCCTGACGCGATTGGATTTGGATTACCGTTTGGACCTTCTGGGTTTACGTAGATCAGACCCATTTGAACAGCACCCAGAGGATCTTCAAGCTCACGATCACCCGTATATCGCTTGTCGCCCATCCACTCGGCCTCAGAGCCCCAGTAAATGTCTTCTTCGGGTTCCCAAATGTCTTCACGGCCACCGGCAAAACCAAATGTCTTGAATCCCATGGACTCTAGGGCGCAGTTGCCAGCGAGGATCATTAGATCGGCCCAAGAGATTTTTCTTCCATACTTATGCTTAATCGGCCAAAGCAGTCGACGAGCCTTATCCAGGTTGCCATTGTCAGGCCAGCTGTTGAGCGGGGCAAAGCGTTGGTTGCCAGTAGCTCCACCACCGCGTCCGTCGCTAATGCGGTAGGTACCTGCACTGTGCCAAGCCATGCGGATAAAGAGTGGCCCATAGTGACCGTAGTCGGCTGGCCACCAATCTTGAGACGTTCTCATCAGGCCAAAGATGTCTTTTTTGACAGCATCTAAGTCGAGAGTTTTGAACTCCTCAGCGTAGTTAAACATCTCACCCATCGGGTTAGATTTGAGGGCGTGCTGGTGGAGGATTTTTAGGTTTAGCTGATTGGGCCACCAATCTCGATTAGACGTGCCAGTGCCAGCGGTAAATTTGGGAGCTCCGCCCGAAAATGGACATCCGCCGCTCGCAGTTTTACTACTTCTAGCATCCATTAGGTCGCTCATGTTATCTCCTTTATTGCGTGTAGTGCGTGTAGTGCGAACTTTTTGACTTTCTGTTGATCTACCAAAGTAGGTGAGAAAAAACTGAATTAAACTGCTGGTTATCAGCATGAATCACAAGATGATCTAAAACAATAATAATCCTTATTTTGAAAGAAAAACCAACCTATTAAAAACTTAATTTTATAGATTTTTTCCTATAAAAATGGAGATGAAAAAGATCTAATTTCAGCAGTTATTTTTCAATAACTAAATTGATTTAATAAGTGGATTTTAGCGAATATGAATCTTAAAAGCCACTAATTTCTTATCTAAAATATTGCTAGCTTCCTATATTTATCAACTGCTCTATGGATTTTCTGATAGCTCAATGATACGGTCTAGGACGGTCTTATTTATTCTTGAAAAGCATTATGCCTATCTGGAATAGCGTCTATCTTGAAAGGCTTATAGTTTAAAGAATAAAACTAAAATTCCTCTACTAAATGGGTCTGAAATACTCAATGTCTCAGACCCATTCTTGAAGAAACTTATTTTATAAAAAAGAGTGATTTCAGAATGATTTTTTAGCTAGTATTTAGTCAAAATCGTGGGGGTATACCTGAAACTTGACTATCCAACCTAATCGATTGAAAAGCCGAACAAGTCTGTCTATTGTAAAGCGAGTAAAGTTGCCATTAAACAGATGAGACACCTCAGGTTGTTGGATGGCTAGCAATGTTGCGAGTTCTCTTTGCTTTAGTCTCTTCTCAATTAGAAGTTTACGTAACTCATGACCTAGCTCTGTACGAAGATCCAACTCCGCTCCGCTGTATGCCTCTCGTTTCGAGATGCACATGTCTCGTGGGGCAGAACTATAATTCTCATTTTTCATTGTGATCTTTTATCTAGCGCTTGAACAACCCAATGCTTAACAGAGCACTCCACTCAAACCGACTGACATCAAACTAAAATGAACGATTAGGTCAAGATGTAATCCTATTTAAGAATAATTCCAACTTAAGAAGAAATCAATAAGTGTATTTACTCATTCGCCTGGATGCAGGCAACCTGACTGTGGTCAGCTCAGGTTTTTTCTTTGATACAAATGGTTAAATAACCTCTGACTAGAGAGAAACCTTATTCAGAGCTGCTCAATCTGCTCCACGACTTCGGGTTCATTTTGGTCGTTGATCTGCATGACCACCATCTCCCCAGACGACACATTGCTGTTTGCGATCGCAGTGATATTTACAAAGTGAGTCACCAGTATGGTCACTCCGGGCTCATCCTGGTTATTGACCATAAACTCCCGTAGCTGCTGGGTTTGCTCAGGGCCTTTAGCTCGGTCTTGAAAGAATGAATTCAATGCCGGAAACCGTTCGACTGGGGCAAGCGCCAGCAGTTCTGCTGTGTCTAGACAGCGACACCATTCACTAGAAAGCACCTGCTGAATGGCTATATCTTTTTCCCTAAACGCATCTCCTGTCCGTCTGGCTTGAGCGCGGCCTTCCTCTGATAGATTGCGCTGGGTGGAACAATCATCGAGCTGAAAATTGGCAGGGTCTCCCGTTCCTGGAGCGATGGCATGGCGCATAAACACATAGTAGTGAGTGTCTGCCTGCTGGAGTCGTAACCAGATATCTGCAGTTGCGATCTCACCATCCGGTGCTGGTCCTGGCATAGGTGCTTCCACCGTTGGCTGAACGTCGGGGGCAGATTCCGGCACAGGTATTTCTGCCGTCGGCTGCACATCCGGTGCAGAGGCTTGAGGCTGAGAACCCCCTAGACAGCCAACTAGCCCTAGCAGCAATGTTCCCGCAAAGTAGCTACGTCTTTTTGTGAAAAGAGTCATAGAGATTCAAGATTGGGTCAAATCACATTGAGGGTTCAGGAAGCGAACAACACCCTGTTGGGTAAAGGCCGGAAGTTATTATGGAGTAGTAGAATAACGGCAGTGCCTATAAACTGTTGCTGATTGCCATTTTACAATGCCTGCGAAGGACGCATTTCATGACTTAATAGTAAAGGCTTTACAGAATGAGGGTTGGACAATTACCCACGATCCTTATCGGATTGAGCTAGAGTTCACAGATTTGTGTGTAGACCTTGGGGCAGAACGTATTTTAGGTGCAGCTAAAGGCAATGAAAAAATTGCCATAGAGATTAAAAGCTTTTTAGCTGCTTCAAAGATTTCGGAATTTCATACAGCTATTGGACAATTTATTAACTATAAGATCGCTCTAGAAGACTATGAACCAGATAGGAAGCTGTATTTAGCTGTTCCGTTTAGCATTCATAGTCGTTTTTTCTCCTATCCATTTATTCAGAAAGTTGTTATGCGAAACCAGGTGCCTTTGCTTATTTATGATGATAATCAACCGGAGATTAGATTATGGAAAGGATAGAAGAGTACCGCAAGCATATTGAAAAACTATTTTTAGAGAGAGAAAATCTTGGCTCTATGAGGCCTGGTGTGGAAACTGAGGCAATTTTAGATCGAGAGCGAGACCGCTATCAGCTGGTGCGGGTAGGTTGGCAAGACAACAATACTCGGGTTTATGGTTGCTTACTCCATGTGGATATTAAGGATGGGAAAATTTGGATTCAGGAGGATGGTGGAGAAGAGGCAATTGCGGATCAGCTAGTGGCGATGGGTGTGCCTGCAAAGGATATTGTGTTGGGATATCATGCACCTCATGTGAGGCAATATACGGAGTTTGCGGTGAGTTGAAACGCTTTTTCTCAGTGTCCTGAAAGCAGTATTTTGATATCTTTGAACTTAGTTTAAGGCTCTTCAGAAATCTCAGACACAATTGGCCGAAGCAGAAACAGTAGCTCAGGAATGTCGTCTTGAATGACACTCCATAAAGTATTGAGATTTACTTTGTCGTATTGATGGGCCAAGATATCTCTCATGCCAGCGATGTCGGACCATGGGATCATTGGGTGACAGTTTCTAAAGTCAGATGATAATCGCTTTGTTGCTTCGCCTACGATGATGATTTGATAGAGAACGGCAGATTGTTTTTCGTTATTTTCGGCCAGTTCTTCCTTTGAAAGTCCTGCTGTGAATGCCAGGACTCGTTGAGCTGCATTAACAATGTCTATGAGAGAGGCATTATCTCTGTTCATAAATCGTTTGAGCTGTTGTTAAAATTTCTCGTCGTCTAATCCAGTTGTCGCTAGCTTCGATAGACTCTTTAATAGTGATATCAACTGGTCGATGGAGTTGAGTTTCTAGCTCACGTTTGATTTTGGCCAGCGTGAGTAGTCCCTGGCGTACATCGGGTGCAAAGCTCAGTAAGATATCGATGTCGCTTTCTTCGGTAAAGTCGTCTCTAAGAATAGAACCGAAGATGGCCATGGTGCAAATACCCCAGCGTTGACAGAATGTGGATACGTCATTGCTGGACATGCCCAGTCGTTTCTGCGTTCTAGGGATAAGGTTTTGGACAAGCTGACCAGAATCCATATTATTGCCCACGTCCTGGTTTACAGTTTGCAAACCCTAATGCCTCAGTATCGAGGAAGCTAGCAATTGCCATTTCAATGATAGCCTCCACTGGATACTTAATTTCAGTGGCACGAGCAATCAGAGCATCTTGAATCCGAACAGGCAAGTGTTCCAATGTGACAGTTGCATCCGTAGGTAAAAGTTGCTCTTGAGGTTTAGTTTGCATAGCGTCAAATTTCAGGTAAAATTTGGGCTTTGTAATGAGATTCGGTAGCTCGTAAAATAGAGGCATTGGCTGCATTGCTATGTAGATATTGTCATCGTCTATGCGTTGGGTCACGCCCACAAGAAGGCTTTATGGCTTCTACTGAAGCGTCCTCGCAAGCTTTTAGTTTTGTCAATTTAAAGTAAGCTTTCGATTTTGTGTCTGATTTCGTATATGCCAGGACGAGCAGGGATAATGCCAAAACTACGGTTCAGCGGGTAACACTGTTCAACCGTAGTTTTGGCAATGGTATCTAGGACGGTTCTAGCTCGAATTTTAGTTCAGAGCCATCTATTGGCATAAAGGAATTAATTTGCTCTTTGGATCCAAGGTGCTTTTAACTGAGCTGCTTTACAGATATCTCTAAATCCATTATTTCTTGAAAGAAGAGCAGTACATTGCTCGTTGCTAAAGCCTATTTCAATAAGACAGGAAACTCTTAAAAGCCATAGTAGAGTATAGAACAGAAGCTCCAGATTTTCCTCTTCTGCAAGATGCTTTTTGTCTGCTTTATCACGATGGACTAAATAGTTACGTGTATCTTTAACCCAATCGGAAAATCTTTCAGAATCGGGTATGAGAGCATCAATTAGAGAATATGTTTTTTCGACTAACTCCTGGATACGATCCTTAAAAGTTTTCTTTTTCGACTTCTGTTTTCTAGTAGGAGCATCACCATATCGGATGCGGTTGTATGCTTCTAAAGCTTGTGTAATGTTGAGAAATTTATTTGAAATTAGTAATTCCGGATCATAATGTACATCTACAAAGATTTTAAAGATATCACGCATATCCTTTTCAAGCTCAAACCATTTTTCAAGGTAATATTTTGGCTTATCTGAAATGTCCTTCGCATAGAATAAAACTATGCCTCTATTAAAGAGTGAAACTCTTTCTTGAGTCGGATATGGAGTTTGAGTGAAAACAGTTACATCATCCTCATTTTCTGAATCACTGCGCTTAGCAGATAGACTAGTAATTGAACTTGGTCGAGTTGTTGCAAGAATAATAAAATCTTGTATGGGATCTAAAACTTCTAGATTTACATCTTTAATCGACATAGGTGACTGGCATCGAACCTTTACAATATCCGATATTTTGAGTTGAACATTATATCCACCATTTTGATGACCCCAGCTAACTGAGCTTTTAATCTCTATTGAAGCATTCTGAAAATCAGATTTAATCTCTATAAAGTTCTTATATTCAATATGATATCCATCATCTCTTTTTTTCGGTACTCTAAATCCAGGATTTCTAAGCCAGTCAGAAAGGTAAGTATACCGAATGCCATACACCTTGAATTTTAAGTCACTTATATCTTCTGCATGAGTGCCTCCGTAAACAGTTTCTACGTAAAAAACTTGAGTATTATATATGGAGCCCGATTGATTTCGAATCTCCTCGCACCCTTTTAATGTAAATTTATATCCTTGATATTGAATTCCAAGAATGATGTCATAGCTAGACAGTTCGTCTGGCATCTTTGTTGTATTGTCGAAGCTTTCATTTAGACTTAGCCAAATACCTTTTGGTGTAATTGACAAAGTACCGGAAACTGACTCTCCAATGTTGGTTATCCACCATTTGCCCTCATATCGTAACTCTTCCGAAACTGTTGTTACATAGCCAGATTTAATGTAGCGGCTTGTGGTAAAAACCATTGCTCTCTCTCACTTGAGTTATAAAGATTTTTATCAGATATTTCTCTTTGAATGAATGATTTTTGCCTGCACCATCCAACTTTGGTATGGTCTCTTTTCTCTGGTTACTTCTTATTCAGTTACAAAACATCCCCACACTACCGTCATTATTGATCCTATCCGCTGAAAATTCGCATTGATTTCCAGCATTTTTTATCATCTGTATAATTTCTCCAGTCTTTCAAAACCTGATTCAGTTTGCTTCAATCAACTCTCCAACAACCGCCTCAACTCCGCCTTCAACACCTCTACATCTGGCAAATAAAGCTGATATCGCGAAACAAACAGCTGATTCGAAATGGATCCTGTTGCATACTCCACCATAATCTCATCTCGATCCGTCGCTAACACAATGCCAATCGGCTCGTTATCATCCTCTACATTTTCCTCAGCCTTAAAATAATTCAAATATAAATTCATCTGACCGATGTCTTGATGATTTACCGACCGTGTCTTCAAATCGATCAGCACAAAACACTTCAAGATCCGATGATAAAACACTAGATCTACATAAAAATGCGTATTATTTAACGTAATCCGATATTGCTGCCCGATAAACGCAAATCCTTTGCCTAGCTCTAGCAAAAACTGCTCTAACTTTTCAATTAGTCGATTTTCTAGCTCAGTTTCTCGATAGTTTTGCTCCGGCAGCTCTAAAAATTCAAATACATAGGGATCCTTAACAACATCCTTCGCCACCGTGGGCTCCTGTCTCTGCTTAACCAAATCTAGAATATCCGACCTATCTCCGTTCAGAATATTTAAAAGATTACGACGGCTAAGTTCTTTGCCATAGAGCTGTTCCAAATCTTTCGATAACCGAGTTAGAAGTTGTGATCCATATTCCGTCTTTTTCTGACCTTGTTGCTCAAATTCAACGATGTAGCGATCAATGTTCTGGTAGGTTTCTATCAGGATTTGATTGGCCTGCCGCACTGCCAACTGTTGCCCATTTGCTAAACAATCGCTAATGCTGTGAATCAACTGTTGGTATTGACCATCGGTTAGATTACTCATGGAACTCATCTTTCCCAGTCTTCAAGCCGTAGCCCTTCAATACGTTGAAACTCCCGTGTATTATGGGTCACCAATACCAATCCATGTGCTAAAACAATTGCCGCAATCTGCAAATCATACGGTCCGATTGGTGTTCCCGCTTTCGCCAGCTCTGCCCTCACCTTGCCCGCTATCTCAGCAGCTTCTCCGTCAAATGGCAGACTTACAATCGCTGAGAAAAAATCTCTCAAGACCTCTAGATTTTTGATTTGACGTTGGCTTTTATAAGCTCCATAAAACAGTTCTTGCTTCACTACATCACAGATAGCAAGATTATCTAGCCCTACTACTGTCATCCGTTGCATAATTGAGTCACTGCGCTGGGTCAGGTACTGAATGCAGGTGTTTGTATCCAGTAAATACCTCACTCCATCAAATCCCACTGGCGCTCTTCATACTCACCTTGAGGCTCTCTGACTAGTGCAGGACCTTCCCATGCTCCTGCGGTCTTAGCAAAAAAGTCATCCAGCGTTTCTAACGTATCAGTATCAGTCTGAGCATTATCACCATCTCTAGTTGAGTTGGGGGCTGTATCCGGCAAAGCCTGAACCACTAGCACAACTTCCAAACTTTGGTTTTGTAACCCAATCGGAACATCGATACGTAGGATTCCATCCTCGCCTACATGGGATTTGAGTGTTAATGTTTTCATGCCTTTTCCAGCCCAAAAGCAACATCGATTTACGTCTATCGTAACCAATTGAGAATTTTCAGGATTAGACTACTTCCGTCGTTTTGGACGACTAAATTTTGCTTGTAAATCCGCCAAACTAGCCGATTTCGGTGCCGCCTTCTCCACTGCCTGTTTCTTACTCGGTCTCGGCGCAGTCTTACCTGCGCTACCATCAACCGCTTTCATACTTAACCCAATCCGCTTTAGCTCTTTGTTCACCTCCATCACTTTCACCTTCACCACCTGACCTACCTGCACAATCTCCTTCGGGTCCTTCACAAACCGATTTGCTAGTTGCGAAATATGCACCAGTCCATCCTGATGCACGCCAATATCCACAAAGGCTCCAAAGTTGGCGACATTGGTAATCACCCCTTCCAATACCATGCCTTCGGTGAGATCGGAAATCTCGTTCACACCCTCTTGAAAGTTGGCATAAGTAAACTCTGCCCGTGGGTCTCGGCCTGGTTTTTCTAACTCTTCTACAATGTCTCGTAGCGTTGGCAACCCTACCGTGTCGGTTACATAGCGCTGCAGGTCTAAACTTGCCAGATTTAGCTCGCCCAGCCCTGCTTTGACATCCACACCTTTATCTTTCAAAATTGTTGTGGTAATGTCATAACTCTCGGGATGCACTGCCGTATTATCCAGTGGGTTTTTCCCATCTCGAATGCGCAAAAAACCGGCGCACTGCTCATAGGCTTTGGGGCCTAGCTTTGCCACTTTTAATAGCTGCCGCCGACTGTCAAATGCGCCATTCTCGTTGCGGTAGGCGACAATGTTGTTGGCAATGGCGGAGCTAACCCCCGATACATAGGTGAGCAGCTCCCGCGAGGCGATGTTTAAGTCTACGCCCACATAGTTGACGCAGCTTTCTACGGTGGCATCTAGCTTTTGCTTGAGCAGCTTCTGGTCCACGTCGTGCTGATACTGGCCCACACCAATCGATTTGGGCTCAATTTTGACTAACTCGGCCAGCGGGTCCTGGAGTCGTCGGGCAATGCTGATGGCTCCGCGCACGGTGATGTCGAGGTTGGGAAACTCGGCGATCGCAACCTCACTGGCTGAATAAATCGAGGCTCCTGACTCATTTACCATCACCTTAATTGGCTTTGGGTCTAGCTCTTTAATGACTCCGGCAACAAATGCATCGGTCTCTCGGCTGGCGGTACCATTGCCAATGGCAATTAGCTGAATATTATGACGCTTAATCAGCCCTAAGAGAATCTTGGCCGCACTCTCTTGTTTACCCGTATGTGGAAAAATTGCCTGATATTCTAAAAATTTACCTGTCTCATCAATGGCGGCGACTTTACAGCCGGTGCGGAAGCCAGGGTCTACCCCCAGTGTTGGTTTCATCCCGGCTGGAGCGGCTAGTAACAGATTTTTAATATTTACGGCAAAGGTGTCGATTGATTCGCCATCGGCCCAGGCTTTTTTCTCGGCAATCACCTCGTTGGTGAGGGAGGTTTTCATTAGCCGAGAGAAGGCATCTTTAATTAGGGTTTGATAAAACTCTCTTACGTTGGCTTGCTTTGTGCGAATCTGACTTCGTTCTAAATAGTCAAGAATTTGGTCTTCGTCCCCGGTCAGGTTCACCTTGAGAATGCCTTCTTTGTCACCTCGCAGTAGGGCCAGTAGGTTGTGAGGGGCTAGCTTTGCGATCGCACATTCATATTTACGATACATCTCATATTTGGTGCTGCCCTCGGGGTAGTCGGGCTTAATCTTTGAGCTAAAGACTCCCGTTTTTAGCAGTGTCTGGCGCACATAGGCCCGCAGTTCTGAGCGTTCTGCAATGCCTTCTGCCAAAATGTCCGCTGCACCCTGCAGAGCAGCGACTGCATCAGGGACGTCGTCAGAGATAAAGTTAGCCGCCAGGTCATCCAAGGATTTAACGGCTTCGCCCGTTTTATTTAGCTGGGCAATTTGCTGGGCCAGGGGTTCTAAGCCTTTTTCACGGGCGACCGTGGCGCGGGTGCGGCGTTTGGGACGATAGGGTAAATATAGATCCTCTAGCTCAGTTTTGCTGGTGCATTGGGTGATGCGATCGCGCAGCTCATCTGTTAGTTTGCCTTGGCTGTCAATGGATTCTAGTACCGTCTTTTTGCGGTTGGTTAGCTCCGTTAAATAGGCAAACTGCTCCTCAATTTGCCGCAGCTGTCGTTCGTCTAGCTCCCCTGTTTTTTCCTTACGGTAGCGGGCGATAAACGGTACCGTTGCGCCGGTTTCTAGCAGTTCTAGGGCCGCTTCTACTTGAGCGGGCCGAATTGATAGGTCCTTGGCGATGACAGGAGCAAACTGCATAAGGCATTCTTAGAAAACAAGCAGACATGATTATAGCGAGTCGTCCTGGCTCCTATTTATGTTGAGCTGAGATACCGTGAAACTACAGACGCGTCACAAAGCTATGAAACGACCGGTAGGTGTGACAATTTTGGCAATTATCGATGGCCTGCTGGCGTTACTGCTAGCGTTGCTGGGGGTGGCGGCCTTTTTTCTAAGCAGGTTGATTTTAGAGCAGATGCAGGCAGAACCGGAGGTGTCCGATGTTCTAGCGCAGCTACCTCCCGCTTTGATTGATGCGTTTCCTAAGGTGTTGGGGGGTGTTTTTTTGGTACTGGCCTTGGCGAACGGTGCGATCGCAATTGGTCTGTGGGTGCTGCAGCCATGGGCCTGGTATTTGAATTTGGGGCTGCAGGCCCTGGGTATTTTTAGTAATTTGGGTGGGCTGCTGTTGGTGAATCCTGTGAGTCTGGCTTCGGTGGCTTTTAGTGGGTTTTATATTTATTATTTTTTGCAACGGCCTATTCAAGAGGCTTTTGGTGTTCGTAATGCGTTTTAAAGGGGGAAAGCCCTGAGTAGCTTTTATCGCCATTTGCCAACGTTCACCGATATGGTTTTGATTACTGAACTAACGGCAAAACCGGCTGCGTGGGGTCCCGCCGAGTTCACGTTCGGCTGAGCTCACGTCGAAGCCCACACCCCCTGGCTAGGGCGTTCCGCCGCCCTAGAACCCACGGAAAAATATTAAAGGTATCCCTACAAGCGTATTTGGATGGTCGGTAGGGTGGTTTAGAATTTTGCGCACAGCGACAAAATTCTAAAAGAAAAAGGTGTCTAATTTCCTGTTTAGGAACACAGCTTTCATCAAACTATGAGCTGAATTTTTAATAAGCCCTTATCATTTTGCAGGGCTCAAGTTCGCTTCAAGGTATAACAAAAAGGTGTTGTAATCCTCGTCCGAGGCGAAAAAACGACGGGGAAACATGTGAAACAATGCCTGAGACTGATACACAAGAATTAGGTCTTTGCCCACTTTGTATTTGTGAAAGTCAGATAGCGGCATTTCGACATAGCCGTTTTTGGTGGTGCTGGTAATGGTGTCGGGTGAGATGACCATCTCATACTCAGCCTGTAGCGTTTTCTGTTGTGAAAAAATACGCCGTGCGTTCCAGGGCTGAATGACAAAATAAATCACTCCGTAGGTCAAAACTAAAATGGAAAACGGCAGCAGCCGTTCAATCATCAGTGCCAGGGAGCTGCCGGTAACGATCAGGTGAATAAAAATCGCTAAATATAGACCCAGCACGAGCAGTGCCAGGTACTTTAGCCAGGTCTGACGCATATGCAAACGTGTCGCCTGGATATAGTCTTCTGGTTTTAATTGACACTGCAGGGTAATCATCGTTAGGCTCCTTGAGCACACATCCATGTACTCCCACAGCTTGAACGACTGAGTTTTCGGCAAATTGTGCCTATTTAACCCCCGTTGCGATCGCTTCTGGCGTTTTAGCTTCATTTGGCTGACCCAGACCCGTTAGCCGTTTTAATAGTGAGCTGGCCCGCTGATTAAACTGGGCGATAAAGGTAAACCCGACTGGGACTACCACCAGGGTTAATAATGTTGCCGTTGAAAAACCACCGATAACTGCGATCGCCATGGGGCTACGCACTTCTCCACCGGCTCCCCATTCCATAGCAATGGGTACCATCCCTGCCATGGTGGAAATTGAGGTCATTAGAATGGGGCGCAGTCGGGTTAACCCAGCCTCAATCACCGACTGGCGTAAAGAAATCCCCTTGGCTCGGGCCATCAGGGCATAGTCCACCAGCAAGATTGAGTTTTTGGTCACCAGACCCATCAGCAGAACGATACCGATTAGGGCAAACAGTCCCAAAGGCTTTTGGGCAATCATTAGCCCCAGCAGGGCACCCCCAATACACAGTGGCAGGGCTATCATCACCGCAAAGGGATATACAAAACTGTTGTACAACAGCACTAGTACGGCATAGATCATCACGATGGCCGTGGCCAGGGCCAGACCAAACCGGCTAAACACTTCTCCCATGATTTCGGCATCGCCAGAGGGTTGTTGTGAAACACCTTCTGGCAAATTCACAAATGCGGGTAGTGCATAAACTTGCTCTAGTCCCTGCCCCAAGGTGATGCCGTTTAGGTTGGCACCAACGGTGACCTGTCGTGAGCGATCGAGTCGGTCAATTTGAGCCGGGCCGCTGCCTAACCCAATATCGGCAACAGAAATTAAAGGCACAAGCTGACCCTGGTTGTTAAGCACCTTGAGATTTTCTAGCGTAGCCAGGTCATTGCGAAATGCAGAGGCCAACCGCACACGAATGGGAATCAGACGGTCACCGACGTCAAATTCGGCCAGGTCTGATTCGGCATCACCCAGGGTGGCCAGGGACGCGGTGGTGGCAATATCTCTGACTGTGACACCCAGGTCAGCCGCCCGCTGCACATCGGGACGGATCAAAATCTCAGGCTGCACCAGGTTGGCACTGGAGCTAACTTCCACCAGTCCAGGAACCTGTCGCATTTCTTGGGTGAGGGTATCGGAGGCCACTTTGAGGGCATCAGCATTGTCGCTGCGAAGGACAACTTCTAGCGCTTTACCGCCACCACCAGCACCGCCCTGGTTTTCAAAACTGATGCGGGCACCGGGGACCTGGCTTAAAATCTCGCGCATGTCATTTTCAAACTGTTCCCGCGAGATGCGCTCATTTTTGGGTTTGAGCCGTGCCACAGCGGATGCATCTGCCGGTTCTTGAGAAACATAGACGCTGTCAACCGCCGGATTCTGGCTGAGCTGGTCGCTGACATACTGGGTTACCAGCTCGGTTCTGGCCAGGGTACTGCCTGGGGGCAGCTCGATATTTAGATTAGCGAGCCCCGTGTCACCTGCCGCAAACAGACTGGTGGGGATAAAGCGCGACAGCATTAGACTGGCAACAAAAAAGCCGATGGCCAGACCCATGGTCAAAATGCGGTGGCGCAATGCCCCCCTAACCAAACGAAAATAGGGAATTAGACCTTTGGGTACATAGATATCTCCGGCTCGATAACCATCGGGCTGGCTGGGTGAGTTTTCTTGCACGGGTTTTGACTGTAGCAAATAGGCCGCCATCATCGGGGTCACCAGTCGGGCCACCAGGGTGGAGAACATGGTGGAAACGGCAACCGTAACCCCAAAGGGTTGGAAAAACTGACCCGGCACCCCCCCCATAAAGGCTACGGGTAAAAATACCGCCACAATAGTTGCAGTAGTGGTGACAACGGCCAGACCCACTTCAGCGGTGGAGTCCATAGCCGCCCGCATGGGTGGTTTACCCATACCAATGTGGCGCTCTACGTTTTCGATTTCTACAATGGCGTCATCCACCAGGTTGCCGACCGCCAGGGTCAGGGCCAACAGCGTCATGCTGTTGAGGGTATACCCCAGCGCCTGAATGACAATAAAGGTGGGGATAATCGACAGGGGTAGGGCGGTGGCGGTGATTAATGTCGTGCGCCAGTTGCGTAGAAAGACGCTCACAACGACCACCGCCAACAGTGAGCCAATAATTAGGGCATCAATAGAGGCTTTATAGGAGTCACGAACGTCGGTAGCGCGGGTAAAAATTAGGTCAAACTGAACGTCGTCTAGAGTTTCGGAGAGTGTGGCGATCGCATCCATCACGCCGTCTTCTACACTCACTAGCAAGCTGCCGTTGCTGCGAAATACTGAAAACGACACCACTGCCTGGTTATCTAAATAGGCCGACTGGCGAGTTTCACCAAAGTCATCCTCAACGCTACCCAGAGTTTTAAGCGGCACCGTACTGCCATCGGGTAATAAAATCCCTAAATTCTGCAAACGCTCCACCGTTGGCGCACTTCCCAAGGTCCGAATCCCGCGCTCCTGACCCAAAACATCACTGCGACCACCGGGCAGGTTGATATTAGAGTTACGGATTTGGTTGTTAACCTGGGTTGCCGTAATCCCCAGAGCATCCAATTCATTGGGGTCAAGGTCAACAATAATCTCTCGGTCCACCCCACCAAAGCGTCGGACCTGAGCCACCCCCTTAACCGACAGTAGCTCAGTAGAAATGGTGCGATCTACCAGATCGCTAAGATTTTCCACCGAGCGATTTTGTGAACTGACGGTATAGGTGAGTATCGGCCCGCCTTCAAATCTCAGACGGCGGACCTGGGGCTCTTGAGCATCCTGAGGCAAATCGTTTCGCACTCGGGTAACCGCATCCCGCACATCATTGGTGGCCTGTTCGGTATCGATACCCAGATCAAAACTAATAATAGTTGTAGAGCTACCGTCAGTTACGGTTGACCCCACACTGTCAATGTTGCCAAGCCCCGAAACCGCATCCTCAATCTTTTTGGTGATTTGGGTTTCCATCTCCTCGGGACCTGCCCCCAGCTGATTGACGGTAACAACTACCGCTGGAATATCGATATTGGGGTTGGCGTCAATCCCTAGCTGGGTAAACGATAGCCAACCTGACAGGGTGAGGACTAAAAACAACACCAGTGTCGGTACGGGCCGACGGATCGACCACTCAGAAATGTTCCAATTCATGGGTTAGTCTCCGATTATTCCGCTGGTGTTTGAGTAGGTTGGGTTGCTGGCTGAGGGTTAAACGGTGATGGCACTATCGATACCGACTCACCTGGCTGTAAATAGCTGGCCCCGTCAACAATGACCCGGTCACCCTCGTTTAAGCCCGATAAAACCTCTAGCCGTTCGGGCTGATTGGCTGTAGCCCGTAGTCGTGTCCCGACGGTAACGGTGACTAACTCTGCTGTGCCCGCCTCGCTAGCGATAAATACCTTAAAACTGTTGTCCGACTGGGGCAGCACTGCTGCGGCTGGCAGCACCGTACCGGCTCGCTGCCCTGTTGTAAATTCAGCCTGTAAAAACATGCCTGTGCGCAATGCGGCATCAGCTGACAGACTTACATTAACCGCCGCCTGACGAGTTTGCTGGTCAACCAGAGGGTCAATAGAGCGAACGGAACCCGATAGGTCAATATCCTCATTAGTAGACGAAGTAATCTTCACTGAGGTACCCACCTCGATGGCCGATAGCTGACGCTGGGGTACATCCACCACCAGCTCCAACAGCCCGTCTTGAACCAAGGTAAATAAAGCTGTTCCGGTTGACGATGTGTCTCCTACAGTGGCCTGACGAGAGGCAATCTGACCATCAGCCGGGGCTCTAACAACAGTTTGAGCTAGCTGAGTTTCCAGACGACTAATCTCAGCCCCCCGACTGTTAACCGTAGCTTGGGCACTCTGTATGGCGGCTTGAGCAACACCCACCGCTTCACGGGCTGTAATTGCCTGGGTCCGACGACTGTTGAGTTCCTGCAGACTGATACCGCCCTGGTCGTATAGCTTTTGATTGCGCTCAAAATTATCCTGGGCTTCGGCGGCGTTGGCTTCAGCTTGGGCCTGCTCAGCCCGTTCCTGGAGTACCTGGGCCTCCGCTTGAGCATAGTTGGCCCGAGCCTGGATTAACTCTGTCTGTAAAACCGAGTCATCTAGCACTGCCAGCACCTGACCGGTTGCTACCGGGTCTCCTTCACGCACCCGGACCTCACGAATTTGTAACCCGCCGACTTGAGGAGAAATTTGGAGTAGATCAAATGCTTGTACGGTACCCGTTGCCCTCAACGATTGCTGAATAGCAGCGGATTGCACCTGCTGTACCGTCACACTAGTCGCTGTTGTGTCAGCCGGGTCAGAACTGCCGGCTGGTGTAGGTTCAGAACTGGGCCGTGACAGCAGTCTTCCACCCACTAACGAAATGCCCACACCCAGCAGTAGCCCAATGGCGATACCCCGCATACCTGCCAGGGGAGATCGTTTGGTAGCGTCCATAACTGCACTATCGACATACTCACCGTCGGGAGGAGTATCCAGTTGAGGCTCGTCTTGAAAATTTCGATATGTCACAGCCGAGTAGTCACCAAAACAACGACAGGAAAACCCCTGCACGGGCAATCTTAAGAAAATGTAAACCTCTCGCTATTATGGCCCATTGGCGGATGACTGTGGCTAAACCTGGTGACAGTTTTGTTGGGTACTCTTGTGTCTGTGAAGTTGCAAATAATGCAGATATCATTTGCGATCCATTTAAGCCAGGTCTCCGATTGAGGCATGTACGGTAAATGGGTGTGCCAGGTCGAGAGACGCTATAAATTGAGGGTTAAAGACGGCTGTGGCCAAGTTGAAAGGTCTGTTCATAAACCCGTACACCACCTGCGCTATTTGCCCTTCCGTTACAGTACTTTTGGCTATACAACGGTATACCTACGGTGTGTTAGCGTTAGCTCAGCCTTAAGCGCCATGCACTATTTCCAATCAAAGCAGCCCTTACTATGTTCAACGCCACCGAGATTCTGATCGCTGATTTTGTTGAAAAACTACGTCTTGGCTATCGACGCACCTATGGCGGGCTGCACCATGATTATGAAGAAATTATTGCCTGGGCTGGCAGCATGGCGCTTGAAAATATTGCCAATAGCGACGCGCTTTACCATAACGTCGAGCACACTATATTAGTGACGTTAGTCGGCCAGGAAATTTTAAGGGGTAAGCATACCCGTGAGGGCGGGGTGACTGCTGAGGATTGGCTGCACTTTATTATCTCTCTGGTCTGCCATGACATTGGCTATGTGAAGGGTGTTTGTCGCGGGGACCGGGAGAATGAAAACCTCTATGCCACCGGTCAAGGAGGCATGGTAGAACTCGCCCCCGGTGCTACAGATGCCGCTCTGACGCCCTTTCACGTTGATCGCGGCAAACTGTTTGTGGAGGAGCGCTTTGGCAACAATGAGCGGATTGATGCCAAACAGATTCTGGCCAATATTGAGCTGACTCGTTTTCCAGTGCCTAGCAAAGAGGATCACCAGGATACGGTCCATTATCCTGGTCTAATCCGAGCTGCCGATCTGATTGGGCAGCTTAGCGACCCCCGCTATCTCAAAAAAATTAGCGCTCTCTTTTACGAGTTTGAAGAAACAGGTCAAAACAAAGAGCTAAACTACAATACTCCTCACGATCTACGCAGCAACTATCCCAAGTTTTATTGGGGTGTGGTGCATCGCTATATCCATGACAGTTTGCGCTATTTAGCCCTGACTCAAGAAGGTAAGCAAATTATTGCTAATTTGTATTCCAATGTCTTTATGGTGCAGTACGAGCCGGATTTGTTGCCTTGCTAGGGTGGTATAAAGATTGAACCGCTGCGTCTGCTGTGGAATAGTCCACAGATTCGGCTGTTGTGTTGTACGGTGTGATGGATTCTAAGCAGTTGCCAGTTGTTGGGTGGCGCGAATGGATATCTTTACCAGAATTGGGTATTCCTAACATTAAGGTAAAGGTGGATACGGGAGCCCGTTCATCCGCTATCCATGCGATTGATATCAAGCAATTTGAACTCAACGGAGTTAAACGGGTACGATTTCAAATAGCGCCTATCCAATCAGACGATCAGAGATTGGTTATGGTGGAGACAGACCTGCTGGAAGAACGCAGCATTACAGATTCTGGTGGTCATCAGCAGGTCAGACCCGTAATTGTTACATCTGTATGTTTAGGCAGTTTGCAGTGGCCCATTGAGCTAACGCTGACCAATCGAGATGAAATGGGATTTCGCATGTTGCTCGGACGGCAGGCAATGCGCGAACGTTTTTTGGTAAACCCCAGTCAGTCTTTTTTGCAAAGTCTAGACATGGCCAAAGAACAGGGGGTTGATTTGTCCGAAAGAGATGACCAATCTTGATAATCTTAGTGAAGACATCTCAGTGTCTGTTCGCTACCCCATTCCCGCATAGCCCGTTATGAAAGTTGCTGTTCTATCTCGCGATGGCTCTCTCTATTCCACGCGTCGATTGTTAGAAGCTGGGAATAAGCGAGGGCATAGCATGATGCTGATTGACCATATGCGCTGCTATATGGATATTACAGCCCATAATCCTAAGCTAATTTATCAGGGCAAGCCCCTTGAAGACATTGATGCTGTTATTCCCCGTATTGGTGCTAGTAAGACGTTTTATGGTACGGCTGTTGTTCGCCAGCTGCAAATGATGGGAGTATTTACGGCCAATGGAGCTGATGCCATTTCTCGGTCCCGTGATAAGTTGCGATGTTTGCAGCTCTTGTCTAAAGAAGGGGTGGGGCTGCCGGTAACTGGGTTTGCTCATTCCACCAAGGATATTGAGGGAATTATTGAGCTGGTGGGGGGCGCGCCGCTGGTGATTAAGCTACTGGAGGGAACCCAGGGAATTGGTGTCGTTTTGGCAGAAACGTATCAGGCGGCTAAATCGGTAATTGAAGCATTTCGAGGGTTAGATGCCAACATTTTGGTACAGGAATTTATTAAGGAGGCAAAGGGAGCCGATCTTCGCTGTTTTGTAGTTGATAATCGTGTGGTTGCTGCCATGAAGCGTCAGGGGGCACCGGGAGAATTTCGCTCCAACATTCATAGGGGAGGGGGTGTTAGTAAGATTAAGCTGACGCCCGAAGAACGTAGTACAGCGATTCGCGCAGCCAAGGCGATGGGGCTAAAAATTGCTGGTGTGGATCTGCTGAGATCTAATCATGGACCGGTGGTGATGGAGGTGAATTCATCACCTGGCTTAGAAGGGATTGAACGGGCCACTGATGTTGATGTCGCGGATAAAATTATTGATTTTCTTGAACGTCAGATCACGTTTCTAAAGGAGCAGCCGTAACATTCCCCCTTTCCAGGGGCTCAATTAAGATTTACCATCAGATACGAAACAATTTGCAACACTAAGGGGGCAGCCATGCCTAAGGCAACTTGGAACGGAACTGTGCTAGCTGAGAGTGATAGCTGTGAAGTGGTTGAGGGAAATCAATACTTTCCCCCCGACTCTCTCAATATGGAGTACTTTAAGCTCAGCGATAAAACTACATCCTGTGGCTGGAAAGGAGTGGCCAACTATTACACTCTAGATGTGGATGGTCAGCAAAATAAGGATGCTGCCTGGTACTACGCTGAGCCTAAAGAAGCCGCCAACAACATTAAGGGCTATGTTGCGTTTTGGCGTGGTGTTGCAATAGAGGATTAATTCTGTGTGGGATGCTGTTAGCGGCCTTGGTGCAGACTTGCTGCGTCAGGGTGCTTGGGGTTTGGTGTCCGTATTTGCGGTGGAAATGGTGCGAGACACTTATCATGTGGCTAGCCATCTTTGGCAACCGTTGGTAAAGCTGCACAATTGGCACCACAAAGCTTATCGAAAAGACTTTTCTGTTGTTAGCCCTGAGCTTTATCAAAAGGCTCAGCTTTATAATGATGTGCCTGAGTCATTGGTGATGATGGCAGTCACAGCAGCGGTAGCCGCCCTAACTCCCCTGTGGGGATTTTGGTTAGGCTTTGTTTATGCAACGGGCTTTTTGGGGGCGGCGTTGTTGCGATCGCAAGGCCTACTGCACGCCACTGACCTGACCCATGAGCCAGGTCCGCTCACAACGCTGCCAGGATTGTGGTTTGTCAACCGCACCTATCACTGGCGACATCACTTTGATGAGACCACCGCCTACTATGCGGGCTATTTCACCATATCGGACAAGATTATGGGAACGGCACTGTCGCTAAAAGGAAAGACGATTGCTGTGACTGGGGCCTCTGGCACTCTGGGTCGCGCTTTAATTAAGCAGCTGGCTGCTCAGGGAGCCAGACCCATTGCCCTGAGTCGTTCAGCCGATGCTGTGATCGAGGGGGCAACCAAGGTGGTTCCCTGGCGAACGGGTCAGGAGACTGAGCTGAGGGATGTTTTAAGTCGGGTCAATATTCTGATTATTAACCATGGAATCAATGTCCATGGCGACAGAACAGCGGATGCGATCGCAAAGTCCCTTGAGGTTAATGCTCTCTCAGCGTGGCGGTTGATGGAAATATTTTTAGAAACTGTAGACAATCGTCTAGGGCCTGCCACCAAAGAACTTTGGATCAACACCTCAGAAGCTGAAGTCAACCCTGCCTTTAGCCCTCTCTATGAGACCTCCAAACGGCTGTTAGGAGACCTAATTACCCTGCGACGTCAGGACTCACCCTGTGTCATTCGTAAGCTGGTGCTGGGGCCGTTTAAGAGTAACTTAAACCCAGTCGGTGTGATGTCGGCTGAGTGGATAGCGGGTGTGATAGTTGCATTGGCAAAACGGGATATTCGCAACATTATTGTGACGATAAACCCGCTCACCTATCTGTTGTTTCCTATCAAAGAAACAATGCAGTCGCTCTATTTTAAGCTGTTCTCCAAACGCAGCTGAGAATGCTGTGCTTTCAAAATACACTGAGCCTAATAGAGAGAGCTAAATCTCCATCGAACAGATGACAGTGAATCTAGCAAAATATGTGAAACCCGGCGGCAGGGTATAAAAATACCTAGCCTGTGGTAAAGCATTAAAAACGCCATAAGCAGTTACGGGGCCTAAACATTAAGGAATAACGCCCCTTTAGTATTTCCTAAGTGCCTACAAAAATGATGTAGCAATGGACACGTTTTGCTTATCCGCGTTAGCAAACGTTACCTTCCTTCCGTAGCTACATAGTGAATAACAGACATAATCCAAGCTTGTAATATCGAAAGCTGACTTTCTAAGCTGATTTCTTGAAATGGATGGGTGGATTCTCCTGTTTGCTTAAATCTACGGTTGTACTGGTCAATTTTAGCCAGTGAAGCGTTTGCAAGAGCATGGCAGACGGCTAAAGGCATTTCTGAAACCCCGACAAACTGGGGTTGAAAGTGATGAGAAATAAACGACAGAGAGTTACCAGGAGACGTCTGGATATCAGGAATAGTCAGCTCAAAAAAACCGGGAGATAACACTGTTTGGGACAGCCCAGTGGGATCATGGGACAGCAGTGGGATATGGTCAGGCACGGCTGCAGCGACAGACGTTACTGCTTGATCAACACAGCGTGGATCGCCGCCTATGTAAAAAAATAAGCCCGGTGAAATTAATCCAGCTGAGTGTAGAGAAAAATAGGCATCAACTCGATTAAATCCTTGCATCCATCTACGGATCGCGGTGCACTCAGGATATAGGTCTGCTGTGAAATTCCCTTCTAAATCGCGGCAGTGATTTAGTTTAAGCAGATCGCGCAGTGTAATCGCTGTTGGTAATTCACTAGCGTTTTGATTTAAAAAATCTGGGTCTGCAACGGGTACAATTCCTAGTCTTATGTTCGAAACTGGCTGTTTCAGCAGACGTTGAAGCACCGATATGGCGGTCAGCGGCCCTATAACTTCATCGGCGTGAAACCCAGCCACAATAACAACGGTTGGCGCCTGACTGCCCAGAGTGATGCCATAGAGAGTTCGCCCTTCAGCAGAGACGCCAATCTCTTCAACACAGGCACCTAGAGCTTTTGTTTCTAAGATCACACTGTCAAGCCGCGTTAGGTCGTTCCATTCCATCACAGCAATATTGATTCTCTCGCCAATTATAGCGATGCGACAGATATCTGATCTTGCAATATAGCTTTACGCGCTGGTTGAAGCCTTACGCTAGCTACAGAAGGAGAGTTCTCTATCCATTCATTCTGTTGAGTATAAATACTCATGGAATTTTTAGGTATAAATGCTTAACAGCCTAGCTTTCCTTTGTAAATACCTGTTGATACAGATAAGGGGAAAGCTAGGCTGTTAAAGAGAACTTGCTATCTGGAATTTGGTCTAACGTTGACATGTTAAAGCGCTACAAATCGGGTTTAAGCGGCTTCAGAATAGTGCTCCATGCGCTTTTCTGGAGCCTGACGACGAACAACTGACACAAACAGAACCTCACGACCTTGTCGCTCGATCTCTTTGATATGACGCAGCTGCTCTTTAAGGGCCTCGCGTTCGGATTCAAAGGGGCCAAAATAATATCCGCAACTAGGAGATGCGGCCATTATTTCCAGCCACCAAGACTTGTTAAGCAGGCCAAATACCTGATTTATAAGCTTATTCATAATGGAGATGGGTCCAGTGAAATAGACGTAGGTGCGAGTCGTAAAAGACCGCATAGATTTTCTTATACTGTGCTCGCTGTTATCTGCCTGTCGGCATTGATACTTTATGGTGTTAAAAAGTCACAGAATCTTAATTTAGGTGAACTAATGATAACCCTACAGAGGTTTCAATGCTCAATTTACTTTAACCGCGTTGACTTTCTCGACAACTTGACTGGCTGTCAGGATTGCTGATAAGGCGATCATTGGTCAGTTGTCAAGCTAGCCGCATGTGTCTTTTATCCAGCTCATCAGCCAAGAGACATCCTTGACGATGATTCATATACATTAGAGCTGTCTTCAAACGACTTAAATTCTAGTGGATTGCCACTAAAATCTAACACAAACATCGTGGACTGCTGGGCCGGTTGTCCTGGGAAGCGTGTTTGGGGTTTAACAATAAAATCGATGTCAGCCGCCTCTAATTTTTGCTGTACATATTTGAACTGAGCTTTACTTAAAAGACAGCCAAAGTGGGGAATAGGTACCGATATACCATCGACATCACCGCAGTAATCCATGGTTGTATTGACTGCACCCACGTGAGCAGATAGCTGATGTCCAAAAAAGTCAAAGTCTATCCAACTCTCGGTTGAGCGTCCTTCCCGACAGCCTAAAATCTCTCCATAAAATCTCTTTGTGCTGTCAAGATCTTTCACCTTGAAGGCATAGTGAAAACTGTTATTCATAATAAATGTCCCTGCTGATGGCGGTTATTTATTATACATCTTTATACCCATACATCATTTTGTTCCGTTTTCTCTCCCCCAGACTCTCCTGTATTGACAACGCCACGGGGTTCAATCAGTAACATATGACACTCTTTTTCGGCACAAGGTTTATGTTCCACCCCTTTAGGAACAACAAACATTTCCCCTGCAGACAATTCCACCACACCATCTCGAAATTCAATTTTCATTTGACCATCAACAACAATAAATACCTCATCTGTATCCTTGTGATCGTGCCAGACAAAGTCACCTTGCACTTTCACTAGTTTGAACTGGTAATCATTCATTTCCGCAATTACCTTAGGAGACCAATGAGCGCTAAATTTTGCCAATTTTTCTTGAAAGTTGAGGGCTGTGTAGTTCATTGGGGCTGACGTTGATCGTATAAGGCGATATTACCGTAGCTCAGACGGGTCGCTACTGAGCTCAAGCACATTAGAACGGGCCTCAGTTCCTAACTGTTGTTTGTAAAACAAAGCCCCTCTATCCGCATCGGGACAGAGGGGTTCATAATTGAGGGCCTCATAATTGAGGGCTCACAGCCAAAATTAGCCTTTAGTGCCTAGAGAGCCTTTTCAATCGCTTCTTTTAGTTCAGGTGCATCTGGAGCAGTCTGGGGCTCAAAGCGAGCGACGACTTCACCATCACGGCCCACGACGAACTTACCAAAGTTCCAGGCAATATCGTCACCTTCACCTACTAGAAACTGATATAGAGGACTACGGCTAGCGCCATTGACATCCTGCTTTTCGAGCAGAGTAAACTCTACATCGTACTTCGTCTTAGTAAAGTCCTTGATTTCGTCAGCGGTGCCAGGTTCTTGGGCGCCAAACTGATTGCAGGGAACGCCCACAACCACCAGACCTTTGGAACCATAAGCTTTGTCTAGCTCTACTAAACCGCTGTACTGAGGTGTTAAACCGCAGGCGCTGGCAACGTTAACAAACAGAACGACCTTATTGTCGATAACACCTGGAGATAGAGGGGTACCGTCCAGAGTCGTCAGATTATTGGGTACAGGCATGATGGATTAACGTTTTTGACAACGTCTTCCATTATCAACCATTGTTGCTCCAAGGTGTATCTATTTGAACCATTGATTTCAGGTCTATGGCGTTTGGGCTAGATAAACCCCGTGATTTAAGCCGCGCTGGATGGCAGCACAAGTTGATCTGTGCAATCGTCAACGGTCATGCTTAAGGCTTGTTGTTGAGGACAGGGCTCAGACAACAAAAGAGTCACTGATGGCCAGCCCAGTAAAACAGCGATTAGTGTGGACCACAGGTGTGTATTCATTATGGGATGAGCGTTTAAATGACTCCTAACTCTAGATTGACCGGCAAAAACTACCATCAGAGTAAATGCGGATATATCGCTCCCTTTTTTAGCAGCATCAACAACAAATCATTGATTTTGTTCTATTGTTTCCAACGATACATTCTGAACTAACGATAGCGGCAATATCTCTTGACTGAGGTACTGGGCATATCCAGCCTGCAAAAACTGACTATAGTCTGGTTGTCCAACAATGTGGGTCTGCATAAACGCCAGACCTAGAACCTTAAGATAGTCTCGGGCCAGTCTTGGATCAGGCCCAGATAATGGATCTTGCAACGTTTCAGAGATGGCGTAGTTGTGGCTGCCGCCCTGCATCAGTACCAGATATTTATTAGAGGAGGATGTCAGCCAGGTAAAGGGCTGAATCTGTTCCACTAAAGTGGGTGCAATTGGGTCATCGCTGCCGCCTACCATAAGTACTGGCGTTTGTAGCTGACTGAGACCCGGTTGCCCAAAGACTAAGCTGGCAAATGGGTTAAACACAAATACGGCATCTATCCGTTCATCTTGGAGTGCTGATTGAAACTGACTCTGTAGCGCTAGACACTGAAGAGGAATAGACAGATTAACCGAGTCGGCTAGCTCCGCCGAACAGCGTGTTTGTAGCTGCTCGATATTTAGCGGAGCACCGGCTAATGCCAGGGCCGTGTAGCCACCAAAGGAGTGACCTATTACTCCCACCTTGTCGAGGTCAAATCGATTAGCAAGTGCTCCTTGGGTTTGACGCTCAAGGTGGTCTAACAGATAGGAAATATCCTGGGGTCGGTCAACAAACTCATTGGGGGCCATGGAGGCCGAGACGTTGCCTGCTAATAAATTATCTACTTGTTGTCGGTTGCTGCCGGGATGTTCAATGGCCGCAACTGCAATGCCATAGCTGGCTAAATGTTCGGCGATATCGGCAAAGTTGATGCGGCTAGCCCCAAAGCCATGGGAAATAATTACCAAGGGGGCTGGGTCACTGGTTTGAGGTAGGTGTAAATCGACCAGTAACGTGCGAGAACCGGTACGGCGGTTATCCTGTAGCTCTAGTGTTTGGGTTTGCCAAGATAGAGGACCAGGCTGGGTTAAATCGGGGAGTTGGCTAAAGTCAACGGCATCTGTAGTACGAATTTCGGTCTCGGTTTGGGTTTGTAGGGTTGCGATCGCATTCTCGGTCTGGTCCACCAGGTCCACGACAGTATCCACCACATTCAAAATCTCTACCGAATTAATTCGTAGAGTGGGTGTTGGAAACCGACGCATCACGTTTAACAACGTTAACCCCTCTTCATCTGTTGCCGCTAAAATCAAAGCCCCCCGCAGCCCGCGTGAGCCATTCTGTCGAGCATCCGTTTGAATAACTTGACCCATCCGCTGCAGCCAAATCTCCCCTAGGGGTTCATACAGCACCTGCGAGAGAGTTACAGCCGACACATCAAGGGGAGTCGTCAGAATCTCCCGAAAGCCTGCCTGGTCCGGTTCACTCAGAAAATCAAGATAAAACGCCAGCTCGTCATCAATCTGATTCTCATAGGCATAGGCTTCTAATGAAGCCACTGACACCGATAGCTCTATCACACCATACGATACGGTGACATTATCTGCGGCAAACGTCGGTTTACCCAACGCAAGCGGCGCAACACCGCCTAGGAACAGAGCTATGTTCCGAAACCAGTAAGCAGCTTTCATAACTATCAACACAGATAGAGACTTTAGTTCAAACGCTGTTTCGCTACAGTCAAAACAGTCATTTCTGATTTACAGGGGATAAACCAGCCTGGAGCAGCTGCTATTTGGCAGCCGCTCACAGCTAAAACCGTTCTGAGGAGCAGCAATGGTTTAGACCATGGAGTCTTGTCCATACAGCATCTCCTAAAAATCTGGGTTTTTGCTATCCCCTCAGCCAGTTTAGCCCAAACGGTAACGACGTTTCCTGACCTTTGTCACTATCTGTCGCAAACTCTGCCGGGTTTTGATCATAACGATTACGTACCGGAATGGCCGGTCCTTGAGCATTACCCACTAACGCCGCTGTCGTCTCAATCGCTGTGCGTAGACGCTTACCCGCATAAATCGACATATCGCGGGGCACATTAACCCGGTCGCGCAGATAGCGCAGACCGCTGTCACTGTCCTTAGGCGGCTTACAGGGGTTACCCGTCATTAAATTAGTCAGGGCACAGCGCAGGGCTTCATCAAAAGTCTCATCGTCTGTAGGGTTTACACGAACAATATTGTCGCGATGTTTCAACACTCGGTGTAGCGCTTCTACGCGGGAGGTCTCTGGTTCGGCATACCCGACATCTGGCAGACCAAACCAGGGACCTTGATCCACCTGTTGTTGATTGGTCCTAGCCTGAGGTTCGCCATTTTCCCAGCAGCCCCCCATCTGTGGCGGCAGATCGTGCACATGGGTATGAAAATCACTCTGGGTACCCCGATAGGTAGGGCGAGTTTCCATGGCATCAAACCAGGCCGCAAAGCCAGGACTCTCTTCTCGCATAGAATAGCCCTTGTAGTAAAACAGACTGGCGTTCATACGTTCCACGTAGGGTGTGAATACCAGATCTACTACGCTAAACTCTTCTAGAAAATAGGGTCCGGGTGTGGCGGCGAGCGCTTCTTCCACTTTGGCAACCACCATCACAAACTGCTCGCGATTAAACTGCTCCTGACGGGCTGAGCGCACCGGCTGACACAGCCAGCTACACCAGGCGCGAAAGAGCAGCCGTTCTAACTGTCGCAGAGGCATCGCTTTAGGGTCTTGCATACTGACCTTTAACGGCCCAAACGCCCGTTCTAAAGCAATTAGAATATCATCGCTTTCTGTGATGAGCTGCCCGTCTAGCTCTACGGCTGGCAGCATGCCTGAAGGTACCTTCCTCTTGTACCAGGCTTCTTTGGTGCCATAACAAAACATCGTCACCTTTTCGATGCGGTAGGGAATCTGCTTTTCCTCTAGCCACAGCCAAACTTTTTGGCAATAGGGGCACCAGGCATGGTTATCGCGAAACAGTGTGACCCGCACATCAGCTTCAGTTTTACCAAATAGCCGCAGCCGTGCCTGGGCATTGGTGGGGCCATTAACCCGGTCGGTTTGAATAGTATCGAGGGCTTCTAACTCAGGCCAGGTAAGGGGAGCAGTGGTCATGATTTAAGCAGGCAGGTTTAGAGTGGACTCATTACCAGCTTAAACGGATTTTCCAGACCCTAACCACCATCAAAGAACGGTTGCTTGTGACCGTTGGGAATGCAGAGCATCGGTAATAAAAACCCTGACTTGGTATTAGCCAGGGTGAATTTTGCGAAGTAAAGCCCCTGAAAATTTGTACGTATATCAGCTTTGACTGATGTACCTTTTCAGAGGTTGCTGATGTTGAACTTATTAAGCGGTTTAGCTTAGAGGCTATCAGAAATTTTGCTTAGATGAGTAAAGCCAACCTCATAGCGATAATGCAGGATAAATTAGAGGCGTCGACCAGGGCCCACCTGTTGAGGATTTGATTAGATAAGCATCAAAGTTATAATGCTTCCAAAAATTTCTTAAACTCTTCTTGTGCAATTTGCGTGGCCTCAAACAGCCCATAGTCTTCTTTCATGCACGGCTTTCCCTGTGGCCCCCACACTAGCGCCGACCAGGGTCCGTGACCACCATTGGGATCTTGGCTGTAGACTTCATGCTGAACATCAATATCCAGGGCGATTAAGGTGCCTCTTTGTTGAGGACCTAAATCACTTTTATACGACACGTCCCGAAAAATATAGTTGTTGCCAGGATTATGCAGCATAAGCATAATCCTGTAGCCAGCTACTCTATCGCTATGAGGCGGGGTAGCAACGCCCTCCATTAAGCGGAGGTTGGACCAGCCTTCTATGCCGTAGCTATGGGTGTAGCCTCTTCTGAGTGGATGGTAGACAAGATCAGTCATATCTTGAACCTTGGCTAGGGCGTTGGCAGGGAGACTGAAAGTGTTGGGGTGGATGGCAGCGATCATCGACAGGAAACTTTGAATCTCATCTTTGAATCTCATCTATATAGCCACTGGTTTGTATCCTTGCAATCTCGGCCATAACAAGATTTGCTTAAATTTCACACAGCTCGGTCTGGCATAATTTTTCTACTGAAACTGTTGTAGCCGCTCAATTCGAGATACAAGATGAAGTAGGCCTTGATAGTGCCACGCCGGGAGCGTGACAGGTATCTAACATTAGCCACAGACAATCGGTACGTCTGCCCTAACTCTTGTCTTCGTTGTCAGCTCATGTAGCTTTTATAGCTCACCTAAATTCTTCATAGCTTTGTGGAATACTTGGAAATAAATTGTATAAAATCCAACATCGAGCTGATGACATTCTATAACCCTAAATGCGTAAGACATCAGGGACTTTTATTTATTCTCCAGAATCACGAGGGGCATTATCAGCATCAGTCGACGATCCCAAAGAGGAGATTAAGATGCTTAGCCGATGTATTAAAGAAGACTAATGTAGCACTTATCTCCTAATAGGATTATCTCGTTACGTGCCATGTACTCCCAATGCATGAACAGTACTAACGCCCAGCCATGCGCTGGGCTTTTTTATGGCAACTTTTGGCGCTCGCATCTCTGCCCAGCTACATCAGCTTGTCATGTTAACAACCACCGATATACACCTAGGCAATCAACAAAGAGAAAAACTGAGCCCGCATAAAAAATCAAAGCAAAATCTTTTTCTAACGTACTGGATACCAGGAGTTGACTGGAGCTTAAAACAAGTAACAGAAAGCCATAACCGCTAAGAGGCGTATTAGAAGCCACTAAACTCCCTCCTAACAGCGCACAAAGACTACTAGAAAGCTTTAAATAGACTTTAACTGAACAATTTGGATGCGACATTCTCTAAGGATCTACGCTGACTTTACAAAAATTTATTTTGAAAGGTACTCATAAAGCCCCTGGCCTAGCTAAGGGTTGCTCATGAGAAAATTAAGGTAAAGCCCCTTTGTCCTGAAAATCATTTACGCACATTAAGCTTGACCGTCACTTGCTTGTGAGAGTTGCTGGCGCTCAAGCTATTAAGCGTTTTGGCTTAGAAACTATTAACAGGCTTACATGTGAGAACAGCTTGTTCAATGATGTTGCATGCATGGCTGACACCATTGGTTTGGTGAATAGCGTTTTGTAGCCGCACTGCATTCTTTTTATAGGAGGCTTGCGTGAGGACTTGCTCAATGGCTGGTTTTAACTTAGAAACATTTATGCGTGAAAAAGGTATCAGTTCTCCTGTGCCTGTCCAGACAATTCGAGCTGCGATGCCGGGCTGATCGTCCGTAATGGGAATGGCAACCATTGGCACCCCGTAGCTTAAAGATTCCAAGACTGTATTAAGCCCAGCATGGGTAATATTAAGGGTGGCCTTTTGTAACAGTTCTAACTGAGGGGCATATTTCACAACCAGAGGATTTCCAGGTAAATCGGGCAGTGCCGTAGGCTCAAGCCCGCCACCCAGCGAAATCACTAGTTGGGCCTCTAAATTGGCACAAGACTTTGCGATCGCATAAAAAACAGATCGAGACCGATTCTGCAGTGTGCCCATAGAGGCATAAATCAGGGGTTTGTCGTTCAACCGATCAAACGGGAATGGGACAGCCTCCCGTTCAGCTGACTGATGAAATGGACCGGTAAAGTGAAAATGTGCTGGTAGCTGGCGAGGAAATTCAAACTCAGGAATATGGCGAGTAATAATGGCTAATTCAGAAAACACATCGTTTGCTTTCTCACAGATGGGTAGCTGCCAAAGCTGGCGATAGCGAGCAATGGTTTGCCAAGTTGGTCTTGCCAAGCGATTCAAGATTCTGTACGCAATCTGGTTTCTGAGCGTTGCCCATGGGGCACGATTGTATTGCCACGTCGTAAAAACAGGCGGAATGGCTGGATCTTGGTAGAAAGGAAGCACACAGCAAACCGTAATATAGGGAATGCCAAGATGATCCGCAATAGTTCCGCCCTCAAGCGCTGAAAAGTCAACGATTAGTGCATCAATGGTCTGTTCTCGAATAACTTCAGGGATTGTCTGCAGTCGAGCCTCAGCAATTTCAGCGAATCTTTGTAGGGTTTGCTGAAGATTTTTTAGATTACCGTTCTGTTGCGCTGTTTTATCTTTACTTTCTTGTTGGCCTTCTTGTTGGCAGCCTTCAACTGATGGCGGGTAGGCATTGTGAAAAGTCAGCCCAGCTGCCTCAACTTTAGCCTGAACTGATGGTGCACTGAAAAAGGTAACAGCATGCCCTCGTTGTTTTAATTCCTGACCTAGCGGCAACAGAGTATTTAAGTGACCCGTTGCTCCTAAGCAGACTATGCCAAAGTGCGTCATGATAGGATTCCTTCTGGTTCAGCTATGGGCGCTATAACAGGCCAAACACCATTGTCTCAACGTGAAAGGAATTAATAATTAACAGACTGTTTGAACAACAATGTTTTTAGACAATTGCACAAGCCACATTCAAGATAGTCGTGTACCCTGACTCATTTAGATTTAATTGGTAACAGTTGGCTGATAAGGGCTTTTAGTGCTCGCTCTAACGTTTGTTGAGGAACCACGCCCGGATAATCGAAATAGCCAGCCAATTCTAAAGTTACGTGGCCATGTATGGTTGCCCAGATAATGCGGGCTATACTCCATGCCTCATCTTCATCTATGGGTAAACAGTCTTGCACAGCTTGAACCAGTAGCTTAAAACTCTCCTGACTCAGCTGGTGGCTGGTCTCTGACGGAACATAGTCTGCGATTGGATTGGAGAACATGATGGCATAGTAAGTTGAATTCTCTAATGCAAACTGATGGTAAGCCTGACCAAGTTCATAAATGTAGTCGTGCGAGCTACCAGCATAGGGAACCGCTTGAAGGGTCTGGCGTAATTTTTCAAATCCCCTTAGATAAAGCTGATCAACCAGTCCCTGCTTATTACCAAACATGGTGTAGAGCACAGTTGTCGAGCAACCTACAAGTTGAGCAATACGCCTCATACTCAGGGCTGTCGGCCCCTCTCGGATTAGTAAGCTACTGGCATCATCCAAAATACCCCTGCGCAATGCCTGCTGATGTTGGCTTTGTGTAGTCTGATAATTTGTAATGCTGTTTTTATCTGTAACAGTGTTATTATTCATAACGCCGTTATATAGTGTCTCCTCAAAAAAGTCAATACCCACTCTGACGGCGAGGCAGCTTGCACCTGCTAGGCTGCAAGCCCGCATGTGGTATTTCGATCAGGATGGGGATAGATTTCTATTTCATGTGCTGCAAAATCTAATATTGAAGTTGAGAATTCCTTTTCAAATCACATGTCAGTATCGATCACTCATTTTGAAATCCCAGTCTCAGACATGGACCGTGCGCTGCGGTTTTATGAACATGTTTTTAATACCAAGGATTAGCCAGCCGGAAAAAGTGAGACTTTACTCAGCACCGTCAAAATCACTTCCTCTGAATAGGGTTTACTTTTCTTGATGCCTGGCCGATTTGTGCCCATGGTAGGATAATTGGCCAGACTTGGACTAAGCACTGGATGAGGTGAGTAGACAATGACTATTGCTGTTTCGCGAGCCAAGCCTCAAGTTGCCCGTAAGGTTGTCAGTGGGCTACTTGCTGTCAAGCCCCTCTGGAATTTAGCCAAGTGGCAGGCTCGCACAATGATGATTAACCGAGCAGAGCGCTTGGGCATTCCCTGGCGTGAGACGGTTCAGCGATTTGAGAGTCATAATTGGCAGGTTGATTGGGAACGTATTCAAAATGCTGAATTAACCTATCCAGGTAACTACAGGGCCTCGTTTCACGGGTATGATGAGGGTCACCTGTGTTGGCAGGCGGCCTTTGAGTTTGAAGTGGCTTCTAATGCAGTGCACTCTAAGCTGTTTCCTGAGGCGGGGACTCAGAGTGATGCCAAACTGCGCCAGAGCTATCATGATGTGCTTAAGGCTAAACTGCCTTACCAACCCCAGTCCATTTTGGATTTACACTGCACTGTTGGGCTGAGCACCTTTGCCCTGAGGTCACTTTATCCGCAAGCTCAGGTGACCGGCTTAGATTTTTCGCCTTATTACCTTTGCGTGGCTCACCATCAGGCCCAGCAACGCCAAGAGGATTCGATTCATTGGGTTCATGCTCTACCAGAGGCAACTGGATTACCAGCTCAGTCTTTTGATCTGGTATCAGCGTTTTTGTTGTTTCATGAGATGCCCCAGGAGACCATTCGTAAGATATTCAAGGAAGCGCGGCGGTTGGTAAAACCGGGTGGATATTTTACGTTTATGGACATGAATCCTAACTCAGCCGCTTACACAACCATGCCACCGTATGTAATGACGCTCCTCAAAAGTACGGAGCCATTTATGGAGCAGTATTTTGCCTTAGATATTGAGGATGCGCTTCTATCGGCGGGGTTTGACCATGTAACGGAGACGACAAATAGCACTCGCCACCGTACTGTAATCGCTCAGGTCAAGATTTAACCTTAAAGACGATTTTCCGATGAGTTTCACTCAACTTTGAAACTCATCGGCATAGATTAAAATGCAACAGAGTTTTTGCGATTGCTGATTTAGGGAATGAACCGGTCTAGAGCCGTTGCTGTCTGACAGCATCTCACAACTGAAGTCATCCCGAGGATCAGCAATGCCGAGTTTTTATCATTAAGGCGAGATAGTTTTTGCGATGCGATACGGATAGATAAATGATATGAACTGCTTGTTAAGATGCTCATGCGGTAAGGTGAAAGGCACCGTTGAAACCGCTAAATCCTATAATCGTTGTGTGTGTTATTGCAAAACGTGTCAAGCGTTTGCCCATTTTCTAAACAAATCGGAAGACATATTGGATACACAAGGTGGAACAGCAATCTTGCAAACAGTGCCAAGTGCTGTTCATATTTCTGCAGGGAAAGAAGAAATCAGGTGTATGAGTTTGACAAAAGGTGGGTTGTTGAGGTGGTACACACAATGCTGCAACACGGCTATAGGCAACACACCAGCAAATTATAAGATACCGTTTGTTGGTCTGATCCAAGCTTGTCTGCGTCCGCAAACAGGGAGTACGTTGGATAAAAGCTTTGGTCCAATACAGACTCGAGTCAATACCCAATCGGCAAAAGGAGAACCGAAGCCGAAAGCCAGTAGTACTCTCGGCATAATGCTTAAGTTTATACCTGCCCTCCTTAAAGCTCGTCTAAACGGGAGTTATAAAAAGACCCCTTTCTTTTCGCCAGAGGGAACTCCTGTAGTCATACCAAACGTATTGGATGAGGCGGAGTATAAAAAGCTTTTGCAGTTGTTGTAGAAAGTACTTTTCCAGTGTATTCCCTAATTGTGTAAAAGCATACCTATTCAGTCCCCTTATGAAAACTCTGTTACTTGGTACGTTTACAGCTTTGTTAGCCCTAACGTCCACAGGTGCGATCGCACAAGACCTATTTAACCCCACAGCTGAAGGATGTGCGGCGATTATCGATCCGGCAATGCAAAAAGATTGTCAGGAAGCCTATCAGCTCCGACAGTTTTTTCAGGGAGAGATAGCGGATATTCGTACAATTTATCAGCTGGCAGAACTTGTGCAGTCAGCTACGGTATGGATTTCCCCAGGTTATGGAGATACCTCAACATTTGAGCCACCTGCTCGGGTGATTGTGCTGCAGCAGTTTATTCTGGCTGACACTGGGGAGCCATGGATCCATGTGCGCTTTGTCTCGGGCAATTATGGATTTATCCAAACCAGGGTTGTTGAATAAACCGCTAGCTTTACGGAAGCTTTCAATGCATGGGCCTAGGAAAGTCTCGGTCAGTGGCATGATGACTCTCTTTGCAAGGGTTAGTTAAAAGATCACTTTCGCAGTGAGCTGACATGGGCAGGTATTTTGACAACTCTTTTGGCCAGACCCAGTGTTTTTAATAGCCAAATGGCCCACCAGGTAATATCAATTTCCCACCACTGCCATCCAGCCCGAGCGACATTAGGATAGGCATGATGGTTGTTGTGCCATCCTTCTCCATAGGTTAAAATAGCTGCCCACCAGAGATTTCGAGAATTGTCTTCGGTGACAAAGGTGCGATAGCCCCACATGTGAGTAACCGAGTTTATGAACCAGGTGCTATGCCATAACAGCACCGCTCGCAGAAAGACGCCGTAAATAACAAAAGACCAACCGCCTAAACCATACAACAATAATCCCAGGGGGATTTGCAACAACAGAAAATAGCGATTTAGCCATTGATAGACTGGGTCTTTAGCCAAATCCGGTGCGTAACGACTATATTGGTCTGGGTCAAAGAACTTTGCCTCGGGGTATAGCATCCAAAGCATATGACTCCACCAAAAACCTCGCTTAGCAGAATAGGGATCGTCCTGTTCATCTTCCGTATAGGCATGATGTAAGCGATGCCCAGCTACCCAGAAGATGGGACCTCCCTGCAAGGCTAGCGTCCCAATAACGGCAATCAAATATTCCAACCATTTTGGCACCTGAAAACTGCGATGGCTGAGCAGTCGATGATAGCCCAAGCAAATACCAATACTGCCAAAGAACCAATGGAGCAATAGGGTAAGGCCCAAAGCCTGCCATGAAAAGTACCAGGGAGCTAACAGAGCAAGAATATGAACACTGGAAAAGAAGACAAGCGTGATACAGCTCAGGGCCGTTTTGTTTTCTGGATTTTTCTGAACTAAATTGACGGTCATATAGATATCTCACACGTATTTTTGATAAAAGAGGGGAGTTTGTAACTCCCCATCGCAAACGAATCAAACTTTAACTAAAGAACAATCTGCACTTACGCCGCAATAGCTGGTGCCGTCAGAGCCATAGGATAGGCATCCCCAGATGCTAAATCTAGGGGGAAATTGTGGGCGTTGCGCTCATGGATGACTTCAATACCTAAATTGGCACGATTGAGGACATCTGCCCAGGTATTAATCACACGCCCTTCACTGTCTAAGATTGACTGATTAAAGTTAAAGCCATTGAGATTAAAGGCCATGGAGCAAATGCCAAGGGCGGCAAACCAAATGCCGACCACGGGCCAGGCGGCTAAAAGAAAATGCAAAGACCGGCTGTTATTGAAAGAGGCATACTGAAAGATCAGTCGACCAAAGTAGCCATGGGCCGCTATTAGATTGTAGGTTTCTTCTTCCTGGCCAAAGCGATAGCCTGAATTTAAAGATTCAACTTCGGTAGTTTCTCTCACTAATGAAGATGTCACCAATGAACCATGCATGGCTGAGAACAAGGCTCCACCAAAGACACCAATTACCCCAAGCATATGGAAGGGATGCATGAGAATATTGTGCTCTGCTGTAAACACAATCATAAAGTTGAACGTGCCTGATATGCCCAACATTAGGCCATCAGAAAAACTTCCTTGACCGATGGGATAAACCAATAAAACAGAAGTGGCAGCCGCAACAGGAGCCGAATAGGCCACGGCAATCCAGGGTCTCATCCCCAAGCGATAGCTCAACTCCCACTGACGCCCCATGTAGGCATAGATGGCGATTAAAAAGTGAAAGATGATCATCTGGTAAGGACCGCCGTTGTAAAGCCACTCATCAAGGCTGGCCGCTTCCCACATGGGGTAAAAGTGGAGGCCAATGGCATTGGACGAGGGGACAACTGTGGCAGTGATAATGTTGTTGCCAGAGAGCAAGGAGCCGCTAATAGGCTCTCGAATACCGTCCATATCCACAGGCGGTGCGGCCACCATTGCCAGGGTAAATACAATCGTAGCGACCAGAGCAGTTGGAATTAAAAGAGTACCAAACCAGCCAACATATAGCCGGTTTTCAGTGCTGGTAATCCATGCGCAAAAGCGCTCCCACAAACTGACCTGTTGATAGTTCTGAAGTGTATTAGTCATAAGTCCATGTTGCTTGTAGCGAGAAGAACTTGATTGAGAAGCTTACGCTTAATCATTATATAGCTATTTAGCGAAATAAATGTCAAACTTTTCTCCTTTCATTACAACAACTGGCCAGTCAACGTATCAGATCGAATAGCTTGGTTGCTCGATTTTTGGGATCTATGGTTTGTTTATGATTGAGTAAATAGCGTCTGCTACTCCTGGACAAGGGCCGGTGATACCAGGAGTTCAATGGGCTTACCTTGAGTTGTTGGTAAAGTGAGCTTCAACGGAATGGCGGCTTGGAACTCGGATACAATCGGGGCCAGATCATATTGGCCAACATTGGGTTCAGGTG
>JBCDIX010000032.1:0-71520 GCA_038748405.1 Cyanobacteria bacterium P01_H01_bin.21 | reverse complement strand
GGTCAAACGCTTCATCTGATAGCGTGACGCTTGTTTTAGGCAGTTGAGCTACCCATCTACGAAAATTATCGGCACGTTCGACAGGCGTTGCACGTTGCCAAAATGGCATTGACTGTGTCAGTTGCTGAGCCTGAGCTTTGACGGAATTGATAAAATCAGCGATCTTCTTTAGTTGGCTGTCATTGAGCTTATCAATTTCCTGCTTAAGGTTTTCCCGCAGCATGATGTTAGATCTAAATACCATAGCTGTAATGATGATAGCTGATCCAAGCTTTTACTGTTTCAATAAGTATAAATACTCTAAAAGCTACACGCACCAAAGTGCGTTTCCCCATATCTCAACACGAAGGTTTAATTCATGGTGATTATGTCGACGCTTACTACCCAGACGGACTGTTTGACTAAACCAATGCGGGCTGTTTGTTACTAAACCAGTCAATGTCTCTTAAGAGAACCAGGGTGTTAAGAGCGATCGCGATCTAGATCGTAAATTGCCTTTTCCCAATACCAATCCTCCGGCTTGCCAGGATGCTTCAGTTTTAGACGTTTGACCAGACCTGCCGCAATTTTTCGATCATCACCCACCAATCGCAAGAGCTTTTTTTGAACCGCCCGACTGGGCGTACCCACTTCAACATCCGGGCGGGCCATTCTCTCAACCGACATCACCTCATACGCCCAAGTCCGCTTAGCAGAGGTTTGCAGGGCCGTTTGGAGTGTTTGCACAGTTTGTCGCATCTGCTTTGCCATTTCCGGGTTAGCCTGTTGGGTAAATAACGCTGCGGCTTGTTGACAATCTTTAATTGCGCCGCGTAAATTACCAAAGTTCGCTTTTACTTGCCCTCGACTCGCGTAGGCCCAAGCATCTAGCGGATCAATCTCGATGGCCCAATTGAGATCCTCTATTGCACCTCGATAGTCCTTCTGTTTTGCTTTTTGTACAGCTTGTCTGAGAAACTCATGGGGATCGATCAGCGGACGTATCGGTGGCGCAGGCCGGACAGGTTGAACCTGCAATGCGCGGATTTGAGCCAGGCAACGGCGACAGTTCGTAATATCACGCTGATCCAGGTAAAGTTCGACGGCTTTTTTGTAGCTGGCAAGTGCTTTCTGGGGGGCTCCTTGTTGTTGGCGCACCCTGCCGATCAGGTTATAGGCCGCTGCATAGTCAGGCTTGAGCAGAATAGCTTGTTTAGCATCAGAAATTGCCCGGTCCGGTTGATGCGCTGAAAAATAAGCTAACCCTCGAGCAAAGTGGACTTTGGCATCATCAGACTCAATGTGTAACGTGCTGGTGTAGTCTGCGATCGCAGCCTGAAAATCTCCTAATTTGAAGTGGGCTAGCCCTCGTTGGTAATAGGCTTCAGCTAACTCAGGCTGGTCTTGCAATATCTGATTGAAAAGTGAGATCGCACCCTCATAGTCCTTTTCGCTGGCTTTGGCGATAGCTGCTCGATAAGATGCTGGAGTCATTTGATGATGTTAGTCACAAGCATACAGCCCTTGCAAAGGACACTCGTCTAAGGCTTCAAGTCCACGTGCACCCAAAAAGAGACGTTCACTTCCCTGACTGTCAAGCTGATAGGTTCAAGCAACAGAGAAGAAACTAGTAACATTTAATCCTCAAACTGTTCTGTTATCTCTGGCTGAACTGTTAAAACAGGTTCAGGTTTTTCCTCATCCAGCCGTTGAATTTCTTCTTCAAGCCGGGCAATTCCTTCTTCAAAGAAACGCTGAGAGCTAGTAGGGTAGGCTAGAGCGGCTTCCACATCGGGTGTAATAGCAGGAGCAGGCATAGTGGGGGTCGGGGCTGTTTGAGCCACTGCCGAGGTGGCCCATCCTAGAGTAGCGGCGGTCAAGACAGACATTATTAAAGACAGACTAGAGCACCATTTCATAAAACCCTCTTCCCAAATTTAAATTGGGGTGCTGGCAGTACTCGGGATTGTTACTGGCTCTCCCATATCTATTTTAGAAAATTCTTGGCCAGGTTGTGGGGGCTCAAGACATCGCTATTCACGGAGTATTCACTATTTACTCTCTTGGTAAGAAATAATTTTTGTAAATGATTGCTAATGTATCACCTCTGTCTGGTGACATGCGACTTACATAGGTAGGTAAGTTAATAACGGTCTCATCGCAGAACCATGCGAATATTGCTGGTAGACGATGATGAAGCGCTAATGGAAACATTGGCCAATCACCTAATTCATCAACGCTATGCCGTGGATATTGCCACCAGTGGCCAAAGTGCCCAGGAATATCTCGACATGTTTAGCTATGACTTGGTGGTGCTCGATCTTAATCTGCCTGACGGCAGTGGTATTGAGTTTTGCAAGGTATTTCGTAAGACCGGGTATGAACAGCCAATATTGATGCTGTCGGCGACTAAAGCCGCTGCCAAAAAGGTCAAAGCGTTGGATGCAGGGGCTGATGATTATGTTGTTAAACCGTTTAACCTAGATGAGCTAGATGCCCGCATCCGGGCACTGCTGCGGCGTGAACAGGTAGGGCTGCCCACCGTACTGCAGCTGGGGGGAATTTATCTGGACCCAAGCACCTGTGAAACGGCCTATAACGATCAGCCGGTCCATCTCACCCCAAAAGAATTTGCCCTGCTGGAGTTGTTTTTGCGACGCCCTAACCGGGTCTATAGCTTAGATGCCATCATTGATGACCTATGGGCTTTTGAAAACCCACCCAGCGAAGATGCGGTACGCACCCATATTAAGGGGCTACGCCAAAAACTAAGGTTGGCGGGAGCCCCTAAAAACTTAATCAAAACGGTCTATGGATTGGGGTATCGGTTGAATGTGAGCGCCCCCCCCGTTGCTCAATCAACCACAACAACGGTGGCTGTGGAGCAAGCCTGGAAAAAATATCAGGGGGTGATGCAGGAGCGGGTCGATATTTTAGAACGCGCTGCGATCGCAATCGAACAGGGCACCCTGGGCAGCGAGCTATGTCAAACCAGTCAAATGACGGCCCACAGCCTAAGCGGTGCTTTGGGCAGTTTTGGCTTTCCCATGGGGTCCACCCTAGCTCAGCGACTAGAAAAGCTACTGCAGACCATCCCCGCAACTGATATTCCGGCAGCTCAGTTTAATCATCTGGTGCAGCAGCTCCGCTGCGAAATTAGCGAAACCACAGTCGCCACCACAGCCGCCACTCCCCTTTTATTGCTGATCAGCCCCGATAGCCATCTCGTTCATCAGCTCAGTCTAGAAGCCACACAACATTCTCTAAGGGTGCGTCAGACCAGCAACGTCATCGATGCCCAGCAACTGTTGCGACAGCTTAACCCGCAGCTAGTTATTTTTGATATTGCATCGTCACTGCCACACAATCAGATTCCCCAGACAGTATTAGACACCATTGCTCGCTTTACCCAGCAATTTAGCGGTCCCTTTATAGTGTTGTCGTCACCGCTACCCGTCCAAACCCGGCTGCAGCTGGTACAACAAGGGGCAAATCAGCTCTTAAATCGCACGCGCTCACCCCGTCAGCTCATCTCGGAGGTGCTCAAGGTGATGCGAATCGCCTCCACCCCTGCCAAAATCATTATTGTTGACGATGACCCACAGAGTCTTCACCTGTTGCAGAGTAACTTAGCCGCCTGGAATTTTGACATTACAGCGCTGACCGACAGCCATCAACTTTGGCAAACTCTAGAGCATGTACAGCCAGATGCCATCGTCTTAGATGTCACCATGCCCGATATGGATGGGTTTGAAATTTGTCAGGTATTACGAGCTGAACCGCAATGGCGCAATCTACCCATCCTATTTTTGACTGCTCACCAAGAAGACACTCTGCGAGAAAACGCATTTCAGTTTGGTGGCAACGATTTTATTGACAAATCAGTGGCGCCATCCGAACTGGCCATTCGCATTCTCAATCAGATTCATCACGCTTAGTGCTCTCCCAATCCGGGACCCGGGCTCACACCAAGCTGGGAGGATAATAGCCCAATCCTTCAACAAAGCGACTACAAAACTCATGGAGTTCTGTCGGATCGGGAACACCGTGGGAGACCACGACTACCTGATTTTCGTTCATCACTTGGGTGGGTGTCTGACCTCGATCCAATGCTTGGAGTGTCGTAAGTACCTGCGCAGATGCCCGATGGGGCATACCGTTTTCCCTTAGATAAGCGGTTAGATCTCCCTCAGTAGCACCATCTATAGGATGTTCTAGTTTTAAGCGCATAACCCAGCGATCCACTAGATAGATCACCGTCAGGGACTCTAACGGCAGACCGACCATATTAGATAATCGGTCCATGACCCTCAAGACTAGACTTACATTTGCGAAGCTGTAGAGATATTGCATTGCCATTGCCTCCTAACTCCTATACCCTACGGGACAAATCTGAAGAAAGTGTGAGGAAACCTCAGGTTTTCTGAGTTTCTCGGATATGAATTTTTTGGCTGATATGTAACGGCGTGTAAAGAACTGAGTCCAGGCACTGGTCTTAGAGACCAGGATCGCTAGGATAGATTTACCTTCTCTGACAAAATTTGAGGCGGTGGACGTTGTCTATGGTCAGTTCAGAGCATCATCCAGCTAATCCACCAGCACTGAGTCAACCGTTAGAGCCATTCTTTGCGATCGCACCCAGCCTGCTGTGTATTACCAGCACTGACGGTTATTTTGAGCAGCTAAATCCACAATTTTCAAAAACATTGGGCTACACCTTACCGTCACTAGTCGCCCAAACATTTATCGACTTTGTCCATCCAGACGACTGCGAAGCGACCCAGCTCGCCTGGGAAAAACTGCTTGAGACAGCTCATACTGCCCCATTTGAAACCCGTTATCGCTGTGTCGACGGCGGCTATCGCAACCTAGTCTGGACGATTACCCTCAGTCAAAATCTTGTCTATGCGGCGGCCAACGATATCACTGACCAACGTCAAACCGAGCAGACCCTGTTGCAAGAGCGTGACTTTTCTCAGTCTATTTTAGACACCATCAACAATCTCAACGAACAACCCGAATCAGCTACATCGCCACACTATAGCCAACAAACCTTAGAAAACATCTTTGACCTGGCTGGCGAAGCCATTATCTGTATCGACCAGACCCAGCACATTCAGATGTTTAACCAGGCCGCTGAACAAATCTTTGGCTACACCGCCTCTGAAGCCATTGGCCAACATTTAGACCTGCTACTCCCCGACGCACTTAGGGCCATTCATCGACAACATGTCAAAGCATTTAGCAAATCCTCACGCCCTTCAAAACGCATGGGAGAACGTCAGAGACAGGTGAGTGGCTGCCGCAAAAATGGCGAGACTTTTCCAGCAGAAGCCTCGATCTCTAGAAGTAAAACAAAAGACGGTATTTGGTTTACCGTCATGCTTCAAGATATTACCGAGCGGGTCCAGGCCGAAGCCGCCATTCGTCGTAGTGAAGAACGATTACGCACCACCACCAATGCGCTACCGGTACTGATAGCCTACATTGATGCTGATGAACGCTATCGATTTAACAACCACGCCTATGAAGACTGGCTGGGGGTACCCTACAGAAGCTTAGAAGGAAAGTCTCTGTCGACAGCCCTTGGGGCCGATGTTTACAACACTATTCAACCCTACTTACATCAGGCCCTGGCCGGTCAGAGTGTTACATTTGAAGTTGAATTGCCCAACAGTGAGCGCCCCTACCGTTGGGTTAGCGTCAGCTATCAGCCCGATATCCATGAAGGTAACGTTAGAGGATGTTTTGCCCTGACCCAAGATATCAGCGATCATAAAGCCGCCGATCAGCTAAAAAACGAATTTGTTTCAGTGGTCAGCCATGAGCTACGCACCCCCCTCACCTCTATTCACGGTGCTCTTAAACTATTGACTACCGGCAAGCTAGGGCAGCTAGAACCCCAGGGCCAAGAACTATTAGAAATTGCCCTTAACAATACCGAGAGACTAACCCGGCTCATTAACGACGTGCTTGATCTAGAGCGCATCGAATCTGGCCGCATCAAAATGATTAAAGTACGCTGTCAGGTAGCCGACGTATTACACCAGGCCGCTCAGGCCATGATGCCCATGGCCCAAACCCATGGGGTTAAGCTCCAAGTAGCCCCCATCGATACCTATATCTATGCTGACCCAGACCATATAGAACAAACCCTCACCAATCTTCTCAGCAACGCCATTAAATTTTCACCTCGCGGAGAGACCGTATTACTCAGAGCAATAGAACAATCGCGCCAGGTATTATTTAAGGTAATTGATCACGGTCGAGGCATTCCTGAAGACAAATTAGAAACCATTTTTGAACGCTTTCAGCAGGTCGATGCATCTGACACCCGCATCCATGGTGGCACAGGTCTTGGGTTAGCCATCTGTCGTGAAATTGTTCAATACCATGACGGACGTATCTGGGTAACCAGCATCCACGGTCAAGGCAGTACTTTCTGTTTTACGTTACCCAAAACCTCTACCCAGGAAGAAGCATCATGACCAACCGCAAGATCTTACTCATTGATGATGAAACCGACATTCAAACTGTTGCCAAAATTGGCCTCACGTTAAATACTGATTGGTCAATAATTACCGCCAGCTCCGGCGAAGCGGGTTTAGAGGTGGCCATTGCCACCGTACCCGATGCCATTTTGCTAGATGTTGCGATGCCCGGCATGGATGGCTTAGCCACAATCTTAGCCCTGCAGAAGAATACGACAACCGCCAAGATTCCTGTTGTTTTTTTAACCGCCAAAGCCCAGGCATCCGACCGCCGAAGGCTATATGAGGCCGGTGCTTCTGGGGTAATTACAAAACCATTTGACCCGATAACGCTATCCAGTCAGCTAGCTGGCTTTTTAGCCTGGACAATTTAGAAGAGTTCTCTGCAAAATCAAAGTCAGATATCGGGAGCTGGCCCTGATCTTTGGATGTTTTTCCTGAAATTAGCGTTCTAAAGAGATGACGGACGTCATGGTGATGAATGACGAGCGTAACTTCGCAGATAGAGTGCAATCACCGTAACGTAAAACTATTCAAGTCACCTTTGGAGTCATCAGCATGACAATCTCACGAAATGTTTCATTATTAGCAGGAGTTACGATGGTGCTCGGTGGAGTATTTGGCTTCTCTGTTGAGGCCATGGCTGCACCCGCTGATATTTTTAATCCCCTCCTTTCGGATATTCGGCAACAGCTTCCACCGGGAACAAATTTGCGCTTACCAGCCTATTTCCCTGCCTCTTCCCTCACTCTCTATCCTCATATTGAAGCTGATGAGAGAGGCTTTCGAGTGAATATAACAGCTGACCCAAATTGTGGTGTATCTTCCTGTGCGTTAGGGTCTATTGGAATACTCTCGGAAACAGAGTCCTGGCCTCCGACCGCAGATACGGTTGCACCGATTTCTCTACCCTCTGGACTGGAGGGTTACCATCTAAGCTGGGGACAGGGATGGTTAAAAAGTCACACAATTGTTTGGAGACAAGATGGGCAAATCTATGGGGCGGGTACGTTAGCGTCTGCCGTTGATACTGAAGAACTGGTTGCGATCGCAGAATCCATGATTCGTGAGCAACCCATCAACAGCGCCAGGTAACACTGTGCAACAATTATTCAGCAGCTAGCCAATCAAACCTGTCTTGCCAGTCGCCGTCCATCCCAGCTAGTAAAGGTTGACTGGCTGAGACAGCCCCATCCAGTCAACGAATGAGGAAGCCTCATGATCAAATGGATAACGCGCTTCATAGTTGTTGTTACTCTGCTTTTTCTGCTCGCCCTATCAACCGGCTTTGGCTACGAACAATGGTCTCGTTACAGGGCCTCACAAATCCAACCACCCGGCAAACTCATCAACGTTAACGGCAAACTGTCTCATCTCTACTGTACCGGCACCGGTAGCCCAACCGTCATCCTAGAAGCAGGGCTAAACGAAGGGGGCGCCCTCACTTGGGAAGCCGCACGTCCAGCCATGGATCAGCTCACCCGCGTGTGCGCCTATGACCAGGCTGGCATCATGTGGAGTGAACGTCGCGAACGACCAAGAGATGCCAACCATATTGCCAAGGACCTGCATGATTTACTGACTGCTGCCAATGAATCTCCCCCATACGTTATGGTGGGACACTCAGCAGGTGGGCCGATGATTCGCGTTTTTACCCAACAATTTAGCAACGACGTTGCCGGTCTTGTCTTGGTAGATTCATCCCATCCAGAACAAAACCAACGCTTCCCTAAAGAAATCTTAGAGGCCACCCCCTTCGCGCCATCGCTGTTGATTAGAACGATTTCAGCCTTTGGCTTGCTACGGCTAGAATCTCCCGATCCTCCCAAAGAGCTGCCCCCACAGATAGGTGAAACAATCCGTGCCCATCTGCCCCAGAGTATGACAGGCATCACCGATGAAATTGAAGCGCTAGAGAGCACCTTTGCCCAAGCAGAACGCACAGGCCCATTTGGGGATATTCCCATAGTTGTTCTGTCAGCGGGGCGCTTTGCGGACGAGCTTCCCTGGCAGCTTGATGCGGAGACGCTAGCTAACTTCCGAGCGACATGGTCAAAATTGTGGCCCGAATTACAGGCTGAACTGACACAATTATCGACCAATACAGACCAACGGATCATCTCAAACTCGTCGCATAATATTCCTTTAGAAGCACCGGAAGCGATTGCTCAAGCGGTCAGTGATGTTGTGAATGCTCAGCGGTTGGGAACTGTTTTGAGTCATAAATAAGTTCTTACCAGGTATGAAACAATTTAAGCGTTGTCAATCTGATATTTATTTGTTAGAAGCATGGACTGTTGCTAAGCCTCTATGCTTGCTGCATCATGCCGTCACTTACCAAAGTATGGTGCAACACTTAGAGGTAAGGACTAAGCATGAGGTCAGTCGTATGCTGCCGTATCTTTTACGAGAAATTATTCGTCTGTGTTAGCCGTGTAAGGACGGTCGCCATACAATAGACCTAGAAATAAGTCAGTAGCGGTGCAACCATGGAAACATTAGAAGATTATCTGTCAATTCTTAACGCTGGTGAAACAACAACCGAAACAGCACTGCAGCTGTTTGATTCTCTAGAGCCAGTAAGTTTAGAGTTTATGATAGGTCGTTGGCGAGGCTCTGGGCTACACACAGCTCACCCCATGGATGGCTTGCTAGAGATGTCTAATTGGTATGGGAAAGAATTTATCGATCCTGAGACAGTACACCCTTTATTGTTTTTAGATGGTCAAGAGAACATCATTAAAGTTGCTCCCAATGCTATAGGGATGGAATGGGCCTTAAAGTCTCCTATTCTCAAGAATGACTTTATGAAACCGCTTCTGAATGTGACTAGCTCCCTGCTAAAAACAGACAAGAGTCAGGCCAGGCTACGGATGATGGAATATCGTGGCAAAATGAGCGCCACAATGATCTACGATTACCTGCCCATCAATGACGCGTTTCGAAAAGTAGATAACAATACGGTACTGGGTGTAATGGACCTAAAAGACCTATCTCAACCGTTCTTTTTTGTGCTCAAGCGGTGTTTGGAGGCATAAGTCAATGAAATTTTCTGGCACATGGCACATTGAATACTGTCTGTCAGCGGACCTTTCGATTACGCTCAAGGTCCGCTTGGCAATTAGCTAAGGGCTTGTTAAAAATTAAGCTCGTGGTTTGGTTGTGATCGTTTTGCCTAACAGGAAATAGAATGATGTCTCCTTTTAGAATTTTGTCGCAGCGCGCAAAATTCTAAACTACCTCACCGAATACTCAACTGTGCGATTAGGGATATTTCTGATATTTTTCCGTTGGGTTCTAGGGCGGCGGAACGCCCTAGCCAGGGGGTGTGGGGAACTCGGCGGGACCCCACGCAACCGATTTTGCCTCCAATCAATATCTAAAATTAATTGTGAATATTGGCCAATTGGCAGGGAGGGCTGCTCAGGGCTTTCCTCCCTGAAACCCTCCATTCGTGGGGGCCTAAACTCCCCCACACCCCCCGAAAGTGGGGTGTCGATGACCTTAAAGATATTGGCGTGGTATGGGGTACGGCGAGGTTAGGGAAAAGGTTATGCATTTCAAACCATAAAATTGTTTCTTAACAACTCCTAAGTTAAATTTAGCTCATCTAAAAATGACAGTGGACGACTCATATTGGTGGAAAATCCCAGAATATTGCGATCGCAATGCTGATAAACCACTTCGTCGTTAGCAATCACATAGGTGGCCCCCCGCTGAGTAATATGGCTAACATCGGGCACGTAGGTGGACCACTTACCCAACACCTCGGCCATATTTCGTAAACGCAGGGTGGCTAATTCAAAGGGGCGCTGAAATCCCTTACCCCCGGCCCGTTTGAAAAACTCCCCTTTAATCGGCGGTAGCGGTGTTACCTGCACCACTTCGTCATCGTCAATTAGCTGAGGCGCATTGCGATCGCCCAAATACCCACGAAATACTTCCGTTAGAGTGCCGGGGCTGCCGATGCCGGCACACATCAGTAACAGATTTAACCAGGCATTTTGACGCTGATTAAACCCAGGGACTGACAGGGTAAGCCCCGGGTAAAGACCGAGCTGTTGGTGTAGCGCTCCGTCTGGATCTAGCAGCAGCGACTCTTTAGGAAAGCCAGTGTAGTCACAAAAGGCACTGCCAGCGTTGCGATCGCCAATGCCCACCGCCCGTACTGTTAATCCCTTAGCCGTTAGTTCATCGCGGCCTCGCTGCAGCCACCAGGCATATTCCAAACTGTCAAAGTCTCCTAGCTGAGGCCACACCAGCACCAGCTGCTGGGTAGCACCCGTTACTAAACCAGTGTCTTCGCCATCGCTTACACGCTGTCGTCGAGTTTGGCTTAAAACCTGATAGACGGCTGATGTGTTTTTATTTTCTAACAATGTATTTACAGCCATTTTAATTTTTTCTCCAACATAGCTGATCAACCGTACGATCCAGCGAAGACTGGTATAGCCTTAACCAGTAAGTCTGGGCTTCTGAAACCCATATTAAATTCTACAATAGTAAGAAAATTTACCGGACGTTGCATTTGCCCAATGGTTATTCAACTGTCTGCGCCTACTCATACCTCTGATGGATAAAAACCTGGAACACTATCAGCAACGCATTGCTGAACTAGAGGCGGCTAACCAAACGCTCCAGGCTCAGCTGGATCAGGCTGCAAAGGTAAATCGTCAGGCCAAGGAACTACAGCGCCTGCAGACCCAGCCCTCTGCAGAGATGCTGTATGTGGTGCTGGACAATATGCCGGAGGCGGCATTCTGGAAAGACCGTAATTCTAAATATCTTGGCTGTAATAAACAGTTTAGTAAAGCCGCAGGGTTGACCTCTCCAGAAGAGATTATTGGCAAAAGTGATTTTGATTTGCCGTGGACCCTGGAGGAAACAAAGTGGTTTCGGGACTGGGACCGCCGGGTAATGGAGTCGGATACTCCAGAGTTGGGGATTGTCGAGCTGCAAAGTCAGGCAGATGGAAAACAATATTGGTTAGAGACCAATAAAATTCCACTGCATGATTCCCAGGGCACTGTGATCGGTGTTTTGGGGACGTTTATGGAAATTACAGCGCGTGTAGACGCTGAAAATCAGCTAAAACAGCTCAATGAGGATTTAGAACAGCGGGTGGAGCAGCGTACCCAAGAGTTGCAAACCAGTCAGAGTCGTTTACAGCGGCTAGCGGATAATCTACCGGGACTGATTTTTCAGTTTCGCCTAGATGCTGACGGGACGCGCTCATTTCCCTATGTGTCTGAGGGCTGTCGCGATATCTACGGACTGGAGCCGAATAATTTTTCACAGTGTTTTGACCTGGTTCATAAGTGCGATCGCGATGCTTTAGAGCAGGCATTTCAGGTTTCTGCCCTGACACTATCGGGAATTCAGCACGACCATCGGATCATCACCCCCGATGGTCAGCTCAAGTGGGTACAAACCATCGCTAAACCCGAGCAAAAAACAGATGATGCGATTTTGTGGGACGGGTTAATTATTGAAATTAGCGATCGCAAACAAGCCGAAAAAGAGCAGCGACGGCTGCTCTCTATTCTCGAAGCCACCCCTGATATTGTTGGCATTTGTGATGCCCAGGGCAAACACCTCTACCTCAACCAGGCCGGGCACACACTTTTAGAAATTGCCCCAAAGGACTTACATCAGGTAAATATTCAAGCCTGTCATCCACCAGAAACACTCAAAAAAATCGAATCTCAAGCCATCCCAACTGCAATTCAAACCGGTATGTGGCAAGGCGAGTCCTGTTTACGTAGCCAGAGCGGGCAAGATTTTCCAGTTTCCCAAGTGATCTTGGCTCATCGAGATGAGGATGGCAATCTCGAATTCTTATCCTCAATTATGCGAGATATTAGTGCCCTCAAAGCCGCACAACATGCGTTTCGTGAGAGTGAAACCAAGTACCAGCAAATTCTGGACGCCATTACCGACATGGTGCTGGTAAAACGTGAAAAATCTCATATCATTTGGGCAAACCAGGCATTTCGAGACTTCTACGGTATAGGCGATGCTGATTTTACCCCCCCAGACTATACTCAACAGTATGTCCGTGATGACGCCCGTGTATTTGAATCTGGTCAATCGCTGGAGATAGAAGAACCTGCCACCCGTCACGATGGAGTTGTCCGTGAGCTCAATACAATAAAATCGGCCATTCGTAATGAAAATGGTGAAATTCAATGGACAGTTGGAGTTTCTCGGGATATTACCCGTCGTAAACAAGCCGAGGAACAATTACGCCAGCAGGAGGCACAATATCGCCAGGTATTTGAAACCGTCACTGATGGTCTGAGCATTCTAAATCTAGAAACCGGGGAAGTGATTGAGGCAAATCCAGCCTACTATCGGATGCACGGGTATTCCTACAAAGAACAGATCTCACTGTTTCCTAAACACTATATTCACAAAAACTCTCAGCAAACCTTCCAAAAATTTATTACGGCAATACAGGCTGGCAAGACCTTTAGCGGACAGGCAGTCAATCTCCATAGAGATGGTAGCTTTATTGATATAGAAGTCAAAGGGGTGCCCTTTATTTATAACGACAAACCCCACGCCCTGTGCGTGCTGCGAGATATCCGCCAACGACTGCAGCTCGAAGCAGAACGTAAACGCCAAGAGCAAGCTTTTCGCTCTATTGTGGCTGGAACCGCTAACCAAACAGGCACACCCTTCTTTCGAGCCTGCGTCAAGCAGCTAGCTTCCGTTCTCAACGTTAGCTACGCTCTGATTGCAGAGGTTGTTGAGAGAGAGGGCCAAAAGTTTGCCAAAACCCTGGCCTTTTGGCAACAGACAGCCTTTGGTGAAAATTTTGAGTACAACCTGTCGGGCACTCCGTGTTTAACTATTTTTCAAACGCGTACCATCCGTCGCTACGCTAGTTCTGTGCAGGAGCTGTTTCCTAGAGATTTTGATCTCGTTGAACTCAATGCGCAAAGCTACGTCGGGATTCCAATTTTAAGTCCCAGCGGTCAGTTTCTTGGATTTATCGCTGTTCTCAATACGTTACCGATGAAACAGGGTGCCGAACTGCAGACATCCGTTCTAGAGATTTTTGCGGCTCGGGCAGGGGCAGAAATGGAGCGTATCCAGGTGGAAAAGGAGTTAATGGCCTCCAATGAACGGGTGCAGCAGCAGGCCCAGCGCGAACAGCTGCTAAATCATATTGCCAACCAGATTCGTACCTCCCTCGATTTAGATAGCATTGTGGAGACTGCCGTGCGAGAAATTCAACAGTTTCTAGGTGTAGATCGCTGTCATCTGGCATGGTATGTTCCGGCTAAAAACGGCTGTGAAGCCTGCTGGAATATTACGTCAGAAGTACGGGCACCGGGGTTACCCAGCCTGATCGGTCAACACTCTGCCAGCAGTTTTGGGGCCTTTAGCGACAGGCTGTTACAGCAAGAGATTTTACAGCTGGACGACGTTTCAACAGTAGAGGACGCTGATGTCAGGGATGTCTTACATGCCTTGGGCAACAAGTCTATGCTGGTGCTGCCGGTGCATGCTGACTCTGAGAAATTTGGCCTGATTAGCTGTATTCACTCCCAGAGCGTTCGTCCTTGGTTAGCGAATGAGTTAAAGTTACTCAAAGCAGTTGTTGCCCAGTTGGAAATTGCCTTAAACCAGGCGGAGCTGCTGGCCCAAAGTCAGGCCAGAGCCAAGGAACTGGAGATATTGCTAAATCAGCTACGGCGGGCTCAGTCTCAGCTGGTACAAAGCGAAAAAATGTCTAGCCTTGGACAGATGGTTGCTGGAGTTGCCCATGAAATTAACAATCCGGTGAGCTTTATCTATGGCAACCTGACCCATGCTAAAGACTATACCGAAGATTTAGTTCGTCTGATTGAGCTTTATCAATACCACTGTACTCAGAGTCATCCAGATATTCAGTCCGTCATCGAAGAGATTGAGCTAGATTTTCTAAAACAGGATTTGCCTAAGCTATTTCAGTCAATGGAGGTGGGCACCGAGCGCATTCGTGAAATCATTAAATCGCTGCGTCTGTTTTCTCGTCTGGATGAGGCAGACATTAAACAGGTGAATCTGCACGACGGTATTGATAGCACACTGACTATTTTGAAAACGCGTCTGCGGGCGCAGCACTGGCGTCCGGAGATTAAAGTAGTTAAAACATACGACCATTTGCCTCAAATTGAATGCTATGCAGGACAGCTCAACCAGGTATTTATGAACTTATTGAGTAACGCCGTTGATGCGACAGAAGAGAAAGATCACAATCGCACCTGGCAACAGATGGAACAGGAGCCCAGCACCATTCACATTCGCACCCAGTTTTTAGGACACCTGAAACAGCCAGCGGTTGCGATCGCAATTAGCGACAATGGGCCGGGCGTTAGCCAACAGGCCAGTGACTACCTGTTTAACCCGTTTTTTACCACTAAGCCTGTGGGTAAAGGGACCGGGCTAGGTCTTTCCATCAGCTATCAAATTATTACTGAAACCCACGGCGGCACCATTACCTACGACACCATACCCGGTCAAGGAACCACCTTCACCATTACTTTGCCCATCCAGCAGTAGCCCAGGTCTAGAATAATTTCTAAAGCCAGGGAGTGCTCACCTGAGCAATCTGTTCTCGCTCTTGTGGAGTGAGTGACCATCCCAACGCCCCAGCATTTTGCTCGGCCTGTGCTGCATTTTTTGCCCCCGGGATTGGCACCACATTACCCTGACCAATGAGCCAGTTAAGCGCCACTTGAGCCGGGGTTTTACCATAGCGCTGTCCCACTTCCTGCAGCGCTGCAATCACCGGCTCAATTTTGCGTAGACTGTCTTTGCTAAAGCGTGGGTCAATCCGACGGGCACCTGTGGGGGGCTGATAGGTTGCCAGCGTATATTTCCCCGTCACCAACCCTTGAGCTAGGGGGCTATAGGCCAAAATTGTCATCCCTAAATCCTTTGCCGCACTGAGCACACCGTTGGTCTCGCTCTTGCGGTGTAAAAGAGAATATTGCACCTGATTGACCGCCAGAGGAATGCCCCGCTCAGCCAGATAGCCATGGGCCTGGTGCATCTGACTCGCTGAGTAGTTGCTCACACCAACAGACTGAATACGTCCCTGCTGCACCTCATCGGCTAAGGCATTCATCAGTGCCTTTTGCCCCATCAAAAAATCAAAAGGCCAGTGCACCTGATAGAGCGCCACCGTTGGCAGCTGTAGCCGCTTTAGACTTGCCGTTAGCGCATCGGCCACCGCCTGGGTATTAAACCGCCAGGGTAGAGGAAAATATTTGGTGGCCACTGCCACCGAAGTAGCTGTTTTTTGAATAAACTGCCCCAGCAGCTCCTCAGACTTGCCCAAGCCGTAAATTTCTGCAGTATCAAAAAAATTTACCCCAGCCGCCAGGGAGACTTCGAATGCTTGCCGTACATCGTCAGCACCGTAATCTTTACCATACTGCCAAAACAAAGAATCGCCCCAAGACCAGGTACCTACACCCAAAGATGGAATTTCGGGACCGTTGGGAACTAACTGTACTGACTGTGATGGCTCTGTCATGGTCTCCTGTTTTTCTCGCTATGCTCCCATAAAAACAGAGGACACGCATCTACGCATCCTCCGATCGACTCTAATTATACAAACGTTATATGCAGCGTCTTTTCATGTACAGACGTTGCATGCAACGTCTAGCTGGCTAAATATTCACGCATATCTGACTGACGCTTTCGTAGTCGAGTCAGCGCCTCACGCTCAATCTGACGCACCCGCTCACGACTGATGCTTAATATCTCACCGATCTTAGCCAGGGTCATGTTTTTGCCATCATCCAGACCAAACCGCAGGTGCAACACCCGCTGCTGCTGTGGCGTTAGCTCTGCCATCAACCGATCGAGGTCTTTGCGTAACAGCGACTGGGTTGCATAGGCCTCAGGAGACTCACCCGGATCTTCTAAGAGGTCACCCAAGTTAGTATCCTGGTTGTCACCAATGCGCAGGTCCAAAGAAAGCGGAGTACGAGACTTTTCTAAGTAGTCTCGAACCTGCTTGGGCGTTAGCGTTACTTCCTCTGCCAGCTCAGCAACTGTAGCGGCTCGACCCAGCTTTTGCGACAGCTGACGCTGAGCTTTCTTAATCTTGTTGAGCTTTTCAGTAATATGAATGGGTAGACGAATGGTACGGCTTTTCTCTGCAATAGCACGGGTAATGGCCTGACGAATCCACCAGTAGGCATAAGTAGAAAACCGATACCCCTTAAGTGGGTCAAACTTCTCTACACCACGCTGCATACCGATGGTGCCTTCCTGGATTAAGTCCAGTAGGTCAACGTTGCGCTTGATGTATTTCTTGGCAACAGACACTACCAGACGTAGGTTGGCCTCGACCATACGACGTTTTGCCAGTTCCCCTGCATCCATAGCCTGGGTTAATTCATCAACGGAGACGTTCGCGGCTTCCGCCCATTCCTGTTTGGTTGGCTCACGTTCTAAGCTTTCCGCAAGCTTAGTTTTGTAAACCTGTAGAGCAACGAGCTTTTGCACCTGCTTGCCATAAACAACCTCTTGCTCATGGGTTAAGAGGGGTACTCGCCCAATTTCCTTTAAATAGGTGCGAACTAAATCGCTGGATGTTTGAGCAGCTTTCATAGATATGACGGTTCACAGACTACAGAGAGAAAATCAATGCGCCTTTTGAAAAGCGCGCTGGAAGACACAATAAAAAGATGCAACGTCAGCTAAAACGTATGGATGAGGGACTATCTGAAAACTCTTGAAACACCAGTCGTATCGAAGCCGCAGGGTGTTTGTAATAACAAAGAAATAGTCTCAGATATCAACACAGGTAGACAGAGAACCGTAGCCGGAGTCTAAACCACAGCTACACCAGGGACAAAACCATACGTGCCGCTTAACTAAGTAGTGATGCTGCTTTCAAGTTAGTCTAGAGTAGCATAATTTAAGTAATGTAACATTTATGAAAAATATTTTTTATTAGCCAAGCTAATTTCTAATGTTCGCTGGGGCCTTCCTGTCGTGATTGAAACTTAGACTACTTGATCTATATGGGCTAGGCTGCATCATCCGTGACAAAATCCTTAATAAAGTGTTAAGGGTTTTTTAAGGATTTTGCATCTGTCTAAGGATAGTTTGTTAAGTTTATAGACTGTTTTAGGCATATTTTGAGCCGGTTTTAGGCAGATTTACCTTGACAGAGTGTGTCAAGAACGCTAGAAGCATTGCCCTACCGTGCTGATTATTCCCCTTATGCCCATTAGCTGAGCAACAGACTATCGTTGTTTAACGCGTCACCACCAAAACGATTGAGCAAATCATTAATTGAGAGATGGGCTTTCTCAGCTGCCCTGGCATCGAATACTACACGCCCCTCATGCAGCATTAGCAGGCGATTACCCACGCTCAGGGCCTGACGCATGCTGTGGGTCACCATCAGTGTGGTGAGGCTATGTTCAGTGACTAGCTGTTCGGTCAGCTCCATAATGAAGTGGGCTGTTTTGGGGTCCAAGGCGGCGGTATGTTCATCTAGCAGTAGAATTTTGGCCGGGCTCAGGGTGGCCATCACTAGGCTCAGGGCCTGACGCTGTCCGCCCGAAAGAAGACCAATGCGATCGCAAAGCCGATTTTCTAACCCCAACTCTAGACTGGCTAACCGAGCCCGAAACTGATCGCGCAGGCGGTTGTTTAGAGCCGGTCGCAGTCCCCGCGACTGCCCCCGCCGCAACGCCAGCACCAAATTCTCTTCAATGGTCAGCTCGGCACAGGACCCAGCTAGCGGATTTTGAAAAACCCGTGATACTGATGTGGCGCGGCGAGCGGTTGGCCATGTGGTCACATCCTGGGCACCCACCATAATCCGACCCCGGTCGGACAAAATGTCACCGCTAATAATATTTAGCAGCGTTGACTTACCCGCACCGTTGCTGCCAATAACCGTAATAAATTCACCCTCAGCAATATCCAGATTAATCCCCAGCAGTGCCGGTTTTGCCAGCGGTGTACCAGGGTTAAAGGTAACGTGGATGTCGGCCAGAGAAATCATGGGCGGTAAAAAATTGAGAATGGGGAATGGGCAAGCCTATCGCTTCAGTTTGGCCAGCAGATTGGCCTTTGGCAATACTAGCGCCAGCACCACAATAGTGGCTGTCACCAAGTTTAAGTCCTGGGCTCGGAGTCCCAAAAAGTCTGCGTTAAGTGCTGTAGCGATCACTAAACGATAAATTAAACAGCCCAGCACCACCGCTAGCGTTGCCCAGCGTACCGTCCGACTTGGGAAAATGGCTTCCCCTAAAATTACTGTGGCCAGGCCCACCACCACGGTACCCACCCCCAGTGCTACATCAGCAAACCCGTTTACCTGGGCAAACAGTGCCCCAGACAAGGCCGCCAACGCGTTACTCATGGCCATACCCAATAAAATCAGCCGATCGGTATAAATTCCTTGAGCCCTGGCCATTACTGGATTCATCCCTGTCGCCCGCATGGCCAACCCTAAATCTGACGTTAGAAAAAAGTCGATAAGCACTTTTGTCAGCCCCAGACCCACCAGCAAAATTACCCAAACGGGCAATACCGTTTCCAAGCCATCAAACAAAGTGGGCTGATTGAGCAGGGGGACATTGGGCCGCCCCATGATGCGCAAATTAATCGAGTAGAGCGCAATCATCGTGAGAATACTGGCCAGCAAATTAAGGATATTAAACCGCACGCTGAGCATAGCGGTACACAGACCGGCCAGGGCACCGGCTACCATAGCTACCCCAGTAGCAAGCCAGGGGTTGACTCCCTGGGTAATCAGCGTCGCCACCACCGCCGCACCCAGGGGAAAGCTACCATCCACCGTCAGGTCAGGGAATTTAAGCACCCGAAAGGAGAGATAAACTCCCAGACTCAGAAAGCCGTAGAGTAATCCGGTTTCAATGGCTCCAAGAAATGCGACAAAAGACATATGAAGGAACTGATGAAAATGTATCAGGGACTTTGATACCTTGACTTGCGGAAATGATCTAATCCCTATTTAGAAATTCAATCATCAAATAGGGCAGATAAGTCACGGTAGCCGCTGACTACTCGCAAGATGTCAATGTTTTGATCAATCGGCATGTAGAGAATTAGATAGCTATCAAGAGAAAGACTTCTGAGATTTGGCAAGACTTCATTTCGTTGTCGACCCAGTTTTGGAAACTGGGCAATTTTGGCAAACTTACTATCCAACTTTTCCAAAAACTGTTCAGCTTGCTCTAGACCAGATTTCTGCGCGATGTAATCTGCAATCTGTTCAATATCCTTGACTGCCGGTTTGGTTAACCTAAATTGAGATGTCATACATCCGAATCAGCATAGCGGTCGCGCAAATGAGTACGAATTTGCGCCATTGCTGTCGGGCCATCTACAACTTGCCCTGTTTGAGACGCTTCCAGTCCAACCAGGGCATCTTGCTGAAGTTCTAGCAAACGACCTTGATAAATATCTTCCTGCTGCTGCAGTAGCTTGACGGCCGCCAATAGCAAATCCATCAAGCTACTGTACTTGCCGCTGTTCAGCTGGCGCTGCACAAAGGCCTGGATTTCAGGAGGAAAGGTAAGTTGCATTATTTCGAGAAGCTAGCTGCTCAAGGTGCAGTCATTATAGCTAACCTATTTTGTAGAGATGTATGGTCGTGCACCCCTACAAAACCATTATTCAAACACCTGATCGGCGCTGTCTTTGATGACATCGGGTACTGTCACCCCCATCGCTTCTGCAGCGGCTAGATTGATGGCCAAGTCAACGGTACTCGCCAGCTCAACCGGCATATCGCCAGGGTTCTCACCGTTCAGGATACGGACGGCCATATCACCGGTTTGACGACCGACTTCGTAATAGTCAAAGCTAGCCGTTGCGATCGCACCCCGCTCTACTGAGTCCGTATCCCCAGCAAATATTGGCAGCTGGTTATCATTCCCCACCTGAATCACCGATTCCAACGCCGACACAACGGTGTTGTCTGTGGGAATATAAATCACATCTACTTTGCCCACCAGGCTTTCCGCCGCTGTTACCACATCAGCAGAGCTAGACACCGTCGCCTCTTCCACCGTGAACCCCTGCGCCTCTGCTTCTGTATTGAGCAAGTTCACCAAGCTAACAGAGTTGGATTCCCCAGCGTTGTAAATTACACCCACGCTTTGGGCATCAGGCACCATATCAGCAATCAGTGCCAAATGCTCATCAATAGGAGACAGGTCGCTGACGCCAGTGACCATACCACCAGATGCGTCTAGACTGGGCACCAGCTCCGCTGCAACCGGATCGGTCACCGCTGAAAAGACCACCGGAATGGCGTCGGTATTACCCACAACAGCCTGGGCTGAGGGGGTGGCAATGGCCACGATCAAATCAGGATTATCGCCTACAAATTTCTGAGCAATCTGCGCCGCATTAGACGCCTGACCCTGGGCACTTTCCCATTCCCATTTCAACGAGTTACCCGCTTCGTAACCTTCTTCTTTAAGTTTGTCCTGCAGACCATCGCGCACCGCATCAAGGGCCGGGTGTTCGACAATCTGGGTCACAGCGACGTAGGGAACTTCAGTAGCGACAGGATCGCCGTACTCATCCGTGGCTGAATCGGTGCTGCCTGTGCCACAGCCGAGCAAAGTGGCTGATAGCAAAACAGGGGCAATCAAAGTTTTGGTTAAAAAGCGAGTGCGTATCATGGTTAATCGTGTCTTTTAAGGAAAAGAATTTTTAAGGTCCTCCCCTCCTGGGAGGGGTGCCATAGGCGGGGTGGGTTTCGACCCGTTAGCGCCAGGCGATTGACCCACCCCAGAGCCCCTCCCAGGAGGGGATAGGGTATCGGTTCTTGCATAGATAATATATCGATTGCTAGGACGCACAGCAGTGCGCCCCTACTCGCCTCCAAACTGGGCCTTCAGCTCCGCCACGCGATCATCGTCGAGCTTTTGGAACAAAGGATCAGGCACATCAAACGGGCGACCGGCAGCCAGGATGGTCAGGTCCGTGGCATCGGCCATGGTGCTATTGCGCTCGGTATCGGTAAGCTGGAGGGCGTCGTAAAGTGCCTCGGCTGTGTGGGGGATGAATGGGGCGCTTGCGATCGCATACAGCCGTATCAGATTAATACAGGTGCGAATTACTAAAGCAGCCTCTTCTTTATCCGTCTTAAACAGAGCCCAGGGGGCGCGCACGTCAATATACTGGTTGCCCGCTGTCCAGAGGGCATTGAGGGTTTCGGTGGCACGGCGAAATTCTTGCTTGCGCAGATGACCGCGTAGTTTTTCCACCAGCTCGCTGCAGGTTTTCTGTAGTTCGGCTTCGGCTTCGCCAGGAGTGCCGCCCTCAGGCAGTTCCTTGCTAAACCGAGAGGCGGTGAACTTAAGAATGCGGTTTACAAAGTTGCCCAGGTTATCGGCCAGTTCTTTGTTGACGCGATTCTGAAACTGCTCCCAGGTAAAGGCAGAATCCGAGGATTCCGGAGCGCTGGCCATGAGCATATAGCGCCAGTAGTCAGCGGGGGCAATCTCTAGCGCCTGGTCTAGAAAGACGCCGCGCTTAGAGCTAGTGGAAAATTTGCCACCGTAATAGTTCAGCCAGTTAAACCCTTTAATATAGTTAGCCATTTTCCAAGGTTCACGGCTACCGAGGATAGTGGCAGGCCACATAATCGTGTGAAATGGCAGATTATCTTTGGCCATAAACTGGGTGTAATCGATATCGTCCCCTTTCCACCAGCTCTCCCAGTCATTGCCAGTGGAGGCACCCCAAGCCTTTGTCGCAGAGACATAGCCAATGGGGGCATCAAACCAGACATAAAAGACCTTACCGTCAAAGCCTTCGGCAGGTACGGGCACCCCCCAGCTCAGGTCGCGAGTGATACCTCGGCTCTGTAACCCCTCATTCAGCCACTTAAGGGCAATGGACTTGGTTAGCGTGGGCCACTGTTCTTGTTTTTCGACCCAAGTGCGAACTTCGTCGCTGAGTTTGTCGAGTAGTAAAAATAGATGCTTGGAACTGCGGACTTCTAAGTTAGTGCTGCCAGAAATGGTGGAGCGGGGGTCAATCAGTTCGGTCGGTGTTAGAACTTTGGTGCAGTTTTCGCACTGATCGCCTCGGGCTTTTTCGTAGCCGCAGTGGGGGCAGGTGCCGGTAACGTAGCGGTCAGGCAAAAAGCGTTCGTCGTCTAACGAATAGATCTGGCTGATTTCGCGTTCTTCGATAAAGCCATGGTCGGCCAGCTGATGATAAAAGTGCTGGGTTAGCTCGTGGTTTTCGGGTGCGGAGGTGCGGCCAAAGTAGTCAAATGACAGGCCAAAGCGTTCGTAAATATCTTTTTGCTTTTCATACTGACGGGTGCAAAATTCTGCCACGTCCAGCTCAGCTTCTAAAGCTGCAATCTCTGCCGGGGTGCCGTGTTCATCGGTGGCACATATATATAGGACGTCTTCGCCTTCCTGGCGTAGAAATCGAGCATACACATCGGCAGGCAGCATAGACCCCACCAGGTTGCCCAAGTGCTTAATTCCGTTGATGTAAGGAAGTGCGCTGGTGATCAGGTATCGCATTCTAGGTTTGCCGTGTCGTAAGCCGGTGTGCCTTATACACCCTAGCGGTTTAATCGCTTAGGCTCAATAGTAGCGATCTTTTTATTGCTCCGGCTTTTTTGATTTGATGCAGCACCCTCCGTAGGGGGCGCACCGACGTGCGCCCTGCCAACACCTATGCCACGAACCAATCATGCCCCAAATAACAAACCGAAAATATACCCATTGATTGTGTGGGGTTTGACCTTGGCGGCCCAGGGCGCACAGCAGTGCGCCCCTACGGGGATCGGGAATCATAAAGGTTATCGGATGTAGGTTTTTTATGAAATTTGACCCAGATAAACATCATCGTCGTTCTGTTCGTCTGCGTGGATACGATTATTCATCATCAGGGTTATATTTCATCACCATCTGTGCTTACCAGCGCCAATGTTTGTTTGGAGAAATCGTTAATGGTGAAATGCAATTGAATCCATTAGGGCAGATTGTAGAAACCGAATGGTTAAAAACCCCACAGATTCGGCCAAAATGGCGTTTGGGTGAGTGGATAATAATGCCCAATCATATCCACGGCATTGTGGTGATTGACCAGCAACAGAAACCTTTGAACCATGGCAACAGTGCCAGGGCGCACGGCGGTGCGCCCCTACGGGATGGGACCAAATTGAAAGGTATTGCCTATCGAAAACCTCATTCGATATCGTCGTTTGTTGCCGGGTTCAAATCTGCGACAACAAAGCAAATAAATCTCAGTTGTGATAGGCAAAGAAGTCCTGTCTGGCAGCGGAATTATTATGATCACATCATTCGTAATGAACTCTCTCTCTATCAAATTGAACAATATATTTACAAAAATTCTGTAACTTGGCACAACGACCAGCTACATCCAGCTAATCCATCAAAATATTAGCCATCATCTCAAGTTGACTTGCATACAGCTGAATTAGTCGATGACCTTTGTCATGGAGTATCCAAACTATATGATGTAGCATTCATCAGCCCTCTTAAAAGTTCGATATCTCTATGAAACACGTTTGGCTTGGTTGTTTAGGTAGCTGTCTGGTAGCGCTCCCCTCATTTACTGCGACGCCACCCGTACCTGTTGTTGCCCAAGCTCAGCAAGAAGTTACACAGCCCGCTCAGCATTTCCAAGATTTAGGAGTAAATGGCTCGATTATCATTTATGACCAAAGTCAGGATGTGACCTATGAGCACAACCGCGATCGCAACACTACCCCCTTCCTACCGGCCTCCACTTTCAAAATCCTCAATTCACTGATTGCGCTAGAAACCGGCGTTATCGCAAGTGACCTGGCCGTTCTCACCTGGGATGGTGTAGAGAGAAGTTTTCCAGCCTGGAACCGAGACCTAAATTTAAGAACAGCGTTTCAGGTCTCAGCAGTGTGGTTTTATCAAGTACTTGCCCGCCGAGTGGGTCACGAGAGCATGCAACAGTGGGTGACCAACACCAACTATGGCAATCAAACAATCGGTAGCGCAGATGAGATCGATACTTTTTGGCTAACAGGCGATATCCGCATTACGCCTCAAGAACAGATTCAGTTTTTGCGTCGTTTGTATGCCAACGAACTACCATTCTCGGAGAGAACGCTGGCTACGGTTAAAAATATTATGGTTGTTGAACAGACGCCAGACTATACTATTCGCGCTAAGACAGGCTGGGCACTTGCTGAAGAGATTGGCTGGTATGTTGGCTATGTGAAGCAAAATGATAACGTGTACTTTTTTGCCACAAATATCGATATTCGGGATGAGACGGACTTAAATATGAGGGCAGAGGTCACCCGGCGTAGCCTGGAAGGTCTTGGATTGTTGTGAATATCCCGTAGGGGCGCACAGCTGTGCGCCCCTACATGCACGTGCCACAGATTCCAACAACAACTACGCGGCTGTGGCAACCGGGGGCTGTGGCGTTTGAATTGTATGAATCGCTGGAATATCCCAGGCTTCTGCGATGGAACCATTGACAATACGCCAGACAACAACCGCGTCTAGGGCAATTGACCGACCGTCTAGGGTCATCGTGTCTTGCACATGGGTAACAACTAACTCATTACCAATGGGAATAATAGCAACTGGCTCAACCTGGAACGTGCCTCCGGTAACTGTCGCTAGTTTTTCAAAAAAGGCTTGTAAGCCTTCTACACCGACGTAGTCACCCTGCACGTTAGGTAGCTGCTCATTAAAAAAATGCCAGACAAATCCTTTTGAAAAGAGATCTGATGCACCAGCAATGTTGTTGTTGTCCAAATATTGATCTAACTGTTTTAAGAGAGCAACATTTGCATGTTCTTGAGTCATTGTGACTGCTCCTGACGGGGCTTAGAATGCTCACAGCGTAGCGAATCGCTAGAGTTCTTCCCAATACCAGGAGTCATTCTATTCAATGACTTTAGTCATGGTAGTGGCCCAAAAGCTTTGATAGTCGCTAGCTACATGACTAACGAGTTAGTCAATAATGTACTGCCACAGCAGAAACAGCAACGAAAAATACCAAAAGCTATAAAAAACTATCAGCCATACGCCACACAGACCCAGTACTTTTAGCGCCGTAGAAGCACGATTTCGACTAAAGCGAACAATGCCATCTCGATTACCCCGTAACTGAGACCAGGTAAGTAAAGAGATATTAGTGGCCAGGGCAATGGAAAAAATTCGGATGGCTGCCATCCAATATTTTTCCGGATTTAGCCAGCTGACCCTGGCACCGGCATTGGCAGCCTGGGGGATAAAGCTCGGATCTCTCAGTGGGGATACCTGATAGGCTAACAACGCCACACCCACTACCGTTAGCAGCAGCACGTTTAGGCTAACCATCAGTGCGTGATCAATCCGATTACCAGGCATCTTTGAAACCCCGTTTTTTGGCAATGCAGTGCTCAAATCATTATGGTCTAGCCGAGCGATTGATGTTGCTTTGAAAGAGACGCACCATGGTACGTCCCTACGCGATGGGGGGAAACGATTCAATAAAGTTTGATACAGCTGTTAGAAACCGCTTACCAATTAAGACAGACAGGAGTCCACACACTACAATAGTCGCGGCAATAGCGGCAATGTTCCAAAGCTTTAACGGGGTTGGGGCTGTGATCAGCCATGCGATGGCAGCAAGTATCATTCCCAGGGCGCTACCGACCAAAAATTGATAGGCAAAATCAGCCAACGTGCGGCGCTCTGGGGTACTCTTTTCAGGGGTCATAGTGGGTCTTTTCTCCAAATAAACAACTAGGGAAGTACGTATCTGAAAATCGGTACTTTTCGTAGAAAAACGCTAATGGTAAAGCACAGGGGAACACCGATCAGGGTGACTAAACCAAATTTGAGCAGTGGACCTAGAGAAATATTTGCGATCGCAACCTGCAGATACACAACCATCACTAGATGAATCAGATACACCCCATAGGCATTGTGGGAGAGTAAGACCGTAACCTGGTTTTGGTGATTCAGCGTTTCTCGAAACAAGACTAATAAACCAACACACAAGCCAACACAGATTGTCGCCTCCCATCCGCTCCAGACAACAGAACGCCAATCCCAACCACCCCCCGCGATGATATCGGGAAATAAGTGATTGTTTTGCCCAATACTGTAAGCATAGCGAAGCAACGCGGCAGTTAGGCCAATAATTAGCCAGATAAATCCTTTAGTTTTATCTATCTGTCTTAACCAGTTAGACCGATAGGCAACAGCTCCGACGATAAACAAACTGACATACTGGGGTAGGTGAGCCACCTCGGTGGGTAAAAATCCCAACAGCCGCACCCAGCGATCAATCGGATAATCAATCCGCACTAGCACGGTCAGACCAGTTAACCCCAGCAGATAGAGCACAATTGCCCTATGACTTGGCACGGGGTAAGAGGCTAAGACTCTGAACCGACGGGGTCTCTGCTGCCAGAGAGTATGGCCAACCGCATACACCATCAAATGGAGCAAAAACCACAGGTGGGCAACTTCAATTTTTAAGGGATGGATATAGACGTGGGCAATAAAGGTAAAAAAAGACTGAGGCGGCGCACTCAGGTGATATAGCACCGGGGGAAACACTACCAGGCTAAACACCACCAGGGGAATGCCTAAGCGTTGAAACCGCGCCCATAGAAATCGTTGGGGTCCTTTACGGTCATAGGCGGCAGGGGTAAGGTAACCAGCAATAAAAAAGAAAAGTCCCATAAAAAAGGCCGCATTCACTGCAAAAAAGGGACCCAAAATAGCGGCACGCTCCGGATTAAACAAGGGCCAGGCACCACCGGTTGGGCCATAGGGCTGGGCGACATGGTGAGCAACCACCAAACTGGTTAAAAACACTCGCAAGTTGTCGAGAAATACGAGTCGTGCTGTCGAGGTAGTCTTCATGGCTAACCCACAGAATTTCTAACAGAGGAGCTGCAATCTGCTACCTGGCTGCTGCTGAGGTTGTGTCTATTAGCTCCAAAGCCGTTGCGATCGCACGGTCTTTTTGTGGATCGGCTCCCTGGGCATATTCAATCGAAAACGGTACCGTCACATCGGGGGTGACGCCCACGCCCTCAAGCCGTACAGTCTCATCTACATAGACATCGGCAACAGCCACATAGAGCAAACTATCGTCGGGCATAATAAACGCTCGACCCGCCGTCACTGCACCAGCGGTGGGTGTGCCTACCACAGGACCAATGTCATACTGCTGAAAGCCATAGGCCAAAATCTCTTTGGCACTGCGGCTGCCGTCGTTAACTAGCATCACCACGGGTTTTTCCCACTGACTGTAGTAAGTTGCGGGAGTGCGATCTCGACCCACGTTAGTAATGCTGGGACCCCGGGCGGTGTAAAGACGTAAAGCCGTATGGGGCGCACCACCCCAACCATCTCTGAGATCCAGCAGCAGCGCATCGGTGTCTCTTAAACGACCAAAGAGCAGCTCATCTTCCAGTTTTTCCTGATATTGGTCACCGGCATAGGACCAAATATGCACATAGCCAATCTGTTTGCCGGACTGCTCGAGCACCTCTATACTGTCGTCCATCACATCCAAAAACATAGTGATGCCGTCGTATAGCCTGGGGGTAACCGCAATCTCTCGTTGACTATCAGAATTGAGAGAAGACTGTACCTGCACAATAACGGACTGCTCGGCTTTACCGACAAAAGACTCCACTGGATGAAATGGCTGACCGTCTACGCCAAGAATTTGATCGCCCACCTGTAGCCCTGCCCTATCGGCAGGACCGCCTTCAAAAATGGCTTTGACAAAGGTTTTATCCAGTGCCTCATAGGTGACAATACCAATATCGGCGTATTCTAACTTGCCCTCTGGAAACCGTTCTGCCAGTCGCGTCTCAAACTCAGGCACCCGTGGATAAAAAATTCCCAAGAGCTGATAGTAAGCGGGTTCATCCGGTGTGAACAGATGGGTATGGGAAGTGTCTAGCGTCCCTAACATCTGATTGATCAGCGTGGCCTTTTCCGCACGGGATGAGGCCGCTGCCACTTGAGGGCGATACTGCTCTCTGGTGGCGGCCCAGTCTACACCGTTAAATTCAGGGTCAAAAAAGTTGTCGCTGACAGTTTCCCAGACTGTATCAAATAGGTCTGGCTGTTGCGATACGGCTGGTGTGGTCAGCCGATGCAGACCACCCAATAAAAGGCCAACCAAAACAACAACTAGCAGCCCCTTCACCCAAATTTTAGTTTGTCTGGGAACCATGCTGTTGTCCTCAAAACCAATAAAGAAGATACCTCATCAAAAACTGTTTATTTTGAAAGTTACGCTTACTGCGGCTTCGCTGGCTCAAGATAGAGCCAATGAATCAGGTGGAGAAAATGGAATCTGGGCTTGAATAACCCTATCGATGTCGTCACGATACATTTCAGGTACCTTGATACTCATGGTATTGGGCAAAAATATCAGACGCGGCTTTACTCGAATGGTCAACGTATTAGGATGGGTCACCTCCCAAGTATATGACTTCATCCGTTCCCAGGGGACTATGTTATATAAAAAGCAAAGACCATTTTCTCTGAGTTCAAGTTTGTTTAGACCAAGGGAGACAATCAACAGAGCCAGGGTCCACCAAAAGGCAACAGCAAGAGAGGTGTGTACAACGGTGCTTGAAGTATCGGCAAACTTTGTGAGAGAAACCCACGAAATCCAGGTAATTACCGTCGCAACGCCCACTTCGGCAAGGCCAATCCAGAACAGAAATTTATTGTGCCAGGTCCTGCCCGCATTTAGCAGCAAAGCACCCGCTTTGCGTTTGCGCCTTGGCCAGTTCAACAGCCAAACACCGATACTCACAATATAGGCAAGATAGAGAACGCTCCAAACGGTCTGCCCGCCTAGGGTGACTAAAAAGGGAATAACTGCGATCGCAAATCCCACCACAATCCACGGTAGGGCATAGCGCAGATTGCGACTGGCGGCACCTTGACCCATAGTCCGTGCTAGCAGAAGATAGCTGCCCACCAGCGTTAGACCAACAACAATGATATATCCCCAAAAAGCCATAATCAGTTCTTATCAATTGGCAATAATTTCAACCCTAAAAGCCACATTCCAAGATTTCCATGACTAAAGTCATCAGTCGACATGACCTTTTGAACTGGAAGTATCTGTCACCTTCAAAGACACTTAATATTTTCAGTGCATTCTTTACTATTTGAAAGAGCGTCATGGTGCAACATTCTACTCTTCATGTTGAAAAATATGGTAATCCATCTGGCCCAACGATTATCTTCTTACACGCCCTGGGCACCAGCGGTTGGATGTGGCAGCAACAGATCACGTTACTAAGCGATTTTAACTGTTTAGTCCCTGATTTACCAGGTCACGGTAAAAGTAATCATATCCCTTGGCAATCTTTTTCAGAAACAGCTCGGTTGATCAGCCAAATCATTCGGCACCAGGCTAATTGTGGCAAGGCTTATATCGTTGGTCTTTCCCTGGGGGCCTATGTTGGGTTGCAGCTGCTGTCTGAATTTCAGACTGAATCTCAATCGATCGCTGAGAGTGCTATCCTCAGCGGATTACATGCCCTACCAATGCCCAATAAACAGGCTATGGCGCTGATGAGCTACCTGTTAGCACCCTTCATAAAGTCAGACTTTATGATAAATCTCAATGCTAAAACTCTAAACGTTCCCGCAGCGCAGCTTGAGGGATATCGCCAAAGCGTCCAACAGATGTCTATACCTACATTTGTTCAAGCCAGTAAAGATGCTTGCAATTTCACAATGCCTGAGAATATTGCGTCGATAGCCACCCCGACCTTAATTGTTGCAGGCAGTAACGAACATTCACTGATACATAAATCTCAACAGGTTTTGAGTAGGACGATGATGAATGCTCAGTCCTACGTTGTTCCCAATGTTGGCCATGGCTGGAATTTAGAAGCACCCAGGTTCTTTGCCACCATAGCCCGTGATTGGATTGAACAGCAGCCACTGCAGTTACAACCTATTGGCTGATTGCGGTACTTATGGCGATACTTCAAAACCCAGACAATAGTAAAACCTATTATGTAGAACTGGGCGATCGTGCGTCTAAAACCCTACTGTTGTTGCACGGTATCGGTGCCGACCATGCCATGTGGCAGCCTCAAATGCAAACCTATGTAGATGCCGGATTTCATGTGCTCATACTGGATCTATTTGGCCACGGGCAATCGTCTCCATTAAAGACCCCACAGCTATCTAACTGGCACAATCAAATCATTTGGCTATTAACTTACCTCAACCTAGAAACCTGCACCGTCATAGGCGTCAGCATGGGCGGTGTCATCGCTCAGGCATTTGTTGCTGAGCACCCACAGCATGTTACCCACCTGATTGTTGCTGATTCATTTGGCGAACTGCGCACCCCCACAGAAAAGCTGTTGGGTCTCTCTCAAATTATTGGGTTTAGCCTATTCAAACTATTAGGGAAACAGTGGTTGGTAAAGGTTATGGACCATACCTATCGGGCTGCCTATACACAGACGGCCCGAGACTATTTTTGTCAAGTTTGTTTACGCAGTGACCTCAATCAGCTAATTCTGTCTAGAAAAGCCATTAACCGTATTGATGATTTAGAAAGGCTAAAAAATGTCACTGTTCCAGCCCTGGTGATGGTGGGTGCCAATCTAGGAGAGTCATTTATTCGGATTAATCAAAAGATTGCCGATGCCTTACCCAATGCAACGTTTGTGATATTAGAAAAATCGATGGATCCGTCTAATTTAGTAAATCCAATAGATTTTGATACTCAGGTACTCAAGTTTTTGGGTCTCTCACACCGCAAGAAATTGTAAGAGATTTCTTAGAAAGCGCGAGGCCGGATCTCAGTTTTGCAGTGCGATCGCAACACTATCTTAAAACACTCATAAGGAGACATTTGATCATGACCCCATGGCATAAACAAAAAACAAAATTATTTTTGGCTTGGATCTTTGCCAATGCCATCGGTGGATTTTTAGTAGGGTTTCTAGAAAGCAACGGGGCTCAGTTTCTAGCAACGCTGTTTTTGTCGGGAGCTATCCTGGGGACATCGCAATGGCTGATATTTAGATGGTTAAATGCTAAGAGTCTACGCTGGACTCTCTGGCCTGTCGTCAGCGCCTTGGGGTGGATTGTCGGCGTCATGCTCAGCCTTTTGGTGTCACCGATAAAAGATGTCGTCTTGTTGCCGTTACAAGACAGTGCTTGGGAGCTTTTCTGGATAAATCTCATTAACCAACCCATGTTTATTTTTGGTATGGCGATAGCTCAGGGAATAATTCTGAGCTATCACGCTCGCCATCGGCTGCGGGCTCTTGGTGTTTGGCTGTTAGCGAGCTGCACGGGGGCCGCGCTCCACGGAGCTATCGGTGTGATCCTTTGTCGCAGCGTTTGTCAAATCCAGCCTATTGGTCTGGGCATTGTGGAAAGTAAAGGCTGGGGTCTGTACGGCATTATCACCGGGATTGCTTTGCTATGGGTGCTGCCCAATCGGGCCATAGGCGGTAAGTCTCCTGTCGCTCAGCCAGATTGAGCCTCTAGCGGCCCAGCTTTTGACGAATCTGAGACCTCAGGGCCTGAGCTTCTGGGTAGTCGGGCTGTAGCTCAATGGCTTTGTCAATAGACGCGATCGCTTCGTCAAATCGTCGCAGTCCCCACAGGGCCGCTCCCCGGTTACTCAAGGCTTCAGCAAAATTTGGATCGTGCTCTAAGGCGCGGTCAAATTCGTTGAGGGCTTCTTGAAATCGCTGCTGTCTTAGCAAAATACCGCCTCGGTTGTTTCTGGCCTCAACATAGTTGGGGTCCAGCGCCAGGGTTTGGTCGTAGAGCGCCAAGGCCGCCTGGGGTTGACCCTGCTGTTCGAGGGCATAGCCCTTACTCCATAGTGCCTGAACGTTGTCGGGGGCTAGGGTCAGAGCGCGATCGCACGCTTCTACTGCCTGGCCGTAGTTTTGTAGCTGGTTATGGCTATAGCACTCGCCCCAGTGGGCTTCTGGCTGCTCGGGGCTGCGCTCTACGAGTTGGGTATAGATGGCCAGCGCGTCTTTATATTGGTTGCGATCGCGCAGCTCGCTGGCCTTTGCTAGCAGCTCAGAAACAGCAGGGGCTCGAACCTCATTTGGAGAATCAGCCGTTGGCTTTGGAGACTCCGGCTTCTCAGACGCCGTGTCTGGAGACGCCGTGTCTGGAGACGCCGTGTTTGGAGACGCCGTATCTGGGGATGCCGTATCTTCAGACGCCGTGTCCTCAGACGCCGTGTCCTCAGACGCCGTGTCCTCAGACTCAGTATCGGAGGCCGCTGCTTCCTCAGCTGCAGCCTTTGAGGAAGTTCCCTCAGCAGGTGGGGACTCAGCCAGGGATACAACAGGTGTGGGAATGGCCAGATTTGCAGAGGTTTGGCCATTGCGCATAAGCCCCAGGGCGACGACGGCCAACACACTCAGACCTAAAATAGACCATCGACTCTGGGGGCTGTTGGTAATAGCCGTGACGGTCTTTTTAGTAAAACTCTGTAGGGACTGGGTTAGGACTGGGAGCCCCAGTTTTTCCACCGCCAGGGTCTGGGGCGTCAGGGTTTGAGGAGACGATGACGGCAGCGGGGTGGTTTCAATCTGGTCTTGGCCAGCAAAAGCGGCGGCCTCAGCACTGTACCCTGGAGGCGCAATCTTAGTGGGCTGGGTTGGTGAAACCAGCTGAATCGGCTCACTGGCGATGGCTGGCAATGTGTCTAGTTCAGCCAGTACATCGGCAGCGGTGGAGTAGCGATCGCGATAGTCATAGCACACCATCCGAGACAGCACCGCCTTAAATTCCTCTGTAATGTCCAAATCAGGGCTTTGCCAGAGCACCTCACTTGTGCGGGGGTCGCGCTTTAGTAAGTGGGGCGACACCCCGGTTAATGCCTGCAGACAGATCATCCCCGCTGCATAGATGTCGCTGCTAAACCATGGGTTACCGGCCAGTTGTTCATTAGGCATATAGCCCTGGGTACCAATGGAGATAGTGCGGGTCGCTTCGCCGTTATTACGCCGCTCGCTCACTTGTTTCACTGCGCCAAAATCAATCAGCACGATGTGGCCATCGGCCTGGCGGTAAATCAGGTTGGAGGGTTTTAGATCGCGATGAATTACCCCCCGCTCATGGACAAACGCAAGCGGGGTCAAAATTTCACTCAGCAGCTGACGCACCCTAGCCTCAGACCAGGGGATTCCTCGCTGAATCAGAGTAGACAGCGATTCTCCTTCAATCAGCTCCTGGGCCAGATAAAATTCTTGATCGTCTTCAAAGTGGGCCAGCAGCCTAGGAATTTGGGAATGTTCCCCCAGCTGATAGAGCACTCGGGCTTCGGTTTCAAACAGCCGTCTGGCGGTGGTGAGACTTTCTGCATCCTGCAGGTGGGGCTTCAGCTGTTTAATTACACAGGTGGGATGATCGGGTAAATGTAGATCAGTGGCTAAAAAGGTGTGGCCAAACCCACCCTGACCCAGGGGTTGAATCAGCTGATATCGGCCTCCTAGAGGTTGCTTGGATTTAACACCCAATAATTGCATCAGGTTCATACGGCGGTCCTATGAGCTGTAATGCCTGAAGTTTCTAAAACCACGTCCCCTGAGGATTTGCAGTGGAAAGCTCCGATGCTAGACGTGGCTGAGCGCCCCATATCCTGGCAAAAGATACGATGGCTATGATTCCGTACGCCATTTGGCGGATGGATCATTAGTCAACTTAGCGATTCTACGGACAAATCAGCTGAGGCAATAGACACTCCTACTGACCGACCACTTCCCTCAAGCGTTAGCCCACCCCTTCTGTCTTTGGCCCACCCCTTCTGTCTCAAGAATCGCTACTCTTTAGACCAATTAGAGTAAGATCATGCTCGAGTTCTATAGTTAGAAATTACACCCCATGTCAGGTGAACCGGTCGTTATCCAACTTAACTGGGAAGATCCGGAGACGGGAGAGGCCCAGTATGCGTCACGTCAGCTGCCAGTCGCCATTGGACGTGAGGCCAGCAAAATGCCCAAGGAACTGCAGCATCAGCCAGTCGCCCACCTGGAACTGATCCATCAGCAGGTGTCGCGCTGTCATGCGGTGATTTCTCTGGTTAACCGCCAGCTGCACATTTCAGACCGCAGCGCCAACGGCACATTTCTCAACGGTCGGCCCATCCAAAAAGCGGGGCAGACGTTTAAATCTAAAGACACCATTAGAATCGGTCCATTTAAGATGACAGCGGTGATCGTTAGCAGCACCGATGCCAACTCAACCGAGCTAAATCGCGACCATAGCCACATGGCCAACAGTGAAATGGCCACCGAGCCCAATGCTATCTTGGGTTGGCTATTGGGGGGTGGGGTGTTACTTCTGATGGGTATTGGTCTGTGGTTTGCTGCCCAGACACTGCTTAATCGGGCTCGTCCCACCGTTGAGCCGGCAGAATCTTCCTTAAATATCTCTATTCCGCACGCCTTTGAGAGCCCAACCACGACATAGGTTTAGCCAGCTGCTGCGCCGCTGCCAATACTGGGTCTGTCTCTGTCTGACCCTGATGGCGTTAGCCGCGCCATCGCTCCGGGCGCAAACAGAGCAGCCGCCGATAGAACCGGTTGAAAAGCCCAGGGTAGACATTGTGGTTAACGGTCGTACCGTTTTTGAAGTCCACGGTGTTGGCAATTTCACGGCTTTGGCCCGAGCCCGCAGCATTAATAAGCGTCTTCAAGAAGAAGTACAAAAAATCGAACCGGCTGAAATTGAGGTTGTTGTTGAAGAGGAAACCGGACTTGTCTACCTGCAAAGTACAGACGGCGACCTGATTGCCACCGTTACAGAGGTAGATTTACGCACCCCCGGCTACCGGCTAGAGCGACAGGCCAGGGACTGGGCACAGCTATTAGAAGACGCTCTGCGTCGAGGACAGTTAGAACGTCAGCCGGCCTATCTTCGCCAGGCACTGCTTTACGGTCTGGTGGTTGTGGGGATTGCGATCGCAATTCATCTGTTGCTCCGCATTTTTAGCCGCCGCAGCTATCGCTTTTTGAATCGCTGGTTTCTCTCGCCCAATACCCCACTATCGGCCTGGGAGAGACCGATTAAGTTTTTCTGGAAACTGGGGCTGCTGGGTCTCAAAGTTGGTCTCTGGCTAACGGTTGTTATCTACATTACCGACCTGTTTCCGCGAGTGCGCAGCTGGCGTCATATCGTTTCCACACTGCTCACCGCTGAAAGCATTGCCCTGGGCGACACTCAATATTCTGCCCTCAGTCTGGTGTTGTTGCTGGCCCTGACCATTGGTCTATGGTTTGCCGCTCAGTTAATCTCCCGCCTCTTTCGCACCTATGTTTTACGCAGAGCCCGCATAGAGCCCCGACTGCAGGATATTTTTAGCATCCTGGTCCAGTATGGCCTGCTCTTTTTGGGCGTCATTGTGTTGCTACAGCTGTTGGGCATTGACGCCAGTTCCCTGGCGATTTTAGCCAGCTTACTGGGTGTGGGTATTGGATTTGGTGTTCAAAATATTACCAACAACTTTATCAGTGGGTTTATCATCACCCTGGAACGCCCCATTCAGGTGGGAGATTTTATTAAAATCGGGGATCTGGTGGGTATCGTCAGACAGGTGGGTGCCCGCAGCACTGAGATTAATACGCTCGATAGAGTCACCATTATTGTGCCAAATTCGCGGTTTCTAGAAAGCGAAGTCATTAACTGGAGCCACGGCGATCCGATTTCTCGTCTGCGGGTGCCCGTCAGTGTGGCCTACGGGTCTGATATTTCTAAGGTAAAAACAGCGTTGCTCGAAGCCGTTAAAGGACATCCTGAAGTGTTGCTGCGGCCCGAGCCAGAAATTTGGTTTCAAAGCTTTGGGGATAGCGCCCTCAACTTTGAAATCATGGTGTGGACCGGAGAGCCGCGCAAACAGTTTCGGGTAACAAGCGACCTCAACTATGCCATTGAGGCCAGTTTGCGACAGCACGACCTTGAAGTGCCGTTTCCCCAGCAAGATTTACATTTGCGATCGCCCCAGCTAGACGAAATCTTAGAGCTGCTTAAACAACAGGCCATTGGCTTACCCAATAGCTTTCTTAGCCCCCCAAAGCCCTCGATCACCCCGGCCAACGACCCAGTCGAGCCCCCTGTTGAGCCCCCTATCGAACAAACCGTGGAACCCAAATCCCCACTGCCCGACTTTTTAGTCAACCTTGATTTAGAAGCTCTAGCCGAGGCAATGCAGGGGGCACAGGGCATCGAACTACAGGCGCGTCCGCCAGATACTGAGCCCACCTACTTTACCGGTGAAGCTGCTGTAGAATGGCTGGTGCACAAGCGACACTACACCCATAAAGGAGCCACATTAGTCGGCAAATGGCTGTTGCATAAAGGTCTGATCGTTACCACAGAAGAGGACCAGGACTTTGAAGATAACCAGACGCTCTATCAGTTTTATCAAGATTCACCCGCCGCCCTCGAAGAAAATATAGAATCACCCGCCGATCCGATCATCTCAGATGAAGGTAACACTGAGATTACGGTCGAGATCATGCCCCAAGATCCAGGCCACACTAGCTAGCCCTTCACGACCCATGGACCTAAACTTTCTTCGTTCTCGCCGCTCCGGCTCAGACCAGCCCCTCGGCAGTCGATACAAAATCGTCGAGCAGCTGGGGGCTGGAGGATTTGGTCAAACGTTTATCGCCCAAGATTTACATCTGCCGGGTCATCCGCTGTGTGTGGTCAAACAGCTCAAACCCCAGGTAAAAGACGCCAAAGGGCTGCAGGTAGCCCGGCGGCTGTTTGATACCGAAGCCCAGGTACTGTATCGGCTGGGCTCCCACCCCCAGATTCCCCAGCTGCTGGCCCACTTTGAGGAAAGTAATGAATTCTACCTGGCCCAAGAATTGATCGATGGCCACTCCCTGGAGGATGAGTTTGAGACTACGCCCTGGGAGATTAACCGGGTGATTGAGTTTCTCAAAGACGTATTAGACACCCTGGCCTTTGTCCATGAAAATCGCGTTATTCATCGCGACCTCAAACCATCAAATCTGATTCGCCGCCACAGCGACAACCGGGTTGTGTTGATCGACTTTGGCGCGGTGAAACAGGCGGGCACTCAGCCAGCCGCTGGTATTAGCCACACCATTTCCATTGGCACCCAGGGCTATATGCCCAATGAACAGCTGATCGGGCAGCCCCAGCTGAGCAGCGATGTCTATGCCGTCGGCATTATGGGGATTCAGGCACTGACAGGTCAACAGCCCAAAAAGCTGATGCCCCATCGCAAAACCGGTGAGCTTGACTGGCATATCTATGCCCACCATGTAAATCAGCAGCTCATGGGGATTTTAGACACCATGGTGCGCTACACCGTGCGAGACCGATATCCATCGGCTAAAGAGGCGCTCGCCGCATTGCGATCGCTACCGGCACAATCTTATAACCCGGTAACAGAATATCGAGCTGCCCCCGCTGTAGCCAGACCCACTGAGCTAACGGTACCGGTACAGTCGCCTCAAATCTCGACAAAGACCGTTGGAGCTGCGGCACCGGCAGTGGTTCAGCCGCCCCGTACTCCCAGCAAACTACCAGCCATCTTAGTTGGCTTCGGAATCTTAGCAACAGGATTACTCATTGGCCGGGCCTGCACCCCCTCAGAAAGCGCTCCGGTAGCCGCACCGCCACCAGCCGCCGCACCGGATACCGAAGTTCCTGAGCAGCCTGAAGAAGAGATTATTGCGGCACCGCCCATGGAAGCTATTGCCGAAATACCCCCCATAGAGCAGCCTGACGAAGAGATTGTCGAAGCGCCACCGCCGGAAACGGTTGCTGAAATACCCGAGTCACCCGGCGCAGAGACTGAAGGTACCTTGACTACGGCTGCAGCTCAAACGGCGGTAGTCGAATTTTATAGCCATATTTCAAATCAGTCCTGGGATGCCGCCAGAGCCCAAACCGACGGAGCCCTTGCCCGAGAGTTTGATCCTGGTTTCTTTCAACAGTTTCAACAGGTCTCTATTGAAAATTTACAGCTACAAAACCAGACATCGGACACGATAGATTTTGTGGGTCAAAACACCTATCGGTATAGCGATGGTTCAACCCAACAAGAAGAACGCACGTTTACGGTACAGCTAGTTGACGGTGAGGCCCGCATTGTTGGCTCAACATTTGTGCGCGTCATAAAGTCTCGTAGTTAACTTGCCAAAATCTTGCGGGCCAGCTGTTTTTTAGCCAGCTGGCCGAGAGTTTTAACAGCCTGCTCAATATCATCAGACCAGGGGAGACCTGTATTTAAGCGAAAACAGTTTTGATAGCCACCGGATGGCGAAAACATGGGGCCAGGGGCAATGCTGATGTGATGTTGAATGGCTTCTTCAAATAGGTCTAGGGCATTAACCCCAGGAATCTCGACCCACAGGACATGACCCCCACGCGGACGGGTAACCCGTGTTTCGGCAGGGAAATATTCTAAAATCGCCTGGAGCATCCGATTCATTTGCTGTTGGTAGGCACGACGTAAATGGCGCAGATGGCGATCGTAGCCACCGTTGGCAAAAAACGCCGCCACAGTCAGCTGAGGGGCTGTCGCCGTCATATGACTAACAACCACTTTTGTATGTTCTATCTGCTGTTGATAGCGCCCTGGAATACACCAGCCCACCCGCAAACCAGGAGAGAGCGTTTTACTCACCGAAGAACAATAGAGTACCCGCCCTTCTGTATCAAATGCTTTGATGGCTTTAGGTCGACTGCCCTCAAAATTGAGATCGCCATAGATATCGTCTTCAATCAGGGGAATGTCATATTGATTGAGCAGATCCACCAGGGCTTTCTTTTTGCGATCGCCCATACAGCTGCCAACAGGGTTACTAAAATTTGACACCAGGATGCAGGCCGACACCGATTGATTTTCCAAAGCAGACTGCAGAGCGCTTAACGAAATTCCTTCCTGGGGGTGGGTGGGCAGCTCCAGCGCATTTAACCCCAGAGAATTCATCGCTTCTAAAATCGCATAGTAGGCCGGGGACTCAATCACAACCGTATCCCCCGGTTTAGTCACAGTGCGTAAAGACAGATAGTAGGCTTCTGTGGTGCCCGCTGTGGCAACAACTTGATCCGATGTCACAGAACAGCCCGCATTCAGCATCCGTTTGGCCACTTCTCGCCGCAGGGACTCACACCCCGGCACCGTACTGTAAGTATGCACCGCCATCGGGTCGCTGCGCATCACCTGACCCATCAAACGATTGAGCGTATTCAGGGGAAAGTGCGCTACACCAGGGACTGCGGTCCCCAGATGAATGGTTTCAGGAGACAGGTCCATCCGCAGCAGCCGCAGCATTAAAGAAATATCAACGGGGCATACCTGAAGTGGGGGAGCAGACTGAGATGGCTCATCCGGCAGGGCCAGTGCCGTTGTCTTGACGTAATACCCAGACTGGGGACGCGCCACGATAAACCCTTGATCTTCCAACAGACGATACGCTTCTAGAACAGTTGATACACTCACCGACAGCTGTTGCTTAAGCTTACGCACAGACGGCAGCCGATCGCCCGGCTTTAGCGTCCCCTCACGGATTAGCGACTGCAGCCGATCAGCCACCTGCTCATAAAGGGTTTGGTCAGTGGTGGGTTGAATGGGGGTGAGCGGGCTAGCGGTCATAACATCCATCCTCATCGGTAAGGGGGACCGGTACAGTTCACCCCCAAAAGAGCCAGTACAGTTTAATTTAGATAAACTGTACTCATAACAATTTAGCTTAACTGCCTCTGTTCTGGTTAGCTTTTTTTCACGACAATAGGCCCATAGCCGGAATCTACAGGAGGCAGGATGAAATTTCAGCGTCAGCTCTCTGAGCCCTACATTGTTATCGCAGCGGACTCAAGACCCTCTCTACGGGTAGAAAACCCACGGCACGGTTCATTTTTTGGAGCGTTTTGGCAATCACTGCTCAAGTTGTTGCTAGGTTCCTCTGAACCAATCATTGAAAAACAGCTGGACAACAATGGCCAAACTTTATACAGCATTTACGACCGGGTCACTCAGCAACAGATATCGGGTCTAACAGAAGCAGAAGTCAGAGTCTGGCTAGAACAGCGATATTATCAAAAGTCCTAGTAGCTCTATCAGCACAATGCGTTGATTCACACAACTTCGGGCTCATGGCCATTTGAGGTTACGGGTCTTTATGGCCGTGCTGGTTCTCTTGCTCCATCAGGAGATCCTTGATCTTTTGTTCAATGGAATCTATGTCTAGAATTCTTTTAGAAAGTAACAACTTCTCACAAGCCTGAGCCCAATGCTCATAATATAGACTATCACTGCTAGATTCAGCCTCAGCTGCTGCAATTTCCTCAACAAACCGATCTGTCCACTCAGACCAACTATATACTTGCTCAGTAACCAGTTGATTAACAAGGGCAAAAGCTCTGGCTTCCCAAGGAGCTTGAAATACTGGTTCACTGTCTTTGTCAGAGTGCTCAGATAGGGAAGATGGGTTAGGAGAGGATGGGGACATAGCAGATTTAGTTACTTAGGAGACTTTAGGGAACTTCTAAATGATCGTCAAATAAATCAATGTATAAAGCGTCCTTCGGAGAGGCCGCTGGTCCCCAAAGCTCTTGGGCCAAAAAACGCACGCTATAAACATGCTGAGGCTTTGGCGATAGCCGCTGACCCATGGTATCTGGAAAGACATAAACTCCATGGTCTTTGATAATTTCTCCCACCTTACCTCGGATATAGCGGGGTACGCGCGTGTAGGTTTTTGGATGTATTACCTTTGCCTTGACCCGATCGCCCACCTGAAACTGAGCTGGCAAATCACTGTCTACCTGACAGCTCATTCCCTCATTTAGGAGAGTGATAGCGTCTTGGGCCGTCATACATTGGTTTGATGTTTCAATAGCCATTGGGCTCAAAAATCAGAGGTCTGATGAGGCAAGTTCAGCGATTCTAGCTTCGATCTCAGCTGGGGTAACTAGATCGTGTTTGGTAAGCAACAGCTCTAAGGCATAGAGCCAACGTTCATAATAGCTGGAGCTTAAATACTCTCCAGGGGGCATTAGCTCAGAAGCATGGCGGGTTTCATCCACCGGAAAATAGTTGATAAAGGTGGCAAAACTCATGGCAAATACCTTGGCTTCCCACTCACTGTGAAAGACGGGTTCATCTTCCTCAATGGGAATGGGTCCCATGCCGTGCATACCACCTAGATCGTGGGGACCGTTCATGGCAATAAGCTCCTAAGCAGCAACAGGTTCAGCGGGCAGTTGAACCTTGGCTGTGCCGATCATGGCGTTGCGGGTCACCAGCGCTGCCAGGTTTTCTTCTGACCAACCCTCGGTCCCATCCGGTCGTTCCGGCAAAACAAGATAGCGTAGGTCCGCATTACTGTCCCATACCCGTACTTCAACCCGATCAGAAATCTCCAGGCCAAATTCTTGTAAAACGTTTCGGGGTTCGCTCACTGCCCGAGAACGATAAGAGAAAGACTTATACCAGGTGGGAGGCAACCCTAAAATTGCCCAAGGATAACAGGAACACAGGGTACAAACGATGAGATTATGCACCTCAGGGGTATTTTCCACCACCACCATATGCTCACTGGAAAAACCGGTCAGCCCCAGCTCTGAAATTGCCCTGGTGCCGTTAGCCAAGAGCCGCTGTTTATACTCAGAATCACTCCAGGCTTTAGCAACAATTTGAGCACCAATGTGGGGACCTACCTTATGTTCATAGGTATCGATAATGGCATCAAGGGCAGCCGGATCGACAATCCCTTTCTCAACTAAAAGCGATTCAATGGCTTTTACCCGCAGGGCAATCTCGGATTCAGGTCGATGATGATGAGATGTCATGGCTTTAATCCCATGGCTGTGTTTATTCTGGATAATGACAAGATAACATCCCCCATTGCATTCGAGGTGTTCCCATGAGGTTGGCCGTAGTCAATACTTATACCCATCCATTTAATCTGCCGCTTGAACAAACGGCGCTACTAGTCATTGATATGCAAAATGACTTCTGTCATCCGGAGGGCTTTAATGGTAGTGAGTTAGGTCTAGATATGACCGCCGTTCGAGCGATCATACCAACGGTTCAAACCTTAGTTGGCTGGGCAAGACAAACCGGGATCAAGATTATCTTTACCCGTGAAAGCCATACTCGAGATCTATCCGATCTGTCTCTCAGTAAAAAAACACGTTATGCCAATGCTGGGTCACCGATTGGACAAGCCGGAAAGATGGGACGCTTTCTCGTTCAAGGGGAGTCTGGGGCGGCCATTATTGATGAGCTACAGCCTGTATCTGAAGAGGAATGTCTTGATAAACCCGCTCACTCTTGCTTTGTCAATACGGCCCTCGACCAACGGCTACAGGCCAATAACATTACCCACCTTTTGATTGTCGGTGTGACAACACAGTGCTGCGTTTTGGCGACATATCGCCATGCTAGTGACTTAGGGTATTACTGCCTGCTGCTGGATGATTGCTGCGCTGCCTTTGATACCAGGGATCATGATGCCACGGTACATATTCTCCAATCAGAGGGGGGCGTTTTGGGCTGGGTGGCCCACTCGTCTAATGTTCTGGATATCACTACGCTTTAAAAAAATCTAGAGCAACAATTCTACAGAAAAAGACGAAAGACTTAATCAATTCGTAGCTAACAGCTATTAATTTACGGATTTAGCAATCCTGTAACCGTTTTTTTACTGACATTGTTTCATCGGCTACAAAACTTACCTATTGAGTAATCTACTCTCATAGGCAAGCAGTATTTTGATTTCAAGTTAACGGCCAATGATTAGAGGCTGAGGTAAGTGTTATGAGATTCACGTCTATGTCACTCAGACGGATTTTAGTCCTTTCTGCAGGGAGTCTGTTGTGGGCTTCCTGTGCCTCATCTGGCCCAACCGATTCCTCGTCAGTAGCCCCATCCGATGAAACATCCGAGGCTTCAGAGTTAATTCCTGTCAAAGCAGGTCATCTAGTTGCCTTAGATATGGCTCCGTTGTTTGTGGGTGTAGAGTCAGGGTGTTTTACTGACAACGGTTTGGCTGTTGAAACAGTAGCCTTTACCAATCCTGGAGATAATAATGCAGCGTTGGCGGGGGGGAATATTGACTTTAGTACTAATCCCTTTACCCTGCCGTTTTTTGCAGCAAACAGCGGTGTCCCCATCAAGACCGTAGCTGCTGCAGGCGGTTGGGGAGTAATGCAGGTGATTATTAAAAATGAAATTGGGGTGGAATCGATTTCTGATTTAGTCACCTTTGTCGGCGAGAACCCTGATACAAAATTAAAGATCGCCACCCTGCGGGGAGATACTTTAGAGCTGATTTTGGTGGATGCTTTTGAGGCGGCAGGCATATCTCCTGATGCGTTTGAAATGGTCTACTTTGATGATCTATTAGCCATGGTAGACGCCTTTCGGGTAGGAGAGGTTGATATCCTTAGCCACATTAAGCCCTACACTACCCAGTTTGTTACCAGCGGTGAAGCGACGGTGTTAACAGATAATGCAGAAGTTTGGTCTCCGACTACACCAAACACTGTAGTGAGTGTTTTAGACAAAACCCTGAGTGAGCGTCCCGAGGTAGTTGAAGCGTATATTAAAGGGATGCAATGCTCGGCTGAGATTATCAACACCGAGCCTGAAACCGCCATTGAATTGCTCAAGGGAGGCAATTACTATCGGGTTGAAGATGAGGTTTTGTTAACAGCCTTTGAAACTCAACCCTCACCGATTACCTTTACTCCTGATTTGGAGACTGTGCAAACAGTGGTGGATAAGATGGTTGAGCTAGAGTACATCGAAGCTGATGTACCCGCTAAAGAGATTTTTGATACCACGTTGGTTAAGTCGCTGGAGTAGTCCTATGGGCAACAAGTCCGCACAAGCTTGGCGACAATCATTGCTTTCGATTGGCTGTGGTCTGCTTTCTTGTGCTGTTTTATTGTTGCTGTGGGAAGGCGTTGGCAGTAACCCGGAGAATCCGATCACTCAGGTGCTGCCCCCACCGTCGCAGTTTTTGCCAGTCTTATTCGAGAGTGATTTTAAGATTGGTCTAGGTTCCCAGGCGGCTTCCATTTACCAATCGGTAGCGGTCACTCTCATCCGAGTCATAGTAGGGATGACTGTTGCCTTTATCGGCTCTATCTTTTGTGGCCTTTTGATTAGTCTTTCTAAGTGGTCGGAACTGTTTATCTTGCCGATTTTAGGGTTGATTGCGCCAATTGCGCCGATTGCCTGGGTGCCGCTAGCGCTGGTTGTCTTTGGTGTGAGTAACCTAACGGCTATCTTTATTGTGTTTATGGGGGTGTTCTTTACCCTGACCATTGCCACGGTAGCTGAGATTAAGCGAATCCCTGAGAACCTTTTGATGACGGCTCAAAATTTAGGTGGCAGTAGTTTTAACCGCTGGCGTTGGGTAATTGTTCCGGCGGTATTGCCGGGGGTATTTACGCTTTTAAGGCTTAATTTTATTGCTGCTTGGATGGCGGTATTGGCTGCAGAAATGACTGGTCTAAGAGATGGGTTGGGTACGGTGGTGATGACCGGGCGTAATCTTTTTAACAGCAATCTGATTTTATTGGGAATCTGTATTATTGGTGTTACCGGATTTGCGGTCGATCGATTGCTGTTACTGATTCAGCGGAAATTTTTCTGGTGGCAGGTGTAGGGTATGGAAACTTGCGATCGCACCCCGCACATGCCAAACTCCGCTATTCTCACCTGCCAAGATGTTGCCAAACAGTTTTCAAGCTGCAGCCAAACAACCGTTTTAGCCAACGTCAACCTGACGGTGAACCAGGGAGATTTTGTCACCATTTTGGGTCAATCCGGCGGTGGAAAATCTACCCTGCTCAAATTGCTCGGAGGATTTATCCAACCCAGTGTGGGACAAGTACTGTTCCACGATGTTCCCCTCAAGGGCATCACCCCAAAAATCGGCATGGTATTTCAGGAAAATACCCTATACCCGTGGTTAACGGTTGAGCAAAATATTGGTTTTGGTTTTAAGATCCGAGGTAAAAAACAGGCCCATTATGCCGCCAAAGTTAGGGATGTGCTGGAGCAAGTGGGGCTTTCCCATGCACGAAAGTCCTATCCTCATCAGCTGTCGGGAGGGATGAAACAGCGGGTGTCCATTGCTCGATCCATCGCGGTTCAACCGGATGTGTTGTTATTAGATGAACCCTTTTCTGCATTAGATATTCAGCTACGACGCAGGTTACAGAAATTTTTGTCTTCGATTTGGGAAGATACGGCCACCACGATGGTGTTGGTCACCCACAATGTGGAAGAGGCGATTTTATTGGGCCAAAAGCTGATCGTGATTGGGGATAGACCGGGGCGGATTATTGAAACGGTAGATATTTCGGGGGGTCAGTTTTGCGATCGCTACGATCCTGATTTTCTGGCACTGCAGCGTCATCTAGAGAATGTAATTGAAGCGGATGTAAACACGCAAGAGACTCTGGGAAAAGAGAGCCCCTTAATCAAGGCTGAACTCTAGCCGGGTATTGAGCCTTATGGATTTTCAAAATCGTTCTTGACTTGAGTCGTTTGACATTGGAATTTTGCTTTAGTTTGTTGAGGAAATTGAGTAAATCCTCATTGTCCTTATAGATATATTCCAACATGGTGTCATAGTCTCCCGTGACCGATGCCACGTAGCTGATGTTTTCCATCACCACCAGTTTATTGAGATCATCGTCTAAAAAATCAGACTCAGTTTCTAACTCAATGTAGGCAACGTTTTCGTGTTTAACTTTGCCTGTATTAATAAAGGCGCTGATGGAAATAATTTTTTCATCGATGAGCCGCTTAACTCGATATCGAATGGTTGCCTCAGGCGCATCGATGGAGCGAGCAATGTCGCTGTAGGCAATGCGGCCATTGTGTTGCAGCAGTTTAATAATATTTAGGTCTAATTGATCAATCTCATAGCCACTAATTGTTTGTGGTAATACGTCATTGCTAATCATTATTTAGTGATAAAGAATAGATCTTTTTACACTATAGAGTTTGGTTATGGATATGGCTAATTTGAAACATAATATTTTAAAGTTAATAATATTTGAAGCTAGCCATGGATAGATTAGAACATTATCGCCAGAGTATTTACAAGTTTTTAAAGCAATATGTTGATGTCTGGCAAGAAGAAGGGGTTGACACTCAACTTATTTTGGACTCAGAACGGGATCACTATCTACTCTTAAGAGTTGGCTGGGATGGTGATAAACGAATTAACTATCCAGTTTTTCATTTTGATATTAAGGACGACAAAATATGGGTGCAGGAAAACACTACGGATGTTGAAATTGATAAAGATTTAGAAAATATGGGCATCTCTAAAAAGGAAATAGTGGTGGGGTTTCATCACCCGTCCATGCGTGAGCATTCTGAATTTGCAGTTGCCTAGTCAGTCGTTTTTCATAGTATTGCTCAAAGTTTAGTGAGGCTGAATTGAATGGTGAGTTTTGAGCAGGCTTATCCTCACATCACTTCGTGGGTCGAAGATGGTTGCCTGGAAATTGGCAGCATCAGTTATTACGATAATTCGTTTATTCGGGCACTTGATGAAGGCGGTACTGTTTGGGATAGTGCTGAAAAGTTTGAAACGCTAGATGATGCTTTGGCAGCAGCAGATAAAGGGATTGCTGAATGGTATAGCGAGAATGATCCTGATCTGGTTGAGGAGAAGGATGCGTTACTGTCGTTTACGTCGAAGCAGGGGCAGTACCTTGCCTATATTTATAATTACACTCAAATTCATGGACGCCCACCAGCACAGGCTGATATTCAATCGTTTTTTCGTGTAACTCCACCGACTGTGCATCAGATGATTTTGAAGTTGGAAAAACTAGGGTTGTTGGGGCGGGTTAGTGGTGAGGCGCGGTCATTGCGTGTGTTGGTTGCTGCAGAACAGTTGCCAATTCTGGTTCGTCCATAAAAGGCTTCAAAAGTGACGGATAAGGTTCTATTTCTTGGGAGTTATACATCCAGTATTGAGTATAAGTTCTGTAAATTGAGATGTTATCGACCAAAAGTGACACATAAAATCAGAAATTATGGATCTTCTCATATGTCAGCTCTGACACTGCATTACAAGTTATAAGCCTTAGGGAAAACATGGGCAAAAAATCAAAAATTGTAGACAACTCATCAGCCCAGGATATACTTGAGCAAATTAATGGGTTTGATGGATTTGAGGCGTTATATCGAGCAGTACCATTTTCAAAGAAGCTGTTTCCAAAACTAGAAAAAGTATTTTCGGACTTTTCTAAACTCAAAGATCAAGCTTCAATTTTGCTAATTCCAGATCAGTTCAACGAGATCTTCTCTCAACACGGATGGATAGCTTACGAAAGCATGAATTTTGAAGTAATGAAAGGAGCGATAAATTTATATAAATATGAAGGATTAACAACGGCAGAAGAATATTTGACTGATTCATACGATGAGAAAGCCTTGAAGTGGGGAATTATCAGATTTAATGGGCATAGCGAATTTTGTCGTCGAATTAGACTGGTTGAATTAGCAAAAGATGATTACTTGTCAGGCAGATATCATGGGTGTGTACCACTTTTGTTAAGCTTGATAGATGGACTGGTAAATGATGTTTCAAAACACGTTGGATTCTTCGCAGAAAATGTAGATCTGACTGCATGGGATTGTATTGCTGCACATGAGACAGGTCTTCAAACACTTGCTTCTCTGTTAAATAAAGGAAGAAACAAAACAAGCGAAGATTTAATTACCATTCCATATAGAAACGGTATATTACATGGTCGTGATCTTGCTTTTGACAACAAAATTGTGGCTGCTAAGTGTTGGGCTGCCCTATTTGCCGTTAGAGACTGGGCCAAGGCGCTCGATGATGGGAAGAAAGAGCCCAAAGTAAAAGAGAAGGTTAGTTGGAAAAAACTTCTCTCCCAAATGACTGAAACAAGCCGAATCAACAAGGCTTTTGAAGAATGGCAGCCAAGAACTAGTAGTGAATTTCCATATATACCTTTTGCAGGTGATCCCACTGACCTGCCTGCGAACACCCCAGAAAGGGCTGCTAGCGAGTTCATAGATCACTGGTGTAATGAGCGATATGGGCCCATGGCAAATGCACTTTTGTACGTTACTAATACGACACCAGGCAAAAAGGCAGGTATGGCAAGAGACGACTTTAGCAGATATGTACCATCTTCTTTTGAAGTATTGGATATTGATGATCGATCGGCTGCAGTTTCACATGTAGAAATAGAGCTTTACTTTGAGATCGAGAATAAAACTATAACCAAACAAGTTTCCGTATGCACTATGTATCGGGATTCAGAAAATAATTTTTCTGCCCGCTCTCAAGTAGGAGGACATTGGAAGATAATGCAAAACTCATTTAAAGAAGTTATTTATGCAGCCAGCCTATAACAATTTGCGTAGAGTAGATCACTAAAAAAGCTCTAGAGCATTGGAAAGGTTACTGATAATTGATCAAGCAGACCGTTAACAAACATAAGCTTGATTTTCCTTTAAAGAGCCCTACCCTAAACACTGTCGAATCTACGGATTCCTTATGTTTTTATAGTTTCATGACGCTTATAGTAAAAGAATTGTATTGCGGTCTACGGTTTATTTCCGAATAAAACGATAAGCTACTGATCGAGTAACTGAAATGAGTCTAAGTTAACTATTGTCGCAACACTATTGAACTCTGCTGACATTAGGTCAGTAGCTGTTTCTCTTATCCAGGTTGTGTTTTGACTGTAACCAATGGCAGCAAATGTGGGCTATCAAAACAATGTGAAACAGGTTGACCCAGCTGGTACCTCTGGTCTAGATATTGTTGTCACAGGACTCACCAAATATCTAGGTGGCAAAGTCCTGTATAAGAATTTTGACCTGCAAATTGCCAGTGAAAAAATCACCTGTATTTTTGGCCCCAACGGCTGCGGCAAGTCCACGCTACTCAATATGATTGCCGGGCTACTGAAACCAGACGCAGGCCAGATGAAATTTGGCGGCAAGCCACGCTCTCAAGTCCAAATCGGCTACGTTTTTCAAAATTATCGAGATGCCCTGTTTCCCTGGCTCAGGGCAAAGGAGAACATAGAGTATCCGCTATTGAGTGCAGGATTGTCACGCATACAGCGACGAATTAGGGTTGAAGAACTGGCGCAGCAGTTTAATGTGGGTTTTGACCTATCTCGCTATCCCTATGAGCTATCGGGGGGGCAACAACAGCTGGTATCAATCATGCGGGCTCTGGCTACGCGACCGAATATTCTTTTTCTAGACGAGCCCTTTTCTGCCCTGGACTATGAAGCTACTCTGGCAATCCGCGACAAACTGCAGGATGTGTTTGCCGCCACCGGGGTAACCATTGTCATGATTTCCCATGATCTTGAAGAAGCGGTCTACCTAGCCGATCATATTTTATTGCTCACCAAGCGCCCTACTCGTCTGGCCGAACGAGTTGTATTTGAGGCCGCTCGTCCTCGCACATTGGAGACTCTGTCCGATCCTGAGTTTGTCAGGATTAAGGCCCATAGTTTGGATGTATTTCGTCGAGAAGCCAGTTGATGAACCACCATGTCACTCCCAAGACTGCCAGAATATTCTCTTTTTTAGAGGGGAATACGGGCACCATTATTTTGATTTTGATCTGGTGGGTGGTGACGGCTCTGCAGCTGATTGATCAGGTTCTGTTACCGACACCGATAGATACCTTTTTAGCGCTGTGGGAGGGTGTTTTTCAAGGTGACCTGCTGCGAGATTTTTGGCTCACACTCTATCGCAGTTTGTATGCGTTTGTAATTGCTTCTATCCTCGGCATCCCCATTGGCATTTTACTCGGGGCCAACGAACGGCTATATCGCTCCTTTGAATTTCTCATAGACTTTTTTCGCTCCACACCAGCAACAGCCATGTTTCCACTGTTTTTAGTGGTGTTTGGCATTGGTGACTTTTCTAAAGTGGCGGTAGCGGCTTTTGCCGGAGGTCTGGTGATCTTTTTTAATGTGGCCTATGGGGTGATGAATACCCGCAAAACCCGAATTATGGCGGCCAAGGTAATGGGCACTCCTCGGTGGCGCATCTTCTTTGATGTAATCTTTTTTGAAACCTTGCCGCAAACCTTTATTGGACTGCGGACGGCCATTTCCTTAACCCTGGTGGTGATTATTGTTGCGGAGATGTTTATCGGCTCCACTAACGGCATGGGGCAGCGCATTATTGACGAACAGCAAGTGTTTGATATGCCGGGGATGTACGCCTCTATCATTGCCACCGGGGTGATGGGCTATGGACTCAATCAGCTTTTTTTACTCACCGAAAACAAGTTTATCCATTGGAAAGGAAAATAAATCTATGCAATCTCTTAATCGACGTCAGTTTGTTAAATACGGTGCTCTAGCCTTGGGAACAGGAGCTGTGGCTGCCTGTGGCCCGCAAGAGACAGCGACCGAATCCGGCGGTAGCCCCGAAGTAATTGTTAAAAAAGAAAAGGTGATTGCCTCCTGGCTGCCCATTATGCAAACCACCGCCTACTATGTGGCGCTGGAGCAAGGACTGTTTGAAGAGGCGGGCATCGAAGTGGAGTCTGTTAAATTTGAAAACCCCAATCAAATCATTGACTCTTTAGTGTCTGGACGGGCCGACTTTGGTCCACCGGGGGCAGCTGCCGGGATCACCGTATTGGCCGAAGCCAAAACCCCAGGCACCTTTAAGGTATTTGGTTTGCAGGGGGGCGGCATCAAGAGTGATTTTATTAACGATGGCCTGATTGTTAAACCTGATTCTGCCATTGCCACCTTTGATGATCTCAAAGGTAAGAAAGTGGGTACCATTCCAGGCGTCCAGTGGAAAACAATTCTTTCCTATATCCTCAAGAAAAATGGATTAGAACCCGGCAACAACGTCACCATTGAACAAATGGCCGTTGGTTTACACCTGCCTTCGGTGGTGTCGGGGGCCGTAGATGCCACTTTATCTTTGGAGCCCACCGGATCGATTGCAGAAGCCACTCAACAAGGGAAGCGGGCTATGGTAAATCCGGTCTCAATGTTTATTTCCGATCCGTTTTACTCCGGGGCGGCAGTGCTCACTTCTAAGTTTTTAACCGATCGACCCGAGACTGCTAAAAAAGTGGTCCAGGTAATCGATGAGGCCACCAAAATCGCCAACCAGGACTTTGATAAGGTCCGTCCCATTATTTCTAAATACACAGCTCTAGAACCTGACCAGGCGGCCTATGTCGCTCAGCCACGGTTGAGGAGCTTTAACGAGCTAGATCCGACAGACTTAGATTCTTACCAGAAATTTATCAATGTCTTTTTTGAAGAAGAGGTGCTTGAGCAAGAGATGGTTGTGCAAAGTCTTATGTTAGACAAGGCAGAACTGGGATAGCTGTCTATGAAAGAAGTTGCTCCCAAAGCTTACCATCAGCCAATTCCCCACAATCCTGAAGACCAGGAAAGCATTAGCACAGTGGAGGAAACCGTTAGTTTCTTTGAAAAACAAATTGTCTCTATCCACAATCTAATGCGGGCTAAGCAGCAGCTGCCCAGCTTTGACTCGGTACGTCGGGCCGCTGAAGAAATCGACGGTCGTTTTGATTCCCAAACCTTTTCTGTCGACATCCCGGCCTTTTTGCGTAGTCGCTTGCCTAGATACGGGGAGCGGCGAATTCTAGCGGTTGAAACCGTACTGTGTGAGCTGGGCTACCTCACTAGAGAGGAACTTAGACAAGGCTTTAAGCAGGCTAACAAGACTGACGATAGTGCCAGCTTGCAACAAGTTCCGGATATTCCCTACTCCCCTGAAATTGACCAAGATACCTATGCAAAACCTGGCTACGCAGTCGGTGATTGGGTCCAGGTAGTGGATCAGATAAAGACAGGCCATATTCGCACCCCCGTCTATGTGTTGGGAAAGCGAGGTAAGGTTGCCCATTTACAGGGGCTATTTCTAAACCCAGAAGACCTGGCCCACTTTAAGCCCCGAGTCCTGCAATTACCCTTATATCTGGTTGAATTTGAGATGGTAGAAGTCTGGGGCGATCGCTGTCCACAAAGAAGCCGTAGGGATAAGCTGCGGGTAGAAATCTATGAGCCCTGGTTAAAACCTCTCTCGTAATTGCTTAGGAAACAAAATTAATTAGGCTCCACTATTGGACGTACAGACGTTCCATGGAACGTCTCTCCAGCATTAATTTTTGGAACTTACAAAATCCCTATCCCTTACCATCATTATCTATCGCCTTTTATCACATCCAGGTCATGCCAAACCAGCCAGAACAGAATAAATCTCCTTCTGCCACAGACCCAGAGGCGTCTCACGATCACGAACCGATTAATGATGATGAAGCCTGCTGGGCTCAGAGGACACGGGTAATTCAAAAACTGCTAGAAGAAAAAGGATATTTTACCGCTACCGAAGTTCGACAAGAGATTGAGCGAGAAGATTCAGTCACGCCGATGCTGGGGGCTCGTTTGGTGGCTCGTGCCTGGGTAGATCCTGCCTTTAAGCACCGTTTACTCGCCGATGGTAAAGCGGCATGTCAGGAAATGAACATTGACACTGTTGAAATCAAACGACTGGAAGTGGTTGAAAACACCGCGTCGGTCCATCATGTTGTTGTTTGTACCCTGTGTTCATGCTATCCCCGAGCAATCCTTGGGTATCATCCTCCTTCCTGGTACAAGAGCACGGCCTATCGTCATCGGGTAGTTATTGATCCTAGAGGTGTACTTGAAGAGGAATTTGGCACAATTATTCCAGACGATGTTGAAGTGCGGGTGATGGATAGCACGGCGGACACTCGGTATATGGTGATCCCAGTGAGACCTGACGGGACTGATGGATGGGATGAATCAGCCTTAGCCACCCTGATTAACCGGGACAGTATGATCGGGGTTTCTTTGGCGAGCAAACCCAGTGAGTGTTCAACCTAATCAGCAAAGCTTTCACGGTTCTGGGGACAGACGGCGATAGAACACAAATTTCAGGTTTAGATCTGAGCTTAGACACAGGATTGTTGCTGGTACGTCCAAAGAATCCCCCCCTTAGTTACCCAAAGAGGGACCGAACTCGATACCATAGCCCTTGGCAGATCGCGTTGTGGCTCCATGAAACAACAGTCCTCTTACCTCAAAAATCGCTGGCAATTTTGGATTGATCGCGGCGGCACGTTTACCGATATCGTCGCGCAGCGCCCCGATGGAAAGCTAGTAGTTCACAAGCTGCTGTCTGAAAACCCAGAACGCTATAAAGACGCCCCTCTGCAAGGGATTCGAGATATTTTAGGTGTCGCCCCAGACCAGCCACTGCCCACCGAGCAGATCGGCGTGGTCAAAATGGGAACCACGGTGGCCACCAACGCCCTGTTAGAGCGCAAAGGCGATCGCACCGTGCTGCTAATTACCCAGGGCTTTAGAGACGCGCTGCGCATTGGCTATCAAAACCGTCCTGACATTTTTGCCCGTGAGATTGTTTTACCCGAAATGCTCTATGAGCGGGTGATTGAAGTGGAAGAACGCTACAGCGCCCAAGGAGAGGAACTAACTCCCGTGCAGGCAGCACCGCTATTGCCCCAGCTGCAGCAAGCCTATGATACGGGCATTCGCGCCTGCGCCATCGTTTTGATGCACGGCTACCGCTACCCGGAGCATGAAAATCAGGTCGCCGCGCTGGCTAAGGACATAGGGTTTACCCAAATTTCGGTTTCCCATGAGGTCAGTCCTCTAATGAAGCTGGTGAGCCGGGGAGATACCACCCTGGTGGATGCTTATCTGTCCCCGATTCTTAAACGCTATATCGACCGGGTAGCGCTGGAGCTGGGCGCTGGAGACAAGCGTTTAAAACATCGGCCCCAGCTGATGTTTATGCAGTCTAACGGCGGTCTCACCGATGCCGATTTATTTCGCGGTAAAGACAGCATTTTGTCTGGCCCTGCGGGGGGCGTTGTCGGCGTAGTACAAACCAGTGCGATCGCACATATCCATAAACTCATCGGGTTTGACATGGGCGGCACCTCCACCGATGTCTCCCACTACAGCGGTGACTACGAGCGAGTGTTTGAATCAGAAGTGGCCGGGGTGCGGATCAAAGCACCGATGATGGCCATCCATACGGTAGCGGCAGGTGGGGGCTCTATTTTGCACTTTGACGGTGCTCGCTATCGGGTGGGGCCAGAGTCTGCGGGGGCCAATCCGGGTCCGGCTTGCTATCGAAAGGGCGGTCCCCTCACCGTCACTGACTGTAATGTCATGCTGGGTAAAATTCAGCCAGAGTTTTTTCCCCAGGTGTTTGGACCAGAAGGCAATCGGCCCTTAGATGTCGCCACGGTTCAACAACAGTTTGCCGCCCTGGCTGACCAGATCCACCGGGCTGCAGATTTGCGATCGCCCGAACAGGTGGCCGCTGGCTTTTTAGCCATTGCAGTTGAAAATATGGCCAACGCCATCAAAAAAATCTCGGTGCAGCAGGGGCATGACGTATCGGAGTATACCCTGTCTTGTTTTGGGGCCGCTGCCGGGCAGCATGCCTGTTTAATTGCCGATGCCCTAGGCATGAAACAGATTTTTATTCACCCCATGGCCGGTGTGCTGTCGGCCTACGGTATGGGGTTAGCCGACCTGCGTGCCCTGCGACAAACCGCCATAGAGCAGCCCTTAGAGGCCGATTTACTACCGGTTCTAAAGCAAAAACTGGCTGAGATTACAGCGCCTGCGGTGGCCGAGGTCAACCGCCAAACCGTCTCGGATGAACGCATTGAAACCTTGCCAAAGGTCCATATCCGCTATGAGGGTACCGACTCATCCTTAATTTTGGCCTTTGGTACACTGTCGGCCATGGTGGCTCAGTTTGAGCAAGACTATCACCAGCGCTACGGCTTTACCATGCCAGACAAGCCCCTGGTGGTAGAGGCTGTATCGGTGGAAGTGGTGGGCAAAATGCCGCTGCCAGCAGAGCCAGTGCAAAACTCTCCTCGCCCCTATCCCCCCAAACCAATCACTACAGTGTCGATGTTTACGGCCAATGCCTGGCAGCCCACACCCCTATATCAGCGGAGCGAGCTACGACCGGGAGACACCATTGTTGGCCCCGCCATTGTTATAGAAGCTACCGGCACTAACATCGTCGAACCCGGCTGGGTCGTGGAGGTGAGCGATCGCAACCACCTGTTGCTCACTAAAGACCCTGAACACAGCGACACCACAATAGCCCTGGCCAGTGACGTTACGTCGGGCACCCCTGACCCAGTGATGCTAGAAATTTTTAACAATCTGTTTATGGCCATTGCCGAACAGATGGGATTTACCCTGCAAAAGACTAGCTACTCCATCAATATCAAAGAACGGTTAGACTTCTCCTGCGCCATTTTTGACCAACAGGGGCAGCTGGTGGCCAACGCCCCCCACATTCCCGTCCACCTGGGCTCTATGGGTGACAGTATTGCCAGCCTGATCGCCGCTAAAGGAACGAGTCTCAAACCAGGGGATGTGTACATACTCAACAACCCCTACAACGGCGGCACCCACCTACCCGACATCACCGTCATCACCCCAGTCTTTCTGGCCGCTTCACTCTCCCCCTCTCCTCCCCTCCCCCTCTTTTACGTTGCCTCCCGCGGTCACCACGCCGACATCGGCGGCATCACCCCCGGCTCCATGCCCCCCAACAGCACCATAGTGGACCAAGAAGGTGTGCTGATTGACAACTTTCAGCTAATAGACCAGGGTCAGTTTCGAGAAAAAGAACTACTGGAGCTGCTCACCCAGGGCCCCTACCCCGTTCGTAACCCAGCCCAAAATATTGCCGACCTCCAGGCGCAGATTGCGGCCAATGAAAAGGGGGTACAGGAGTTGCGCAAAATGGTGCAGCACTATGGCCTACCCACGATCCGGGCCTATATGCAACATGTGCAAGACAATGCCGAAGAGTCGGTGCGGCGGGTGATTGATGTGCTTAATCCGGGTGAGTTTACCTATGCCATGGACGATGGCTGTCAAATTCAGGTGGCGATTCGGTGCGATCGCACCCGCCGCACTGCCCGCATTGATTTCTCCGGCACCTCCCCCCAACAGGCCACCAACTACAACGCCCCATCAGCCGTTTGCAAAGCAGCCGTGCTCTACGTATTTCGCACCTTAGTCGATGACACCATTCCCCTCAATGGCGGCTGTCTCAAACCGCTAGAGATTATTATCCCCACCGGCTGTATGCTTAACCCTCGCTACCCAGCTGCAGTCGTTGCGGGCAATGTCGAAACATCCCAGGCAGTTACCGACACCCTCTATGGAGCCCTAGGCATCATGGCCGCCTCTCAAGGCACCATGAACAACTTCACCTTTGGTAGCGATCGCCATCAATACTACGAAACCATCTGCGGTGGTTCCGGTGCCGGCCCCAAGTACCACGGTACCGACGCCGTTCAAACCCACATGACCAACTCTCGCCTCACCGACCCAGAAGTTCTAGAATGGCGATTTCCTGTCCTGCTAGAGAGTTTTACCATTCGGCGGCATAGCGGTGGTCAAGGCGAATATTCAGGCGGCTGTGGTGTCGTCCGTCAGATCATGTTTAGAGAACCCATGACCGCCGCCATTCTCTCCAGCCATCGCCAAATTGCCCCCTTTGGCTTGCAGGGAGGTGCTCCAGGTAAACCCGGTCATAACTACATTCGGCATCAGGACGGCACAACAGAAGATCTCGCTAGCAAAGCCATCGTTCAAATGCAGCCCGGCGATACATTTGTTATTGAAACCCCAGGAGGCGGAGGGTACGGTTCTCTCAAGTAAAACCTAGAAAATCTATAGTCCAGCCGTAGCGGTGTACTGGCCAGTAGCACTTAAACACAACAGCACCCAAACCAATCTACTGAAGGGCTCTTCTACATTAGACAAGACTTTTCAGAGTTGTTTTAATAAGGCAGACCTACTAAAACAGTGCTCTCTAGTGCAAGCAAGAAGAAATGTCAGTGATTTGTTTGGGTGCTGTTTTTGATCCGTCAATCGATTCTATCGAGATATCTATTGTTAGACCTCCTTTCGCTGTAGTTATGAGCTTTTCAACTCACGCTCTTAGCTTATTCCTACTGCGCTTAAATATCTCTTCTCTGATACAAACGTTAACGTTGTTATTTATCACTGGTGTTGCTGTAAATCAGTGAGATATCTCTATGAAACTGGCGGCTAACTCCTCTACACAAAAAACGGATGGGGATACCCCATCCGTCTACTTGGAAACCTACAATTCCTCAAAAACAAACCGCTTATTCTCAAAAGTGTGTCTGCAGACCCGCTATTCTCAGCGATGCCAACGTCTCACAACCCAAACTCAAGAATACTCAGCAAGCTGAGAATAACAAAGCTCTACAAAACTGAGAGCTGATATTAGTTGTTGCTGCGCTTTGGTTCGTAAAACACCGCTTCTATCGGTCTAGAATAAGCCGTGGCTAGAGCCCTTGGCTGTTCATACAGGTTTGTCCGACCATTGCGACTATAGCCAAACATCTCACCAGCCTGTTTAGAAGATTGGTAAAAAGTATCCTTTTGAGGGTGAAACTTGGTTTGATATAGTGTCTTCTCTAGACCATTGATCGTTGTCAAATTCAGCGGTTCGATTCCGTGAGACGGACGATAGACATAGTCTTCAAAGGATTGCTCCTGCTTGAGCCAAGACTGAGCATTGGTCTGCGGCATGCCATATTGAAGCAGCGATGTGGACTCCGGCTGTGACATTCCTGCACACTGATAGGCCAGTGTCGGATTATCACTGGTAAACTCCATATTCTGCTGCCAGGTTTTGAACAGGCTATTAATATCAAACCCCATAGCTCGCTGATAATGCCATAGCCCCCCTTGTAGAAAGAAAAAGGCCAAATAAAAGTGAGCATTTGCCAGCCACATCCGAGGGGTATACCCTGCGGCCAGGCTTGGCTGAGCTTCAAAGTAGCGTGGCAAAAGTGCCGATTTTAGCTCCAGCGTAGGACCATAAAATTCTTCTGGATAGGCCAACGTGTTAAAACCGCAGTAATACGAAGCCGCAAACCCCGCCAGGGCAATGCCAAACAGGGAGTACGACAAGATGCCATCACCTGAAAAAAGAAAAACTCGCTCCACCCATCGAAAGGGGGGAACTAAAATATGCCAGGCACCTCCTGCAATCAGCAGCACAGCGACATAAATATGACCGCCAACCAAATCTTCGAGATTGTTGACATTAAACAAATGAGTTTTATAGTCCCAAATAACCCCTGGGTCCAGTGTGGGCTCTGTCACCAGCCTAACGGCACCGATGTTAGCATCATATAGGCCACCAAATGACTGGGCTTTGGCCACCAGCAATAACGCCCCCAAGCCCAAAAAGACAAGATGATGTCCCAAAATAAAACCCAGCTTTCGAGCATCTTGCCATTCAAAATGAAACTTTGACGCATTGCCCGGAGCCATTGCCAAGCTAGCGGGTAGCTTAGAACGATGGAAATAAGCTCCTGCCAACAACACAACAGCGGCCACAATGTGAATCACACCGATCTGAAACCAAATAGAGGTGTCGCCACCTGGGCCAACGCCCCACCCTTGAGTCGCCAGGTGCGGCAACAAAATCAGCCCCTGGGTGTAGAGGGGTTCTGTTGCAGAATAGGTTGCCAGTTCAAACAGGGTAAATGCCCCGGCCCACAGCATGATCAGGGCTGCCTGGGCGACATGAGCCACAATGAATGTATTCGACAAATCGATAAATCGGGCATTCCCCGCCCACCAGGAATAAGGCTCCTGGCTTTTAGTAGAAGCGTACATAGCAATCGGTTGACTAAAACAATATTGGTAGGTAGGCCCACCCCACGGGCAGGCCCTTAGGCGCTAGCCTAAACCCGTAATAATGTGGTCGAGATAGACATCCATTTCTTGTCCTGCTTCAGTCCCCACTCGCTGAGTCACAACCTCCTTCATTGCCTGTAGCGCTTGAATAGTGGGCTCAATGGGCACGCCCAGGGACGAGTAGGTATCCTTTAAGCCACTTAAAATCCGCTCATCTAGAATAGACGGGTCAGCCGCCAGCATGGCATAGGTGGCGTAGCGCAAAAAGTATGTTAAATCCCGCAGACAGGCTGCATAGCGCCGGGTCGGATACATATTGCCACCAGGAAGCGTAATATCCCCATATAGAAGACTTTTTGCCACAGTTTCGCTAACAATATTGGCAGAACTGGCACCAATTTCAGTAGCGGCTTTGACTCTTGTAGCTCCACTTTGGAAGTACTGCTTGAGTGCGTCGAGGGCATCTCCTTCGACATAATTGCCTTTCTCATCAGCGGGATTAATGATAGCCGTAACTGTGTCTTGCATGGTTGTTGTGGTTTTGGAAAAAAACTATTGTCGAGGTTGGCCTTGGTCCAAAATACTTTCGCGATTAAAAAGCTCGAATCAGCTGATCAAAGTAAGGTCCAGCCAGTGCAGCTTCTTCAGAAGTCAAAAGACTCGTAGCAACGTCTTTTAGGCAGCGCATCGCTAACTTCAAATTCGCCAGAGGGACCTGGAGCGAAACATACATATCGCGCATACCATCTATACCGATATCTTCCAATGGTTTAGCATTACCCGCTAAAACGCAGTAGCTCACCAGGCGGATGTACCACCCCTGATCGCGCTGGCAAAGGGCTGTTTTTTGCGCATCCCCTTTATTACTAGGGGTATTGGGACACTGAGACCAAAATCGCTTGCTACCTTCATCAACAATTTTTTGCTGATTAGCGGCTAGTTTTTGGACAGCGCTAATGCGGAGGCTGCTGTTGTTGAAATAGTCTTGAAGCTGAGTTAGCTCAGCACTTCCTGGAAAGCGATCGGCACGGTCAGACTGAGCAATCACTTTGGCTACGATACTCATCGACAAACCTTCCTCTAAATTAACGTATTTATGGGTTGTAAAATCCTACGTGGAAGCCTAGTTCCAGGTAGAAAGGCACTGGAGACATTATCCTGATTTCAGGAAATAAAAGAATTTCGCAGAGGAAAAATTCTCCCCTCCTTTGGGGATAAACATAAACCGATCACGGCTGTCATTTTCAGATTTCCACAACAGTCAAATGGCCGTCCAATCAGCTGGAATGCCACCTTACTTGTTATGAGTCGTGAATTGACAATGTTTAGGCGTTAGCGATGTTTACCCGTATAAAATTCGGCCTATCTACTCGAACAGATACACCATTGAGCAGCACCTCTACTTCTTCAGATCTGTATAGGGTGAGAACGAGGGTTCAGGGGGTACGGTTTTCTTAAAAAGAAACCATTAGGCAATTAACAGAGGTGCTTAACTGCGCTCTCACTCTTAAAACGATAAAAGTCAAGAGCCACTATTTGAAAGTTTTGTTTATAAACTAAACATATAAGTTTAAATATATTTACCTACAGGTAGAGAATTTTAGCTTTTTTAATTATTTGGATAGATAAATTACTAGAAGTGAGCTAACTGCCTGCCAAGTCTTCACTATCAGGCGAGGGGCAGCGAAGAGGGCTCAAATGCACCAAATCTTTATTCTCGGAAATGCGTATAGCAACAACAACAAGTCTGGGTATTAGGGGCTAGAAAAATTATGCAACCTGTGAGGGCTATCGATAAAAGAGCCCCATATGACTGGGCTACACACTGATTACATAATGTTGATCAATTGCAAAATCTCTTCACAGGTTTCTTCAGGCGTTTTCTCTTGTGTGTAAGCCGTAAACTTGGCCAGCGTATCATTAGACGGATGCCTAATAAAATGCTCATTAGTCGCTCGAATATCCGCTGGCAGGTCTCGATTTCGTTCATTTAGAATACGTAACGACTCATCTAAATTAGGGGACGGCAGCAACAGAACAACATTAGGATAGTCCGATAGCGCCCGCTGCACCCGCTCAAACAAAACAGGATCATCATAAACCGAGTGGCCAGCGCCAAAGTCAATCACGCAGTCTGTATGCTCCGATAGCAGTCTCTCAACGGCATAAGCCTCAAACGGTTTCCAGTAGCGGATAATGCCCCAGGCCCCTTCTGTTTCACGTTTCTGTTTTGCTAGAGCGTCGTCATAACCAATTTCGCTATAGTACGCCCAGCGCAGCTCATCCATAGAGTACTGGGGCAGGTTCAAACGCTCTGCCAGCAGTGCCCCGATAGTAGATTTACCCGCACTCTGAGGACCAATGAGAATAATGTCTGAAGGCATGTTTTTTAAACAGTTGACAAGGGCAAACCATCAAACTTGTTGAGGGCCATTAGGGATAGACCCAGCACCAGAACGATAACAACAGGCGAAATAACGGCACCCAGAGGAATTAAACACACAGAAACCAAAGTCAGGAGCACCCGCAGACCCATTACTCCCCTGGGCAAAGAGCTTGGAGAGGCCCACTGTAAAAGCGTCACCCCAATTAAATAGATGGCAATACCACCACAAAGAACAGTCCGTGCTTCGGCCACAAAGGTATGGCCAGCGGCAGCCTCAATGGCAAACTGGATGCCCACCCCGGTGGCAACAATCCCCATAAACGCTAGCACATGGCTGTAGCCGTAGACATAGGACCGCAGCAGCGCCCGTCTGCCGCCCCGCAATGCTTTGTTAATCGCTGACTCATCCGCCCGTTCAAAATACATCCACCACAGGCTTACGGCGGTTAAAAAGCCCCCCATGCCGGTCAAGACACTGCGCCACTGCCAGTCGGTTTGGGAAACACCTGTGGCCACAGCAACCATGGCTTCGCCTAAAACAATGATGACAAATAGCCCAAACCGCTCATCCATATGGGATTTTTGTGTGGGAACGTTGCGAATAGTGATGTAGGTAATCGGACCGTTGCTGATTTCTATTAGTAGGGCAACGGCCCACAGCCAAAATCGAGCCGGTTCAGGCACACCGATGGACACTAGCCACAACACAAACGCCACAGAAAAGCTAAGGATGTAGCGGGCCGTTAGTTCTCTCGACTGGGGTACAAATCGCCAAGCCTGAACATATAAAAAGATAATCACCAACCGCAGTGCCGTATAGATGGTGGCAAAGTGTGCAGAGCCCCCCTGCAAAGCGTTTTCAATGGTCAGGGCCATCACCACTAGACCAAACATTACACCCAGCATGACTAATCGATAGGGACCGTCGTCAATGTCAAACTGGTCGGCATAGTAGCTAAAGTCAATCCAGAGCCACCAAACGGGGATAAACAGAGCGGCAAACCCGGCAATGCCTGCCCAGGTGAGGTCGCTGTGGAGTAAATGGGCCAGCTGTGCGATCGCAAATACAAACACCAGGTCAAAAAACAGCTCTAGCCAGGTAGCATGGCGTTCACGCCCTTTACCCAGATGCAGTCGCAGTGGATGAAACCGTTGATGGGCCATTGGCATATGCAGGAGGAGGGTCACTGCTAAAAATACACCAGTTAGCCACCCCTTAAGCCTGATATCCGTCCTGTCTTAGAGCTTTTTGAAATATCTGGCCACTGGCCATAGTTCAAAGCCAGCCTTTTCATAGGTGTGACGAGCTGGAGGCGGATATTACCCCTGTATTGAGCTATGGCTGATAGGCATTCAAGAAAAAGCGGACAGCTTCCTCCGCATGTCGGTCGATTTGCTCAGTGCTGTAGGGTTGTCCAATACCTAGCAGCGCTTGGCGCTGAAATTCGCCTAAGACCAAACTAAAAAACTGCATAGATGCAGCTTCCGGATCAGTGAGCTGCAGGTTTCCCTTTTGTTTCTGACGTGTCAAATATTGAGCGATTGCTACAATGGCTTGTCTTGGCGCGTTGTTATAAAACTGATTGGCCAGTTCAGGAAAACGGCTTGCCTCGCCAATGACGATGCGCTCTAGGTTAATAGACTCGGGTGCAAGAACTACAGCCAACAGCTCGTGGGCAAACCTTGTGAGAACCTGTTCAATGGGGTCAGTCGTTTTTTCGATCTCAGGGAACAAGGTGTATAGCGAGTTAATGCGGTGACGAACGACCGCGCCAAATAGCTGCTCCTTATCACCAAAGTGCTGATAGATGGTGCGCTTGGCCACGTGGGCTTTGCGGGCGATTAGATCCATACTGGTTGAGCCATAGCCATGCTGCACAAATACCTGGGTTGAGTCTTCGAGTAGCTGCTCTAGACGTTGTTCAAGGGTTCCACTGGCAGGACGACCGCCTTTGGAGACTTTGTTGTTAGTGCGCTTTTGAGAAGCCCCCCGCTTAGAGGATGTTGTATTGGCCATGGCGTGTTCTGAGTCAGTACCTTTATGTATCATCATCAACTGCTTGAAACGGTAAAAGACTGAAGTTGATTACAACGAACCCGTTTCGTTTCTCCCGATCTTTAAAATTTTACTACACCCTTCGCGAACTGACCTCCTTATCTTCTTGGCGCTGGTCCCGGATAATGGGAAAAATGGTGAAATGCGTGCAGAGTAAGGATTTCGGTAATCTTCTCCTGAAATGGCTGTATTCCTTTCATCACCAGCGTTTTGGCCGAGTCATCCTATCGGGTGGAACCAGTGCCAGTTTCTTTAAAGGTCGCTTGTTTCACTGAGCACGGTTTTAATTTTATCTAGAACCGCTGCTTCTTCTGGAGAAACCCGTTGGTTATCGAATGGCTTGCTTCCTGCAGCTTGAGCGACGCGATCGCAACAGTCATAAAGCAGCTCTTTATATTCGCGCAATTCTTTGGGAGTAGATTTCTCTGTCAAAAGAGCAATTGCTTCGCCAATATAGGTTACGGCTTGTTCTAATAGGTCACCCGGACGTTTACGGATGACATCGGCGTGATCCATCGCCATCTTACGCTTGGCCTGATGACCGAATAGGGCATAAATCACTCGATTTTCGGGGTAGTTGTCTGTTGCACCTGCCAATTCCTGCCTGAGAGTTGCCACCTCTAGGAGATCGGCCAGAGGACCAGTTTCCGCCATAGATACCGCTGCTGCACTCAGGGTAACAGCATTACTGAGAGTAATTAGCTCTTTTGCTTCATAGCCTGCAGTGTAGTCAATAGCGTGATACTCGCTAGAATAAAGCTGAAACACGTCGTCTTTAATCCAATCCAGCGTAGTTCTAGCATTGTGAGCAGGTGTAGGCGTTAGCCCCAGGTACATTATCTGCCGAATCTTTTGTCCCAAAGGCCCGACAATCTCATAGCGATCAAACACATTGGCAACACTGCTCCCCATCCCTAGCTTCATCATAGTGCCGCGAAAGCTTACGCTAGAGGTGGGTAAGGATTCTCGATGCTTAGCCTTTGCTGTCAGAGCCGCAGCGATGGCTCCTCCCTGCTGGTAAGCTACCTGAGCTGTGGCGGGTAGTGGCTTACCATCGGAACTATCGGACTGGATAACGGCACAGTCCCCTGCGGCGAAAACATCAGGATACGCTAAAAGCTGCAGGGTCGGCTTCACCAGGAGCTGTCCCCGTTTAGCCCGCTCACTCGCTGGAATTGGCAGTGACTGGATGAGGGGATGAACCTGGGTCCCGGCCGTCCAAACGATCGTACCTGCCGCCAAAGATTCATGTTTATCATTGCGAGTAAATTCCACCCCATCAGGACGTACAGCCGTCACTGAAGCGCCTAATATCAGCTCTGGTTGAACAGCGCGATTTTCCATTGCCTGCATCGCGGTGTCCCGAAGACGGCTGTTGACATCACCTGTGAGAATATCACCCCGGTTCAGCAAAACGATGCGAATGTCTTCTGGACTGCCGTCCACTGCCTCGTACCATCGGGGTAGTAGGTCCCCTAAGGTCAGAGCTAGTTCTACCCCGACCGGCCCCCCGCCAACAATCGCCACAGTTAGCAGCGATCTCCGTTCCTCGATAGACGGACATTGCACTGCCGCCTCTAGCTGTGTCATCAGATACTGTTTGAGGGCATCTGCGTCGGCTTTATCTTGAAACGTAAAAGCATGGTCAGCGGCCCCGTCAGCAAAAAACGCCGGAACGCTACCCGTTGCCAGTACCAGGTTTCCATAGTCTAAAGCCGCCCCCTGCGAGAGATAGATGCGGCGAGCAGCCAAATCAACCTGGGTTACTGCACCTTTAACAAACGAGATGTCGCGACCGTGGAGTAACTCGACGTAAAGAGGATGGATTTGATAAGACTCCATCTCCCCGCTCATATAATCATATAGAAGGGGTTTAAAGCAGAAACGATTGGTGCGGTCAATTAACGTGATGGGATGGGAATAGCGTTGATTAGTCAGGTGCAGTGCCGTAAATAGACCTGCAAAACCGGCGCCAATAATAATGGTTGGAGAGTTTTGTGGATTCATCGAAGGTTTGTGAGGGGATAGATGAATGGGTTACTGCGGGCATTCATAGTCGCTGTCGAGAGTAAGTCAGCGATGGCTCATTATTCAGAAAATATCGGCTGAATAATTTGCAACAACTCAAACTTCATCTGATACAAGGGGATTCTCTCCCCCGAGGTCGAGATATATTCACATCTCGCTATGTTCTTAGCTATAAAAGGGATTTGGCTAAGTCTAGAGAGATTAAAGCCGCTGCTGTCAAGGCATCACCATTGCCGTCCAACGCTGAGCTAGACCACCCACGGCTAAGCACATAGTTAACTCGACAATTTGCGCTGGTGTGTAATACTCCTTCAAACTCAGCACCAAGGATGAGGACGTGAACGGGGGATAAACCGAGGCTGTCTTCGCCAACCATAGGGCTGCACATTCCTTCTCACTAAACTCCTTGTACGCTGTTCCCCCTTTCGCCGCCTCTAGGCTTTGCTCTAAGCGTTTCTGGGCCAGCTCTGGGGACGCTCCCAGCGAGATCGCGGCTCTTTTCGCTAGAGAGCCTTCGAGATTATTGAGGTATTGATGCTCAGTAATATTTGTCAAAATATAGAGCATTAAATGCTTCAGTTCTGACGAGACCTGCCCTTGCGCAACGGTCAAAATATATAAATGAGAAACCGCTCTTCGAGCAGTCTCTGGAAGGGTTAGAAGCCAGTTCGGGACAGTTCCTAGATTGTCTTGCAAGTAGACATTCAGATCGTTGCCGATGGCAGTCTCTAAATATGAGAGAACCTGGATAATAAAAGCTTTTTCTTGATCGAGAATTTCTTGTTGCTCTCCCGCTCTTTTTTCAGGTTTAGCAGTTACTGCACGTCGATCTTGACTATCGTGTTTGCCCGCGTCCCACTGGGATCCTAAGCTATTTTGAGCAGATTCTAGGGCTGGGGCTTCTAATTCGACCCCCATGAGATCGTTAAAGCGGTTAAAGAAACCAAAACAGGCAGTTACTGCACCAACACTTGTAATCAATTCGTCTCCCCTACTGGGCTCAAGTTGTCGGAGTCGAGTGAGATCGTTGTCCGAAACTTGGTTTAAGGCCGCTCCCCTGGCTAAACGAATCATCACCCGCTCTGTTTCAGTAAACGGTAATACTGAGTCATCTTCCCCTTCTGGATGCTGGTAGAACTCAAAAATCTGTCGAAGTTTTTTGGGGGTAGCTCCGGTGTCCAAAGCGGCATCTGTGGCATGAGCTGTACAATAGCTACAAGCGGCAGCAACACTGGTCGTAAACGCAACGACCATACGAAAGTCACCTAACGTTTTTGAAGTCGGCTCGAATAGGCTTAAAAATGAGGCCACCCAGGCAGTAGTGTAGTTAGGCACAATTGCCATATAGTTGTACAGATTAGGCAGAAAACCAAATAAAGTCTCGTAGTATGGCTTGATTTGATTAATTTCCGTATTGGATTCCAAGTTGGGGATGTGCCGATCTAAAATCTTTCCGAGAGAGAGTTCTGCATTTGCAAGTTCCGCATCTGAGACTTGTGGCGGAAAATCAGGATCAGCAGCAGCAAGAGTTTCTTGGATCTTTTGATCAAGAACCGTTGGTTCAATACTCAACATATCGCTGGCACCACCGATGTATTCATTGTTGAAGAATATTTGTGGAACAGTTTGGCTTCCACTTAAATAGATACTCAACAGTCTTAAATGAGCATTTTCAGTAATATCAAGGCTCTGGTAAGGAATATGCCTAGCTGCCAGATACTTCTTAGCTTTTGCGCAATGGGGGCAGCCTTCTTTCCAAAAAATCGATATCTGTCCCATGTTTCCTCCAGGATTATTTCATGAGTAAAGGTCGTAGCTCTCTAGGGTATCTAATGAAACAAAACCGTTTCGTTTGATATTAGCATAGCATCAACGAAACGGTTTTGTTTCATTACAAAAAACTATGGCGGGTGGCAAATTATTAAATCCGAAAAATAAAACGATATCGTTTTATTTTTCGGATTTATGAGTTATAGTTTGAAACGAAACGGTTTCATTAAGTTTATTAAATTCCTTTCAATTCGCTGTCTTCATTTTGCTGTCTACATTTCATAAAGATAACTATGGCTGCTTATCTGTCTTCGTCTAGAAATTTCGCTGCCCGCTCTGCTGAAAAAATATTCACCCCTCTTCGTCAGCATCGTAAAAAGGTATTGGGTTTAGGAGCGATCTTGTTGATCGTTGTGGTCGGGGTTCCTGTACTCAGATCACGTACAACAACTACAGACACGGCGACCGAAGTGAGCGCTGAGGTGCTGCCAGTAGAAACGCTTACCGCAGAAGTTGTGGATAGCTACGATGTCATGCGGACCTATACGGGAGAAATCGTTGCCCTGCGAGCCAGCGACTTAGGTTTTGAGCGCGGGGGAGAGCTGATCTCGGTCCTGGTGCAGGAGGGCGATGTCGTTTCGGTTGGGATGCCTCTAGCACGGTTAGATATTAGCAATCTGCAAACCCAACGCCAGCAGCTTGAGGCTGAAAGAGCTCGCGCCTCAGCACAATTAGCAGAGCTAGAAGCGGGTCCCCGCATAGAAGATATCGCCACCGCTGAAGCGAATGTGCGTGAAATTGAGCAGCAGCTTGTGCTTCAGAGTATTCAGCTATCTCGGCGGGAGTACCTCTATGCTGAAGGCGCAATTTCAAAGGAATCTCTAGATGAATTTGCCTATGGCGAAGAGGTTTTGCAGGCCCGGCTAGATCAGGCTCGCAGCAACTTACAAGAGCTTCGCAATGGGACCCGACAGGAGCAGATTTTGGCCCAGCAGGCCGCTGTAAAACAGCTTGATGCCGCCATTGCCGATCTCGATGTCACCATTGGTAAAAGTACGTTGCGATCGCCCTTTGCTGGCATCGTCTCGGCACGTCAGATCGATGAAGGCACAGTGGTTGGAGCCGGACAATCCATTGTGCGGATTGTAGAAAATGTAGCCCCTGAAGCCCGCGTTGGTATGCCGATAGACGTTGCGAGCGAGCTTCGGGTAGGAGATATTCAGATGGTCGATTTAGGCGCTGATGTCTATACAGCAACGATTACGGCCCTACTGCCAGAGGTCGATCCAGAGACACGTACCCAGGTTGTTGTTCTTCAGCTGGAACAGGCGACCGTTTCTCAGATTAGTCCGGGGCAAACGGTGCGCGTAGACATGACCGAAACTATTGCTAGTGACGGTATCTGGTTGCCCACAACCGCTCTTACTCAGGACGTTCGCGGCTTGTGGAGCGCCTATGTGTTGGTGTCCACAAAAGAAGACGACACCGTTTACGAGGTCCAGCCGCAAACTGTTGAGATCTTACACCAGGAAGAGAATCGAACTCTGGTGCGTGGCACCGTCCAACAGGGCGATCGGATTGTATCCAGCGGTATTCATCGATTGACGCCAGGTCAGCAGGTCCAGCCAATCTAAATCGCTGTCGCGGCTGATTTCAAATATACGAGAGAACTTAGGATTGAGAATTTAATTAGGTCCTATTTCTTGTCGTACAGACGTTCCATGAAACGTCTCTGCAGATCTAAAAATTGGATCTTACATAATCCTTATCCCTTAGTACTGAGACTACGTTACAAACCCACTTTTTGAGGTGCCTAGATGGTACGTCCTTTCTTTACCAATATCCGTCTTCTGATTTTAACGATCATCCTGATTCTGGCCTGGGGAGTCTCTTCTTTTCAGTCGCTTCCCCGACAGGAAGACCCAGAGCTAATATCGCGCGTTGCCGTCGTGAAGACAGCCTTTCCTGGTGCCAGTGCTGATCGAGTTGAGGCGCTTGTCACCACCGTCCTCGAAGAAGAGCTTTCTGAAATCGAAGAAATCAAGGTACTTGAATCCGATTCGAGAGTTGGATTCTCTACGGTCGCGGTCGAGCTGGTAGACCAGGTGATCAACGCCCAGCCTATCTGGGCTAAGGTCCGTGACGAAATGGCCGATGCGGCCGCCCAGTTTCCGTCCGGTGCGGCGGCCCCTGAACTAGACGAAACCTATGTTAAAGCTTATACAATGATTGCCTCTCTCACGTGGCACTTGCCAGGGGAGCCCAACTACGCGATCTTGCGCCGCTATAGTGATGAGATTGGAACCCGATTACGTAGTCTAGCGGGAACCGAAGAAGTTGAGTTTTTTGGTAACCCGGATGAAGAGATTTTGGTTGAGATTGATGCGCCAGAGCTAGCAGGAGTAGGGCTCTCACCACAGCAGCTCGCTCAGCAGATTGGCCTCAGTGATGCCAAGGTAACGGCAGGCCAGCTACGTAACCCAGAACAAGATTTAGCAATTGAGGTGGAAAGCGAGCTGGAGACTCTAGAACAGATTCGTCAGCTACCGGTACAGAGCGCTGGTGGTCAGTTCACTCGCCTCAGCGACATTGCGAGCGTCAGCCGAGGTGTGCGTTTTCCCCTCAGTGATCAGGCCATCGTTGGCGGGAAGCCCGCCGCTGTGATGGGGATTATGATGCAGTCGGGACTACGCATTGACCAGTGGTCTGCCCAGGTACGCAATGAGCTGGATATATTTCGCGATCGCTTACCTCAAGGCGTCAGTCTCGACCTGATATTTGACCAAAGTACCTATGTGGCAACCCGCATCAATTCACTGATTGTTAATCTTATCTTTAGCGCGGTGCTTGTTGTTCTCGTTGCTTTAGTGGGAATGGGTTGGCGCTCGGCACTCGTTGTTGGAACAGCCCTACCGCTGACAATTTTTGCTGTCTTGGGCTGGATGAGTGTGTTTGGCGTTGCGATCCACCAGATGTCTGTAACGGGTCTGATTATCGCTCTAGGTCTATTGATTGATAACGCTGTGGTAGCAGTCGATGAGATCCAGGTGGAGATGCAGCATGGAGAACCTCCGCTTCAGGCTGTAATCAAGACGGTGAAGTATCTTCAGGTTCCTCTACTAGCTTCGACGCTAACTACAGTGTTAACGTTCTTGCCGATTTATCTTTTGCCAGGGGCATCGGGTGAGTTTGTCGGTTCAATTGCGCTCAGCGTCATTTTATCTTTGATCTCGTCTCTGGCAATCTCGCTAACGGTAATTTCGGCGTTAGCCGGACGAATGTTAAGCGCCAGTAGTGAAGATTACGAAAAGGCATTGCACAAGCGTAATAAAAGTCTTAGTGATCGAGTAGTACTGGTTCTTATGAAGCCTGGTGCCTGGTGGTACGGAGGACTTTCGTTATCTCGACCGGGGCGATTCTACCGCTGGACAATTGACCGAGCAATGGCCAAACCTCTGCTGACGGTGGCTCTGACAATGACGGTTCCTTTGATCGGGTTCATTGCTGCCGGCACCCTAGACGAGCAGTTCTTTCCCCTAGTGAATCGTGACCAGTTCCAAATTGAGGTGGATTTTGTCTCTCAGACGGCAATCGCTCAAACTCGAAAAACTGTTCTTGAAGCGCGTGAACAGATTCTGAAGCATGAAGAAGTTGAAGATGTCCACTGGTTTATCGGCGAAAATGCGCCTAAGTTTTACTACAATCTAACAGGTAACCGCGAGAACCAGTCGCAGTATGCTCAGGCACTGGTGCAGCTCAAATCTGAGCAGAATGTTGGAGGGATGGTGAGAGAACTTCAGCAGGAGCTAGACAATCTGTTTCCCTCAACCCGTACCATTGTGCAACAGCTCCAGCAGGGGCCACCCTACGACGCACCAGTCGAGATGCGCATCTACGGACCCAATATTAGCGAGTTACGACGCATTGGCATGGAAGTCAGAGAAATTATGACTGAAATCCCGGATGTGGTTCATATTCGCG